>JBMDWT010000062.1:0-15522 GCA_048594665.1 Amaricoccus sp. | reverse complement strand
TCCAACGAAGGCAGAGCGGGGTGGGCGCAGCCCGACCCGCGTCCGGGGGGCCGGGGGTCAACCGGGCGCAGGCGCCCTGGCGCGGCCCACAGCGAAGCGAGGACACGGGGGCACCGGAGCCGACAGCCGAAGGCTGGCGCTCGCCGGTTGACGCGCGGCTCCCCGGATGCTGGGCGGACAAAAGATGGATTGGTCGTCGGGGCGGGAGCGAGCGGGCCGAAGGTCCGTCGAGCCCCGTCCCGTCCCTTGTCCCCTCGATCGCCGACCCGGCGATCTCCGCATGATCCATCGGTCAATGCGTTGCCGGGATCAGGTTTTTCAGTGCGAAAGACGCGTGTTCGCGCGAGGGATCATTACCCGGATGAGCCGAGCCGCCGACCGGCGACTTTGAAGGTCTGGCCGACGGGAGTCCTGTCCTCCCGGGGGACGCGCTTTCTGGTAAGCTTGGTCGAGGTTCCATACGCCCCGCCAAAGGTTAAGTGAGGGCGCCGCGCTCCTGGTTTATGTTTCGCTGCGCCGGTCCCGCTCGACGTTCAAGGACCGGTGCAAGTTGTCCGGCCGCGCCAAAGACCAGGCAAACTGCCTGTTGAAGCGCTCCATGAAGCCGGGCAGGAACGCATTGCCCGCGGCGATGTCGGATATGCCCGCGAAGGCGCCGCTCCCCGACCAGCCGGCCTTGGAGGGCCGCGGTTCAGATGCGAAGCAGGCCGAGACGCCACCCCGCCCGATCAGCGGGGCAGCAGGTTCTGGGTGGCGAGGTCGATCACCTCGTCGCCGCGGCCGCTCATCACCGCGCGTATGGCCCAGAGGCCGAAGCCCTTGACCTGGTCGAGGCCGATGGTCGGGGGCATCGACAATTCCTGTGGCGCGGTCAGCACATCGAGAAGCGCCGGGCCGTCATGGGCGAAGGCCTTGGCAATCGCTCCCGGCAAGTCTCCCGGATCCTCGACCCGCAGGGCATGGATGCCCATGGCCCGGGCCATGGCGGCGAAATCGGGATTTTTCAGATCGGCGCCATATTCGACAAAGCCCGCCGCCTTCATCTCCAGCGCCACGAAGCCGAGCACGCCGTTGTTGAAGATCACGATCTTCACCGGTAGCTTCGCCTGGGTCAGGGTAATGAGATCGCCCATCAGCATGGTAAAGCCGCCATCCCCGGAGAGCGAGATCACCTGTCGCCCCCGGTCCGCCGCCTGAATCCCGATGGCCTGTGGCAGGGCATTGGCCATCGACCCATGCACCAGCGAGCCAACCATCCGACGCCGTCCGTTCATTCGGAGATACCGCGCGGCCCAGATCGTCGGCGTGCCGACATCGAAGGTAAAGACCGCGTCCTCGGCCGCCGCTTCGCTGACCAGACGAGCCAGATATTGCGGATGGATCGGCTTGCGCCCCGGCGTGCCCTGAGCCAGCTGGTCCAGCCCCTCGCGTGAGGCGGCATAGCGTTTGAGGCTCGCGTCGAGATGCGCGCGGTCCGATTTGACCGAGAGCCGGGGCAGAAGCGCTTCGATGGTCGCCCCGATATCGCCAACCAACCCGAGATCAAGCTTGCAGCGGCGGCCGAGATTGGCGGGCCGCAGATCGACCTGCGCGATCTTTGCCTCGGTCGGATAGAATTGCTTGTAGGGAAAATCGGTCCCCAGCATCAGCAGCATGTCGCAGCTCTGTATTGCCTGATAGCCGGAGGCAAAGCCGATCAGCCCGGTCATGCCGACATCATAGGGATTGTCGTATTCCACATGCTCCTTGCCACCAAGCGCATGCACAATCGGGCTTTTGAGCACCTCGGCCAGCGCCATCAGCGGCGCATGAGCCCCCGCGCAGCCCCGCCCGCAGAAGAGCGTGACGCGATCCGATCCGTTCAGCAGATCGGCCAGCGCATCGAGCGACGCGTCATCGGGGCGGACGACCGGCGCGGGGGGGAGCAGCCCCGATGACGGGGTGGCAACCCGCTCTGGCCGGAGCAGCAAAGCCACATCGCCGGGGATGACGAGAACGGCGACGCCGCGTTCCCCGACTGCCGCGCGGATGGCATTTTCCAGCACATAGGGCATCTGTTTTGGAGTGGTGACCAGCTCGCAATAAACGCTGCACTCGCGGAACAGGCTCCGGGGATCGGTCTCCTGGAAATAGCCGCTCCCGATCTCGGCGGAGGGGATCTGGGCGGCGATGGCCAGCACCGGGGTCCGGGTCCGCTGCGCATCATAAAGCCCGTTGATCAGATGCAGATTGCCCGGGCCACAGGATCCGGCGCAGACGGCGAGCTTGCCGCTGATCTGCGACTCACCGGCGGCGGCGAAGGCTGCGACCTCCTCATGCCGGACATGAACCCATTCGATTGTGCCGCGGCGGCGCAGGGCCTCGGTCAGCCCGTTCAGACTGTCGCCCACCAGGCCATAAATGCGCCCAACACCGGCGGTCTCCAGGATTTCGACGATCAGCTCGGCGATGGTTCCAGTCGGCATGGGTCCCCCCGGGAAGACGTGACGAAGACGCGGCGCGCCCATTCATTCTAGGCCACCGGCGCGATGCCGCAAGGCCAGGGGGTGGCGGGGTCCCCTGCCCCGCTTTGCGCGCGGGATCGTTGACAGGCAGGCGGAGGTCATGAGAAAATGATAAATATCTGTTTTTCCTCGGAGCTGTTTCAAACAGCTTCCGGCGGCATATGAAATTTCCCGCGACCCTGACAGCTACGCGACATGTCTTCTTTCTTCTTGTGGAAATGGAGAAGAGCCTTGGATCCTTACTCCCGTCTGAATATCCGCCCCAACTTCAAACAGGACAGGTTGCCCTGTGATGGCAGGGTCGGCGACATCGTCATTCTGACTCCTCTGGCCGAGGACGAGTTTGACAAATCCACCGACGGTCTGGCGAGCGTCTGGATCTGCGTCAAAGGGGCCTGGGCGCCGGAGGGCTTGAACGCGGTCTGGGCGCGGATCGCCTTCGACGGTGTGGCAGCCTGCGACAATCCGGTGCCGCCGCCGCCCCAGGACCACCCGCGGCTCGGTCGCGGCTGACCCCCCCTCCCACGACAAGACCCTCCCGTACAAGGATAGTCCGATGCCCGCTTTCTCAAGCTCGAATCCCGATCCCAAGGACGCAGCCATCCTCGCCACCTCGGCCGGTGAGGGATTGCATGCGGAAACCAGCTCCCGCGATGTGGCGGCGGTGGCCGCGTTCCAGACCGACACCGATCCCGCCAGCCAGGGCGCGGCGGTCTATGGCGAGACCCGCGGCGGCGGCGCGGCGCTGGTCGGGGTGCAGGTGAATTCCGCCGCCGCCGGGTCCGGCCTCTATGCCGAAGCCCGCGGCACCGGCAATGGCGTCTTTGCCCGGCTCAACAATCCCAACGGCACGGGCGCGGCGCTTTATGCCGAACATGTCGGCGACAAGACGGCGGGCTTTTTCAAAGGCGATGTCATCGTCACCGGCGATGTCTCCTTCCCCGGAATGGATTGCGCCGAGGAATTCGTCATCGACGCGGACGCGGACCCAGCCCCGGGCATCTTGATGTCGATCGGGCCGGACGGCATGCTCATCCCCTGCGCCGAGGCCTATGACCGCAAGGTGGTCGGCGTCGTCGCGGGCGCGGGCGCCTTCCGACCTGGGATCGTCATGGGCAAGGGCCAGCATCCCGGCCAGCCGTCGCGCGCCATAGCCCTCATGGGGCGGACCTGCGCCTGGGTGGACGCGGATTTCGGGTCCATCGCCCTGGGCGATCCGCTCACCAGCTCACCGCGACCGGGGTATGCGATGAAGGCCGCCGACCCCGCCCGCGCCTTCGGCGCCGTCATCGGCAAGGCGATGGCGCCGCTCGACCAGGGCATCGGCCTCGTGCCGATCCTGATCGCCCTCCAGTGAGGGGGCGGGTGATGGAATTCGTGCGACATCATGTGGCGGACAGCGGCAATACTACGCTCCGCGGGTTTTTCGGCTCGGACAATGTCGATTACGATCCGCCGAGCCCGAGCCTGCGCCAGAATATCCGCAAGGCGAAATGCCAGTATGTCTATTCGCTGGCCTCCGGCGCCACCGACGACGACGACGAGCTGGCGATCCGCGATGCGATGAAGGGGTCGGAAAACAGCTATGAACTGATCCGCATGGTCTATGCCATGGGCGGCTGGGCCGGGATGGATGATGAGCTGGAGGAGGCCCAGCTCGATCCGGTCGCCGCCCGCCTCGCCCAGGTGCTCGACCAGCGCGATTATGTGCCCTGGCAGATGATCCGGCGCGCCCTCTTCATCCTCGATTACGACACCGGTCCGGTGCTGGGCGATGTCTTCCTGCGGGTCCTCCAATGGCCCGTCGAATTCCAGCCCGCCGAATTCGACCTGATCCTCGGCCGGAAGTCCGACCTTCTGCGCACCGTGGCCAGCGCCACCCTGCGCCGGCGCGACAGCATGGTGCGCGCCGCGCGGATCCTGCCCGGTATCATCGGGATCTATGACGCGCTGGCCCCGCACCGCGAGGACGAGCTGGTACGGCTGATGCATGAGGTGAATTACACCACGCGGATCTGCGCCTCGCTCGAAATGATGCGCTATGACGATCTCTACAATGTGCTGCTCGACATGGCCGATCCCGCGATCACCGATGCGCGCCAGCGCCTCGCCTGCCGCGACCGGGTAGACGGGCTGCATCTGGAATTCGCCGCCGCCGAGGGCGCCGTGCAATACGCGGGCTCGGGCGAAGCAAAGGCGACCATCGGGCGTTTCATGCTGGCGCGCAAGGCCGCGCTCGATACCTTTGCCCCGGCGGTGCCGCCCGCCACGATCCTGACCGCGATCGCCGGGGCGATCGGTTCGGCGGCCGCGACCCTCGCGGATCTGAAGACCGCGATCCTCGACCTGCCCGATACGATCAGCACGAGCCTGACGCTGCCGAGCCTGACCGGTTCGGACGCGGATGACAATGCCCGTATCATGGTCAGCAATGCCCAGGCGCAGAACTGGCTGTCGCGCATCCCCACGGCGGTGAAATCGCAGGTGATCAACGCCTGCCTCTCCGGCTTCACCGATGATGATGACGAGATCGCGATCAACGCAGTACTCAGCGCGGCCCGGGACTATGACCAGGCTGAACTCTATCAGCTCGCGGCGGCGGCGACCTGGGAGTCGCTTTCATCCAGCATCGATGGCGACGAATATGACGATCTCGAAAACATTCTCGCTCAGCCAGTCTGAGCCACGCCGCGGGCCCGTCGCAACCGATCCGGGTGCCGGGCTGGCCCAAAAGGCCCGAAGGCGCATGTCTGGAACTCCGCCGGGACATATGGGGACCGATGCCGGAGGAGACGGAATGAACACCTTATGTGTCTAGAAGATCTCCGGCGGCCCACGACCAAGAGGTTTACCGACACATATGCACTCGATTATCCACAGTTTTTGTGGATAACGTGCTCACCACATCCCTCAACGCACCCGCCGGCGCGCCAAGGGTCACTCGCTCAACCGCGACCTGCATGCCTACGCTCGGCCATGTCGCTGGCGACCTCCTCCCCCGCGGGGGCGGGCGGGAAGACGGAATCTGCGGAGACCTTGCAGCGGGCAGCTTTCCGCGCCATCGTCATCCGAGCCATGGCCCCGGGCAGGCCATCGGCTTGTGCGCGCCGTGCCCTCAAGGTGGCCTCCCAACGGCCAAATACACAAAGATCATTGGGCGGGTATTGCATGGGTGAAACCGCGGATGCCAAGACCGAGGTTCTCTCGGGCCTTGTCGAGAGGGTCACCTTCCACAACCCTGACAATGGCTTTTGTGTTCTGCGCATCAAGGCGCGCGGCCATCGCGATCTGGTCACAACCGTGGCCCACGCGGCGATGATCTCCGCCGGCGAATGGATAACAGCCTCGGGCGAATGGACCAACGACCGAACACATGGCCAGCAATTTCGGGCGCGCTTCCTGAAGACCTCCGCTCCCTCCTCGGTGGAGGGCATCGAGAAATATCTTGGCTCCGGCATGATCCGGGGCATCGGTCCAGTCTACGCCACGCGCCTCGTTCGGAAATTCGGTAGGGGCGTTTTCGACATCATCGAGGCCAGCCCCGAGAGACTTCGGGAGGTCGAGGGCATCGGTCCGACGCGTGCGGCGCGGATCACGTCCGGATGGGCGGATCAGAAAGTCATCCGCGAAATCATGCTGTTTCTCCATGAGCACGGCGTAGGCACCGCGCGGGCGGTGCGCATTTTCAAGACCTATGGGACGGACGCGGTCCAGGTCATGAGCGAAAACCCGTACCGGCTGGCGCGCGACATCCGGGGCATCGGCTTTCGCACCGCCGATCTGATCGCCGCGAAGCTCGGGATCGAAAAGACCGCGATGATCCGGGTCCGCGCTGGGATATCCTATGCGCTGGCCGAGGCGATGGGGGATGGTCACTGCGGATTGCCGAGAGAGGAACTGGCCGGGTTGGCCGAGAAGCTGTTGGAGACACCACGGGCACTGATCGAGACCGCCATCGCTCTGGAACTCGCCGAGGGAACCGTCACGGCGGACAGCGTGGATGACAAGCCGTGCGTCTTTCTCAGCGGCCTCTATCACGCCGAAAAGGCCATCGCGGACCGGCTGCGGCGCGTGTTGACCGGCGAAACACCCTGGCCGGAGATCGACGCGGACAAAGCGCTGCCCTGGATCGAAACCCAGACCGGTCTCACCCTCGCCGCCAGCCAGGCCCAGGCCATTCGCCTGGCGCTGCGCTCCAAGGCGCTGGTGATCACCGGTGGCCCGGGCGTGGGCAAGACCACGATCGTGAACGCGATCCTGCGCATCCTTTCTGTCAAGGGCACGAACATTCTCCTCTGCGCTCCCACCGGACGGGCAGCCCGGCGGATGGCCGAGACGACCGGCAAAGAGGCGCGGACCATCCACCGGTTATTGGAGTTCGACCCGAAAGGCTTTGGGTTCAAACGCGACGAGACGAACCCCCTGGAGTGCGATCTGCTGGTGATCGACGAGACCTCGATGGTCGATGTCTCGCTGATGCAATCGCTCCTGAAGGCCGTGCCGGATCGCGCCGCGCTCATGGTCGTCGGCGATATCGATCAACTGCCCTCGGTTGGGCCGGGCCAGGTGCTGGCCGACATCATCGCCTCCGGCGCGGTGCCGACGGTCCGGTTGACAGAGGTCTTCCGGCAGGCGGCGCGGAGCCGGATCATCACCAGCGCGCACCAGATCAATCAGGGCCGAATGCCCGATCTCGCGAAACCCGACGCCGAGAGCGATTTCTATTTTGTCGCCGCCACTGATCCCGAACAGGCCGTGGACCGCATTGTGGAACTCGTACGGTTCCGGATTCCCAACCGCTTCGGTCTCGACCCGATCCGGGACATTCAGGTGCTCTGCCCGATGAACCTGGGCGGTGTCGGGGCCCGGTCGCTGAACATCGAACTTCAGGCGGCGCTCAATCCTTCGGGGGAACCAAAGGTCGAGCGCTTCGGCTGGACCTTCGCTCCCGGCGACAAGGTCATGCAGATCGAGAATGACTATGACAAGGAGGTCTACAACGGCGATATCGGTTATGTCGAAGGCGTGGACATCGACGAGGGCGAGTTGACGGCTGCTTTTGACGGACGCGTCGTCATTTATGCTTTCGGGGAACTGGACATGCTGGTCCCCGCCTATGCCGCGACAATCCATAAGAGCCAGGGCTCGGAATATCCCGCCGTGGTCATCCCCGTCCTGACCCAGCACTACACCATGCTTCAGCGCAACTTGCTCTATACCGGTGTCACGCGCGGCAAGAGGCTGGTGGTCCTCGTCGGCCAGCCCAGGGCCGTTGCGATCGCCGTCAGGAACGCCTCCGGTCGGAGGCGCTAGTCGAAACTCGACGAGTGGCTGGCACAATCTTTTGGGAATGCCCGGGAAACGCGGTGATTTTCTCCTCTCGGGATCCGTCCTCTCCCAGGCATTTCACGCCACAACCGGCCGCCGGTTTTCCCTGAGCCCGCGGGATCGCCCGTTTCGAGCGCTGGCTGATTTTGAATGGACGCGGGACGGTACCCGTGCGATACCAGTCCCACATGATCCGGAATGGCGCATTGCTCAGCGTCGTCGTTCCGGTTTGATCGTGAGGGGATATCAGGCGTCGAAACCCTCGAGAACGATCTTGCCTCGGGCGCGTCCGCTTTCGATCAGCGCATGTGCGCGCTTCAGGTTTGCGGCGTTGATCGTGCCGAAGGTGTCGGTGCGTGTGGTACGGATCATCCCGGCATCGGCCAGACGGGCGACCTCGGCAAGAAGCTGCCCCTGCGCGGCAATATCGGCGGTGGCGAACATCGAGCGGGTGAACATGAACTCCCAATGGGTCGAGATGCTCTTGCGCTTGAAGAGGTTGACATCGAGCATCGCCAGATCGTCGATCAGTGCGAACCGGCCTTGCGGCGCGATCAACTCGGCGATGGCGGTCAGATGCGCGTCGGTGTTGGTCGTCGAGAAGACGAAGGCGGGCGGAGCGTCGAGCGCGAGCGCCGCGATCTCCCGCGCCAGCGGCTTCGAATGGTCGACGACATGATGCGCGCCAAGCGAGCGACACCAGTCGTCGGTCTCCGTTCGTGAGGCGGTGGCGATAACGGTGAGATTAGTCGCAGCCCGCGCGATCTGGATCGCGATCGAACCGACGCCGCCCGCGCCACCAATAATAAGCAGGGCCGGTGTGGCGCCCGGCACCGGAAGCTTCACCGTCAAGCGGTCGAACAGGGCTTCCCAGGCGGTGATAGCGGTCAATGGCAGGGCGGCGGCATCCGCGAAATCGAGCGAGGTTGGCTTCTTCGCCGCGATCCGCTCATCGACGAGATGGAATTCGGCGTTCGTCCCCGGTCGTCCGAGCGCACCGGCGTAGTAAACCTCGTCTCCGACCGCGAAGCCTTCCACCGCTTCGCCCACGGCCGTGACGACGCCCGCCGCGTCCCAGCCGAGTACCTTCCAACCATCGCCTTCCGGCGCCATGCCCTGGCGAATCTTGGTATCGACGGGGTTCACTGACACAGCCTTCACTGCGACGAGCAGATCGCTTCCGCTGGCCGTGGGTATGGCCAATTCGATATCGACGAGGGCGTCTTCCCGATCAATCGCACCCGGTGCGCGGTATCCGACAGCTTTCATGATTATCTCCTGGTCTCCGACTTGCTTGTTGGAAACAAGGATATGTGTTGTGATCATAGAAGCAATAACGCACATAAAAAGCATATAGTGTCGAAAAGGATACCGTTATGCCCCGCGCCCGTCATTCAAACCTGGATTGTGGGCCAGGTTGCCCCGTCGAGGGAACGCTTCAACTGATCGACGGCAAATGGAAAGGCGTCGTGCTCTATCACCTGCTCGGCGGTACGATGCGCTTCAACGAACTGCGTCGAAATGTGCCAAACTGCACGCAGCGGATGCTCACCAACCAGTTGCGCGAGCTGGAGGTCGATGGACTGGTTCACAGGGAGATCTATCCCCAGGTGCCGCCCAAGGTCGAATACAGCCTCACCCCGCGCGGGCGAACGCTCGAACCCGTTATCCTGGCGCTGAAGGCATGGGGTGAGGAGAACGTTTTGAAGGCCGAGACACAGGCGGCATAGAGACTTCTTGTCACATACGTCGGAGCATCGGACGAGCCAGAGCACGGAGTGACGGCTGCCCCCCTATGTCAACTCGATACTTCTTACCGGAAGTCGCGTGGTTTGAAGCGCAGACTGTCGATGGACTTGTGGGCGTCATGGAAGTCGCGCGGTCCTGGCTGGTCGCGCGCGTCACGCCCGGGTTCACCATGGTGGACTTCGTCGCCGCGACCGTGGGTCACGGGAAAACCTGTGTTTTCCGTACTGATCCCCGCGAGGTCGGCGGACAGATCGGTGAGCCGGTGGGCGATCAGATGCACGACCGCGCCTTCGCGCTGGACGCGGCCCTTCACGGCCAGCATCCGGGCGGCGAGCAGGACGCGGCGCTGGCGCTCGTAGAGTCTGGGCCAGACGATCAGATTGGCGATCCCGGTCTCGTCCTCGATCGTGACGAAAAGCACCCCCTTCGCAGAGCCCGGCATCTGGCGTACCAGAACGATACCGGCGGTTTCGAGCCAGCGGCCGTCGCGGCCTTGGGATGCCTCGGCGCAGGAGAGGATACGCCGGGCGCTGAGTTCGGCGCGCAGGAAGGCAACGGGATGTGCGCGCAGCGATAGACCGAAGTGGCGATAATCCTGGACCACCTCGTGGCCCTCGGTCATCGGCCTGAGCGCCACGGCGGGCTCGTTTGCTTCCGCCAGCGTTTCGGCCCCGCGCATGGACGCCGCGAACAACGGCAGAGGTTCGTCGCGCAGGGCCCTGATGGCCCAGAGGGCCTCGCGGCGGGCGAGGCCGAGCGCGGGGCGAAACGCGTCCGCCTCGGCCAGCCGCATCAGCGCCGAGGCTGGAACACCGGCGTGGCGCCAGAGATCATCGACCGAGGCGAAGGGCCGGTCTGCACGGGCTCCGACGATCGCGGCGGCATGGGCGTTGGTTAGCCCCCGGACCATGCGCAGCCCGAGCCGAACGGCGAGCCGGTCCGGCTTGTTGGTGGGCTCCAGCGTACAGTCCCAGCGGCTGGCATTCACACAGATCGGTCGGATCTCGACGCCATGTTCCCGCGCGTCACGCACGATCTGGGCGGGCGCATAGAAGCCCATCGGCTGGGCGTTGAGGAGGCCTGCGCAGAACACGTCCGGGTGCCAGCATTTGAGCCAGGCGCTGGCATAGGCGATCAGCGCGAACGAAGCGGCATGGCTCTCGGGAAATCCGTAGCTGCCAAAGCCCTCCAATTGGCCGAAGGTGCGCTCGGCGAAGTCCCGTGCATAGCCGCGCGCCACCATGCCGTTTACCAGCTTGTCGCGGAATTTCGAGACGCCGCCGGTGAACTTGAAGGTGGCCATCGCGCGGCGCAACTGATCCGCTTCGCCCGGGGTAAAGCCCGCGCACTCGATGGCGACCCGCATGGCCTGTTCCTGAAACAGCGGCACGCCCAGGGTCTTGCCGAGCACCTTCTCCAGTTCAGGGGTTGGATAGTCGACCGGCTCCTTGCCCTCGCGGCGGCGCAGGTAGGGATGCACCATGTCGCCCTGGATCGGACCGGGCCGCACGATCGCAACTTCGATGACCAGATCATAGAAGGTGCGCGGCTTGATGCGCGGCAGCATCGCCATCTGTGCCCGGCTCTCGATCTGGAAGGTGCCGAGCGTGTCGGCACGCCGGATCATCGCATAGGTGCGCGGCTCCTCGGCCGGGATGGTCGCGAGATCAAGGTCGATGCCCTTGTGCTCTCTGAGCAGATCGAAGCCGCGCTTCATGCAGCTGAGCATGCCAAGCGCCAGACAGTCGACCTTCATGAACCTCAGGATGTCGATATCGTCCTTGTCCCATTCGATGACCTGGCGATCCGCCATCGCGGCGGGTTCGATCGGCACCAGTTCGTCGAGCCGATCGTCGGTCAGAACGAAGCCGCCCGGATGCTGGGACAGGTGGCGAGGCGTGCCGACCAGCTGCCTTGCCAAGTCCAATGCAAGGCGAAGCCTTCGGTCTCCAGGATCGAGATTGGCCTCCTCGGCGATCCTGGCGTCGATGCCCTCTCCCCAGTTCCAGACCGATGCGGACAGCAGCCTGGTCATCTCCTCGGGCAGGCCCAGCACCTTGCCGACATCGCGCAACGCGCTTCTGGCACGATAGCGGATCACCGTCGAGCACAGTGCCGCGTGATCGCGTCCATAGGTCTCGAACACCCATCGCATCACGGTCTCACGGCGCTCATGCTCGAAATCGACGTCGATGTCAGGCGGCTCGCGGCGCTCCTCGGAAACAAAGCGTTCAAACAGCAGATCGTTGCGCTCGGGATCGATCGCGGTGATGCCCAGCACATAGCAGACGGCCGAGTTCGCGGCGGAACCACGTCCCTGGCACAGAATGTCCTTCGAGCGGGCAAAGCGCACGATCGAGTTCACCGTCAGGAAGTAAGGCGCATAGCCCAGCGTCTCGATCAGCTTGAGTTCATGGCGCAGGAGACCGGCGACTTTGTTGGGCACGCCTTCCGGATAGCGCACAGCCGCGCCTTCCCAGGTCAGCCGCTCCAGGGCCTGTTGCGAGGTGAGGCCGGGTGTCATCGTCTCACGGGGATATTGGTAGGCCAGTTCATCGAGCGAGAAGCGGCAGCGGTCGGCAATCTCCAGCGTCCGTGCGACAGCGTCCGAATGGCGGTGGAACAAACGCGCCATCTCCTCGGGCGCTTTGAGATAGCGGTCGGCGTGGCGCTCCCGGTGAAAGCCCAGATCGTCGATGGCAACACCATGGCGGATGCAGGTCACCACGTCTTGCAGAATACGTCGGGCGGGCACATGGAACAGCACATCGTTCGTTGCCAAAGTCGGCACCCGTGCGCGAGCGGCCATGTTGGAAAGTTCGTATAGGCGAAGTTGGTCATTCGGACGGCGCCGCGGCGTCAGGGCCAGATAGCCGCGATCCGCGAAGCTCGCGCGCAACCGGCGTAGCTGGAGGGCACAGGTATCGTCGGCGGTGTCCGGGATCAGCACCGCGATCAGTCCTTCGCCGTAGGCAACGAGATCGGACCAGTCGAGGTGGCACTTTGCCTTGCCGCCGCGCCGCTTGCCCAGGGTCAGAAGACGGCAGAGCCGGGCATAGGCCGGACGGTCGGTGGGAAAGACCAGCACCGAGAGATTGTCCATGAGATCGAGCCGGCAGCCCACGATCAGTCGCACACCGGTGTCCTTCGCCGCCTGATGCGCGCGCGCGATGCCCGCGAGGCTGTTGCGATCGACGATGCCCAGGGCGTCGATGCCCAGCTCCGCCGCCCGCGCAAACAGTTCCTCGCAAGAACTCGCGCCACGCAGGAACGAGAAATGCGAGGTCACCTGAAGCTCGGCGTAAGTCGCTGTCATGCGACGGCGCTCATCCAAAGATGCCATGCAGAAACCAGCGGTGCGAGCCCGTGCCGGGATCCTCGCCATCGCCCGCCCGGTATATCCAGAAGCGTTCACCCACCTCGTCCTCGACGTGGAAATAATCCCGGACGGCGATGACCTCGGCATCCCGTTTCCACCATTCGCCAAAGATCCGCTCGGGACCGTCGGCGCGCCTTATCCGGCGGCGGATGCCGCGCCAGACGAACAACTCCGGCGGATAGTCCGGCAAAAGCGCCACCGTCTCGATCGGTTCAGGCCGCGCAAGCAGCCGCGCGGGCCGAGGCCAATGGACCGGCCAGCCGGTCATGTCATCAATGTCGGACGACAAGGCTAGAACTTTGCGCACTGAGCGCTCCGGCACGTCGCTTGCCACCGGGGCAAAACGATAGAGCCCTTGCTCTCCCACGCGGTTGGAGAGCCTGTCGATCAGATCGGACACATCCGGGCTTGTTTCCGCGACCAGCGTCGAGACGCTCTGCCGCGAGGGCATCGGTTCGGCCAGCGACACGGTCAGCGTCATACGCTCGATGCCGAAGCCGGGATCGAGCGTCTCGATCCTGTCGCACAGCATCCGCGTCAGATGCCGGGCGTCGCGCGTCGGCTGTCCCAGGCCAACGCGGATCGCCGCGATCTCGGCGTCGATCCGGAAGCAGATCAGATCGAGCCGTCGCGCGCCAAGGCCGCGTCGCTCCAGATCCATCCGAACCCTCAGCACCAGTTTTTCGATATACCGCGCAATGGTCTCGGCGGCGGCGATCGGTTCAGCGAAAGCACGGGTGGTCGAGACGAGTTCGGGCGGTTGGACGGGAAGGATCGGTTCAGCGAGCCGCCCCAGTGCCTGGTCCAGCCTGCGCCCGATCTCGGGACCAAAACGCAGTGCCAGCGGCGCGCGCGGCTGGGCCAGGAGATCACCGATCCGATCGAAGCCAACTGTCCGCGGGCCTTCGACGATGTCGCGGGGCAGCCGCAGCGCCTCCACGGGCAGAGGGTTGAGAGCCTCCAGACTTCCTCTCGGCGGCACCACCACCGTCGGTCGCGCCAGCCAGCGCGCCGCCGCGTGGGCCGCGCCCCAGCTGTCGGCGACCGCCGCGCGCGCTGCGATGCCCGCCGCCGCGAGGCGGTCAACCAGATCACGAAGCAATGCCTGTTCACCGCCATGCAGATGTTCGACGCCTGTGGTATCGATGATAAGCCCGTCGGGCGGATCGACGCCTACGATTGGCGCGGTGCGTCGCAGCGCCCAGACAGCGAGGCGATTCAGGGCCTCGATATCGCCAGCGGGATCGGCGTCCCGCAAGACCAGTCCCGGGATCAGCGCGGTGGCCTGCGCCACCGCCATGCCGATGCGCGCGCCCGCGCGCAGCGCTGTTGCATCCGCCCCCAGCACCCCACGACGGCCTCCCAGCCGACCAATCAGAGCGAAGGGAACGTCAGCTGGCGGCGCGTCGCTGCCCAGAGTACGCCGCGCTCGATCCGTGCCCCAGGTCGGCAGGTAGAGCGAGACAACCCTTGTCATCGCAGGCCTCCAGTTCGAATTCCGCGCGCTCGCCTGCCCGGCAGCGCAGCAGCTCCACGAGCCAGCGCGCCCTGCCGACCCCGGGCACGGGTAGCGGCGTCGAGGGGAGCGCCGAGACGCGCCAGCGCGTCGCAGCCGCCGTGGGCTGGCCAAAGTCCGTGGCCTCGGCCTGTCGCTGCCAGCGCCGCACTGCGAGACCGAGTGTGCCCGAGCTTTCGGCGGCGAGTCGCAGCCGCCGAGACGCGGTCATCGAGAGCCGCGAGACCTCGGCCACCACCGTGCCAAGACCACCGTGGCGCAGTCCTTCCTCGAAGCAGGCAAGCACTGACGTCTCATCGCCAGCCTCGACATAGATCACCCGAGACGGCCTGAGCCCGGCCTGGGCCAACCCCGGCGCGAACAGATCAGCCTGCGTCACGCACCAGAGCACCTTGCCATTGGTCCGCGCGGCAATCCCGGCCGCGAACAGCGCCGCCGCCGCGCCGTGCGTGGCCCCATCCCCTCCGCCCGCCACCTCATGCAGCGCCCCGAGCGCAAGCCCGCACCCGGGCAGGACAGCGTCGATCACTGGCACCCCGAACGGCAGGGTGCCGCGACCGACTGCAGGGCCACGCTCGAGCCGAGCGACACGGGCGCGCAGATCGGCCAGGATGGCTGGGAAAGCGGGACGCGACATGCGGCGGCTCGGACTAGACTCATGTTCTCTATTTGTTCTCATAAACTTGGCGAGTTTACAAGCCACGGGTCTTCGCACTGGTGGGGAACAGGGTTCGAGCAACACAATCAATTGAAACCATAGAGTAATTCTGAGTAGGGTTGGTGCGGATCAGGTCGCTCAAAGATATCGAAGGTGGGTTCAACCGGTCAGCGCAACGGCTCGTTCGAAGGTATCAGCCGGCGTCTGGAAGCCAAGCGTTTTCCGTGGCCGTGTGTTGAGCCTCAGGGCGACTTGGTCGAGGTCGCTCTGCGTGTAAACGGATAAGTCCGTCCCGTCTGGAAAGTATTGGCGGAGCAACCCATTGGTATTTTCGTTGCGGCCGCGCTGCCAAGGGCTCTTTGGATCACAGAAGTAGACGCTGACATCC
>JBMDWT010000061.1:0-9527 GCA_048594665.1 Amaricoccus sp. | reverse complement strand
ATTGGCGCCGACTGAAAGGCGCAAACCAGTTGCCTCGTGTCATCGAAGGCGTCAAATTCACCGACGGGGTCGCAAACAGCGATCTCGCCGAAACCAGCGCCGCTTGATCAGGCCCCGTCACCCAAAATCAAACATAGCTCGTTCTTAGCCTCAATCACCTCTAATATTTCAGTCATTTTGAATCGCCGGAAGCGCGACGGTTCTCTCCAGCGAACCTCGGACATCTCTAACTCGATCGCTTCTCGAAGGTCGGATTGAGACCCAAAGAAACTGAACATGCCGACGTGTAGGATACGCTGTCCTTCACCATGCCTTAACATGCGCATCTCGATCGCGTGCCATCGATACCTCCCCTATAAAGCCACCAGTCCCATCTCCCACCTCCAGCGCCGGCAGGAATACCTCCAGCACCCCCCGGCGCCCGCCCCGCTTGCCGACCTGCACGATCAGGTCGATGGTGCGCGCGGCATAGTCGAGCACATCGCGGCGGGTCTGGCGGGTGCCGGACTGCATCACCATCAGGGCGAGTCGTTCGAGAGCGAGGACCGGGCTGTCGGCGTGAATGGTGCTGATCGAGCCGGGGTGACCGGTGTTGATCGCCTCGAGAAAGGCCAGGGCCTCCTCGCCGCGCATCTCGCCGAGGATCAGCCGGTCGGGGCGCATCCGGAGGGCTGAGACCAGCAGCCGGGCAGGGGTCCGCTCCGAACCGGCGGTTCGTTCAGCGATCAGGGCCACGCTGTTTTCATGGGGCAGATGCAGTTCACGTGCATCCTCGATGGTCACAAGGCGCTCGTCGCGGTGCGCGAGCGAGAGCAGGGCGCGGGCGACAGTGGTCTTGCCCGAAGAGGTGCCGCCCGAGACAAGGATGTTCATCCGCTCAGTGATCGCCCGTTCGAAGAGCTCTGCCAGATGGCCCTCGCGCGCGAGGCCGGCGATCTCTTCGAGCCGCTTGCGCCGCTCTCCTTCAACGCTGATCTGGCGCCCTTCCAGGAACCCGATCTCGCGCACATCGAGAATGCGCGAGACATATTTGCGGATCGAAAGCGAGGCGCCGTGCTCCACGGCGGGCGGGACCACGATCTGGACGCGGAGCGACTGCCCGAAGGCCATGAAGCTGCCCGAGACCAGCGGGTGTTTCGGCCCAAGCTTGTTGCTGGTTTCACCGGCGAGATGATCGCTGAGTTGCTTGATCTTCGGGGGCGAGAAGCGATGTCCTGTCGGGATCATGTGATCCGCGTCCGCGCGTTCGACCCAGACCAGGCCATCGGGATTGATGACGACCTCGTTCACATCGTCGGCGGTGAGCAGGGCGCTGAGCTCGCGCAACTCATGTTCCGCATGACTGCCGCTGGGGAGCCGGGCAGGGGGATTGGTGATGCCATGCATCAAAATACCAGGTCTCTATTGACGAAAATGGTGAGGCGATCGCCCTGCGCGACGCTGATCGTGGGCGGGATGCGCAGATAGGCGTCGAGCGCGCCGCTGGTGGCGGTACTCAGATCCCGCCCGAGATCGTTGATCGCCTCGGCCGTCTCGTCACTTGTGTTCGCGCCGACGATAACCTGTGGCGCGACTCCCACCATCGAGATCAGGGCCGCCGAGCCGAACCGCTCCCAGAAATGTGTGTTCACATTGCCGGTCTGGCCACTTTGGCCGAGTGGGTCGGCACCGACGCCGCCTAAGGCGACGCTGGTCCCGTCCGGGGTGATCGCGCGGTTCCAGGCGACGAGCGCGCGGTGCTGCGCGATCCTCACGTCCGAGCTGTATGTGCCGATCAGCCGTGTGCCCTTCGGCAAAAGCACCGCCGATCCATCGTAGGACAGCACATCCTCGCTCAGCACCGCGCGGATCGCCCCGGGCAGATCGGTGGTGATCGCGGTTTCCAGCACGCCTTCGAGGATCGAGCCTTGAACGATCATGCGCGACGGATCTGCGAGCTGGGTTGCCTGCGCCGTCTCGGGGCTGTCGGCCGCGGCCGAGGCGAGGAAGCCCTCGTTTCCCGAGAGCCGCCGGCCATCCGCGCTTGCGCCCCCCGGAACCGTGCCTCCGGCGCCGTCGATCACCAGACCGCGGGATTTCACCTGGGCCTCTTCGATAGCCGCCCGGCGGGCGCGCTCTTCCTCCATGCGCTTGCGCGCCTCCGCCTCGGCTTGGCTACCCACGGCTGCCGGAGCCTGGGAGAGCAGCATCCGGTTCACCTCGCTTCGTATTTCGGCCGCGTTGGCATCGAGCAGGGCTTGCAGGTCCTCACGGCTCAGTCCGGCTTGTCTCTCGCGGAGCGCCCGCAGCTCCGCTTCCAACGCGGCAAGCCGGGCCTGATCCTCGGCGCTCGTCCCGGTGGACTCCCGGCGCGGAACCTCCGTGTTGATCGGTGGCTCCTTGGCGGTCGGGGTGCCGCGCGGAAGCTCGGTCGAAAGTCCAGGGCCATCGGTTGCGGTCTGCTGGACAGGCGAGACCTCGGAGGTTGCGAACCCCAGCAGAGAGCGCACTTGCCCGGGGTCGAACGCCCAGATCGCCGCCGCGATGAACAACACCCCGAAGCCGAGGATGCCAAGCAAGCGCGGCAGGCGTCCAGAGGGGCCTGGCGACCCTCGCCGACGGAGCCGCCTGAGACGGGCGGCGTCCCCCGCGTCGGTCCCGGTCATTTCGGAAGCCCTCCGCTGCCTGACTTCGTGGGGGCAGTCGCGGCAGCATATCCGGAGCGCAGCGCTTTCGATTTCGCGCCGCCCGGCACGGTCTTGATGACTCGCTGATGCGCGACGCAGAGCTCCTCGTCGCCGATCCGCAGGGTCCAGCGATCCGAGGTGCCGGTCACCACCGTGCCGCCGTCGGTCTCGCGCAGGTTGATGATGCTCTCGCGGCCGGTCGCATCGACGCGGAAGATCGCCGGGCGCGGGGCATCGGGCGCAAAGACGAAGGTGGTCTGGCGCCCATCGTCATAAACCGAGACCGGGCGCCAGGCGACTTTCGGTCCGGCGACATAGTAGTTGGGGTCGCGCGGGCGCGATGCTTCGACCGATGTCCGCGTGGCCTTTGCGCGCTCCTGTTCGGGGTATCGAAAACCGATGCGGTAATTGAGGCTCGCCGAGCCGGAGCTCGCCGGAACCGCGCGCATTTCGAACGTGTAGGTGCGCTGCCGCGTATAGACCGTCATGTTGGTGCGCGCGCCGAGGATCAGCGGCTTGACCGCCAGCACATTGCCGGACTGGAGCCGGATCACCTCCCAGCTTTCGCTGTCGCCCATCAACACGCTGTCGATCGCCTCGCCGGGGGCGAATTCGATCGAGGTGATGATCTTCATCGCGAGATCGAGCTGGTACACCGTGGTCGGACCATAGGTATATTGCTTGATCCGGGGATCGGCCCCGATCGGGCGCGGGCCGGTCTCGGCCTGGGAGGGCGGGGCACAAAGCGAGAGGACGAGCAGGCTTGCTATGAAAGGCACGGGGAGGCGCATGGGGGGATCCCTTACTTTACGGGTGCGTCCAGCGTCTCGGCATCGACGCGGTAACTTGTGGCGACAAAGCCCAGCGGGTTTTTCCAGACCGCTTCGAGCGTGCGCTCGGTTTTCGGACGAAAGGCAAAGCCGACGGTGGCGACGAAGGCGCGCTCGACCACAGGCAAACCCTGCTCCTCGAGCGCGCGGGTGAAGCGGACCTGCGCGGTGGTGTCATTGAGCACGGTGACCGACCGGACCCGCGTGCGGATCAGCGTGTCCGCGCCATAGATCGCCGGGGGATATTGCGGTGACGCGGAGTTCCAGAGCGCCCGCAGCGATTCCGCAGCCTGACTCTCGGAGGTGACGAGCACCTGGGGAATGCGTGTGGCATTGTCGGCGACATCATAGGTCTCGCGCTCGGACACGTAGCGCACCAGTTCCGCCTCGCGGACCGCGTCGCGCTCGGCAAGCGAGCCCGGCAGGGTGGAGACGAGAAGCTCGGATTCGCCCGTGTCCCGGTCGACCATCACCACATAGGGTCGGATTTCCTTGAGCGGCAAAACGACCGCCAGGGTGATGACTGCGCAGAGGGCGATCCCCATCGCGAGCGCGGCCAGCCAGCCAAAGAGCTTGACCCGGCGCTGGAGCCCGAAGAATACCTCATCCTCGAAGCGGTGTATCAGTTCGGCCTGGTCCGACATGCGGGACTCCTTTTTTGGGCGCGTCTCGCGAGGAGCGCGCGTCACTCTCGAAGGGTGGGGACGGGACGGATCCCGACGTCAGGTTTTTTTGTTTTTAGGCGAGGATGACGGATCGCCCGCGGGCCCATCCGCGCCGGACTTTTTCGCGGCGGAAAGCTCGCGCCAGCGGCGGCGGGCATATTGTTCCTGTCCCGCCTGTCCGGCCCTGAAATCCTCGCCGAGGCTTGAGCGCTGGCCGAGATTGGCAAGCCGGGCCTGGTTGCGCTCGATGTTCTGCTTGCGGGCCTGATAGGAGGCGATTAGCTCCTGACCGAAGACGGTCCCGCGATTGCCGGACTCGGCCTGCGCCGCGGCGCGGCCCGCCGTTGCCACGGATCTGATCACCGGGCTCGCCGCGCGCGTCCCCGTGGCAATGCCACGACCGGTGCCGACGGCGATGGCTCTCATCTGGTTCATCTCGCGCAGGCCACTCGCGGTTGCGACCACGGTGCCCGCGAGCCCGTTCACCATCGTCGGGACCTGGCTCATCAGAAAGATCGCCGCCATCGCCACGATCAGAAAGCCCGCCGCGTCGGTGAGCGTTCCGGCGGTCTCGACCTCCTGGATCATTCCCGATCCGATCCGCAGGATCACGCCCATGACGCCGGCGAGCACTAGGGGGATCAGCGCGAAGCCGAGGGTGAACCTCGCCCAGGCGGAAAAGAGATCGCTGGTCGCCTTGAAGAGCAGGCAGGCGATGAAGACCGGCGCGAGGGAAACTGCCATGGCAAGCCCGATCTTGGCGATGCCGGCGACGACGATCGCAACGCAAGCCATCAGCGCTCCGACGACGGCCAGGACGATCGAGAGCAGGTTGATCGAGAAATAGCCGCTCTCCTCGGCGGCCCGGTCGGAAAAGTCGAAGATGCCGGTGACCATTTCGTCCAGGGCCTCGTTCAACGTGGTGCCTCCGCCCGCGTCGAGAAGTTCAGCGCCGATCGAGCCCGGCACATTGGTGATGATGTCGTAGATCGGCTCGAACTGCGCCCAGCTCGTCGCGACCATCAGCACGATCACGTAGCGCATCCCCCATTTCATGAAATCCGTCACTTGGAGCGGGGTCCATTGAAAGATCGTGTTCGCGCCGAGAAGGGCGAGGGCGACGATGCCCCCGAGCCGGATGCTCGTGGTCAGCGGTCCGCCGAAATCGGTGAAGACGGTTTCCGCATAGGTCTCCACGAGCGCATCGATGCGCGCGAGATTGTCCGCGATGAAGGTTGCCATGGTCCTGACCGCCCTGATCCGCTACCTGATCAAGCCAACGAAACGATGATGCCCCAGGCGACGCCTGACGCGATCGCCGCGATTTGTCTCGAAGGTCGTCATGGTGTTTGCCTCTGACCGCCGAGGCGCATGAAGTCCCGCGAGGCCATCTCCTGACGGGTGTTGAACAGCGATTGCGCGCCTTGGGCATTGGCCTGGGCGGAGAGGACCCGCAGCAGTTCGTTCAGGACCTGCGTCTGTTCGATCTGCACCCGGGTGTTGAAATCGACCGAGGCCTTGAGATCGGTATTGGCGTCGATCCGGGGGATCAGCGCATTGACGCGGGTCATCGCCTCGTTGGCGCGCGCATAGGAATCCTCACCCGTCGCCATCGCCGCGAGCGACGCGCCGCCGAGCGTTGCCAGCGAGCGGTACTGTGCGAGATCGGAGGCGGCGAAGGTATCAAGGCCCTCGAGGTCGAGATTGCTCTTGATCCGGTCGATCGAGGCCATGATCCGCGTGGTATTGCCGAGGATCTCGCGACCGGTGATCGCTCCCTCGACGAGGCCCGGGAAATCGGACGCGGCGGAGCGCGCGGCGATATCGGTCGCCGAATTGAGCAGGAGGCTCATGCCGCGCCCGCCGGTGATCGCATTGATCTGGGCCTGCGCCCGTTCGATCATCTCGACACCCTGACGCACCTGCTCGACCGCCTGCGCGACGCTCGAGGCGTCGAAGACCGGCACGCCCTGCGCCTGCGCGGGCATGATCGGTGCCAGACAGCTCACGGCCAGCAAGGCTCCGGCGACAGCGCGCCGCATTCCTTTGAAACGCGCGCTCATACCGACACCCGCTCCGCCGTGCGCACCGGCGTCCAGTCGCAGACGCAGGGGCTGGTTTTTTCGGTATAGCGCGCACAGCCGCCGAGCGCGGTCGTGGCCGCCAGGATCATGATCCACCGTGCCATCAGGCAATCTCCTTCCAGAATTCCGGGTTCTCGCGCCAGTCGTCCGGCATCCCTGCGCCGCCCGGCCCGCCGCCGAGCACTTTCGTCAGTCCCCCGAGGGCACTGAGATCCATGTCCGCGATCACGCTGGTATCGCCCGAGCGGATCAGTGCGAGACGGCTCTCAAGGCCGCTCGAACAGGCGAAGGTCAGTTCGCGATCGTTGAGCGCCAGCGGTGCCAGTTCCTCGGGCGTGTTGCGGGAGTTCGGGTAGAGGATCGTGGTGACGGCGGATTCGAGGATCGACCCGCCGGCGCGGCTTTCGCGAATATGCGCGACGCGCTGGGTCAGCAGCACGACTGCGACGTTCTTCTTGCGCATCGTGAGCATCCAGTCCTTCAACCGGCGCTCGAAATAGTCGTCGTCCAGAAGCTTCCAGGCCTCATCGAGCACGATGAGTGTTGGCACGCCGTCCTCGATGGTGCGCTCGATGCGCCGGAACACATAGGCAAGCCAGGCGGTGCGCACGGCGGGTGTGTCGAAGATCTCGGAGAGATCGAAGCCCGTGACCGGAGCCTTGAGCGACAGCGTGTCGACACCCTGTCCGGAAAAGAGCCAGCCGAAACTCCCGTCCGCGTCCCAGTCGCCCATGCGGGTGAACAGGTCCTCATCGTCATCGAGGGAGCGGAACTGGCGCCGGAAGGCGCCAAGGCTGCGCAGGGTCGGATCGGTCTCTGCATTGACTTTGACGGCTTGTGTCAGCGCCTGGGTCTGGATCGCTGTGAGCGGCCCGTCGCGCGACAGGAGCGCGCCGAGCCAGTCGGCGAGCCAGGCGCGGCCGCGCTCGTCGGTTTCGGCCGCGAAGGGATTGAAGCCGGTGGCCTCGCCCATCCGGACCGCGCCATAGGCGCCGCCCATGGCGCGCACCGGCATCTCGAGCCCACGATCTTTGTCGAAGACGATGATCCGGGCGCCGACGCGCCGGGCCTGCGTTATCAGGAAGGCGAGCCCGAGCGTCTTGCCCGAGCCGGTCCGGCCGAGCACCAGCGTATGTCCGACCGTGCGGTCCCCCGGCTTGCCGCGTTGGTGGAAACTGAACCGGAAGGCCCCGCGCGCGGCGGTTGGCAGGATGGTGATCGGCTGACCCCAAGACGTTTCCGCCGCCGGCAGACCAAGCGGATCGGCATGCAGCGCCGCGAAATGCGCGAAGTTGCGCGAGGAGATCATGGCCGCCCGCGCCCGGAAGGCATGATTGCCCGGCACCTGCGCAAAATAAGTCGCGCGCGCGCCGATGTCCTCACGGACCATGACACAGCCCGCCCTTTGGCCGGTCGCGCGGACCTGAGCCGCCGCCTCGTCGAGCTCGGCCTCGGAGCGGGTGAAGATCACCACCGAGGCATGATGATTGCCAAAGCTCACCCGGCCGGAGGCGAGATCGTCGGCCGCGTCGATGAGTTGTGCGCGCAAGGAGGCGGCCGAGTCGTCGGCCGCGCCCATCTGGCGTACCGTGCGCTTGATCCGCGCCAGCGCGTCAAAGGGTTCGATCGGGGTGAAGGACTGGGTGAGGACGCTGTCGAAATCGAGATCGAACTGATCGAAAATCCCCGGCGCCGTCATGGCGGGATAGGCCTTGAGCGAGAAGACCGCGCCGAAGCGCATGTCCTCTGTCGAAGCACCGGGGATGAAGAACTGGTCGCCCTGGAAGGTGACAGCGGAGGTGGCGATCAGATCGGCGACCGGCCGGAAGCTGTCGGGCAGCGGCATCGGTTCATGGATCCCGGTGACGAGCGCGCGCAAAAGCCCGTACCAGCGGCCATCGCCAAATGTGAGGCGGTCGGGGCGGGTGAGGGCGAGCGCATCCATCAGGAAAGTGACCATTTCCTCCAGACGGTCGATCCGCCGACGCAGCCGGTCCCGCTCGGCCTGGGCACCCGGGCCAAAGAGCCGCGCAGTGAGGCCGAGCAGTTTCCGGGGGCGCAGGATCACCGTCACGAAGGACCGGCGTTCACGCAAATCCAAGCCCATCAAGGCCGCCTGCCAGCGCCGGTCGACCTCAAAGGAGAAGGCATCCGCGCGGATCGGCGCGGGCAAGGCAGGCTCGGCGCGGCAGGAGAGGCGGTGTACATAGAAGCCGAAGTCGGGCTGGGACTGGGCCAGGATGGCTTGAACCGCCTCCGCCACATCCTCGACCTGCGCGCTTTCCCCGGTGGCAGCGCAGAGCCCCTCCACGGCGAAGGTCGCCATCAGCTCGCCGTCGCGCAGCATCAGCACGTCATCGGTCAGTGCCGCGACATACGGCAGATGACGCGCGAGAAAGGCATCGTCGCGAAACCCGGCGGGCTCGAGGCGGCGCAGGGCGCGCGTGGGCGAGAGGTCAAACACGGTAGATGATCCCCTTGCCCTTGAACCAGGCGGCGGGAGGCGGGGTCCGGATCAGGCTCGTGAAGATCACGTCGAAGATGCGCGGATCCCAGGCCGCGAGCGCACGCAGACCGGCATAGCCGAGGATCGAGGCCCCGACGAAATAGACAAAGCTGAGCGTGGCGATGAAGCCGCCCAGAACCGCCATCACCAGGATGATGACATAGGTGAGCGGCAGGCCCATCACCGAGACGGGCCGGGTTAGGGCCTGAAAGCACGGCGTATTCACGCGAACCCGCCGAGGATGGTCGCGGCGCCGAACAGGATGACGAGGCCGACGCAGATCGAGACCGCGAAGGCCATGTTCATCCGGCCGAACAGGAACATGATGCCGACGGCGGCGAGCGCCACGAGGCCGAGCGCGCGGCCGGTGGCGCCGGTCAGCGCGGTCCCGAGCGTGGTAAAGAAGGTATTGATCGGCGAGAGGTCCTGCGCCAGCGCCGGATGGCCCAGCAGGAAGCTGGCGGTGAAAGCAAGCAGGATCCAGCCAATAGGACGGCGGGCGATCAGAGTCAGTTTTTCCATTCGAGAACACTTTCTTTCTGGGGTGTTGGGGTGGAGAGAGGTGCCGCGTCGGAGACAAGCTTCAGCGCGGGCACCCGTGGGGCTTCCGGTGCCGGGACTGCCTCCGGTGGCGATTCCAGGGCGGCCGCCTGCGTGATGCGCGCGACATAGTCCCGCGTCTCACGGAACGGCGGGATGCCCTGGTACTGGGTCACACGATGGGGCCCGGCGTTATAGGCGGCGAGCGCGAGATCGACCCGGCCGAAGGTTGCGAG
>JBMDWT010000060.1:0-7921 GCA_048594665.1 Amaricoccus sp. | reverse complement strand
GAACCGGTGGTACGCCCAGACGGCATAGGCAATGACGGATTGAGGGAAGCGCAAGCCCTTCAAGCGGGTCTGTGAAACCTGGCTGATCATGACTGATCGCTATGCACGCTGCTGGGCCGCGTCAATAACCTGACAATGCCTGAGCAACTCCCGCGCATCGCCAAAACCCTGATCACCATTGCCGCCACTGCGACCCTCGTCAGGAGATGGTTGTGACCCTTCTCAAACGCTCTCTTAGACCAGAGACAGCCACTGCAAAACGCACAGCCATCTTTGCGACAGAACCCCGACAGATACCTTTGTCGGGCCAAAATGAAATAACCTGACAATAGTCCTCCGAGAGCGCAATCCGACCAGAGTGGAACGAGGATCGGATTGCGTTCCGGTGTTCAGAAGGTCAGGCGAGCGCGCAGGCCGAACACGGTCAGCTGGTCCACCGAAGGATTGGCGGCGGGGTTGAACACCACCTGAAAATCTGGGGTGACGGCGAAATTCGGCGTGACCTGATAGCGGTAGAAGGTCTCGACCGCGCCCTGGTCGCCGAGCCCGCCGACCGCGGTTTGCGACCAGCCAGCGGCGAAGCCGAAGAGGTCGGAGGGATGCGCGGAAGGGCGGTAGCCGAAGCCCGAGGACAGCGCGCGGTCCGAGACCCAGCCGTCGGACCAGCCCGCGCGCAGGAACCACATGATGTTCGGGCCATACATGAAGTTGGCATTGAAGGCGACCCCGTGCGCCTCCGGTTGGAGCTGGGGGGAGGCGTCGGGTTGCGCGTCCTTGTGCCAGAAGGTCAGGTGGACGTTGTTATTGTCCATTGGCCCCCGGGCATTGATCGGCACGCCGGAATTGGCAAGCGCGCTCCAGCCGACTTCGGCGCTGGTGAAGAATTCGCCATCGTTGAAGAAATTGTCGACGGTCCAGCCGGTGTCCTGGCTGTTGGCGGTATAGATGCCGCCCTGGAGATAGAGCCCGCCGTCCGTCGGATACCAGGCCGCGACCGCGCCGAAACCGCGCAGGGGGGCGGGGATGGTGGGGCTGGTCGAGAAATACTGGTTCAGGAACTGGCGGTTGTCGTCGAAAAACGGATAGGCGTCGATGAAGTTCGGCGCGAAGATCCGGCCGATGGTATATTGGACGCTGTTGTTGAACAGATTCTGCCGGACATAGGCTTGGGTGATCCCGAGGTCGAAATCGCCCCAGGTCGCGGCGGTGGGCACGATGGAGCCCGCACGCAGGCCGTTCTGGAGCGGGGCCCATTCGGTGCCGACCGGGCCGCGGTCCTCGATGACGAGATCGAAGGCGAGGGCATCGGCCTGGCCTGCGTTGATGATATCCTTGGAGATGTTGAGTGTGAATTTCTGGCCAGCGGTGTCGCGGTTGCCGAAGCCGGGATCGGAGAAGTTCTGATAGAGCAGGCCGATGGAGCCGCCGAAGGTGATGCCGGTTTTGGCCCGGATATCGCCCTTGAACTTCTCCCAGGGTCCGAGCACCGACTCGAACCTCAGGCGCGCCGAATGGGGGGCATTGTCCTCGGCCAGATCGCCCACGCCGCCCAGCGTGCCTTCGAGCAGCGGTGGATGCTCCTCGGCCGGATCTTGTTGGGCCAGCGCGGGCACCGCGGTCAGGGTCAGGGCGGCGCAGGCTTGCCAGAAGCGGTTGAGGCTCACAGTTGGTCCTTCCAGACGGGGAGATCGGAACCGCGGACGGTCAGGAGAGGTTCCTGCCACTTGCCGGGGGTTTTGGAGAGTTTCGCCATGGGGGCGAGGCGGCTGACCCGGCCGTAACCGGAGTCGAAGGTGATGGTTTCAGGCGGGACCAGGCGGTTGTCCTCGCCGGGGGTGAAGTCGGTCGAGGGGAAGGTACCGAGGCTCGCGTACCACATGGCGGCGCGGGCGAGGTTCACATGGACATGGTAGCTGCCGCCCTCGGTGGCGCGGCGTCGCAGGGCTGCGATGATGCCGGCGCCACCAAGATAGCCCGCGATATAGTCGTTCATCACCAGGGTTGGCGGGAAGGCCGGAAGGGGGCCGTCGCCTTCCTCGGGCGGATAGGTCTCGCCGAAGGCGGGATAGCCGCCCGACCCTTCCGTGAGGGTGAAGCCGGTGGTCGAGACCGCCTCCATGTCGAAGGTGCGCACCATCTTCCAGGGACCGTCCCAGCTGTAGCCCCGCACCGTCAGGTAGACGATGCCCCGGGGGGCGTTGGCCGCGACCTCCTCGATGCCAAAGCCACGCCGCTCGATCCCGCGCCCGGAGAAGCCATCGATGAAGACATCGGCCCCGGGGACCAGGCCCGCGAGGATGGCGTTCTGGTCGGGGCGGTCGAGGTCGAGATTGGCCGAACGCATGCCGATGCTCACATCGGTCCAGACCGCCTCATGCTCGAAGGATTGCTCGCGCATGATATGCAACACCTCGGCCCCGTATTCGGACAGCGTGCGCGCGGCGGTCGATCCGGCGATGACATGGGTGAGGCTGAGCGCCTTGATCCCGGACAGGGGCTGGGTCGGGTTCGGGGACCAGGGAGCCGGGGCGCCGTCGGCGATCCTGCGGATCTGGATCAGGTCGGTTTGGGCGAGAAAGGCGCCCTCGGGATGGGCGAGCCATTCGGCGGTGGAGCGGTGCATCACCCCGACCACGCCGGCCTCGAACATCGCGGCTTCGAGTTCCGCGCCGTTCCAGGTCGCCACCGCCGCGGCGATTGTCTCGCGCGTCGGCGGGCAATCGAGCAGCGTCAGCGCCCGGGTCAGCAGGTGCGGGTAGACGGCGGTGATGTTCATAAACCGGCCATCCTTGGTGCGGAACGGCACGAAGGAGAACGGATTCCCGAGTCCGACCGGCGCCTGATAGAGATTGCCGTTGATCGTCGGGGTGAAGGTGAAGCCGAGCGCCACCGGATCGTCGGGCGCCACCGCGCCGAGGGCGAGGCGCATCTGCATGATCGGGGTCATCAGCGGATTGACGTTATAGACCGCCTCGCGCAGGTCGACCGCCACATCCTGCGCCTCGCCGGTGCGCGCCTGCCAGATGGCGGCGGCTCCGACCGCCGCCGCCATCGCGGGCAGGGCCATTGATGCGCCGATGCGGAAATGGCTGCGCAGAATTGGATCGGTTCCGGTGAAGGTGACCTTGCCGCCCCCGTCGGTCGCCTCCCCGCCAAGGTCGCGCATGAATTGCGCAAAGGCCGCATCGATGTCGAAATCCGTCGTGTCCGCCTGGGCGGCCGAGCCGAAGGGAGAGAGCGCCGTTGACAACGTGGCAAGCGCCGTCGTTGCAATCAGGCCTCTGCGAGAAAATTCCATAATCGCTTTCTAGATATCAGGGCGCCGAAGGGACGAGGCGCCAGTGGAATCAAGTCGAGACGCTTCATGAGTGATGATAGTGCAAAGCAGAATTCACAATTCCGCTGGAGCTGTTTTGCCGGCGGAAAGGTGTTGCATGTTGCAATGTTGCCGCATCACAACAGTCAAGGAGACAGTTCGAATTTTTCTAGAAGTCTCGTCGGGCTGATATCCGCCAAGGGCCCGAGCGGTGCCCACGGCATTGTCATTTATGGACGGATTCTGTTTTGCAAGGGATTTTTGAGCGATTTTGGTCGAAGCAGGTCGAGGTCATTTGTCCGGCCTTTGATCGCGGTACATTTGCCCGCTGGCCCTGATGAAGTCCGCATGCCGGATCCCGATCAGGTGAGCGAGCTTTGGGGCCTAGACAGTGTCTCGGAGCACCTTGTTACACGAAGACGCTTCAGCGCGCAGTAGCCCTTTGCCCATGTGTCATGACACGCGTTCTAAAACCGCGCGACCGAGATGGTTCATGCGGTTGAGTGCCTTCACGGCGATGTCAGTTTCGGTGGTCTGTGCCTCAATGTGGCGTCCACGCAGCGCCGGTCCGATGACCTGTTTGGAGCGACCGATCTGGGCCTCGACGCGGGAGCGTTGGGTGGTGCCAGTTTCCTTTTGCCAAGCCACCCTGCCTCTGGTCTTGATCGACTTGATGGGGTGGTCGCGGGCCGTCGCCTGCTCGTTGGCGACAGCATTTTTGGGGGGGGCGGGATGACGATCTCGACATCTGCCCCCATCGCCGCCCGGATTGCCTGCTCTACGGGCAGGCCGTCATAGGCTCCGTCGGCAAGAAACCTAGCCACCGGCGCGTCGACTCGCGCGATGAGCCCTGGCAGGGCGCTCGGGTCACCGACGTGCTCGTTTGTGAGGCTCGACGCCACGACATCCCCGCTGTGGGGATCGATCCGATATGCAGTCTTCGCCAAGTTTTCCGCAGGTTGGATGCGCCATGCTTTTCTCGCATTCAGTCTCGACCGCCATACACCCTCAGGCCGGTGCTGTCGACGATCAGCGCGATCGCTCCGGAGGCGCGACGCTTTTCCTGTTGGATACGGAGGGTTCTGCCCCGCCGGCGGAGCGTCGAGAAATTCGGTACGGGCAGGTCGATCCTGGCCAGCTCCGGGATCGATTGCGCGAAGCCCTGTGTTTGCCGCAAGGGCAGACCGAAGACGACACGCAAAGTCAGGCAGATTTCAATCGCAAGGTCGGAATAGACCGGTTGGCCGCCGTGTGTGCGAGGGCCTGCGGCGTGCCAGCTTGAACGGCTCTCGAGATCGAACCAGATCGTCAGATCTCCGCGTTGACGGAGGCTGTCGGTGTAGGCCGCCCAGTTCGTGACACGGTATTTCGCCTTCGGAAATTTGTCGCGGACCGCTTCGCGATGTTTGAAGGGCATTCGACAATTCCATCTGGAAAATCGGAATGCTGACTGCGGCCCCTGGGAGGTTCATGCAACAAGGTGGATTTCTGAGAATAAGCTCAAGAGCCACGGCGTCGGAGGGCTGATTAGCGACATCCACGACCGAATACGCCGTGTCCTCTATGGCCAAAGACTCATTTTAAATTTTTCGGGTTCTGCGCCTTCCGCCGCGTTTGCCCGCCACATCGACAAGTCGCCGGAACGTCGGGCACTCCATATGCGATGACGCGGGGCAGTCAGCAACATGGCGAAGCGTATCGCGCAGCGCGGTCAGTTCTTGGATTTTGCGGTCGATCTCATTGGCCTTCTCGTGAAGCACGCCGCGCGGCAGGTCTGGCATCCCGTTTCGCCCGAGCATGCCGGCGATCTCATTGAGCGAGAACCCCGCAGACTTGCCCATCGCAATCAGCTGGAGCTGCAACAGCACTTTCGGCAGAAACTGCCTCCGCAGTCCGTGGCGCGAAACCGATGAGATCAGCCCAGTCTCCTCATAATAGCGGAGCGCCGAAGACTTGATTCCGCTTTTTGCCGAAACCTCGCCGATATCCAGAAATTTCATGCTTGACCTCAAGTTGACTTGACGTCGTAGCCTGCCCTTGAATCCGAATTCAAGCAAGAGGGCAACCCAATGCAACAGGCGGAACTGCTCGCGTCGGAGAGGACACAGTCAGGAATTATGATTACACTGGCGTTGCCGATGCTTCTGGCTTCGCTCGGGACCAGCATCGCCAATATCGCGCTGCCGACGCTGGCCAAGGCGTTTTCCGCGCCGTTCAGCGAGGTGCAGGCGGTCGTCGTCGCATATCTCGCGGCCCTGACGATCTCGGTCGTCATCGCTGGCCGGCTCGGCGACAGTCGCGGGCTGAAGCCTATGCTCATGGCAGGTCTGGCATTATTCGCGGTTGCTTCGTTGCTGTGCGGAGTGGCAACTAATCTGTGGCTTCTGATCGGCGCCAGGGTGCTTCAGGGCATCGGCGCGGCCTTCCTGATGGCGCTCTCCATGGCCTTGATGCGCCAGACGGCGAGCGAAGCGCACATTGGGCGGGCCATGGGCTTGCTTGGTACCGTATCGGCGCTGGGGACGGCGCTCGGCCCGTCGCTTGGTGGACTGCTGATCGCGGTAACAGGATAGCGCGGCATCTTCTGGGTGCAGTTCCCGCTGGCAGCCACCGCCTTGATTCTGGCTTTCGCGACGCTGCCGGATCACCCCGGCAAGGAAAAGTCGCCTTCGGCGGCCCTGTGGTCGGAGCTTAACGGGAGCGTTGCGCCTAATCTTCTCGTCAATGTCCTGGTTGCCGCCGTCATGATGGCGACATTGGTGGTCGGACCTTTCTATCTCGGCCTCGGTCTCGGCCTGAAGGAAACACTGGTGGGATTCGTCATGGCGATCGGTCCCGTGATTTCCATCGTCAGCGGCGTTCCCTCCGGTCGGCTCGTCGATTCGTGGGGGAGCGACCGCGTGCTCGCCATCGGGCTCGCTCTACTCGCGGCGGGGGCTACCCTTCTGGCGATCCTGCCGAACAGGGTCGGCGTAACCGGCTATGTGCTTTCCATTATCGTTTTGACGCCGGGCTACCAGCTCTTCCAGGCCGCCAACAATACGGCCGCGCTTACAGATATTCCCCAAGACCGGCGCGGCATGGTCTCAGGGCTGCTCAGCCTGTCGCGCAACATCGGTTTGATCGCCTGCGCATCCTTCATGGGCGCAGTGTTCGCTTTTGGCGTCGGAACAGATGATTTCATCCATGCAGCCCCCGCAGCGATCGCGGCAGGGATGCAGATGACCTTCCTGCTGGCGAGCGGAATGATGATTGTTGCGATTGGTGTCGCGGGCACTGTCAGGTTATTGAGGCGACCCGGCTGCATGCATAGCGATCGGTCATGATCAGCAAAGTATTATAAGTCCGCTTGAAGGGCTTGCGCTTCCCTCGATCCATCATCGCCTATGCCGTCTGGGCGTACCATCGGTTCGCGTTGAGCTTGCGCGATGTCGAGAATCTTTCGGCGGAGCGGGGCGTGATCGTCCCCTACGAAAGCATCCGCGTATGGTGCCAAAGATTCGGTACGCAGATTGCCGCCAAAATCCAGCGCGACCGTCCGACCGCGGCCGACAAATGGCATCTCGACGAGGTCATGATTTCGATGCGCGGCAAGAAGCACTGGCTCTGGCGAGCCGTCGACGCAAACGGCGATGTGCTCGAAATTGGTGCAAAGCCGACGGAATGCCCGCGAAGCGACCTTGTTGCATGAACCTCCCGGGGGCCGTAGTCAGCATTCCGATTTTCCAGATGGAATTGTCGAATGCCCTTCAAACATCGCGAAGCGGTCCGCGACAAATTTCCGAAGGCGAAATACCGTGTCACGAACTGGGTGGCCTACACCGACAGCGTCCGTCAACGCGGAGATCTGACGATCTGGTTCGATCTTGAGAGCCGTTCAAGCTGGCACGCCGCGGGCCCTCGCACACACGGCGGCCAACCGGTCTATTCTGACCTTGCGATTGAAATCTACCTGACTTTGCGTGTCGTCTTCGGCCTGCCCTTGCGGCAAACACAGGGCTTCGCGCAATCGATCCCGGAGCTGGCCGGGATCGACCAGCCCGTACCGGATTCCTCGACGCTCCGCCGGCGGGGCAGAACCCTCCGTATCCAACAGGAAAAGCGTCGGGTTCTGTCGCAAACATTTGAGCGGGTGCGCCCGTTGCTCTGGCTGCGTTAGTGGGAGCTTGTGCGATTGCGGACAGGGACCAGGACGTGCCGATCGATTTCAAAGGTGTGCATTATCCGAAGGATGCGATCCTTTTCGCCGTGTTCTTTGACGTCCGCTACGCCGTCTCGTACCGCGATCTGGAAGAGATCATGGCCGAACGCGGCGTGGATGTGGACCATGCGACACTGGGGCGATGGGTCGTGAAATTCGCGCCATTGGTTGCCACCGAGGCCCAGCGGCGCAAATCACCAACCAGCAAGTCCTGGCGCGTGGACGAGACCTATATCAAGGTCAAAGGTGCCTGGACGTATTTACGGCCTTATGTATCAAACGCAACAAGGCGGAAACGCCGGGTGGCGCGCGTGATTAGGGCGGTGGCTCGTACAGGGCCAACTTTTAAAAAGGTGACTCCACAGAACATGATTGGTGCTGCATTGTTTCGTGCATGGTGTTCA
>JBMDWT010000006.1:0-13512 GCA_048594665.1 Amaricoccus sp. | reverse complement strand
CGGCGCCCGTCGACTGGCCGGGCGCCTAGTCGGGGCTAAAGTAGATATTAATTAAAGCCTCCTGGCCCTCTTATTCTCTTGCCCATTGTATAATTCCGTTGCAACTATTTGGATAAACAGGGGTACTGAGATGCGGGCCCAGAAAATATTCGACCTTTATAATCTACGGGCATGGTTTGAAACAATCTCGAACAATAATATTGAACAAAAAACCGCGCGCCATCTGAATGCTCTTATTGCGCATCGTGCTTCCATGAGAGCGCTGCCCCTCGCATGGCCCGCGATTAACAGGGAGTCAAAATCGGTTGGCGTAGAAGCAATTGAGCTTTTATGGCATAATCTGAGTGTTGGGGTCGATTCTATTTGTCAAAATAACACCACAAGCAGCATCGCCGCCAAGAGTGCATCGCAAGCTCGCTATCTGACTGACCTCGATACCGCTCGTTTTGCTCTTGGACCGGCTCAAACTCGCATAAGGTCCGCCGCGCTTGCCCGTACCGGGGTCGAAACCACCGTTCAAATTTGGAACAGTCCTGATGCTGCTATGCTCAATACCGCCATGGCCGCTATTGATGCCGCGGTGGAAGCTGTGTCCATCCACGAGAGCGAGAGTTCCGGCTATTCCTCAGCTCTCGCGGCTGTGAGGCATGATTGCATTGCGTGGTCTAACAAAGACGAAATCCATACATTGCCACTTTGGCCGGATGAAAGCCCGATCGCTAGGTTATGGGAACTCTCCCGAGACAGACTTAGATCCGAGGGGCAACGCTGGTCCTTCTGGATCGAATGGTACGAAAAGATCCTCAAAGGCGAGCCTCAGGACTGGTCTGGCCTGCTGACCGACATCGCCCTGATCCCGCCCGAGGACTGGGAGAAAGGGCCCGACCATATCGCCAGCCTGATTGAAGATCTTCGCCTCAAATATGCGATCAAGGCCACCCCCAACGCTGAAATTATCTCGCTCAACCCCGAAACCGGCAAATTCCGCGCCGATCCGGTTTCGGAGATGCCGCGCGATCTCCTTAGGGAGTCGGTTGAGAAACTGCGCAACGCTGTCTCCCTTTTCCAATCTCCCGGCTCAAACCAGTTTCAGCCCATCGAGCCGGAAGTCAGGATCATCAAGCAGGGCATCGAAGAATATTCGACCACGCCCAGAATGCTCTATTCCAGCTGTGCCCGGGCCCTCCGGCGCCTCGACACAAAGTTCAAAAATTTCGAATGTCCGACCCCGGATCAGGATGCTGATATCGGCGATTTTCATTCCACTGTCGAGACCGTCACCCTTGAGCTTCTAACCTTTGACTCCGAAGTGAAAGCCTACGCCACCCACCTCGCCGTCGCCCGCCTCCCTCAACTCCCACCAGCGGAATCCGCGATTCTCATAGAGGCAGCCGATGGCGTTGCAGAGGCCTCCGAAGAGATCCTCGCCGAAGAACTTCCCATCGATGCCCGCGCCGCCACCGACCTGACGATCTCCGACCCCGACCGCAAGGAAGCCCTCTACGTTACGGCCAGCCGCTTTACCCGGATCTGGCAGCTGGTTCAGAATCTGGAATCAAAGGGAAAGACCATTGCCGGGCTTATAACCTCCGCAGGTACAATTTCGGCTGCCGTTCTGGCCGTCATGAAGCCGGAGTTGCTTCACGCCGCCATCGACATCCTCCTGAAACTCTTCACCTGATCCCGTTCCGGCGGGGTTTCCAGAAGGTTAACATTTTTTAATTATATAACAATATCAATCAGATAACTGGGTGCGCACGGGTGCGCACCCACCAAGTCCGGGGGTCAGGCGAAGACGACCGTTCTCTGGCCGTTCAGCATCACCCGGCTCTCCAGGTGGCGCTTCACCGCCCGCGCCAGAACCCGGGCCTCGATGTCCCGGCCCGCCGCCACGAAATCCTCGGCGCTCATCGCATGGTTCACCCGCTCGGTCTCCTGCTCGATGATCGGGCCCTCGTCGAGGTCGGGGGTCACGTAATGCGCCGTCGCCCCGATCAGCTTGACCCCCCGCTCATGCGCCTGATGATAGGGCTTGGCCCCCTTGAAGGAGGGCAGGAAGGAGTGGTGGATGTTGATGATCTGTCCGAAGAGACGGCTCGACAGCCCGTCCGACAGAACCTGCATGTAGCGGGCCAGCACCACCAGTTCCGCCCCCGTTTCCTGGACGAGGGCCAGGAGCTTTTCCTCGACCTCCGCCTTGTTGGTCTTGGTCACCGGCCAGCAATGATAGGGGATCCCCTCAGGGTCGGCGATCCGGCGGGCCTCCTCGTGGTTGGAGACGATCGCCGCGACCTCGGCATGCAGCCAGCCGACCCGGATCTGATAGAGCAGATGGAGAAGCGCATGGTCGAATTTCGAGACCATGATGATGATCCGGGGGCGACGGCTGCTCTCGACCAGCCGTGCCTTCATTTCGAACCGGTCGATCGTCGGCCGCAGCGCCCGTTCGAAATCGTCCCGGCCCAGCCCCTCCGGCGGAAGGAAGGCGATGCGCAGGAAGAAGCGGTTGGCCTCGCGGTCCCAGAATTGTCCCGACTCGGCGATGTTGGCCTTTCGGGCGGCGAGTTCGGTGGTCACGGCGGCGACGATGCCGGTACGATCCTCGCAGGAGAGGCTGAGGACAAGCTGCGGTTCAGTCATGGGGTACATCCGGCGTTTGAGATCGAGGAAACAGGCGCGGTCCGTGATAGGGGCGCGAAGGGGCCCTCGCGCGATCTTCCGCGGCGGGACAGGAGCCGGATGCGACATGTCGGCCCTTCCCGTGCCTGTCCCGGCGGGGATCATTTCCGCTCGCGGCAGGGGTCCCATCGATCGTCGCCGAATTTCTCCATCACGATTTCGGTGAGGACCCTGACCTTGAGCGGCATCGGATCGGCGGGTGGCGGGCGGACGATATAGAGGCCGGCCTCCGGGATCCGGTAGTCGTCGAGCAGGGTCACCACGTCCTTGCGCTGGATCGCGGGTCCGGCGAGGAAGGTCGGCATCATGGCAATCCCTAGGCCCGCGACCACGGCCGCCAGTTCCGCGCTCCCGCTGTCGGCGGTGAAGCGTCCTCTCGGCCGGAACTGGAGGGACTGGCCGTCGTGGAGGAATTCCCAAAGCTGGTCGCCATGGGGAATGAGATCGTGCGGAGCGAGATCGTCCGGTGTGTGGGGGATGCCCCTTCTGGCGAGATAGGCCGGGCTTGCGATCAGGACCGCGCGGATCGGCGCGATCTTGCGGGCAATGAGGGTGGAATCCGTGAGGGTTCCGAGGCGGATGGCGGCATCGAACCCTTCGCCGATCAGGTCGACGCGCCGATCGCTGTAGGTCGTGTGAATTTCGAGCCGGGGGTGGCGCAGCGCAAGCTCGGCCAGCACGGGCGCAAGATGGGAATCTCCGAAGGATATCGGGGCGGTCAGGCGCAATCGACCCGTGGCTTCGCCTTGGCGGCTCAGGGCATCCCGCGCGGAATTGAGGGCTGCCACCATCCGTTCGGCATAGGGTTTGAAATCGGTTCCCGCCTCGGTCAGGGAAAGGCCCCGGGTGGTGCGGGCCAGGAGCGAGGTTCCCAGATCGGTTTCCAGCCGGGACAGGCGGCGGCTGACCATGGATTTCGAAATACCCAGGCGTCGCGCGGCACCGGTGAGGCTTGCGCTCTCAACCACCTCGATGAAGGTCGCTATGTCTTCGAGGTCAGGCATATTGTTCCCCTGTCCGCAACAGTAAGTGCCAGGATTGGTATCTGGTGGATCGGTTCTGGCAATTGCATATTCAGTGGGTCAGGAAAATACCTCCCCAAGGAGCATAAACATGAAAACCATTCTTGTGATTGACAGCTCGGTCGGCGGCGAAGCCTCGGTCTCGAAGACCCTGGTGAAGGAAGCCGTCGCGGCGCTGACCGCCGCCCAGCCGGACAGCCGGATCATCCATCGCGATCTCGGGAAGGAACCGGTTCCGCATCTGACCGAGGAAAATATCGCCGGTGTGCGCGGTGAGCCCACCACCGACGTCCATCACGCCAGCCGCGCCCTGTCCGACACGTTGATCGCGGAACTGCGCGACGCCGATACGATCGTCATCGGTGCCCCGATGTATAATTTCAGCGTGCCGACCGTGTTGCGGTCCTGGTTTGACCATGTGCTGCGCGCCGGTGAGACCTTCAGCTATTCCGAGGCGGGACCCAAGGGTCTTCTCACCGGCAAGAAGGTCATCGTCGTCGAAAGCCGGGGCGGCTTCTATAGCGAAGGTCCGGCCCAGGCCATCGATTTCCAGGAGCCTTATCTGCGCCAGCTCCTCGCCTTCATTGGCCTGACCGACGTGACCTTCGTGCATGCCGAGAAGATCGGCTTTGGGCCGGAAGCCCGCGCCGCCGCCATCGCCGACGCGACCACGAAACTGCGTCGGATCGCCGGGGACAGCATCGCCGCCTGATCGGTCCCGGCCTTTGGGATTGGTTTGACGCGGACGCGCGGTGCCTCGCGCGTCCCAGCCGGGGCCTGTCCGCGCGGCTCCGGACGAGTTTTATGCCGCGGTGGAGTGAGCCTGCGCATAAAAGCCCTCTCCCTTCGCAGCGAGATCGCGCAGGAGCGCGGGCGGCTCGAAACGCGGCCCGTGCCGCGCTGCGAGGTCGTCGCAGATCGCCACGGCCCGATCCGCGCCGAGGATATCGAGCCAGCTCAACGGCCCGCCCGTCCAGGGCATGAATCCCCAGCCAAGGATCGCCCCCACATCTCCCTCGCGGATATCCATCAGCACACCCTCCTCCAGCGCCCGCGCGGCTTCGAGGGCCTGGATCATCCCCAGACGGTGCTGGACCTCCGTCACCTCCGGTTGCGCCGCCGCGACAGGCCAATGGGTGGCAAGGCCGGACCAGATCCCGCCACGCTTGCCCTTCTCGTCATAGTCGTAGAACCCCGCCTTCGACTTGCGGCCCAGCCGCCCCGCGTCATAGAGCGCGAACAACACCTCGTCCGCCGCGCCGTCGGGATAGGCCTCGCCCATCGCGGCCCGCGTCGCCTTGGCGATCTTGACCCCGAGATCGATCGAGGTCTCATCCACCAGTTGCAAAGGCCCGAGCGGCATGCCCATCTGCTTGGCCGCGTTCTCGATCAGCGCGGGGGCAATCCCTTCCGCCACCATCCGTACGCCCTCGTTGATATAGGGAATGATGCAGCGGTTGGCATAGAAGAACCGCGCGTCATTGACCACGATCGGCGTCTTGCGGATCTGGCGCACGAAATCGAGCGCCTTGGCCACGGCGCGATCACCCGTCTCCTTCCCGCGAATGATCTCGACCAGGGCCATCCGGTCGACCGGTGAGAAGAAATGGATCCCGATGAACTGCTCCTGGTTGCGGCTCTCCTTGGCCAGTTCGCTGATCGGCAGGGTCGAGGTGTTGGTGGCGAAGATCGCGCTCTCCGGCAGATGGGCCTCCGCGCGACGGGTTGCCTCCGCCTTGATGCCGGGATCTTCGAACACCGCCTCCACCACCAGATCGCAGCCCGCCAGCGCCGCGTAATCCGGCGTCGCGGTGATCAGGCCCAGCACCTCGGCCTTCTTCTCGGGCGTGGTCCGGCGCCGCTTGATCCCCTCGTCCAGGATCGCCTCCACATGGCCGCGGCCCCGGTCGGCGGCGGCTTGATCCCGGTCGATCAGGATCACCGGAATCCCCGCCATCGCGGCGACATAGGCGATGCCGCCCCCCATCATTCCCGCGCCCAGAATGCCGAGCTTCTCGACCTTCTGGTCGGGCAGGGCAGGGCGGGTCGCCCCCTTCTCCAGCGCCTGCTTGTTCAGAAACAGCGAGCGGATCATCGCCGTCGAGGAGGGGTTCAACAGCACCGACGTAAACCACCGCGCCTCGATCCGGAGCGCCGTGTCGAAATCGACCAGCGCGCCCTCGTAGATCGCCGAAAGCATGGCGCGCGCGGCCGGATAGACGCCTTGCGTCTTGCCATGCACCATCGCCGAGGCCCCGACGAAGGTCATGAACCCGTTCGGCGCATAGGGCGCGCCACCGGGCATCCTGTATCCCTTGGCATCCCAGGGCTTCACGATCTCGGGCGAGGAGAGAACCCAGTCCTTGGCGTTCTGTACCAGATCGAAGGGCGGCGCCAGTTCATCCACCAGACCCGCCGCCTTCGCGGCCTTGGCCTCCAGCATCTTGCCTTCCAGCAGGATCGGCGAGGCCGCCATGATCCCGAGCATCCGCGTCAACCGGGTCGTGCCGCCCGCGCCGGGGAAAATCCCGACCAGGATCTCGGGCAATCCGACCCGCGCCTTCGGCTGATCGGCGAGGAAGCGGCGGTGACAGGCCAGGCCGATCTCGGTGCCGATCCCTGCCGAGAGACCGGGGCTCGCCCAGGCGATCGGCTTGCCGCCCTTGTGCGTCTTCGGATCCATGCCCGCGCGCTCGATCTTGCGCAACAGCCGGTGCAGCGCCATCGTGCCCTCGAACACCGCGCGGGCCGGGTCGGGCGCCTCCTTCATCCGGGCGATGACATTGAGATCCATGCCGCCCGCGAAATCCGCCTTGCCGGAGGTCAGGACGATCCCCTTGACGCCCGGATCGCCGAGCAGCGCATCGATGCTCGCGTCGAGTTCGGCGATGCCCTCCTCGTTCAGGACATTCATCGAACGATCGGGCATGTCCCAGGTGAGAAGGGCAACCCCGTCGTCATCGATCGCGGTCGTAAAGATCGGCATCTCACATCTCCTTGAGAACAGTTCCATCCCGGCGCGCGTACCAGGCCCGCCCGGGTTCCTCCCAGGCGACGAGATCGACATCCGGATAATGACAGGTTCCGTGTCCGGCCGAGGTGCCGATCACCAGAAACCGCGCGGGCGCATGCCCGTCATTGCGCATATGATGGCCATCGGGCCGTCCCGCCGGAAAGGCCGCCATGTCGCCCGGACCCATCACGGTCTCGCCCTCGTCCTCGATCAGGGCAAAGACACCCTCGCGCACGATCAGGAATTCATCCTCGTCCGAATGCCAATGCCGCAGCGAACTGATATCGCCCGGCTGGATCGTGACCAGATTGACCCCGAACCGTGAGAGGCCCCCGGCGCGGCCCAGACGCTGGAAGGACCGGCGGGCCACGAGCGCCGCATGGGGTTCGGGATAGGAGGAGCCGGTGAAGGTCGGAAGGCTCGGGATATCGATCCGGGCCGATGGCCCCGGCCAGGGCGGATCGACGAAGGGCGGAACCGAGGCATCCCGACGGTCGAGCGGCGTCCCATCGCGCCGCGTCACCTTCCCCGCCTGCGACATCCGGTCCTGTCCGGAATAAAAGCAGATATCCGCCGGATCCCGGCTGCCCGCGACCAGGAAGCTCGCATGGGCGTCCGAGCGATTGACCAGATGGTGCCCGTTGGGCCGGCCGGCCGGAAAGGCCGCGGCCTCGCCCGGGCCCAGGGGCGTTTCCCCCCCATCCTCGATCAGGGTCAGGGTCCCGTCGAGGATCAGGACAAATTCATCCTCAAGGCTGTGCCAATGCCGCATTGACGACGCGGAGCCGGGGGGCAGGGTCTCGATCTGGACCCCGAACTGCGTCAGGCCGCCGATCTCACCGGCGGCGATCCGGGCAAAGGGACCGGGATCGAATTCCGGCGGGGCGTAACCCTCGGCGGTCTGGAAACCCGGGGTGGGCAGGATCAGCCTGGGCATCGGCTTGGCTCGACATAGGGACGGCCGTCCTTCAAGGTGAAGCTGGCCTTGCCGTTTTCCGTCTCGACGCGCAGGTCGATATCGGAATAGGTGGCGATGTCGCGCGGCGCCTTGGTTCCGACCACGAGGAACCGCGCCTCGCTCTCGGTATGATTGATGAAATGATGACCGTCCGGCACACCCGCCGGAAAGGCCGCGCAATCGCCTGTCCGCAGGATCGCGGGGCCCGCGTCCTGAACCAGCGTCACCTCTCCTTCTGTGATCATGACAAATTCATCCTCATGCGCGTGCCAATGCCTGAGCGACGACTTCGCCCCGGGGCGCAGGATGACCAGATTGACCCCGAACTGGGTCAGGCCGCCCGCCTGTCCCAGACGCAGCGACGAGCGCCCCTCCATCATCGCGGCATAGGGCGCGGGATAGATCGAGCCGGTCTTGAGCGGCGCCTTGGAGAGATCGATGATCCCCATGGTCAGATCCTCTCGATGATGGTCGCGGCCCCCATGCCGGAGGCGACGCAGAGAGTGGCCAGCGCGGTGGTCTTGTCCGACCGTTCGAGTTCGTCGAGCGCGGTCCCGAGGATCATCGCCCCCGTGGCCCCGAGCGGATGGCCCATGGCGATCGCGCCGCCATTGACGTTCACCCTGGCCGGGTCGAGGTCGAAGGCCTGGAGAAAGCGCAGCACCACGGCCGAGAAGGCCTCGTTGACCTCGAAGAGATCGATGTCCCCGAGGCTCATCCCCGCGTCGCGCAGGATTTTTTCGGTGACCGGGACGGGTCCGGTCAGCATGATCGTGGGATCGGTGCCGATTTTGGCGGTGGCGCGAATTCGGGCGCGGGGTCTGAGCCCGTATTTCTCGCCAAACGCGCGCGAGCCGATCAGGATCGCGGCCGCGCCATCGACGATGCCGGAGGAATTCCCGGCATGATGCACATGGGTGACATGATCCATGGCCGGATATTTCAGGAGGGCCACGGCGTCGAAGCCGGGCATGGTTTCGCCCATGTCCTTGAAGGCCGGTTTGAGGGCGCCCAGCGACTGCATGTCGGTACCGGGGCGCATATGTTCGTCGCGGTCGAGCAGCGGCAGGCCATTGCGATCCTCGATCGGCACGATGGACCGGGCGAAGCGGCCTTCCTCCCAGGCGCGGGCGGCGCGGCGCTGGCTCTCGACCGCGAACGCATCGCAGGCATCGCGGTCAAAGCCATATTGGGTGGCGATGATATCGGCCGAGATGCCCTGCGGGACGAAATAGGTTTTCATCGCCAGTTCCGGGTCGACGGCGATCGCCGCGCCGTCCGATCCCATGGCGACCCGGGACATCATCTCGACCCCGCCCGCGACATAGGCCGACCCCGCCCCGGCGCCGACTTGATTCGCCGCGAGATTGACCGCCTCCAGCCCCGAGGCACAGAAGCGGTTGATCGACAGCCCCGGCACCGACTGGTCGAAGTCCGAGAGCAGCACCGCCGAGCGGGCGAGGCAGCCTCCCTGTTCGCCGACCTGGGTCACGTTCCCCCAGATCACATCCTCGATGGCATCCGTCGCCAGATCATTCCTCGATTTCAGGGCATTGAGGATAGTCGCGGAGAGGCGGACCGCCGTCAGCTCATGCAGCGCGCCATCGCCGCGGCCTTTTCCCCGGGGAGAGCGGATCGCGTCGAAGATAAAGGCCTCGGGCATGTTGGTCTCCTTCAGGCGCGGGGATGACCCGGCATCAGATCATAGGGATGTTTCCAGCCGGGCAGCGCCGCGATCTCGGCCGTCCAGCGTTCGACATTGGGATACTCGCTCAATTGTATTCTGAATTCATCAGGAAAATAAAGATACCCGATTGCACTGAGATCCGCCGTGGTCGGACGGTCGCCCACGATGAACCGGTTATTTTTCATGTGATTTTCCAATACCTTGAGGGCTGTCCGGGCGCGGACATCAAAAAAGGAGATCACCGCCTGGTCCTGTTTTTCCGCCGGCACGAAGGCCCGCATGAAGCGCAGCGTGGCGAGATAGCTCGTCAGCTTGTGGTTGTCCCAGAGAATCCAGCGCAGGATTTCCCGCCGTTCGGCCTCCGAGGCGGGGGCGAATTCCCGGAATCTCTGGGACAGATAGTCCAGGATGACGCCCGACTGGCTGAGCCCAAGGTCGCCGTGGAGGAGGAGGGGAGCCTCCCCCATTTCATTGAGTGCGAGATATTCGGGGGTCTTGGATCCGCCATTGAAGAAATCGACGAAGACCGGCTCCCAGTCCGCTCCCGCCAGGGCCAGCAGGAGGGCCACCTTGTAGCAGTTTCCCGACTGGGCGAAGCAATACAGTTGATATTCGGCCATGTCCCGGGCTTCCCTCTGGCTGTTCGCGCTGTTGGCGAGTCTAGAACGCTTCCGCCGGAAGAGCCATCACCGGATCGGGTCCCGATTGAATCCGCCGGAGGTGGAGTGCCGTGGCGGGGAGCAGGCGGGCCATGTAATACCGGCCGGTCGCGCGTTTTTCGCGATGGAACTCGGAGTCCCCCCCCGCGGCCTTTGCCATCCGCGCCCACATCAATCCCAGCGCCACATGGCCGAAGAGATGGAGAAAGTCGGTCGATCCCGCGAGCGCCGCGTTCGGAGTCTTTGCCCCGTTTGCCATGAAATACATGCCGGCGGCCTGGAGATCCTTCGACGCAGCCTTGAGCGGGTCGAGGAAGTCGTTCCTGAGGGCGGCGTCGGAGTCGTTCTCCCTGATGAAGGTCTTTATCATCTCGAAGAAGGCCATCACATGCCTGCCCCCATCCAGCGCGAGCTTGCGCCCGACCAGGTCGAGCGCCTGGACGCCGTTCGCTCCCTCATAGATCATTGCGATCCTGGCATCCCGGACGAACTGGCTCGCGGGCCAGTCCTCGGTAAAACCGTGGCCGCCGAGCAGTTGCTGTGCCTGAACCGTGCTTTCAAAACCCTTGTCGGTGAGGAACCCCTTGATGACGGGCGTCAGGAGCGAGACGAGCCCCTCCGCCGCCGCGTCCCCCGACCGCGTCGCGCCGTCGATCAACACGGAGGCCCAAAGCACCAGGGCGCGGGCACCTTCGACGAAGGCCTTCTGGTCCATCAGGGCACGACGCACATCCGGATGAACGATCAGCGGATCGGCCGGACCCGACGGGTTTTCCACCCCCGTCACGGCGCGCCCCTGAAGCCGGTCCCGCGCATAGCTAGCCGCGACCTGATAGGCCGCCGCCGCCTGGCCAAGACCCTGGACGCCAACCCCCAGACGAGCCTCGTTCATCATGGTGAACATCGCCCGCAGACCCTTGTGCGCCTCCCCCAGGAGAAAGCCCGTGGCCCCGTCGTAATTCATCACGCAGGTCGCGTTGCCATGGATACCCATCTTCTCCTCGAGCTTGCCGCAGGCGAGCAGGTTCCGCTCCCCCGGCGAACCATCGGGATTGACGAGGATCTTCGGCACGATGAACAGCGAAATGCCCTTCACCCCCTCCGGCGCCCCGGTGATCCGTGCCAGGACCAGATGGATGATATTGTCCGACAGGTCATGCTCCCCGGCGGAAATGAAGATCTTCTGCCCCGTGATCGCATAGCTTCCATCGCCGCGGGGCTCGGCCCGGGTGCGCAGCAGACCGAGATCCGTCCCGCAATGCGGCTCGGTCAGGTTCATCGTCCCCGTCCAGTCCCCGGCCACCATCCTCGGCAGATAGGTCCGCTTCTGCTCGGTCGAACCATGGGCGTGGATCGCATTGTAGGCGCCATGGGTCAGGCCCCAGTACATGTTCAGGGCCATGTTCGCCCCGGCATGCATCTCTCCGATCGCGGTGTTCAGGACATGGGGCAGGCCCTGCCCGCCGTAATCCTCGTCGAGATCGAGGCCGGTCCAGCCGCCCGCGCGGACCAGATCATAGGCCTCGCGGAATCCGTCGGGGGTCCGGACGACTCCGTTCTCCAGACGGCAGCCCTGACGGTCGCCGATCGTGTTCAGGGGGGCGAGGACTTCGCTGGCAATCTTGCCCGCTTCCCCGAGGATCGCGGCGGTGAAGGCGGGATCGAGGTCGCCATAACCGGGGACGGGGCTGTCCTGGACCCGCAGGACCTCATGCAGGACGAACTCCAGATCACGCAAGGGGGGGGCATAGACGGCCATGGCGGTCTCTCCTGTGGGTCAGCCGGTTTTGGAGGGGACGAGGGCGGGCAGGCTTCCCCTCCGGACGGGATTGGGTGTGGAGGGATGAATAGGCCAGGAACCTCTATTTTCCCATAAACTTTACAGAGCCATGACCCGACCCCTCCCGCGCGGGGCGGCGGCGCAGGGCGCGCACGCGTGTGCAGGGGGTTATCCTATTGATTATAAATGATAATCCATTTTTGTTAACTTTTTGTCAGGATATCGGGGCAGCCATGCGCCCACCGTCTCATGCTCCGCGCATCCGGCGCCGGATCGGAGCCTGGATTTTTTCGAAGTCTTTTACTTCCCCGTGGCGGATCGGGTATATTCCGGAGTCCTGTTGCAGCCAGAGTAGTCAAGGAATGGATGATAGAGAGAAGAGCGAGGGTAAAACCTCCGCGCGGCGGCGGGCCGACGAAATAAAATCCCACAGATGCAAGAACCTGATCGCGGTGATCGAAGATCCCGCGCAGTTCCAGAATATCGGAACCGTCATCCGGAACGTCAATGCCCTGGGCGTGGAGAAGACCTATATCGTCGATCCGAACAGAAGCCTTCCGGACGGTTGGCGGGAGATGAAGGAGAACCGGGCGATCTTCAAGGCTTCGGTTTCGGCGATTCAATGGAGCTTTGTGAGACGGTTCGACAGTACGCAGGATTGTATCGCCCATCTGGCCCGGAAAGGGTTCGTTTCGATCGTCACCTCTCCCTATATGAAAGGAAAGGTGAACTCGGTGCTGGACGAGGTGGATTTCACCATTCCCGCCAAACTCGCGGTCTGGTTTGGAAACGAAAGATACGGCATCAGCGACACGGCGGCGGACCATGCGGAACGCTGTATCAGCATTCCCATGTTTGGAATGATCGAGAGCCTCAACCTGGGAACGACTTCCGGCATCGTCCTCTACGAGGTCACAAAACAGCGCCGCGCCTATCAGCAAAAATACCGCAAGCGCGGAAAACGCGTCCCGATCCTCGACGCTCCGGGTGCGGGTGAGGCGGGCTGAGCCCCACGTCCTTTCGCGGGAATGGGACCGCCGACAGAGCGGTGGGGGATGTCCTTGTCTTCTCTGGCGAGGCGGAGCCTTGGTGTTTCAGGACGGCACATTTATCGCCGAGGGCATTCAGGGGGCGCTGGTGGTGCCCGGGCTCTGCGCAGGGAGGCGACATGTGAGATGGATTTCCCCAGCCCAACCGCGCGCGGCGTTTCGTTTTGCGAATGCTCCCCGGGCTCGGGCGTGGAGGGATGGGTGCGAGCACCCTACGGCTCGCTGGCGCGGCTGCAGTTTACAGATGAGGCAGCATGACTAACGGAAGCGAGCATGCATGTTTCGTAGATCATACTGTTGAGTGGAAATTATATTTTTCCAAACTGACCTGAGCAATTGAGACTGCCATATTTTTTCTTTCACCGATTTGGCCGTCGACAAATCGGAGCGCGTCCGCCCTACCGGGGGCGGACGCGCTCCGCGTCCACCAAGGCGGCCCCGCACCGATTGGAGAGGTCCGGGAAAATCTTGATCCCTCATGCCGTCCGGCATGGAATTAATCTCGCTTTCAACCACCTTCATTGTTAGCGCGTTTTTCGACCGTTTTGAATCGCATGGGGATTCCCGGCGGGTGTGATTTCTGATTCAGAATCCGTGCTGGCGAAGGAGGCCAGCATGGATGGCCAAACCTCTTTCGATTGATCTACGTTCTCGGCTCCTGGCGG
>JBMDWT010000059.1:0-17598 GCA_048594665.1 Amaricoccus sp. | reverse complement strand
GAACCGGTGGTACGCCCAGACGGCATAGGCAATGACGGATTGAGGGAAGCGCAAGCCCTTCAAGCGGGTCTGTGAAACCTGGCTGATCATGACTGATCGCTATGCACGCTGCTGGGCCGCGTCAATAACCTGACAATGCCTTAGGGGAGCCTCGGAGGTGCTGTGTTGCCTCGTCGAAGATGCCCGTCGCTCCGAGGGCGGGCGGACCGATCGCAAGGCCACGCATGAGCGGACCTATGCTTTCCCGACCTCGCTGACCCGCAATCCGCCCGGCTTCGAGGAAGCGATCCGCGCATTGTTCGCGGACGAGGATCAGTCCTTTCGCGAGCGTATGGTAACTTGGCCCCCGGACATTCCGAACCAGGCACTGGCGCTTTCCCGCTCCAACCTCCAGGGAAGGAGGATGAATTTTGTTCGGGTCGAGCCTTTCAGGGGTTCCGCGTAAACCCGAGGTCAGAAGGCCCAACTCACCCGCAGCGATGCCGCCGTGCTGGTCGCAGTGTCCGAAAGCTGACCGCCGATCTGCGCGCTGAGCCGCATTCCGGTGCTGCCGAAAATCTCGAACCCGGCTTCGAAATCGAAGCGCGTACGCGCGGCGTCGCCAACATAGGTGAAGCTGTTCTCGTCGGAATTGATGCTGGCAAGGCTCGCGTCGAGTTCCGTCTCGGGGTCCGTCAGATATTGCGTGAGACCAACCATCAGACGCGGGCGAAGCAGCGTGCCATCCACATAGGCGATTTCGCCGCCGAAGGCGATCTGGGGGCTCAGCGTGACATTGGTCTGATCGACGGCGTCGATGGAGAGCTGACCCAAACCATCGCCGGATTCATCGACCGCGTCGGCGGACACGTGAGTTGCGCCAAGGGTGAGCCGCGGCTCGACATAGCGGTTGCCAAACACATAGGCGTGCGAGGCCCGGGCCGTGGCACCGAGGAAATTCACCGACTGGCTGGCCGTCTCGGTGGTCCCAAGCGGACCCTGACGATGGTAATCGACATCGCCGAACCCGCCGCCAAATGTGAACGCGAAGGCGGTGTCGCCGATCTGGCGCTTGAGCGCGAGACCAGCGGAGAGAGGACCAGACGAGGCGCGCCAGAGATCATTGTCTCCCCTGGCCCGCCAAGGCTCCCAACCCACGCCGAAGCCGACCTGCGTATCGTCGTTTAACGCGACCTGTCCGCCGAGCACCACACCCGACGTCTCGACCGAGTAGCCGGGATCGCCGTTCGAAGCATCGACCTCCGAACGACCGGCAACGGCGTCGAGGCGAAGACAGGAGGTCTGGGATACGAACCGATATTCGCCCTCGCGTTCGCGACAACTGAGCAGGCGGCTCGCCAGCCGGTCGGCCGCGCCCGCCGCGATTTGCGGGACGGCGGCGTAGGGAACCGGGCTCAACTGGTCGAGTTCACGGCCGTAGGCAGCGGCGTCGCGGGCTTCGAGCAGATAGCCGAACCCGCCCGGCAGATCGCCCTCCCTATGCAGGCGCCCGAGATAGGATGCGACTGCGCGGTCATTTTGTCCGAGTGTGGACAGCAGTGATTCAGATGCAAAATCAATCTGATAGCTAAGAACGACCGAACCCGGACCGACCTGCAGGGAGAAGTTGCCAACCGCGGAGGGTTGGACGGTGAGCGGGGGATAGGTCCCCATCACTCCGGGATAGGTGATGATCGTCGTGGACCCGGCCTCGCCGCCTTGTCCGACATCGATCGTGTTGACATCGACCTCGCCCGTGAGGGCGACGGCTTGCGCAAAATGGATCTGGTCGGCGGTGTTTTTGCCGGCATCGAGCGTGATCACCGTGGTCGGCTCAGTGCCCCCACCGGGCATCTGGAACCATTCAAAGGCGTTGATCGAAGTTACGCCGATGGCATCGTCCCCAAACGGCGAAAGGATGCCGTTCTGTTCGACGGTCGTCGAGACCAGCGCTCCTGTTGCGCCCGGCTCCCAGCGGCCGCCCGGCTCGATGATCATGCTGTCGAGATTGTACTGCCCAAGATCCATCGAGCCGATCATCGTGCCAGACAGCACCACATTGTCCACGCCGTTGCCCGCCTCGATCGCCCAGCCGTCATGTTCCGCCACCGAAGTCAGCAGGGCTCCGCTGCTAATCGTGACGGTATTGACGTTGCCATCGAGGATCTGGATCCCCGCGCCCTTGGACCTTGTGCCCGCGATCCCGCCCTGAACGACAGCGCCCTGACCGAGCGTGATCGCGATGGGAGCGCCGCCGGTGGTGCTGGTCGGCTGGCCCTTGCTGTCAAAGGTGGCGCCTTTCTGGCTCTGGGCGAGGATGCCGCTCGCGTCCTCACCCGAGGCACGGATCGCGCCATTGACATTTACCGTGACCTTGCCGGAGCCGTTTGGCCCCGCGCTCTGGGCAAAGACGCCCTGCGCGCCGTCCCCGGTCGTAGTGATCGAATTGTTGACCGAAACATCGACGGTGCCCGCGCTGCCATTGCCGCCAGAGCTGCCGAGAAGTGTCGCAAGAGTCAGCGTCCCCGCGCCACCGAGCCCAAGGTTCCCGCTCAATCCACCGCCGCCGCCCACGCTCTGGGCAAAGATGCCGGTAGCATTCGGACCGCCGGTCGAAATCGGACCATCGGCCGTGACCGAGACCGGCCCGCCATTGCCGGCGGCGCCACCCTGGAGATCGACCCCGAGGCCGATGCCAATGGTGATTCCACCCAGCGTATCGCCATTGAGCGAGGTTGGAATGCCGAAGAAGGTCGCATTGCCGGCATGGCCTCCGCCACCACCGACGCTCTGGGCAAAAATGCCGAAGCCACTGTCGATGGCCTCGTTCGGATCGTCGGAGTCCCCTTCGCCGCCGAGCGTGGTGATGCCGCCGCCCGTGAAATCGACCGTGACCTTGCCGCCGTTACCGGCCGCGCCCCCGCGCCCACCGATCGCAACAATACCGGTCAGCCCCGCCGCTCCGGTTCCCCCCATGCCGCCGCCGCCGCCGACACTCTGGGCATAGATGCCCTGCGATCCGGCTTCCTCGGTCAGGATATCGCCGCCCGAATGGGTGACGGAAACATCTCCGCCGTTGCCCGCCGCGCCCGCGTTGCCGCCGACCGAGATCGAGACGCTCTTCAGGAGCGGTGTCCGGTCGGTTCCGGGGATCGGAAACACATAAAGCCCCGAGGCCTGACCGCCATCGCCCCCGCCGCCGCCGATGCTGTAGGCATGGATCCCGATCGAATCCGACCCGACCGTGTGGATCGATCCGCTGTTGTCCACGGTCACGGCATTGCCCGAACCCGCCGCGCCGCCATTGCCGCCAACCCGCACCTGAAGCCCGAGGTTCATGCCTTCGTCCGGGTTCTCGGGAGAGACGACCGGAGTCTTGTAGATCAGGTTCCAGAGCAGGGTATGCGCCGAACCGCCGCTGCCGCCCCCGCCGCCGATGCTCTGCGCGAGGATGCCGGTGGAATGGACCTGACCATTGGTCTGGATCGGACCACTATTCTCGACCGAAACCGTTCCGGCATCGCCACCGCTCCCGCCGGTGCCGCCAATCGCGAAGGCCATGTTGTAGGTCGAACTGTCCGGATCCGAGAGCGCCTGGAACGAGCCCGAATAGCCCGAACCACCGGCGCCCCCGGAACCTCCAACGGATTGTGCGAAAATCCCATCCGATTGTCCGTCCCAGGTGGTCAGCTCGCCCGAACTGGAGACAATCACATTCCCCCCATGCGCGCCCGAAGCGCCCTTGCCCCCAACGGCGACCGTGGCATTCAACTGGACGCCTTCATCGGTCCGGTTCGAGCCGAAGGTAAAGGCACCGGCAATGCCGCCATGTCCGCCATCGCCACCAACGCTCTGTGCGAAGATCGCATGGGCATTATCGTGCGGATTCTGTGGCAGATTGGCGGATCCGGTCGAAATCGCCGCCGTGTTGACGACCGTCACGATCGAGCCCGGTGCCCCGCTGCCACCATTGCCGCCCAGCGAGACACCGATCTGCTTGCCGTCGGTGACATTCACCTCGCCGGTGATCGCCACGGCGCCCCGTCCGCCATCGCCACCGATGCTCTGGGCGGTGAGACCGATGGACTTGTCGCCGGTGACACTGATTGGCCCGTTGTTGTCGATATAGACCTGATTGGCCGCGCCCGCGGCACCTCCCGTGCCGCCAACCGCGACACCAACCGAGCCATTGCCCTGAACCGTGCCGGAAACAGCGACCCCGCCCGTGCCACCATCCCCGCCGACGCTCTGGGCATCGATGCCATGCGCGGAAGCGCCAAGGGTCGTGATCGCCGCGTCGTTCTCGACATTGACCTCACCGGCGGTGGCACCGGCGCCCCCCGAGCCGCCAATGCTGACCGAGACATTGAGGCTGCCATCGGTCGTGGTCGCTCCCGCCGTTCCCGCCGCCGAGAAACGTGCGTCGCCACCGCCTTGCGAAATGCTCTGCGCGTAGATGCCGGTGGCATTGTCGCCCTGGGTTGCGATCGCGGCGCGGTTGGTCACGTTCACCGTGCCGGCACCCGCGGCGTTGCCCCCCGATCCACCGACCGAGACCGCGATCGCGGAACTCGGCAGGCCAAGCGATGCCGTTGCTACGACGCCGACGGTAAAGCCACCCGCGCCGCCGCCGCCTCCGACGCTCTGGGCGAAGATGCCGGGGGAATTGGCCCCGGCGGTCGAAATCGTCGGCGGCGGCGTGGCCCCGGTGGAATCACCCGTGGTGACGGTGACGGTGCCCCCTGCTCCGCCGGAGCCGCCGGTGCCGCCGACCGTCACCGAGGCATCGGTCAGGGCGCTCACCGCCAGATCGACCGCGAAGCCGCCCATGCCGCCGCCGCCGCCAATACTCTGGGCCACGATCCCGCGCGATTCGTCTCCCGTCGCGCTCAAGGCGTTCGCGCCGGTCACCGAGACGTTCACGTTGCCCGCCGTGCCACCCGATCCGCCCGTGCCGCCGATGACGACGCTGGGGACAATCGCCTCGAAGGCGGCGGACCCGCCCGCCTTGCCTCCACCGCCGCCGATGCTCTGGGCAAGGATGATGTCGGACGTTGCAAGGCGCGTCGTGATCGGCGCGGCATTCGTCACGGAGACGTCGCTGCCCTTGCCGCCAGCGCCCGCCGCGCCGCCGACCGAGGCGACCATGCCCCCGGTATTGCCGCCGCTTCCCGAATTGCCGGTGACGCCACCTCCGCCGCCGATGCTCTGGGCGATAATCCCGCCCGAACAGCCGGTGCCACAGGTCGGATCGGCATTGGCGGCGGCGCTCGAATTGTTCGCGCCGGTCGATATTATCCCGGTATTGCTGACATTCACCGTGCCGCCATTCGACGAATTCCCGGCGCGCCCGCCGAGAGCCACGATTGCCCCGGACGTCCCGCCGTCGCCGCCAACACCGCCGATGCTCTGGGCATAGAGGGCAGGGGCGTCGTTGCCCTGCGTGGTGACCTGACCGGAATTCGTGATCGTCACCGCGCCGCCCGCGCCGCCATTGCCCGCCTCGCCAGACCCTGCGAAGAACAGACCGAAGCTCGACCCGCCGTGACCGCCGCCGCCGCCGGTGCTGAGTGCCGAGATCCCGATCGAGCCGTCGCCATGGGTCTGGATGATGGACGAACTAGTGACCGTCACCGAGCCGGCATTGCCTGCGCTGCCGCCCTCGGTTCCGAAATTGATCCGGCCGTAGCCAGCCGATCCACCATGTCCCGCGAGCGAATGCGCAAAAATGCCGTAGGACTCGGAGCCGACTGTCGAAATCGAGCCGGTGACATTGACAAGGACTGGACCAGTTGCGCCCGAGTTGCCGCCTGATCCGCCGCTCGTACCGAAGAGGCTGCCGTTGCCGCCGTCGCCGCCGATCCCGCCAACGCTCGCGGCCACGATGCCATCGGAGGTCGGACCCTGGGTGCTGATGACGAGATTGGCCGGGGAAATCCCGTTCGCCGTTTCCGCATATACGGACACCGCGCCGCCCGCGCCGCCCGCGCCGCCACTGCCGCCCGCGCCGAAGCTGTCGCCGCCGCCCCCGTTGCCGCCGGCCCCGCCTTGCGACACGATCCGGAGCGCCGGGGAATTGCCGCCGACCCCGAGCGTCGAAATCGAGGCATGCCCCTGCGAGGGATCCGTCGGAAGATCGAAGGTCGCGGCACCCCCCGCGCCACCGGCCCCGCCGGTTCCTCCATCACCAAGGCCGCTCGATCCGCCGTTGCCGCCGTTGCCTCCGGTCGTGGAAATCGAAATCGCGGGCGCATTGGCCTGCGAACCGCCGAACGCGGCGTAGCTCGTCTGAAAAAGCCAGTTGGTGCCAGCCACGACGAGCCCGGTGCCCCCGGCGCCTCCGGCTCCGCCGTGGCCCGCGGAATAGAATGCGCCGTCGGCATCTCCACCACCGCCGCCATTCCCGCCCTTCGAGATCACGTTGATCGCCGCGTTGCCATCGCCGTTCGCGCGCACAGATTGGGGGATGCCGTCCCCGATCGCGCTGACCTCGGCGCCCCAGGTCGAGGCTCCCGCCGTGCCGCTGCCGTCGTCAAACCCCTTGCCCGATCCATTGTTCCCGGTGGTCTGCGCCAGGATCGCGCCATCGGTCCCGCCGTTCGAAATGACATTGAAGGCCGGGCTGACATTGACGCCGCGGCCCTGACCGTCCGGTCCGCCGCCCGACGTGAGACGCATCGCAGGACCGCTTGAGGCGGTGACACTCGGGGTCGGGCTAAGCACGAACATCGATGCGTTCGACTGGGTGTTGTTGCCACTCACGTCCCAGCGCATGGCGCTGGTTGAGCCGGACACCGCGGTGTTGCTTTCGAGGAAAATCGTTTGCACGTCGGTCTGGTCGAAGTCCTGACCGGCGACCACGCCGAGGCTCTGATCGCCCACGCAAGTCGCATGATGCGCCTGATCGAGTGTGCAACTATCCGGTCCGGCCGTGGCCTCGCCCGCGGTCAGTGTTGCGAGAAGAATGGGTGGAAACGCGCGGCGCAAATGACGATTCAAGCGGCGTCTACGCCCGTCAAGAGACCGGCCAACGGAAATCCCATTGATTTTTTTCATTTTTCGCGCTCCCACCCGCTGCGAGGTCACTGTTTCCTATGGCGCCGGAAAGTTCCCTATGCAATGATTTGTCACAGGCATGGTCCCAATGAGGCCGGGGGGCGCGATTTTCCTCTGAAGGTTCCTGTTTCAGGACGATCCGCGCCGCGATTTTTCAGGGAGCCATCGTGGCGCGCCCCTTGCGCGGGAACTCGACAAAGGCCTTGAGCGGGGACGGTGGACGGCGGCCATGGTAATAAGGTAAGGTCCGTCGAACTCCAGCCACCAGTCGGGTAGAACCGGAACGAGGGACGCGGAAGCCCTTCAAGCGAGCCTGTGAAACCTGGCCGATCATGACGAATCGAACCGACAAAACAGACGACGCGGGAAGATCATGGGGCGATTCAAATCCCCGCGTCGGGCTCAACGATTTTTCTTGGTCCACGACCTGACATTCGCCATCTTCGGCCCGAAACGTCATCGATTTCCCGCGACATCCTACCGCCACGCCCGGGCTGATGCCTTTGGGCTGCGGAACAACACCGCCGCCGAACTGGCCGCGTGACAGCGACGGACGGCCTGGGTCGGGCAGAGGTGAATTAACTTGACAATGCCCGCCGCGCGCCTCGGCACCTCGCACAGGATGATGGCGAAGAAGCTTCATTGCTTTGGTCCGCCGGAGCGATAGCTGCCATCAGACCAGCCGGACAGGCTCTGATCGGTTTGCGATCCTTCCTGAGATTCTGATTGAAGCCTCGGTTGACGCATGCGGGAACGCGGTGTAATATTCATGTAGTCGTATATATTTTTAATTCATGAACTACTTTCTTGTTCGCATGTATTTCATGCGACTTTCAACGAATTTGGCCACGCCCAGACAGACTTGATCTTGAGTTCGCCGTTGCCTCCAAACCGACCATAAGTCTCAGGAGAAGACCATGACCGATGGAATTGGACCGTCTTTCGCAGCTGGCTTTCAGGCCGTGACCAAAAGCGGATATCCGCTCCTGTTTCTCCCCGACGCCAACAATGACGCCTTGCAACGCGAGGGCAAGGGGCCGATCTATCATTGGTTGCCCAATTCCGTCAGACTGGCGCAAAAGGAGAACGGCGACTACAAATTCTCCTTCGTGCATTTCGTCGGAGTGCGCAATCAGGACAGCAATGTCGGGGTCCAGGGCACCGAGGAGGTTTCCGGGGCGCTGTGCGGGTTCTCCACGACTTCCTCGCCGCCGCCCGCGGTGCTTCAGGAGGCGACCGACGAGCTGATCAACCGGTTCCGGGGCAGCGACGATTATTTCTGGGGCTGGCGCTCGCCCGCGACACCGCAGGTCCGGCCCGCGCCGATCGTCTCGAACACCATGTCGATCACCAGCCTTTCCCCCCAGTCCGACGGCTCGATGCCGAGCGTCGCGGCCCCGGCGCCCGGCGCCCCGGATCGTGGATTGAACCGCGCGCCTGCGATCGCCGCGGCGCGGGTGCCGGCCTTCCGTTCGCCCCGGACCTTCGCGGTGGAGCGGGCGATGCGCGCCTCTAATCTCGATCCCTGGTACTGCAATCTCGATGGCGAGGGGCCGGGATCGGTGACGCCCTTTTCGGAGAATGCCTTCTCGGGACTGGTCGGAAGCATTCCGGCCGCGATCATCTATCAGAGCTTCCACGGCACGCAGTCCCCGATCACCGTCTGGCAGACCCTCCAGCTCAAGGTCTGGAGTCCGATCATCGAAATCTCGATCATCGGCGACTGGTCGCGGGTGCAGGATCATTTCTCGGCGGCGGCCCACGCGGGTGGTCTGTTCTGGTCGGCCGATATCAAGGCCGAATATAATGCGATGCGCCAGAATGGTACGATCATGACCGATATCAAGGTCGATGAAACCCTGCCGAATGCTGCGAAGATCCAGGAGGAGATGGAGAAGCGTTCCGATCTGGTGTTCCAGAAATTCATGGATCAGGCCCAGAAGACGATCTTCGAGCCCGCCCCCTATACCGAACAGGCCGCCCAGGCGAGCGGCGGGTTTCTCGGCTTCGGCGGTGGCGGCGCGGTGAAGCTCAGGCGCGACCGGGTGGATCTGCATCTGGAATATCACGAGAAACGCCAGATGGCCTATCTCCAGCCCGCGCCGATCAGTGGCCAGCTCGAAGGGCTCTATGATCAGATCAAGGCGGATCCGGCGGCGGAGAAGAAATATTTCACCCTGATCGATCTTGGCGACTGGGATCGCAAGGTCACCCGCGTCTTCAAGCCGGTGGTGAACTGGCCGGACGCGGAACAGAAATGGGTGGGGCAACCGGTCGCCTTCCTGTCGGCGCAGGTCGGATATCCGGATGTGAATGGCAGTCTGAACTGGGCCGGGCATATCTTCCAGGCGTCGGACGGACCGGATGCGAAATGGGAAACCGGGACCGCCAAGAAGGGCGCGGCCGATGTCGCCAATCCCCCGGCCGGATGGGAGCCCGACAAGACCTTCGTGAAACGTCAGGTGCATTTCGGCGAGCCCCCGAACGAGACCGAGAATCCCTTCGTGCGGGTCTCGATCGAAAAGAACGTGGTCGATCTCGATCCGGGTGATGAGGGCGTGCCGATCAGCGACATCAATCTCGAAATCCGGGTGGATAATGTCGGGGCGATCAACGCGGGGCCGATGTTCCTGAACGTCGATCTTGAAAACGACAAGCAGATCGTCGAGGTCACCTTTCAGGCCGAGGGCCAGACCGCCGAGGGCAATGACCGCGCGCCGGTCAAGTTTTCCTGGATGTTCGGCGATCAGCGCGAGCCGCGCTACTGGATGGTCTATACCGGCGACCCGGATTATCTGCCGAAATACAAATATCAGGTGCGGGTGCTGGTGAAGGGCAGCATCTTCACCAAGGGCAAGGAATGGGTCGGACCCTGGCAGGAGGCCAGCGGCAATGGTCCCCTGATGCTCTCGGTGCCGACACCCGAGGATGAAGGCGTGCAGGTGCGCGAGCTTCATATCCCGATGCTGGGCGCGGCGGCGGCTCCGGCGCTTCCCGGCAAGCCACCCAGCGCGAGCCTGCCGCCGGCTCCGACGACGACACCCCCCGTCGCGACGACACCCCCCGCGGCTCGGCCTCCGGTGCGCGCCACACGCGATCTGGCGGCGCCGATCACGACCGGCGGCTGGAGCCTGGAGCCCCCTGCGACAGGGGGCACCAGCGGTTCTCCCGCGGCCGCGACCGCGCGGGAGAAAGCCCCGGCAAGGCGCGAGGCTCCCAGGGCAAAGGCGGCGGAGCCGGACAGCGGAGCCAGTATCTGGGAACCACTCAGGCCCCGGATCCCGGTATCAGCGGACAGCGACTCGAGCGGCGGCCGATAAGGCCGCGCGCCACGAGGCGCGACGTCACCAGTCTGGTCCGGAGGGCGCGATGAGCGATACGATAACCGAGGTTGTCGCGGCGCAGGCGACGGCTGCGACAATCTGGCAGCACTATGAACCGATGGTCGAGGGCCGGCTGTTCGCCCTGCTGGGGCGGCGGAACGGCGATCGGCTGGAGGTCGTCGCGGAACGGCCCGCGCTCCTTACCGACGCGGCGGGGCGTCCGCGGTTTTCGCTCACTCTGATGCTGGGGCGAAGACCGGATGTGGGCGAGGTCTCGCTGGAGCCGCTGATCACCGGCGCGGTTCTTGGCTTGACCGCGGCGCTCGCCACTCCGGGCGCCGTGCTCGAAGAACTCGGCCGGAGCGAGGGGCGGGTCCTGCCGCTCTTTGCGCGGCGCGCCCGCCTGAGCCTGCGTCTGGGCGATAGCACGCTGCGCACCAGCGAGGCGATCGGGATCGATGTGACGGCGGCCTTTTCCCTGACGCTGGATCGCGCGGGCGCGCTTGAGGCGCTGGCCGCCCTTCATGGCACGGGTCAGCTGAGCGTCGCCTGCGAGATCGATCATGTCGCCGAACAGCCGCCCTGCGAACTCAGCATCGTGGCCAATCAGGCGCGGCTCTACGATTCCCTCGCTCTCGGCGGGACCGGGCCTTTTCCGCGCACGCTGTTCGAGGAGCGGGTCGCACGCGCGATCGAGGACCATACATTGATGATTTCGAGCATGCCGGTGGCGGTGACCCTGTCGGTGATCGTCGATGCCCTGTCCCGAGTCGCGCCGAACATGATCCGCCGGGTCACGACCGAGGAGGCGGAAACCTTCGAGCTGCGCGCGCGGCCGCATCAGGCGATGAGCCTCGATGTGATGCTGCGCAACAGCGGGCAGGGCGGGATCGAGACATTGCATCTGGAAGCCCCGCTGGGCGCGATGCTGGAAGGCCTCGATCCGGTGGAGAGCGATCTCTATCTGCACCTGGTGGTGCCCGGTCCGAATGGTGTGTGGGAGGCCTTGCCCGCGCGCCAGGAACAGCTCCCGGCGCGCGGGTCGCGGGCGCCGACGCGGCTCGGGGAGGCAAGCCTCGCCCGCGCCGGAGGCATGACACTGGCGGTGAGCGCGCTGGCCCGGCCCAGTCTGGCCGCTACTCCCCAAGCCCATGTGTTGCTGGCGGCGGAGGCCCGACCCCAAGTAAGCACCGTGGGCCATCCGCATCAATGGGTCTTGGACGATACGATGATCGCCGGGCCGAGGATCGACACTGATCTCTCGTTGCCCCTTGTGGAGAATGCCGACGCGCCGCTCTGGCCGGACAAGGTGACCGCGGGTCTGAACTGGTATGCCCCGAGCTTCTCGCTGGTGATGCCGGAACCGAATGCCACAACCGAGGCCAGCCCGTTTCTGTTTCTCTTCAAGACCTCCGGGCACGGCATGTCCGGCACGACCGGTCTGGATGGCACGATCCGGTTCAGATTGCGCCCCGGCATGAGCGAGGCGACCACCGCCGCCGGTCAGCCGGACGCGCGTCCCGTGCCCACCGAGCAGGTGAGCGTGATGCTGGATGTGCCGTTCCGTGACCAGTCCGGGGCCACGCGCAGCCAGGGATTCGCCGCGGATATCACCGAGGAGGGCGGCGATCTGATCGCAACGGTGCGCCTGATCGATGATTGGGTGCGGCTGGCCTATGGCGCGCTGGCCATCGAGAACTTCCAGAGCCAGCCCGCGGGACTTCGCGTGGCCTATGTGTTCCGGGCTTATGTGCCGGTCGATGAAACCCGCCTGACGATGCTGTTCGACCGCAAGGTCGCAACGATCCCGCTTCTCGGCAAACCGGCGCCATCGCGCGAAATCTCCCGGGCCTTTCTCGACACCAGGGCGGTGGCCTTCCGCGCGGCGGGCCTGTCGCTGCGCTTCGATCCCGAACGCCCGAGCAAGCAGCCTCCCGCGACACGGGCCCTTCGGTCAGATCGGATCGCGGACCTCCGGGCCGACCAACTTCAGGTCAAGCGGCCGATCAGCGACGAGGCTCTCACGCCCTTTCCCATTCGCCCGCGGCTCGACGCGGTCGCGATTGACGATATCGTTGCCCAAAGACGCTTCGCCCTTCAGACACAAGGTCGGGAATCCGTACTTCCGGCGCTTCTGCCCTGCGGCATGTTCGGGGCGTTTTATGTCGAGCAGGATGCGACCGGCCAGCGCGCGGCCGTCGGATGCCGCGATGCGCTGAGCATGGGGCAGACCACCTATCGCCAGTACGAGCGGATCGAGGCATTGACCACCGCCGATTACGCGGTCTGGCGCTCGCTCCAGCAACCGGGCCGGTTCCTGCTGGTCCCGGCGCGCTTTGCCATCGCCCGCTTCGTGGCTGAGGATCCCGAACGCGCCTATCGCCCCTCGATCTTTCTCTATTCGACCGTGGATGCCGAGGACGCGGGCAACAACCGCTGCGTGGCCCTCGCCTCGCTGATCCCCGATCTGCGGCCTACGCAACGCCAGACGATCGCGCGGGCGCTGGCCGATCTGGCGGCCGATCCGGTGTTGCTGGCGATCACCGAGATCGAGGCCGATGTCACCTATGCCTGGCCGGTGCCCGAGGGGTTCGAGGTGAAGGCCAGCAGGCTCTTCGATTGTTTCCAGGTCAGCATCGGCTGCGCACTCGGCTTTGCCCCGCAATTGCAGGCGATGCTGCGAAACAGCGGCCTGATCGGATCGGCGAGCTTCGCATTGCCCGATGGCAGTCGCATTGCAACCAGCCTCGCGATCGATCTGCGTCGGATCGTCGGGCCGGAACCGGGCGGCCCGCTGGCAGCGACAGTCTCCGGCGGAAATTGCCGGCTGATCAACATGATTGAGCAGCCGGTTGATGTCGCGGATCTCGCTGTCGCGCGCGCCGATGGCACGATCGAGATCCGCAGGGTCGATCAGAGGATCCTCGCGGGTGCCACGCTTGATGTGGTGGTGCCCGCCGATACCACCGGCGTCACCGTCAATGCCGAAGGGACCGGGGGGGCCGCGACTCTGACCGAACTGCGCAGTTTCATCGAGGACGTCCATACCAATGTCGCCTTCGTCAATCTGATCCATTTTGCCAATCATGCCCTCGCCTCCCTGCGGATCGAGGCGCGGATCCGGGGCGTGGAGGGCGACCAGTCTCTCGATATCGAGGAGGCGACCCCGATCAAGGCGCTGGATTTCATCCTGCCGCTGACGGTGTTTCTCGCCGAGCAGATCCTTGAATTCTCCGCGACCCGGGTGATGGACGACGGCGCCGTGATCGTCGGGGCCGCGCATGTGATCGATCTCGCCGCCCAGGGCAATGTCATCAGCCTGACCTGGGATTCCATTCAATAGCATCAAGGGGACTGAACCATGGCACAGGGACTCTCGATCCATATCGGGCTCAACCATATCGACGAAAATGTTTATGGGCCGGGCAACGATCTGGCGGGCTGCGTCAACGATGCCCATGACATGCAGGCGCTGGCGGTGGCGCAGGGATTCCAGACCACCCTGATGCTCGATGAGGCGGCGACCTCCGGGGCGGTGATCCAGGCCATCTCCGGCGCGGCGCAGTCGCTGCGCGCGGGCGATCTGCTGCTGCTCACCTATTCCGGCCATGGCAGCCAGGTGCCGGACCGCAATGGCGACGAGCCGGACGGCCAGGACGAGACCTGGTGCCTCTATGACCGCATGTTGATCGACGACGAGTTGAACCAGCTCTGGAGCCAGTTCGCCGCCGGGACGCGGATCGTCATGCTGTCCGACAGCTGCCACAGCGGCACCGTGGCACGCATGATCCGGGCGCGGGAACTCGCCGCCGCCTCCCCGATCTCGGCCGCGGCGCGATCGCTCATCACGCGGGCGCGCGCCGCGGCAAATCCGCCCCCGATGGGCGGGGTCCCCCCGGTGCAAAACCGCGAGCCCCGGTTCCGCTGGTTGCCGCCCGAGGCCTCGGCCCGGGCCTACCGGCAGGCAAACGGTCTCTATGACACGCTGCAACGCCTTGTCGGGCGCGATATGCGCGACAGTCTCGCGGCCAGCGTGATCCTGATTTCCGGCTGTCAGGACAATCAGCTGTCGGCCGATGGCGACAGGAACGGATTGTTCACCGAGAAGCTTCTGGAGGTCTGGGCATCGGGGGGATTCACCGGCGACTATCGCCTGTTCCACCAGCAGATCCTCGATCGCATGCCGATGGATCAGACGCCGAACTATTTCACGACCGGTGCTACCAACGCGGCTTTCGAAGGCGAGAGGCCCTTCACCATCACCACCGATGCCACCAACGAGCCGGTCAATTCCGCGCTCTGGGTGACCGGTCCCGAAACGATGGAGCGCGGCGGCCCGGCCCCGGGCTTTCAGGTCAATCCCGGCCCGAACTCCTATTATATCTTCGAGATCACCGGCGATGCCTCCCTGTTTGACACCGGCAATGCCAGCGACCGGCGGACCGAGGATAATTTCTACGGATCCTGGAGCGATGGCGCGCATATGACATCGCCGGATTATACGCTGCCCGATGCCGTCTGGCAGCGTCTCAAGGCCTTCGACCGGCTCTATTACCGGATCGGTTCGACCGCCGCCGCGACGGGCTGGATCAATTACATGGTCTCGACCCCGGACCAGATGTATGACAGCGCGCCCTCCATTGCGATCAGCGCCGGGCAGTCGGCGGGGGGCGGTGAGGAGGGCACGGCGCCCGCGATCTGGGGACCCTCCGAGCTGGGCGCGGGCGACGCGGCGCCGGGCTTCGATATCGATACCGGTGGTGCGCCCTGGTTTATCGTGGAAGTGGCCGTGGAAAGCCGCCTGTTCGACAGCGAAGCCAGCGGCGCCGACCGGACGGACGAAAATTTCTACGGATCCTGGAGCGACACCGCCCTGTTGACCGGATCAAGCTATGTTCTGCCCGATCCGGTCTGGCAGCGTCTGGCGCTCACGGATGCCTTGTTCTACCGCGTCGGCACGACCACCAGCGAGACGGGCTGGGAAAACTATCTCGTCTCCATCGGAGACGCGGACCATGCAAATGCTCCGACCATTTCCATCACGGGAAGCAGATCCCCCAGCGCAAAGCGCGCGGCCCGGGAACTGGCGTAGCGCACCCGTTTCCAACTGTCGCGGCATTCTCAGGAAATCCGACACCCGAACTGGAGAAAGTGCTCGGTAAGACCGTGGGAGTGCCGCAGTTTGAGGAACAGGCCAAGCGGATCGCCATTGAATGCGCGAGCTTTAACCCCTGATGCGGCGGATCAGTTGCGCCTCTCGATGGCAACCTTCAAGGTTTCTATCGCAAATATTTTTGAAGGTCGCTTGTGGACGTGGATCTATGGCTGGACCGGGCTGTCCGGCCAGCGCCGCGAACGTCTGAAAGGCATTTTGACCGCTGACGGGGAACTGACCCTTGCGGATCATGTGGGCGGTCTCGATCCCGGCCAGGGTTGCTTGAGCGGCGGCGAATGATTTGAACCCGAGCATCGGCCGGGCCATCTTCCTTATGAAACGGTGATCCTGCTCGATCAGGGTATTGAGGTATTTGACCTGCGAAACTTCGATCAGCCAGAACCAGCCGCTCAGCAGGAGAAGGATGTTCATCTTCTCCAGTCCGGCCAGATTGGCACTGCTCTTGTCGGTCACCACCTTGTCGGGCCAGCCGTTGGCGTGGACTGCGCGGGCGAAGAAGGCTGTCGCGGCCGCCTCGTCCCGGTGCGCGGACAGCATGAAATCAAGCGTGTTTCCGTCCCGATCGATGGCGCGGGAGAGAGAGGTTTCGCGACCTTTCACCTTGATACAGGTCTCATCGACCCACCCCGATCCGCCGGTCGGGGCCTTTCGTTTCTGTGCCGCGGCGGCGACCCGTGGCGCATATTTCACCACCCAGAGGTTGAGGGTCGCGTGATCGACAATCGCCCCGCGCTCTGCCATGATCTCCCCCGGATCGCGATAGGAGACGACATACCGGATGTGGAAGAAGACAGCGTATGCAGTATCGCGTCGTGGTGAGAGCGCGCTCACCATTCCGGCGCTGCCGCGCTTTCCAGCGAGGCAGCAAGTGTGTTGACGAGTGTCCGCGGCGCGGCCGAGAGCTCCTGTGCATCGAGCGAGAGCCCGAGGTGCTCGGTTGCGATGCGCCCGACCACCTCGGCTTGGCGCGCGTCGCGGTGACGCTTCAAGGCGTCGCGATCGGGGCGCTGCGCCATCCAGAGCTTGTGGAGCGCGAAGACGCGCGGATCGATCGTCGGAATCCTGACCGGCAGCCCGCGCCTGTCGAAGGCGATCGCCTCAAAGCGGGGCGCGTTGATGAGCCAAGTCAGGCCCTCGATTGCCACTGCCTCTATGTCGTCCGGATTGTCCGACAGTCGGCCCCGCTCCTGTGGCATCGGGTCGCCGATGGTCGGCTCGATCAGATCGACCATAAAGCCCTGGTCGTTAATGGCGCGAAAGCTGCGCTGGCTTGTTGGCCCGAAGCTCCTGTCCACCTTGCGCAGGATCTCGACCATGCCGCGGCCGTGGCGCTCGGAAGCAGCCCGCGCCCTGAGGCTGACGCGTCTGCGCGCATCGTATAGGATGTCGACATCCTCCGTCGTCGTGGCATCAGCGGCGATGCGCAGCCCGGCCTTGGCCTCGTAGGCGAAGAGAGCGTTGGTGCCGACGACGATGAGCCGCGTGCCGAGCCAGCCGGCTCCGTGAAGCCGCCGCAGGATCCGGGCCGTCAGCACCGGAACGCGGCCAAGCCCGTGGGCCACGATGATGCGGGCTCGGCCCTGGATCTCCGATCGAAGCCCGTCGATGCGGGAGGCGAGGCGGTCCTTCCCGGCCGCGAACTCGGTGAGGAGTGCATCCGTCTCAGCGCTTCTGGGCCCGAGCGAGGTCTTGGACTGCGATCCGCCGCGGCGGCGCAGCAGATATTCCTGTCCGCCGCGCGCCTCGTAAAACATCGAGCCGTCGAAGCGGCGGCCCATCTCGTCTTCGGCGAGTCGCAGGGCCTCAAACCGATCACGGGCATCAATGGCCTCGCGCGCTGCGGAGTCTCCTACATAGTTGATCCAGCTCATTTTTGCCACTTTTCTCGCATAGTCACGTATATGATGGCAAAAGATCGGCTTGTAAATGACTTGGCGAAGCAGGCAGGGGATTTCCTGGCATTGTCAGGTTAATTCACCTCAGCCCGACCAAGGCCATCTGTCGCTATCACGCGGCCAATTCAGCGGCATAGCCGTTCCACAGGCTGAAGGCATCAGCCCGGGC
>JBMDWT010000058.1:0-95349 GCA_048594665.1 Amaricoccus sp. | reverse complement strand
TCCGCCAGCGCCAGCCCCCTCGCGAGGGGGATCCATTCATCATTCTCCCCCCACAAGACGGTGACAGGACAGTCCATGGTCGCATAAAGTCTCTGAATCTCATCCGTATATTTCTGGTCCATCTGCGCGATCTGTCGATAGAAGGCCGCCTGACCCACGGGACCGAGCCAAGGCGCGCAATAGATCTCCATGGCCGCCTCGGTGAGGGCCGTATCCACAGCCGTGTCGAGATAGGCCCGCAGGAGGGCGCGGTGCAGATAGTCCGGCAGGCCCGCGAAGGCCGCCTCGTGCTGGCGCGCATGCTGGACGAGGGGCGAGCCCCAGGGCGCAAGGGCGACCGCGTCAAAGAGGGTCAGGGAAGCGTAATCCAGTCCATCCAGGAAATAGGCGCGCAAGGCCGTCGCTCCGCCGAAATCATGGGCGAGCAGATGGGGGTGCTCCAGACCCCATTCCCGGAGCAGGGCACGGAGTACGCGGTTCTGAATGCCCAGCGAGACGTCCTGGCCCGCGCGCATCTCCGACTGTCCATAGCCCACCAGATCGAAATAATACACCGTACATCGGTCTGTCAGATGCGGAGCGATCCGCCGCCAGACCTGTGACGAGAAGGGCGTTCCATGCACGGCGACGAGGGGTGGACCCTGGCCTATCCGGCCCCATCGAACGGCATTTCCCTCGATGATCGAGACGTGGGGCAGTTCCAGCATCGGTTGGTCTCTCCCTTGAGGACCAGTTCATCAGGTCCGGGAGGCAGAGGTCAAGTCTGTTCCTGCGAATCACTTCCAAGGGAGAGGCTTGTCGTTGACGAGACTGTCATCGGGGGAAGGGTCAGTCCTGGACCGGAGAGCCGTGGTGTGTTGGCTTCCTGTGTTTACGTTTTAAAAAGGGCTCGCTTTCACCCCGGAGCGATTTAGGGTACAATCGAGGTTCCAGGCCTGGATTGCACACGGATCGGCGACTTGTCCCGTGGTGCCGAAAGGGCCATTTTGCATTGTATGGCGGTCCCGGTGGGCGGCCCGGAGTCAAGGGGGGTGGGATGAACCAGCATGGCCACAAGGCGCGGCTGACCGACCGTCCGGAGTCCGATGGCACAGAGCAGCCCACAGCCGCGGGCGCGCAGCCGAGCTGGATGGAAATGCTCGACCCCGAGGCGCGCGAGGCCCGGATCGCCGAGGCGCAGCGGCGCCGGGCGGAGGCTCTGGCACGCCGCGATCCCCAGGGGCGCGAGGCCCGGATCGCCGAGGCGAGGCGCATTCAGGCCGAGGCCCTGGCCGGGCGCGCGGCCGATGGGCCGACGGTGCCTCCGCGGGCTCCGGCGCGCGGCCCCGTCGAATCGCGGCGGACCCCCGGGGAGGAAGCGGAGGATCTCGCGCGGATCCTCGCCGCGCGCCGGTTGGCCGCGTCGGGCCAGGGGGTCGCCCCCCTCGAGCCGCCCCGGGAAGAGCGCCCCGCGCCCCGCCCGCCGGTCGAGCGGGTGGCGCGGATATCGGACGAGGAGCGGGCGCGGCGGCTGGCGGAGACGCGGATGGCCTTCGTCAGGGCGGCGCGGGCCGGCGAGGGGATGCCGGTTCCCCGGCCGCGGTCGGAGCCGGAGCCGGAGCCGGTGGTCGAGGAGGACGAGCTGATCGCCCTTGTCGCCGATCCCCGGCCGATCCCGAAGGCGCGGGCGAGCCGGGCGCCGCTGGTCATGATCTTTTTCGCCGGCCTTTGCGCGGGCGGCGTCGGGGTCGCGCTCGCGCTCTGGTGGCCGGAGCGCCCGGCACGGACGGCGTCCAGCGTGCCCGCGGTCGAGCAGTTCGCGCCCTCCGAGCTGGCCGAGGTGCCGGGCGGCGTGGCGCCGGTCGATGGACGGCCGCGCCTTCCGGATGTGTCGGCGGAGCCGGGCGACGTTCCGGTCCGGCTCTCCGCCCCCGTCGCCGACAGCGATCCGCTGGCCACGAGCGGGGTCGCGGTGCCGGCGCCGTTCCTGTCGCCCACGCCCCCGGCGGCGGTGTCGGGGGGACTGGCGGCATCGGTTCCGGCGACCGAGGGGGCCCGGGTCGCCGCCGTCGATCCGGCGGCGCCGGTGGCCCCCGCGCCCGAGGCCGCGGTTCCGGCGGAAGCGGCGCGTCCGGCCGCGGCGCCCGAGGCCGCGGTTCCGGCCACCCTCGCCGAGGCGCGGGTGTTCGTGCATTATCCCGCGAGCGCGGAGGCGGTGGCGGACGAGGCGGTCGCGGCGCTGTCCGGCGCGGGCGCGGAGGCGGCGAAGGCCTTGCCGGTCGGCTTCTCGGTGGGCAAGACCAATGTGCGGTACTATCACCCCGAGGATCGCGCGGCGGCCGAGCAGGTGGCGGCCTTGACGGCGGATCTGACCGGAGCGCCGCTGGAGGCCCGCGATTTCACCGATTTCCGCCCGAGTCCGAATCCGGGGGTCATCGAGGTCTGGCTGGAGGGCAATGCGCCGGCCGCGCGTCGCGCGGCGCCGGTGGCGGCCGCCCCCGCCCAGCCCCAGACGGGAACCCGCCCCGTTCTGGCCAGCGACCAGGAGGCGGAGGAAGTGCATCGGCTCCTGCTCGAGCGTTCGGTCGAGCGGATGCTGCGCGAAAAGACCGGGGCCAATTGAGACGGCTGATCGTTGCCGCTTTGCGAACAGTCGCCACACGAGCCCTTTAAACCTCGGCGCAAAATCTCTACAATCGCGCCCGTGGTTGGGGGTCCGGATCCGCCTTGGGGCGGATCAGGTCAGAGGGTTTGATGCGGCGCAATATTGGTATCACGGTTTCGGCAATCGTTCTTGCGATTCAATTGGGAAGTCCGCTGGCGGCGGCGGTCCCGACCACGGAGCAACTGGGGCAGATCTCGGCTTTTCTGGCGGAAAACAATGTGCGGGCCTTGCGGGCCTTCCTGCTGGAGCATCCCGAACTGCTGGTCGAGGCGACGCCGCTGGCGGCGCTCCTGCGCGAGTTCATGCAGCAATCCACCAACCTGAACGATTTCCTCGGCTTCGAGCCGGACATGCGCAATGCCCTGGGCGGGAACGGTCCGCATCGGTCGTTCGGCGACGGCCCCGGTTCCGGCAACGACCCGAGCGCGGTGCTCTATTGAGAACAGTCGCGATCGGGGGCGTTTCTCCGGATCGCGCGGCCCGGTTCCGGCGGCATCGGCTGGCGCTGGTGGTGGAGCCCCGGTTCAGCGGCGGAACGGCGGGGGCGGTCGCGGCCGAGATCCGCGCACTCGGGCCGCTCGTCGATCTCAGGGTGCATTTCATCGAGACCGCGATGTTCAAGGGGCGGGAGGTCAATCCGGTGATCGCCGCGGCGCTGGCCGGGCAGGGGCTGGCGGCGGACTGGAATGCGCCGGTGATCGGCGCCGATACGGTGGTGTTTCACAATCCCTCCTGCCTGCGGTTCAACCGAGGCTTCACCCCCCGGATCAGCTGTCAGCGCGCCTTTGTCGTGACCCATGAGAATTTCCTGCGCCCCGGCGGGGTGGAGGGGTTCGACGTGGCCGGATGCCTGGCCCTGCTGGACGGGGCGCTGATCGCAGGGCGACGCTGGCTCGCGCCGGTCTCGGCGAGCAACCGGGCCAATCTCGAGGCGTGGCGCGCGACGCGGGGCGGCGGATGGCGGTGCGCGCCCTTCACTTGGCACAATATCTTCGATCTGCCCCCCGTGGCCCCGACCGCCGCCCCGCGGGACCGGCGGGGGCGGCATTCGCGGCCGGGCCCGGAGAAATTCCCCGACCGGGCCACGATGCTGCGGCATTTTCCGCGCCATGCCGAGAGCAACGTGATCCTCGGCGGCGATGCGTTCCTGCTCGATCCGGACCTGCCGGACCATTGGCAGGTCCATCGCTTCGGGACGCGGGAGGTCGCGGAATTCCTCAGCGCATTCGATTTTTTCGTCTATTATACCCATCCGCTCTGGCGCGAGAGCTTCGGGCGGGTCATCGCGGAGGCGATCGCGGCGGGCAAATTGGTCATCACCGATCCGGAAACAGCGCGGACCTTTGGCGAGGCGGTGGTGGCCTCGGACGGGGACGATGTCGATGCGATCATCCGGGGCTTCGTCGAGGCGCCGGACTGGTATCACGCCTTCGTCGAAGCGGCTCAGGCGACGCTCCCCCGGTTCGGTCCCGCGGCCTTCACCAGGGATCTCTTCGACCATCTCGAGACCGGCGAGGGGGAGCACGATGTTCCAGTGTGAGGCGGCGGGGACGACGGCGCGTCATCTGGAGGATCTCGCGGTCTTCGTAAGCCAGCTCGCCGCCCTCGGTCTCGCGGCGGGAGTCGATACCGGCGGCGTTCCCCCCGATCTGACCCGGAACGCGCAGTTCGATCTGTTGCCCTGGCTCTGCGAGGGAGAGACCGGCCCCGTGGTCGTGACCGGGGCGCAGACCTTGCCGGATACGACCCTGACCCGGCTGCGGCGGATGAACGGGCGGCCCTGCCTCGCCTTTGGCGCCTTCGAGAGCGATCAGGCGCTGATCGGCGCGCGCGCGCGGCTGGCCTTCGCCTTCGGTCAGGAACCCGCGCTCTATAATACCCTCGGCCCGCCCGCGGGCGAGCAGCGTCCGACCGATGCGCCGGTCTTTGGCGTGCCGCGCCGGGGGCCCGGGGTCGGGAGCCCGCGGCTCCTGCTGATCGCCCCCGATCTGTCGGATCCGGGACAGGCGGCGGCGCTGGTGGCGCTTGCCCTCTCGCGCCAGATCCGGACCGCCGTCCTGACCGATGGCAAATCCAAGCAGGACTGGGCGGCGGCGCATGGGGCGGATATCCCCTTCTATCACTATGGCGAAATCCTGCCCTTCGCCCTGGCCGAACGGGTGGATATCTGCGTCTGCTTCGCCCCCGCCCGGAACGGCTATCGCCTGCGGACGCTGCTCGCCAATCTCGCGGTCTCGGGCGCGGCCCTGATCGATGGCACCCGGACCCACGAGATCGCGCGCCAGGGCGATGCCTTCATCCGGGGTCCGATCGATCTCGGCGGCATCGGCGCCTTCGTCGCCTCGGACATCCTGCCCAATCTCGTCCAGATCGGCGCCCATACGCGCGCGGCGAAACAGACCGCGCTGGTCAGCGCGTCCCCGGTGCTGCGCTTTCTCGGGGCGGCGCCGCGCCCGCGGATTTCGCGCGCCACCGCGCCGCGCCCGGGCCGGGTGGTGTTCATGCCGACCAACGGCGTCGGGCTCGGCCATGCCCAGCGCTGCGGGCTGGTGGCGCGCGCCCTCGATCCGGAACGGACAAATCCGGTGTTCGCGGCCTTTCCGAGCTGCGCGCGGCTGATCAAATCCTATGGGTTCGACGTGATGCCCCTGATCGGGCGCAGCGCCCATCATGCCCAGAGCCACGAGAACGATCTGGCGAACGCGCTGCGCCTGCGGGCCCTGACGGCCGAGGCGGGAGCGCTGGTCTTCGATGGCGGCTATGTGTTCGATTCGGTCTATCGCGCCATCGTCGAGAACCGGCTGCGCGGGATCTGGGTCCGGCGCGGCCTCTGGCAGGCGGCCCAGGACAATTCCGTGGCGCTCGACCGCGAGAAGATCTTCGACCGGGTGATCGTTCCGACCGAGGCCTTCGACGAATTGAACGCCGCCTATTCCCGCGGCGATCAGTTGCGCGAGGTGGGGCCGATCGTGCAACGGATCGACCTCGGGGCGGAGGCGCGGGCCGATCTGCGCGCGCGGCTGGCCGAGCGGTTCGGGATCGCCTTTCGCCAACTGGTGGTGACCCAGCTCGGGGCCGGGGTGGCGGCGGATCGCGGCAATCAGATCCAGGCGCTGGCGGCGCAGATGGCGCGCCGGCCGGACGTCCTGCATCTGGTGGTGGTCTGGCCGACCGCGACGCTCTCGCCGGTCTGGCTCGGCTGGCCCAACACGCGGGTCGTGCGCACGCATTTCGCCGGAACCCTGGCCCTCGCCGCCGATGTCTGCGTCAGCGCGGCGGGTTATAATTCCTTTCACGAGGCGCTCTACAACCGTGTCCCCACGATCTTCGTGCCGCAGATGGGCGCCTTCATGGACGATCAGCGGGCGCGGGCGCGGGCGGCGCGCGAGCGGGGCCTCGCCGCGATGGTCGAGGCCCATGCGCTGATGACGCTGGAGCAGGAACTGGCGCGGTTCCTCGACGCGGGCAGGGGCGAGGAATTGCGCGCGCGACTGGCGGAGCTGGAGCTGCCCGAGCCCGGAACGGCGCGGGCGGCGCGATTGATCGAGGAGATGCTGGATGGACCCGCGGGCCTGGACTTCGATTCTGTCGCGGATCGCCCCGCGGGACGCCGATGATCTCGACGATCTGACCGGTCGATACGATCCCCGGCGCGCCGAACCGGGCCGGGATATCTTTGCCGGGACGGGCGCGGTCCTGATGCCGAGGGCCGCGATGAAGCGCGAGGATGCCGTCTGCGTCGGCCTGCGGACCTCCGGCTTTGTGGCGGACGCCGCCGACCGGGCGGCGCGTCTCGCGGCCTTCGCGCTGGAGCGCGATGTGGAGGTGGTGATCCTGACCGACTGCGATCTCTCCGGCTTCGAGCGGTTCGGTTTTCGCACCGAGCGGGTGGCGGGAGAGACCGAGGCCGAGCGGGCCGCCTGCGAGGACCAGATCCGCCGGTTCTGGAACATCGACCTGATGCTGTGACGCGGATCAGGTCCGGGACGGCGCGGCGGGCGTTCGGTTCCTGATCTCCGCGAAGGCGGCCTGAAACGCTGCGAGGTTGGTGGCCGTATAGGCGGCATAGTCGAAATCGAGGCGGGAGTGGGTTTCGGAGACCATGCTCCAGAGGGTTTCGCGCAGGAGGGCCGCGGCCTTCATCGCCCCGTAGCGGTGGAGGAGACCCTCGTCGGCGGGGCGTTGGAAATAGGCTTCCAGCAGGGCTTTTTCCTGATCGGGGGCGAGGGCGTTCAGGCCCGCGAGGCCGCCGAGATCGAAGAGCGGGCTGTTGAACCCGGCATAGTCCCAGTCGATCAGCCAGAGCCGCGTGCCATCGTCGATGACATTGGCGGCGAGCAGGTCGTTGTGGCCAAAGACGATCTCGACCGGCCCGACCGCCCGTTCCAGCCACTGCGCCGCCCCGCGCAGGTCGGGCAGGATGGGGGCGTGGGGGCTGGCCTCCTCGGCCAGCCGCGCGGCGTAATCGCGGATCACCTGGAACACCCAGAACATCATCGCGGGTCCGCGGAAATGCCGGGGGATCTCGCGGTGGGCGCGGGCGACGAGATCGAGCACCGGGCCGAGGTTCGCCCGGACCCCCTCGGGGGTGAGTGCCGCGCCTTCGATATAGTCGAGCACCAGCACGCCCGGTTCGGCATGGATCACCGGCGGCGAGACCCCGGCGCGGTGGGCGGCGCGGCTCGCGGCCAGTTCATTCGCGCGCAGGATCATATGTTCGGGATTGTCGCGCCCGATCCGCACGACATGGGCGCAGTGCGCGTCGCGGGCGAGATAGTTGCGGTTGGTCAGGCCCCCCGGCAGCGGTTCGACCGTGATCGGCCCCGACCAGACGGGCAGGGCACGGATCAGGTCGAACGGATCGGTCATCGGCGGTCTCCAGCGGTCGGGGCGGGGCATGATCGGATGAAACGGCGGGGAATTCCATGCCAATGTGCCCCTCGACAAGCCGGGAGAAGTGGGTGAGAACTCGCGCAAGGCACCGAAAGGGGGCCACGACAAGGGGGGACGGAATTCCGATGGACAGGCTTTTGGGCAAGACATGCCTCGTCACGGCGGCGGGCCAGGGGATCGGCCGGGCGAGCGCCCTGGCGATGGCGCGCGAGGGCGCCCATGTGATCGCGACCGACATCAACGCGGGCGCCCTGGAGGAGCTGGCGGGGCAGGGGATCGAGACCGCCCTGCTCGATGTCCGCGATCCGGAGGCGATCCTGGCGTTCCGCGACCGGGTGGGGGGCGCGGATGTGTTGTTCAACTGCGCGGGGTTCGTGCATCACGGGACGATCCTCGATCTCGACGATAACCAATGGGCGTTTTCGTTCGATCTCAATGTGACGGCGATGTACCGGATGATCCGGGCCTTCCTGCCCGGCATGATCGCCAAGGGGTCGGGGTCGATCATCAACATGGCCTCGGTCGCCTCCTCGATCATCGGGGCGCCCAACCGCTGCGTCTATGGCGCGAGCAAGGCGGCGGTGATCGGACTGACAAAATCGGTGGCGGCGGATTTCGTAACGCAAGGGATTCGCTGCAATGCCATCTGTCCGGGCACGGTGGACAGTCCGTCGCTGGCGGACCGGATGCGGGCGCAGGGCGATTACGAGGCGGCGCGGGCGGCCTTCATGGCGCGCCAGCCGTCGGGGCGGCTGGGGCGTCCCGAGGAGATCGCGGCGCTGGCCGTCTATCTGGCGAGCGACGAGAGCGGATTTACCACCGGCGCGATCAATGTGATCGACGGCGGCTGGTCGAACACCTGAGGGGGGGATTGCGATGAAACTGTTGCGTTACGGGGCCAAGGGGTCCGAGAAGCCCGGGATTCTGGCCCGGGATGGCACGATCCGCGATCTGTCCGGCGTGGTGGGCGATATCGGCGGGGCGACGCTCTGCGACGAGGGGCTGGCGCGGCTCAGGGGGCTCGATCCCGCGCAGCTGCCGGAGGTTCCGGCGGGGACGCGGCTCGGGCCTTGCGTGGCGGGGACCGGCAAGTTCATCTGCATCGGATTGAACTATTCCGACCATGCCGCCGAGACCGGAGCCAAGGTGCCGGCCGAGCCGATCATCTTCATGAAGGCGACGAGTGCCATCTGTGGCCCCGACGACGTGGTCTATATTCCGCGCGGGTCCGAGAAAACCGACTGGGAGGTCGAACTCGGCGTGGTGATCGGCAAGCGCGCGAAATATGTGACCGAGGCGGATGCCATGGCGCATGTGGCGGGCTATTGCGTGATCAACGACGTCTCGGAGCGCGCCTTCCAGACCGAGCGGCACGGGCAATGGACCAAGGGCAAGTCCTGCGACACCTTCGGGCCGACCGGCCCCTGGCTGGTGACGCGCGACGAGATCGCCGATCCGCAGGCGCTGCCGATGTGGTTGAAGGTCAATGGCGTCACCCGGCAGGATGGCTCGACCGCGACCATGGTGTACGGCGTGGCCTTCCTGGTCAGCTATCTCAGCCAGTTCATGTCGCTGGAGCCGGGTGACATCATCTCGACCGGCACGCCTCCGGGGGTCGGGATGGGGATGAAGCCGCCCGTATTCCTTGCGCCGGGGGATGTGGTGGAACTCGGGATCGAGGGCCTCGGCCAGCAGCGCCAGACCTTCCTCGCCGACCCCGAATGATCCTAGGGCGCATGACCTGCCAGGGTCAGGTCGTGCGCCCTGTCCCCACGATGTGGCGCGCAATTCGCCCGATCCTCGCTCCATCCGGTCGGATCGCGCAGCCTTTGAGCGACGCGCAATTCGCCCGATCCTCGGTTCCCTCCGGTCGGATTGCGCTTTAGTCCCCCGCCGTGCCCTCCGGGATCCGGCGGAGCGCCCCTTCCGGAGCCCCGATATTGACCCCGGGGCCAATCACGGATAGGTGAAACCATCGGCACAAGAGGCCGATCTTTCCCGCCAGCGACGTCGTCCTCCGGCCGCCAGCCTTGCGCACCCGAGGCTCCTCATGATCGACGCTTTCGTCTGGCCGGGCATCCGGCGTCTCCCCGCGCCCCGCGCGGTCCTTCTCCCCGCCCTGTGCCTCCTCGGCCTCGCTCCGCCGGGTTCGGCGCAGTCGGTCGACGACACCACCGTGACCGAACTCGCAACCATCACGGTCGATGGCGCCGGGTCCGCGACCGGCCCGGTCGAGGGATTCGTGCCGGACCTCTCCGCGACCACGACCAAGACCGCGACGCCGATCCTCGAAACCCCCCAGTCCGTGGTCGTGGTCGGACAGGAACAGATGGAGGTGACGGGCGCGGATTCCCTCACCTCCGCCTTCGATTATTCGACCGGGGTGACACCGTTCGGCGGCCAGGACGGAACCGGCGACAGCCTGCTGACCCGGGGCTTCCGGCTCGATCCCTATACCGGCAACATCTTCCGCGACGGCATGCGCTGGTCGGTGAATGTCTTCGACGGCGGGCAGGAGATCTTTGGGCTCGAGCGGATCGAGGTGCTGAAGGGCCCCTCCGCCACGCTCTATGGTCAATCGGGACCGGCCGGTATCCTCAATGCGATTTCCAAACGCCCGACCGCCGCGCCATTGCGGGAACTGGGCCTTCAATACGGCAGTGACGACTGGAAGGAAGTCACCGCCGACTTTGGCGGGGCTCTCGATCCGGCCGGGGTCTGGACCTGGCGCCTGACCGGAGTGGCGCGCGATGCGAACAGCTTTGTCGATTACGTGCCGCTCGACCGCGACTATCTCGCGCCCGCGCTGACCTGGGCGCCCGACGCCGACACGTCGCTGACGCTGCTGGGGCTCTATCAGCACGACCGCTCCGCCTATGTCTATGGCCTGCCGTTCGAGGGGACGGTCCTGCCCAATCCCAATGGCACCATCGCACGCAATCGTTTCGTCGGCGAGCCGGGATATGACAGATACGATTCGACGATCTGGTCCGGAAGCTATCTCTTCACCCATGCCTTCGCGCCCAACGTCACGCTCAACATGAACGGGCGCGCTTACCGCGCCGATGTCGACATGCCGTCGATCTGGGCCGGCGCGTTCGAGCCGGACATGGCGACAATGACCCGCGCCGCGCAGGACCGTGTCGACTGGTCCGAGGGGGTGACATCGGACAACAACCTTGCCATCGACTGGAGCTACGGGCCGACCGCGCACAGCACGCTCCTCGGGCTCGACATGTCCTATGGCGCGCATTCCACCGACCGGACGAACCGGTTCGTGGATCCCCTGAACCTCTATGATCCCATCTATGGCGCCGAGGTCGGCGCGGCCTTCGGCACCTATGCCGAGCGCGACCGCGTGAACCGGTACGGACTCTATGCGCAGGACCAGATCACCTGGGGCAACTGGATACTGACCCTGGGCGGGCGACAGGACTGGGTGACCTATTCCAACCGGAACCCCGACACCGGCGAGGTCTATGCCGATGACGAGAAGACCGATGCCTTCACCGGCCGGGCGGGTCTTGTCTATCTGATGCCCGGCGGGGTCGCGCCCTATCTGAGCTGGGGACAATCCTTCGAGCCGGTGGGCGGCGTCGACCGGTCGGGAGCGCGGCTGAAACCGACCGAGGGCACGCTCACCGAGGCGGGTGTGCGCTGGCAGCCGCCGGGGCGCGCCCTGCTCTTCTCCGCCGCGATCTATCGGATCGACCAGACCAATGTCGTGACGACCGATCCGGTGGATCCGACCTTCGTGACCCAGGATGGCGAAGTCCGGTCGCAGGGGGTTGAACTGTCGGTCTCCGGATCGCTGACGGACACTCTCGATGTGATCGCCTCCTATGCCTATACCGACGCGCGCACGGTCGAGGCGGGGCCGGGCGGTGTCGATGGCGCGCGTCAGGGCAACGTGCCCTGGAACACCGCCTCGCTCTGGGGCCAGTATTCCCTCGACCGCTGGGGTCTGCCGGAGCTGAGCCTGGGGGCCGGCGTGCGCTATATCGGCGGGTCGGTGGCCAGCTGGTCGGGCGTCGATGTGCCGGGCTATACGCTCTGGGATGCGAGCGCGCGCTATGATTTCGGCCAATGGAGTCTGGCGGTGAACGCGACCAATCTCTTTGACAAGACCTATGTGAGCTGCACCTATTCCTGTTTCTACGGCGCGCCGCGCCGCGTCACGATGGGGGCATCGGTGAATTTCTGAACCCGGGGCGGGCTTTGGGCCCCTATTCCTCCTCGGCGAACCAGTCCTGTTTCTCGAGCTGGATGCGCTTGACCGAGGCATGGATGCTCGCGAGATGCGTGCGCATCGCGGCGGCGGCGGCGTCGGGATCTCCGCCGCGCAGCGCCTCCAGCACCGAGGCATGCTCGGCATAGGTGTCGGCCATCCCGAAGCTCAGGGACAGGAGCCGGATCCGGTCGGTATGCGCCTTGTTCTCGCGCACCAGATCCCAAGCATAGCCGTGTCCCGACAGGACGCAGATCGTCTCGTGGAACAGATCGTCGGCGGCGTGAAAGGCGGCGCCGTCGCCGGTCTCCATCGCCCGGCGCTGGGTCTCCATCACCGCGTCGAGCGGGGCGAAGTCCTCTGGGCTCAGGGTGGCGGCGGCGCGGCAGGTCTCCATCTCGATCGCGGTCCGCACGAAGCGCGCGCGCCGCACCGCCGTGCCGGAGATCAGGCTGACCGTCGTCGCCCGTTGCGGCCGGATCACCAGAAACCCCAGGTTCGACAGCCGATAGAACGCGTCGCGCACCGGCTGACGCGAGACGCCCATCTGTTTGGCCACCTCGACCTCGGAAAGCTTCATGCCCGGCGGCAGTTCCAGCGACAGGATGCGCCGGTAAAGATCGTCGAAGACCTGATTGGCCACCGAGGGCCGGCTCACCAGGTCCAGCCGGGGATGGCGGCTTTCCATGGGCGGGAATTCTCCGTTGACCCTTTCGGGCATTCTAGAATATTAGACGATCACCCTTGGTGTGTCTACGACGGGAATGAACCGGCCATGGTCTCGCTGGCGGATGACAGACTCTCCCGGCGCGAAGGGGCTCCCGGGAAGCTGGCGCGCCATCCGGCGGCGAGGGGGCCGTGGGGGTCTCGCGGGGGTGCCCGGAGCCGAGGCTTTTCCCGATCTGGCGCGGCGGTTCGCGCCGCCCACGGGGGATTTCGGAGCGGTCGAGCGGCGGGGATGTCTGCCCGGCGCAGGGCACGGGAGGTGTGTGGGATGTCGATGGAGGCTGGCTTGGCCGCTGAACCGCTGCGTCGGACCGGACCGGCCCGGCCCGGGGTGGGGATCGTCCATCTCGGCCTCGGGGCTTTCTTTCGCGCCCATGGGGCGGTCTATGTCGCCGAGGCGATGCGCGTCGCCGGGGGGGACTGGGGGATCATCGGCGTCAGCCTGCGCAACCCCGATGTCCGTGATGCGCTCAGGCCCCAGGAGGGTGTCTATTTCGCGCTGGAACTGGGGCCGGAGGGTGAAATCCCGCGACGGGTCGAAGTGATCGACCGGGTTCTGGTCGCGCCCGAGGATCCGGAGGCGGTGCTGGCGGCGATGGCCGATCCGGGGGTGCGGATCGTGACCCTGACCGTCACCGAAAAGGGCTATTGCCATTCCCCCGCCACCGGCGCGCTCAATTTCGCGCATCCCGATATCCGGGCCGATCTGGAAAATCCCTGGCCGGTGTCGGCGCCGGGTTATCTCGTCCGCGCGCTGGAGCGGCGGCGGGCGGCGGGGGCGCGGCCCTTCACGGTGATGACCTGTGACAATCTGCCGGAAAACGGCCGGGTCGTCCGGGGCGTGGTGCTCGATCTGGCGCGGGCGATCGATCCGGGGCTTGCCGACTGGATCGCGGCGGAGGGCCGGTTTCCCGCGACGATGGTCGACCGGATCGTGCCCGCGACCAAGCCCGGCGATATCGAGCGCCTCACCGCCCTGACCGGTTTCGCCGACGCGGCCCCGGTCGTGCATGAACCCTTTCGGCAATGGGTGATCGAGGATGATTTCGTCGATGGCGCCCGCCCCGATCTGGCCGCCGTCGGCGCGCAGATGGTGACGGATGTCACCCCGTTCGAACATATGAAGCTCAGGATGCTCAATGGCACGCATTCCGCGCTCGCCTATCTCGGCTATCTCGCCGGGCACGAGACGATCGCCGATGTGATGGCCGATCCGGTCTTTGCGCGGTTTGTGGATCATCTCTGGCGGGTGGAGATCATCCCGGCGCTGGCGCCGCCCGCCGGGGTCGATCTCGGCGCCTATGCCGGGGCGCTCGCCGCGCGTTATGCCAATCCGGCGATCCGCCACCGGACCTGGCAGATCGCGATGGACGGCAGCCAGAAGCTGCCGCAGCGCCTGCTCGGCACCCTGGCCGAGAACGCGGCCGCCGGGCGATCCTCGCCCGGGCTCCTGCTCGCGGTCGCGGCCTGGATGCGCTATGTCGGGGGGATCGACGAACGGGGGGCGCCGATCGATGTGCGCGATCCGATGGCCGCCGAATTGCGCGCCCTCGGCGAGGCGGCCCCCGATGCGGCGGCGCGGGTCGCGGCTCTCCTCTCGGCGCGTGCGATTTTTCCCGCCGATCTGGCCGAGCGGCTGCGTCCCGGCGTGACGGCGGCCTATGAGACATTGCTCGACCGGGGCGCGCGGGCAGCGGCGGCCGACGTTCCGGCCTAGGGTTATTTCGACCAAGGGAACCGAACCGCCGATCAGGACGTCACGGCGCAGCAAAGCCCTCTCATTCTTTGATATCGCACATTTTCGGGTCGCGGAACCGGATACACTTCCGATGAAAATGTCCTAGCGCGGCAGACGCAGCGTCGCGCGCAGGCCGCCCAGGGTCGGGCTGTCGCCAAGATCGAGACTGCCGCCATGGCTGCGGGCGACATCCATGGCGATGGAGAGCCCCAGCCCGACATTCCCGCCCTTGTTCTGGTTGCGCGACGGATCGAGCCGGGTGAAGGGCGCCAGCGCCCGCGCCCGGTCGGCCTCCGGAATGCCGGGGCCATCATCCTCGATGATGAATTCGAGCGTCTTGGGGCGCAGCCGGACCATGAGATCGACCCGGGTCCCATGCCGCGCGGCATTGCCAACCAGATTTTCGATCGCCCGGCGGATCGCATCCACCCGCAGATGCACCAGATGGTCGTCCGGGGTCTCATCCATTTCGGCGACGGTGATGTCGGTTCCGCCGCGGCGGGCATTCTCGGCGATCTCCTTGACCAGAAGGAAGGGGTCGCTCTCTCCCGTCGCCTCCAGACTGTCACCCCGCGCAAAGGCCAGGAACTCGCCCAGCATCCGCTCCATCTGGTCCATGTCGAGCCGCAGGTCGCGGGTCTCCTCGCTCTCCTCCATCAGCGCGAGGGTCAGGCGCATCCGGGTCAGGGGCGTGCGCAGGTCGTGGCTGACCCCGGAGAGCATCTGGGTCCGCTGCTCGATCTGGCGCTCCAGCCGGGCGCGCATCGACAGGAAGGCCGCGCCCGCCCGGCGCACCTCCTCGGCCCCGGCGGGACGAAACGGCAGCGAACGGCCCTTGCCGAAGGCCTCCGCCACCTCGGCCAGCGCCTTGATCGGCCGCACCTGATTGCGCAGGAAGATCACCGCCACCGCCGTCAAGGCCAGCGCGGCGACGATCATCAGCACCAGAAGCTGATGCGGATTGGACACCGACAGGCGCGTGCGCGGAACCCACGCCTCCAGCACGCCCTTGTCGGTCTGGATGCCGATCCGGGCCACCCGGGGATCGCTGCGCAGGTCGATGTCGAGCGGACCGGGCAGCGCATCCTTCAAGGTTTCCGCAAGGCTGCCCCCCGAGAAATCGGTGAATTCCCGGATCATCCGCGCGGAGGTCGTCTCGCCGGGTTTGAGAAACAGCGTCAGATCGAGCGCCCGCGCGATCGCGATCAGGCGCGCATCGGCGGCCTCCGCGGTTGGGGCGCGCGTCACCTCGTCGATGGCAAAGCGCAGTTCGAGCGATACGCCCTCGGTCAGCTGCTCGGTCACCCGTTGATAATGGCGCTGAAAGAACACCAGCCCCACGACCAGTTGCAGCATCACGATCGGAACCAGTAGGATCGTGACGGCCCGCCCGAGCAGGCTGCGCGGCAGAAAGGATTTGATCGGTGGCAAGGTCATGATGCCGGGAGGGTTACGCCCGCGGGACGCCGCGCGCAAGACGGGGGCGGGGCAATGACCGCCGATCCGTTCAACCGCGACCATCATCCGCCGATCGGCGCGGTCGAGCGGCCCGCCCCCGGCTTGCGGGTGGTGACGGCGCCGAACGCGGGACCGATGACCTTCACCGGCACGCGGAGTTATATCGTGGGCGAGGCCCTGGTCGCGGTGATCGATCCGGGGCCGATGGACGCGGCGCATCTGGCGGCCCTTCACGCGGCGGTGGCGGGCGAGGCGGTGGCGGCGGTTCTGGTGACCCATGCCCATCGCGATCACAGCGCGGGCGCCGCCGCCTTTGCCCGGGCGGTCGGCGCGCCGGTGCTGGCGATGGGCCTCGCGCCACGAGAGGACACGTTCGGCGGCGGCGAGGGGCGGGACGAGGGTTTTGTTCCGGACCGGCGCATCGGCGAGGGAGAGGTCATCGCGGGGCCGGGCTGGAGCCTGACCGCGCTCCGGACGCCGGGCCATACGATGGATCACCTGAGCTTTGCCTGGGCGGAGGGGCGCGCACTCTTCTCGGGGGATATCGTGATGGGTTGGGCGACGACGCTGATTTCCCCGCCCGACGGTCATCTCGGGGCGTTTCGCGCCAGCCTGACGCGGCTCCGGGCGCGCGGCGAGGAGGTCTATTACCCCGGCCATGGCGCGCCTGTACACGACCCCGCCGTCATGATCGACTGGCAGCTCCACCACCGGGCGGAGCGGGAGGCGCAAATCCTCGCCCGGCTGGCGGACGGGCCGTCCGACATCCCGGATCTGGTGGCGCGCCTCTATGTCGGTCTCGATCCCGCGCTGCGCCCGGCGGCGGCGCGCAATGTGCTCGCGCATCTGATCGATCTGGTGGAGCGCGGGCGGGTGGCGGCCCCGGGCGGCCCGTCGCCCGCCGCGACTTATCGGCGCCTCTGACCGGATATTTTTGGCCAAAGATGTACAGAAATCGATTGGCTTCGGCGCCCCGCGGATTAGACTGACCCCCAACGCGGCGAAAAGCCGTCACCGTTCCTGGGGGGAACCAGACCATGCCATCGGAACCGGCGGGCCGGAGTTCGAGAAGATCCTCCGCGTGCCACGGGACTTCCGTCGCCGGGGCACGCCTGGTCCCGGGGCCGCGGCCCTGCTCCCGATCCTTATCGTCCGGCGCGGCTGAGCCCCCGACAGCCGCCGGCTTCCCAACCCAAGGAGCATGCGCATGAAAGCGCTGGTACTGGAAGAAAAGCTGCGTCTGTCGCTCAGGGATTTTCCGATTGAGGAAACCGTCGGGCCCCGCGATGTCCGGGTGAGGTTGCATACCGTGGGCATCTGCGGCTCGGACGTGCATTACTACACCCACGGCGGGATCGGCGCGTTTCAGGTCAAGGCCCCGATGATCCTCGGCCACGAGGCCTCCGGGGTGGTGACCGAGGTCGGTTCAGAAGTGACGGGCCTCGGGGTCGGCGACCGGGTCTGCATGGAACCGGGGATCCCCGATCCGAACAGCCGGGCGAGCCGCATGGGGATGTACAATGTCGATCCGGCGGTACGGTTCTGGGCGACGCCGCCGGTCCATGGCGTGCTGCGGCCCTCGGTGGTGCATCCGGCGGATTATACGTTCAAACTGCCGGACAATGTGAGTTTCGCCGCCGCCGCGATGGTCGAACCCCTGGCGGTGGGCGTGCATGCCGCGACCAAGGCGCGGATCAGGCCGGGTGATATCGGGCTCGTCATCGGGGCGGGGCCGATCGGTCTGGTGACCGCGCTCGCAGCCCTCAGCGGCGGTTGCGCCCGGGTGATCGTGGCCGATATCGACCCCTCCAAGCTCGAAATCGCGGCGGGGCTCGGGGCGATCGATACCGTCAATGTCGCCGGGACCGATTTGACGGCGGCGATCCTGGCCTTGACCGAGGGCTGGGGGGTCGATTGCGTGTTCGAATGCTCGGGCGCGCCGCGCGCCGCCGCCGGGGTGTTCGACGGTTTGTGCCCCGGCGGATGCGTGGTCTTTGTCGGCGTACCGCTCGAACCGATCGCCTATGATGTGAGCAAGGCGATGGTGCGCGAGGCGCGGGTCGAGCATGTGTTCCGCTATGCCCATGTCTTTCCGCGCTGTGTCGCGATGCTGTCCTCCGGGGCGATCGACGTGGCGCCGCTGATCACCCGGACCTTCGAGTTCGGCCAGAGCGTCGAGGCTTTCGAGATCGCGGCCTCCGCGCCCCGGGGCGAGGTCAAGATGCAGATCGTGCTGCCGGAATGACGGGGGAGGGGATCGGGGGATCCCCGCGCGGGAATTTATCTTTGACAAGGCAATAGGCCGGCGGCTCCGACCGCCGCGCCAGGGGGAGGTGAAATGTATCTGAGCAAATACAGGCTGGACGGCAGGGTGGCCGCCATCACCGGCGGCGGCCGGGGCATCGGGCTCGCCTGCGCCGAGGCGCTGGCCGAGGCGGGGGCACGGGTGGTGCTGCTCGATATCGGCGCCGATATCGCGGACTCGGGGCGGATGGCGCTGGCGGCCAAGGGATACGAGGCCGAGACAGCGGTGCTCGATGTGACGCGGCCCGGGGATGTGACGGCCGCCGCCGACGGGATTGTCGCGCGGCATGGCCGCGTCGATATCCTGGTCGCCAATGCCGGGATCGCCCTGAGCGGCTCCGCCGCCGAGGAGGTCCCGGACGAGGTCTGGCTCAAGGTGAACGACGTCAATTACAATGGCGTCTTCTGGTGCGACCGGGCCTTCGGGCGGCATATGCTGGCGGCGGGATCGGGCACGATCGTCAATATCGGCTCGATGTCCGGTTTCATCGTCAACCGTCCCCAGAAGCAATCCTATTACAATGCCTCCAAGGCGGCGGTCCATCACCTGACCCAGTCGCTGGCGGCGGAATGGGCGGACCGGGGTGTGCGGGTCAACGCGGTGGCGCCGACCTATATCGAGACCGACATGACCCGGTTCAGCGATATCGACCCCGCGATGTCCGCGATGTGGCTGCGCGATACGCCGATGGGACGGATGGGCCAGCCGGAGGAAATCGCCTCGGTGGTGCATTTCCTGAGCTGCGACGCGTCGAGCCTCATGACCGGCGCGATCGTCCAGGCCGACGCGGGCTTTACCTGCTGGTAGGGCGGTCACGGAGTCCGCGCGCGGGATCTGTCCGGAGTGTCTTTTTGGGATATATAAATGAAAACAAAGACTTGTAGCGTGGCCAAGCGCGGACACCGGATGGGGGGAGGACGATGACCTCTGCCCGGACCCGCGGATTTGTCACCGGGGGCACCTGGTGCCTCGACCGGAACCGGCGGATCGATGCCTGGCCGCGCGAGGATTCCGTCGCCCTGACCTGGGGGCTGGAGGAACGCGGCGGCGGCTCGGCCTGTAATCTCGGGATCGATATCCGCAGGCTCGATCCCGGGGTCCCGGTCGAGACCATCGGCCTTGTCGGCGACGATGCCGCCGGGCGGATCCTGATCGCCGAGGCCGAGGCGGCGGGCCTCGATCACCGCCAGCTCCGGGTCACGGACCGAGCCCCGACCCATGCCACCGAGGCCTTCATCTCGGAGGCGAGCGGGTTGCGCACCCATATCTCCGACCTCGGGGCCAGCGCCCTCCTGACGCCCGACGATTTCGATTTCGCGGCGACCACGGGCCGGTTCCTGCATCTCGGGCTGCCCGGCATCCATACGGCGATGGACGGCCCCTGGGGGGCGGAGGCCAATGGCTGGGTCGCGGTCCTGAAACAGGCGCGGGCGCGGGGATTGGAGACCAACCTCGAACTCTGCACGGTGCCGCCCGAGCGGCTGCGGTCCCTGATCCATCCCTGCCTGCCGCATCTCGACATGCTGATCGTCAATGATTCCGAGATCGGCGCGCTGGCGATGATGCCGACGGTGCGGGAGGGGCGGACCGATCGCGCCGCCAGCCAGGCGGCGGCGGAGGCGATCCTGGGGCGCGGGCCGATGCGGCTGGTGGTCGTGCATTTCCCCGAAGGCGCGATCGCTGTCCCACGAGGCGGCGCGCCGGTCTTCGTGCCCTCGGTCGCGGTCCCGCGCGAGGTGATCGTCGGGCCGAACGGGGCGGGGGATGCCTTCGCGGCCGGGTTTCTCTATGGCCAGCATGAGGGCTGGGAGCTTGGCGACGCGCTCTGGCTCGGACACGCGGCGGCGGCCTGCTCGCTCCGGGTGGCGGGCACGACCGAGGGGGTCGAGCCCTGGCGCGACTGCCTCGCCCGCGCCGCCGGTTGGGGACGGCGGTCGGATTGACCGGGTCTCGGAGCGATTTCCAATCGAATGGACTCACTCGATGACCCAGGAAGCGCGGCAATCGAAAAGGAGTGAGTGGTGGACGGGGGCCTATGCGAACGGAAACCGCTCTAGTCCCGGGGCGGGGTCTCGACCCTGAGGACCGTCAGCTCCAGATCGCGCGGCCCGAGCCGCAGCGAGACCTCGCCGCCCTCGACCGCGCCCATCAATGCCCGGGCGAGGGGAGCGGGATAGGAGAGCAGGCCCTGCGCGGGATCGGCCTCGTCCTCGCCGGTGATCGTCACCGTTTTTTCCTCGCCCTCCGAGGTCCGATAGGTCACGCGGGATCCGAACTGGACCGAGGGATCGTCCGGCGCGGGCGAGGTCAACCGGGCGGTCGCATGCCGCAGGCTCCAGTAGCGCAGGTCGCGCCGGAGCCTTGCCAGATGCTCCTCGTCCGGGTCGGCGGCGATCTCGGCTTCCAGTTCGGTAATCTTCTCAGCGATCAGCCGCAGTCCTCGCGGGGTCACCAGATTGGGCGCGGAACTGACGGGAATATCCATGGGGACTTCCGATGTCGTTCCGTCATCTTCGCGGACAAAGGCACGGCTCATTCCGAGATTTCCTCCCTGTGGTAGAGTGGAACTCTAGACTCCTCGCGTCCTGACAACAATGCGATAAAGCAGAGCAGGGGATATTCAGCCCGGCGCGCAGGTTTCGAGCGCCGCGCGGATGGCCTTGCTCGATCCCGCGAGCGAGAGAACACCCTGTTCCCGGCCATCCACCTTGAGCATTACCGAACTGTCGCGCCCGGCCAGCCGCTGGGCGACGGAAGCCTTGCGCAAGGCGATGACAAAGGCGCCGCCCGCCGTCGGTTCGCGCCGGGCGGTCGCGGCGAGCGGACCGGCGGAGAAGTCGAACTCCAGCCGCGCGGTCTCGCCCTTGGGCGATTCCCGGAAGATGGTGGCGAGGAAGGGCTCGCCGGACAGGCAGAAGAGGGCGAGGTTCTTGATATTGCCCGGACCATCGATGAGGGCGACCGGTGTCGATCCGGAGGCGGAGCGCAGGGACCATCCCGGCGCGGGTTTTTCGGCGGCGTCGGCCTTGCCCTGGAAATCGAGCCTGAGTTCGCAGCCGTCGACCCCCGCGCGGGGCGGATCGCAAAGCTGGCCATGCAGCGCCGCCACCACGATCGGATGCGGCCCGGTCCGGTCGATCTGGATGTCCTGCGCGTGATTGGTCCAGGCGGCGGTGAGCCCGCCTTTGCCCGAGAGCCAGACCGTGACCGGACAGCCGGCCGAGCCGCAGAAATAGGACGCGGCGCCTTCGCAGTTCAGGCCCATCAGATTGACGATGTAATCCGGCGCCTCGTCTCCGTTGAGATCGAGCGAAGTGAGATAGCCGGGCAAAAGCGATGGCGTGCCGCCCGCCTCGCGACAGCTGGCAAAGCTCGCGTCGGTATCGGCCTGGATCACCGGCGGAAGGTCGGCGGCCTCGGCCAGGGATCCCGCGAAGATCAGGAGGAGGGCGGCGATGCGTCTCATGCGATGGATACTCTTTGGGTCAATGTTGCGACAACTGAAAGGCGGCGATGGCAAGGGCGGCGAGGATCATGGCCCCCACCAGGATCGCGATCTTGAGACTTGAATAGGGCCGTTCGCCTTCCACCGCGCCGGTGCGGCCATTGACCACGAACCGGAAGGCCCGCCCGCGATAGCGATAGGCCGCGACCCAGACCGGCAGGAGGACATGTTTGAAGGTCAGATCGCCGACCTCCGTCCGCACTTCGCCGACGCGCTGCTGGTCCCCGCCGATGTCGCGCCGGATATCGGACTGGATGACCGCGTTCATGATCTCCTTGGCCTCGCCGTAGGCCTCCTCGACGGGAATGCCATAGCCCTCGGCCCGGAAGCCCGCGAGATAGCGCGGGTCATAGGTGGAGAGCGCCGACAAGTCCCACGGCGCCAGCGCATCGGTGAAGCGCTTGGGAAGGCTCTGCGAGCCGAGCACCAGCACATCGTCGAAGTCGCGCGCCACCCGGCCCCGCGCCGGGGCCCAGGACACCCGCGCGACCTGCTGGTTCCGGAGCTGTCTCTGGCCATTCACCGTGACCTCGACCATCTGGTTTTCGTAATGGACGGTGCCGCGCTGGCCTGTGTATTCCGTCCGGGTCGAGGCATCATAGGTCCAGTAGGGGACATAGACCCCATCCATCGCCCGTCCGGCCCGCGCCAGTTCGCGCAGGTTCGAAGGCGCGAACCAGAGCCTGCCGAGCCATCTGCTCATCGCGGCGCGGGCATCGGCCTCGGTCAGCAGGAACGGCAACTGGGCCTGGGGCTTGATGAGGCGCCGCGCGCCGGTGTCCGTGACGATCGGCGCGGCGCAGAAGGGACAGACCCGTGCATGGGTCTCGCCGTCGAATTCGATCTGTGCCCCGCAGCTGCCGCATTGGGCAACGCGGACGTCCTCGGTGGCGCCGGAGGGAATGCTGTGCTCGATCGCCGCGCGCAGATCCAGTTCGGGGATGGAGCCGCGGTCATCGGGGATGGACTCCTCGGCGCCGCAATGCCCGCATTTCAGCCGGATCGAGGCGGGGTCGAACCGCAGCGGCGCGCCACAGGATGGGCAGGGGAAGCGCCGCCGCGCCTCCGCCCGCGCGGGGGCCTCGGCCTCGGGCATGCTCAAGGCCTCAGCTCGCGGGTGGCGGCGGCGGGGCGTTGAAGAGCCCCGCGAGGTCCGGAACCTCCGCCCCGCGCCGCCAGTTCGCATCGCCCGGCGACCAGAAATAGGTGCCCGATGTGATCGCGCCGGTCGAGGCCATCCCGCGCAGCTCCGCCTCGGTGAACGGACCTTTCGAGGCGCCGCCCTCGGCGACATGCCAGAGTTTTGCCCCCGGCGGCGGCGGTGGAGTGGGGGTGGCGGCCGGTGCCGCGCCCCAGGGCCCGGAGGGCGCCGGCGATTGGGCGAGCCTCGCCCCCATGGCCATTCCCAGCCCCGCGCCGATACCCGCGCCCATCCCGCTGTCCGGGGTGCCCGCGGCGCGGGTCATCGCCTCCGCCGCGCTGAATTCGGTATATTTCGAGAGATCGCCGACCGCCCCCATCGCGGTCCGCTTGTCGAGGGCCGATTCCACTTCCGCCGGCAACGAGACATTCTCGACATAGAAGGCGGGCAGTTCCAGCCCGTAGTCCGCGACCATCGGTCCGATCTTGTCGGCGACGAGCTTGCCGAGATCGAGCGTGTTGGCCGCCATGTCGAGCACCGGAATGCCACTGGCGGCGATGATCTGGCTGAAGTGGGTGACGATGATGTTGCGGATCTGCGATTCAATCTCGTCGGTGGTGAATTCGCCATCCGTGCCCACGATATCCGTCAGGAACCGGCCCGGGTCGGTTACCCGCATCGTATAGGTTCCATAGGCCCTGAGCCGGACCACGCCGAACTCCGCGTCCCGGCAGAGGATCGGATTCTTCGTCCCCCATTTCAGATCGGTGAACCGCCGGGTGTTGACGAAATAGATCTCCGACATGAAGGGGCTGCGAAAGCCGTGGTCCCAATGCTGCAGGGTCGTCAGGATCGGCAGGTTGTTGGTTTCAAGGATATAGAGCCCCGGCCCGAACACGTCCGCCAGCTGACCCTCGTGCACGAAAACCGCCGCCTGTCCCTCGCGGACCGTCAGCTTGGCCCCGTATTTGATCGCATGACCCTCGCGCTCGAAGCGCCAGACGATGGTATCGCGCGTGTCGTCCACCCAATGGATGACGTCGATGAATTCGCCACGCAGGAAGTCAAGGATGGACATCTTTCAGTATCCTGTTCTCAGTTCACGGCAACCTGGTCCGGCGCCGTCGCCGCCTGTTCGGCGGCGATCGCGTCCCTGGCGATGGCTGGCAGCAGAGGGGCGACCTCGGCCGCCGTCATCCCGGGCCGCAGCCTCGGATCGTAGAGCATCCGCAAAAGGATTTCATCATGCTCCGTCAGGAGGGCGAATTCGAGGCTGTCGCTGAAGAGCGAGGGCCGGGCCTCCGGACTGTCATTCGGCAGGCCCATTGCCTGGGCCATTTCCTCATGCACACAGGACAGACGCGTCAGGGGTGGGTGCTCGGCCCGGATCAGGATCATCACAGCGGAATAGACCGAAGGGTCATCCGGCTGTCCGAAGGAGTAGGTGATGCAGAAGGTATCGAGCGGCGTATTCTTCATCGCATTCATCACCGCCGGGGCAAAGGTCGGATAGCGGCTCCGGACCTGGTCGGCGAAGGCCTCCCGCTCGGCGCTGTTCATGAAGAGCACCAGGAAATTGACGTCGAGCCCGTCGGACATCGCCATGTCGGTTCCGGTCAGCCGGGCCAGGCGACGGGTAAAGGCCGCCACATTGGCCCGATCCCGCGCGGCCGCCTCGGGCGCGACGGAGCCGCTGGTCATGACGCTGACCCGGATCGGCTCGTTCCAGCGTCGAAGCTGCGCCGGGGTTTCCGTATGCACGAACTGGCCGTCGACATCGGCATATTCGTTATAAAGGGCCACCCGCTGGAAGTCCCGGACTAGATCCTCGGCGGTATAGGGCGCATCGGCCGGAGCGGTCTCGAGCCGCATCCGGCCGCTCGCGGTCAGGTCCCGCTCCACGTTCGCATAGAACTGGATCAGCGAGGCTTCGTTTTCGTCCAGGGGAGCTGGCCGTTTCTCAGGCACCGCGATATCCGTCACGGCCTGACTGGAGGATCCGGATGACGCCGCCTCGTGCCCCCCCAAGCCCAGCATTGCGCAGCCTGAGAGGCCAAAAGCCAATGACACCAGGAGCGCAAGCCTTCCGCCCGCGATGCTTCTGCGATCGAGACACACACTGCCCAACGAATCCAAACCCCCGAAACGCCCCTAGTGGGAGACAGTCGCACCCGATGTTCGCGACTTCGCGGCCGAGAGCGCCGACTTCAATTCGCCTTCCATTCGTTTCAGGCTCACTTCCGCCTCCGCGCGTTTGGCCTTGCCCTCGTCGGCGATGCGCAGGCTGTCCTCGATCGTCTCGATCAGGTCCTTGTTCGCCTTTTCGATCGCGCCGATGTCGAAGACGCCGCGCTCGACCTCGGTCCGGATTTCGCGGTTCGCCTGCTTGAGGTTCTCCGCGTTGCGGGTCAGGAGTTCGTTGGTCAGATCCGTTGCCTCGCGTACGACCTTCGCCGCTTCCCGGCCGCGATGGATCGTCACGGCCTGGGCCAGTTGTGTCTCCCAGAGCGGCACCGTGTTCACCAGTGTCGAGTTGATCTTGGTGACGAGGCTCTTGTCGTTCTCCTGGACGAGCCGGATCGAGGGCAGCGACTGCATCGTGACCTGGCGGGTCAGCTTGAGATCATGGACGCGGCGATCGAGATCGTCGCGCGCGGCGCGCAGATCGCGCAATTCCTGGGCCACGATGATCCGGCGATCCTCGGGCGCCGCGTTGACCTCGGCCTCCTTGGCGGGGATTTCGTTGGCATCCAGATCGGCGACCTTCGATTCCCCCGCGGCGATATAGAGGGCGAGCTCGTCATAGAAATCGAGGGTCTTCTCGTAGAGCTTGTCGAGGGATTTCACATCCTTCAGCAAGGTATGCTCATGGCGCAATAACTCGCCGGTGATCTTGTCGATCTGGTCGCGCACCGACTCGTAGCGCGCCATGAATTCGGCGAGTGGCGCGGTCTTGCCGACCAGCCGCTCCCACCAGCTCTGCTTGCGGCCCGGATCGAGTTCGGACACCGAGAAGCCGCGGATCGAATTCACCATCTGGCGCAGGGAGTCCCCGGCCGGACCGGCGTCCTTGTTGCGTACGCCGTTCAGCATGTCCTGGCTGATCGCCTGAAGCTCCAGCTGCGCCCCCGCGCCGAAGCGGATGATCGACTGGGTGTTCGTCATGTCGATCTCTGCCTTGCGCTTCTCGATTTGCGCCTTGACGGCCGGATCCGCCTCTCCGAGTGCCACGACCTCGCCCTTGGGCTCCGGCAATGCATGGGCCGTGACCGCTTCGACATCCTCGACGGTTGCCACGTCTCGCGGGCGAAATTCCTCGGCCATAGATCGTCTCCTTGCCTAACGGGGCGTCAGCCCATCCTGTCGCAGCCGATCGCGCAAGACCTCTATTTCGACTTCGAGATCGCCGCGATTGTCTTCCATCAGATGTGTGCGCTGCTTGGAAAAGCTGGCCTCCAGATCTCCTAGCAGGTCTTCATATTGGGAGCGAGCGGCGGAATCGCGGGAGAGGGCGCTCAGATCCGCGAACTTGACCGTCGCATCCCGCAAGCCCAGAAGATACACGCTCAGGAAAGCACGCGAGCGGGCGAGATCCCTCGGGTCGCGCTCCACCATCCGGAACATCCCGCGCGCCTGGTCGCACAGCCGGTCGACGCGGCCCGCGAGGCGCTGGTCGCCGATCCGCGCCGCCGCCGCGGCGGTGTCGCGGACGAGTTGCTCGGCTTCCTCGATCGCGCGTGTGACCCGGTCCGCCGAAAAATCGTCCAGGCCGTCGATGCCCTTCTTTCTCATCGGATCAAGGCCAAAGGCCACGATCGTGGCGACACCGGCGGCGAGGCCGAAGATCAGGCCGTTGAGGGGGCCCTGGCCGTGGCTGAGCAGGCTCACCCCCCCGACCGAGACCGCGACAAGGCCCGCCCCGAAGAGTTTTCGCGGAATCGCGGGGGGGCGTGCGACGGTTCGCGCATCATAGGCTTCCTCGGCGCGCAGCCCTTCGTTGACGAGCCAGGCCGCCAGCATGAGCCCGGCGAAGCCCCCCAGCTCCGCCACCATTTCAAGGGCATCCCCGCGCCGGATCGCACCCAGTCCGGCGAAGAGCAGGGGCAGGGGCAGGAGAAACAGCGAGCGGGCCCGAAGGCTGACCCGCCGCGCCCGACGGTTGCGAAAGGCCGGCGGCGGCGTCTCGCCCGCCGGAGCCCCGGTGGGGGAATATTTTCCACCGAACCGCTTGCCCGCCATCACAGGGATCCCTTCATGGCAGGCCGATCAGCGCCGGCGATCCGCCCATCGCTCCGAAGCCCGTGGCCAGGATCAACGTGGCCAGCACTATGTATCCGATCAGTCGCAGGCTCGATCCCCCATTTCCCGATTGTACTCCCTCAGAGACAGTCGCACCGCTACATAAGGCCGCGCCGGCCGGGTGACCAGCCCCGCGGGGGTCAATACTCGGCTCTTCTGGCGAACTCCATTCTCCGGAATTGAGTTGATGCTTTTTTTGATGAGCGATTCGCGTTAAACTCTTGGCTGAGTTTCGTGCTCCGATACTGCCCACCCCGATGCGCGGTCACGAGGACGCGACTTGGAATAGGCCCGGGCATTGTGTCCGGGTTGAAGACCGAAGGGCTTGGGAATGGCTAAAGGCACTGTCAAGTGGTTCAATACCGAGAAGGGCTATGGATTCATCCAGCCCGCCGATGGCGGCAAGGATATCTTCGTCCATATAACGGCGGTTCAGGCGGCTGGCCTTCAGACGCTTCAGGACAATCAGCCGATCGAATATGATCTGGTGGATGGCCGGGACGGCAGAAAGAGCGCGGGGTCTCTCAAGGTCTGACGGGCCGGGATGGTGCGCCGGTCCGGAACCGGCGCATCCGGGAGAGATCAGCTTCGCGAAGAGGGCTTGCGAGAACCGGGCCGCGGGACGGGTGGCTTCGGGGGGGACTTGTCGTCGGACCGTATCCCGAGCTGCTCCCGCATCACTTTCGAGCGCACCTCGTCGACATCTCCGGGCTCCAGCTCCCCAAGCTGGAAAGGACCGTAGGAGGTGCGGATCAACCGGTTGACCGCGAGGCCCACCAGGTCGAGGGCGCGGCGAATCTCACGGTTCCGGCCCTCGCGCAGGCCGATGGTCAGCCAGCAATTCGATCCCTGCTGGCGATCAAAGGTGACGCTCATCGGCTGGAACCGCTCGCCGTCGACGACCACCCCCTTGCGCAGGGGATCGAGATCGGCGTCCGTCGGCTCCCCCTTCGCCCGGACCCGGTATTTGCGGACCCAGCCGGTCGAGGGCAGCTCAAGCCTGCGCTTCAGGCCGCCGTCGTTGGTCAGCAGAAGCAATCCCTCGGAATTCAGGTCGAGCCGTCCGACCGACACCACCCGGGGCATGTCCTCGGGCAGGTGATCGAAGACCGTGTCCCGGCCCTTTTCGTCGCGATCCGAGGTCACGAGCCCGATCGGCTTGTAATAACGCCAGAGCCGGATCGGCTCGGGGGCGGCGATCGGCTTGCCATCGACGGTGATCTTGTCGGCGGCGGTCACGTTCAGGGCGGGGCTGTCGATCGGCTTGCCGTTCACCGCGACCCGGCCAGCGGCGATCAGGGTCTCGGCGACCCGGCGCGAGGCCACGCCCGCCCGGGCGAGGCGCTTGGCAATGCGTTCGGAGGAGTCATCTTCGCTCATGGATCGCTCCTACACGGCGCAAGGCGGCGGGCCAAGCGAAACCGTCTCGGCCCGTCCAAATTCCGTCCGCGCTTGGCTGTGGTGTAATCATCTGATATTGTTCATGAAATTGGTTAACGCGCCCCTGGGCGACGTTTGATGCGCCGCGGGAGGGGCTTGCGCGGGATGGCGGCGTCGCGCAAATCCGGGACATGACCCGGTTCGTACCCCTCATGGATCTCGCCCTCGATGAGGCCCGCGCGGCGGCGGGCCGGGGCGAAGTTCCCGTCGGGGCCCTGATCGCCCATCCCGCGACGGGACGGGTGCTCGCACGGGCGGGCAACCGGACCCGCGCCCTCAGGGATCCCACCGCCCATGCCGAGATGCTGGTGATTCGCGCGGCCTGCGCCCGCCTTGGATCGGAGCGGCTGAGCGGGCTCGATCTCTATGTGACGCTGGAGCCCTGTCCGATGTGCGCGGCGGCGATCTCCTTTGCGCGGATCGGACGGCTGTTCTATGGCGCCTCCGATCCGAAATCGGGCGGGCTGGAGCAGGGCCCCCGCGTGCTCGATCATCCCCAGTCCCACCACCGGCCCGAGGTCTTTCCCGGGATCGCGGAAGGTGACTGCGCGGCCCTCCTCAGGGCGTTCTTCGCGACCCTGCGCTGAGATCCCGCGCCCCCGGAGTCTACGCCCCGAGATCGGCGACCTGCGCCGCCCAGTCGCTCTCGATATCCTCGGCGCGCGGATATCCCGAACGCCGATACCAATAGGCGGAATTGGCCGCGTCCCCTTCGATCCAGTGTGCGAGGGCATGGACGCGGTCATATGCGGGAGTGCCTTCGGCGGACTGGCAGATCGCGTGCGCGCGCTCCCAGTCCGCGCCCATCCGCAAACCGCCCCGGCGCAGCCACCAGAGGGCCTGGAGCGGAGGTGAAAGCCCGTCGGGAGTGTCCTGGTCCATGTCGAAATCCTCTCGGTGGTGGGCGCGGGGGGAGGCGGACCGAGGTCCGCCCTACGGCGCGGGGGGGGGGGAGGCGGACCGAGGTCCGCCCTACGGTGCGCGGGGGAGGGGGGCCGAGGACCGTCTCCGCGGCCCGGAGCGGTCAGAGCTCGATCGGTTCCAGCACCATCGGCTCGATGACAGAGACGCCGGGCAGCGCATCGCGCAGGTAATCCGCGTTCTGCTCCAGGATCGGAAAGGTGCGGTAATGGCTCGGGATCACCGTCTGGAAATTGAAATAGCGTTTGGCGGCATAGGCGGCCCTTCGCATGTCCATGGTGAAATGCCCGCCCGCGTTCAGGATGCCGATCTCGGGATGATGCAGCGCCTCGAAGATCTCCATGTCGGCCATCACATCGGTATCGCCCGAGACATAGAGGGTCCGGCCCTCTCCCGCGATCATGAAGCCCGATTCGTGGCCGCCGTACATCGGTCCGTTGTCGCTGGCGCGCGAGGAGGAATGGGTGGCGTTGACCATCGTCACCGCCACCTTGCCGAGCCGGACGGTTCCGCCCTTGTTGAAGCCGACCGAGGAAATGCCGTGGATGGTTTCCCAATAATGCATCAGGTCATAGATGCCGACGACCGGAATCCCCAGTTCACTGGCAATGGCCGGGGCGTCGGTGGTGTGATCGGAATGCGCGTGGGTGATCAGGATATGGGTGGCCCCCGTGATCGCCTCGGCGCGGCGCTCGACCGGGAACAGCGGGTTGCCGGTCAGCCAGGGGTCGATCAACAGGACCTGATCCTCGATTTCGATACGGAAGCCGGCGTGGCCGAGCCAGATGATCTTCATGTCGAACCTCTTCTTGGAACCAGATAGGGTCCTCATATGGCGTGGGGCGGGGGGCTGTCGATGGATTGGTTTCGAGCTTTGGACGGCTATTGCGAGCGGACCGATCCCGGTTTCTGGGCCGAGCCGGTCAATGCGCTCTCGAACGGGGCGTTCCTGATTGCGGCGGTGATCTGCTGGCGGCGGCCCGAAGTCGCGCGCGATCCGGCGGCGCGGCTCCTGTGTGGCGTTCTGGCGGTGATCGGGGTGGGATCGTTCCTGTTTCACACCGAGGCCAGGGTCTGGGCGATGCTGGCGGATGTCCTGCCGATCCTTGGTTTCATCCTGCTCTATGTCGGGATCGCGACGGTCCGCTTCTTCGATGCGCCGGTCTGGACGGGCTGGCTCGCGGCGGCGCTTTATGTGCCGCTCTCGGGGCTGGTGTCGGGATTGATCGGGGCGGTGGCGGGGCCGGTGAACGGGTCGGTGTCCTACATGCCGGTGGTCCTCCTGATCGCCGCCTACGCGGCGCTGCTCTGGCGCACCCAGCCCTCCACCGCGAGGGGTCTGGCGCTCGGCGCGGCGATCCTGTCGGTGTCGCTGGTGTTCCGCTCGATCGACATGGCAGTGTGCGGGGTCGCGCCGGTGGGGACGCATTTCCTGTGGCACGGGTTGAACGGGGTCATGCTCGGCTGGATGATCCTGGTTCTGGCGCGGCAGCGGGAGCGGGCCCTTGCGCGACCGGTTCCCGCGGGATAAAGCCCGCGACGGTCCCGAAAGCTGTCCCCGGAGGCGCTACCCCCATGTCCATCGACAAGGCCACAGCCCGCCGCGTCGCGCATCTCGCACGCATCGCCGTCGCCGAGAGCGACCTTGATCCGCTCGCCACCGAACTGTCGGCGATCCTCGGGTTCATGGAGCAATTGTCCGAGGTGGATGTCTCGGGCGTCGAGCCGATGACCTCGGTCACGCCGATGCGGATGGAATGGCGGCTGGACGAGGTGACGGACGGCGGCGACGCGGGCCGGGTTCTGGCGAATGCGCCGGATGCGCGCGACGGGTTCTTTACCGTGCCGAAGGTGGTGGAATGATGACGGATCTGACGATTGCGACGGCGCGGGACCGGCTGCGCGACGGATCGCTTGGCGCGGTGGAATTGACCGAGGGCTATCTTTCGGCGATCGAGGCCGCGGGGGCGTTGAATGCCTTCACCGCCGTGTCGGCGGACCTTGCGCGCGCGCAGGCGAAGCGGGCCGAGGCGCGGATCGCGGCGGGGGATGCGCCGGATCTCTGCGGGATACCGCTCGGGATCAAGGATCTGTTCTGTGTCGAGGGATTGCCGGCGCAGGCGGCCTCGAACATCCTCGAAGGCTTCGTGCCGCCCTATGAGAGCACGGTCACGGCCAGGCTCTGGGCCGGAGGCGCGGTCTGTCTCGGCAAGCTCAACATGGATGAATTCGCGATGGGCTCGTCGAACGAGAGTTCGGCCTTTGGTCCCGCGATCAGCCCCTGGCGGCGGGCCGGGGACACGACGCCCCTGACGCCGGGCGGATCCTCGGGCGGATCGGCGGCGGCGGTCGCGGCGGATCTCTGCCTCGGGGCGACGGGGACGGACACCGGCGGCTCGATCCGCCAGCCGGCGGCCTTCACCGGGATCGTCGGGGTGAAGCCGACCTATGGGCGCTGTTCGCGCTTTGGGATCGTGGCGTTTGCCTCGTCGCTCGATCAGGCCGGGCCGTTGGCAAAATCGGTGCGGGACGCGGCGATCCTGCTGCGGGCCATGGCGGGACATGATCCCCGGGATGCGACCTCGGCGGACCGGGCGGTGCCGGATTTCGAAGCCGCGTTGACCGGGGATATCAGGGGGCGGCGAATCGGGATCCCGCGGGAATATCGGGTCGAGGGCATGCCGGCCGAGATCGAGGCCCTGTGGCACGAGGGGGCGGACAAGCTCCGCGACGCGGGCGCGGAGATCGTCGAGATCAGCCTGCCCCATACGAAATACGCGCTGCCCGCCTATTATGTGATTGCCCCGGCGGAGGCCTCCTCCAATCTCGCGCGGTATGACGGGGTGCGCTACGGGCATCGGGCGAAGATCGAGCCGCGCGAGGGGATTACCGAGCTCTATGAGCGGAGCCGCGCGGAAGGGTTTGGCCGCGAGGTTCGCCGCCGGATCATGATCGGGACCTATGTCCTCTCCGCCGGTTATTACGACGCCTATTATCTGCGGGCGCAGAAGGTGCGCACGCTGATCAAGCGCGACTTCGAGCTGGCGTTCGAGGCGGGGGTGGATGCGATCCTGACCCCGGCGACGCCCTCCGCCGCCTTCGGGATCGGGGAAATGACCGACAGCGATCCGGTGGCGATGTATCTCAACGATGTCTTCACCGTCACCGTTAATCTCGCGGGCCTGCCCGGCGTGGCGGTGCCGACCGGAACGGCCGCCAGCGGCCTGCCGCTGGGGTTGCAGCTGATCGGTCGGCCCTGGGATGAGGCCGGAATGCTCAACGTTGCATATGCTTTGGAAAATTCGAGCAAATTTGCTGCAAAGCTGGATAAATGGTGGTAAGCCTGACTTCGGGGAACAGCACCGAAGGATTGGCCTTACCATGACCAGACGTCTTATTGTCACCGCGGCGTTCGGTCTGTTGGCGGCCTGTACATCGGGGGATGTGACGATCCCGAGTGCGACGGGTGTGACGGAGGTCCCGTCTTCCTCGGTTCCGACCACCGGAACGGCCTCCTCCTTTGGCGGGGAACCCTTGCCCGAGGGGGTCGCCATCGCCCCTCCCGGCGTGACGACCGCCGACGCGGCGCCCGGGATTGGCCGGCCGCTCGATACTGACAGGCTGAACCTGCTCCAGACGACGCTGGAGGAGCAGAAGATCGATGCCGCCATAGCGGAGCGCAAGCTGGCGGAGGATCGGGCGCAACTGGTGATCGTCCAGCCGGGACGCCTGCCGGATCGGGTCGAGGGCGTCAATATCGCGCTTTTTGCGCAACAGACCACCAACGCGGTTGGCGAATCGGTCTATCCTCGCACGGGCATGCGAGTCGGCATGGGAGCCTGCGGCCGGTTCAGCAACATGGATGATGCCCAGCGGGCCTTCCTGGCGAATGGCGGCCCGCAGACCGATCCCCTCGGGATCGATCCGGACGGGGACGGGTTTGCCTGTACCTGGGACCCAACGCCCTATCGCGCGCTCAGGACCTAGGGCGCTTTTCGGCCCGGCGGAGTCAGGTCGCGCGCTCTGGCTCCATGATTTGAGGCGCAATTTGTTCGATTGTCGTTCCACTCCGATCGGATTGCGCGCTGGCGTGAAGGCGCGGGGCATAACCCGCACGGAGCACGGCCAGGGTCGAGGGGGGCGTCAGGCAGGGGAAATCAGCCTCGGCGAGGGTCTGCTCCGGACCATAGCCCTCGAAACTCCAGGAACGCGCGCCCGTCCCGGTTCGCAGCATAAACCCATTCCCGGCGACGAAGAGAGCGCCCGGGGGGATCTCCGCCAGACGGAGGCGGGCCCGGGGGCCGAGGCGCTCGCCATGCAGGACGCGGTCCATCTCGGGCGCAAGCGGCGGAGCGGTGCCTTTCGCGCGACCCCATCCCTGCGCAAAGGCGCGGGCGGCGGCGCGGCGGCATTCGAAACAGGGCCGGTGCCCGGCGGCGAGCGCGGTCGCCTCGTCGAGGAAGAACAATTCGGTGTAGCCCTCGCCCATCACCCCGCGATGGCGGTCGCGAAAGCACAGAATGCAGCAGATCCAGGCCCGGCTTTTCCAGCGCGCCGCGCCGAGGGTCCGATCGCTCCGATGCAACCGGCCACCCCGGTTGCCCATGAAGGTGCCGCGGGCCGCGACGGCCTTGATCGAGCCATCCGGTGCACAGCGGTTTCGCAGGGGCGAGGGGCGGATCTGCTCCATCGATCAGGTTAATCCATGCGCGTTCTCTATCACCCAAGCCCGAATTTCGGACCGCGCCGGGGCGGGGCCTGGCCGAATCTGGTCGTCCTGCATCATACCGCGATGGAATCGGCGGAGTCAGCCGTGGCGCGTCTGTGCGATCCGGCGGCGGAGGTATCGGCGCATTATGTCATCGCCGAGGATGGCCGGATCTGGCGGCTGGTGGCCGAATCGGAGCGCGCCTGGCATGCGGGACAGGGCGGCTGGGGCGCGGTGCGGGACGTGAATTCGCATTCGATCGGAATAGAGTTGGCCAATGCCGGACCTCTCCGGGGATTCCCGCCGTTCCCCGAGCCGCAGATGACCGTCCTCGAGGCTCTGCTCGACGAGATCATGGGGCGGTGGGGGATTGCCCCGGCCCGGGTGATCGCCCATTCCGACATGGCGCCGGGCCGAAAGGCCGATCCGGGGCCGAAATTCGACTGGCGCCGGCTGGCGCGGGGCGGCCGGTCGATCTGGCCGGAGGCGGGGGACGCGGGACCTTGCGATCCCGCCGCCTTCATCGAGGCCGCGGGCGGGATCGGATATCCCGTGGAGAACAGCGCGCCGGTGCTGGAGGCGTTTCGGCTGCGGTTCCGACCCTGGGGGCGGGGGGCGCTCGCGCCCGAGGATGTCGGTCTGGCCCGGAGCGTTGCGCGGGCATTCCCATGCGTTGACCCCATGGCGGAAAGCGCCTAAGGCGAGGGCGCGCGGATGGCGGGATGGCCGCGGCCCGAAAGGGGCGAGGAAAGTCCGGACTCCAGGGAGAAATGGCGCCGGGTAACGCCCGGCCGGGGCAACCCGAGGGAAAGCGCCACAGAGATGAGACCGCCCGGCGGCGATGAGCCGTCCGGGTAAGGGTGAAACGGTGGGGTAAGAGCCCACCGCGCCGGTGGCAACATCGGTGGCATGGCAAGCCCCGCCAGGAGCAAGGCCAAATAGGGGTCGCGTGGAGGGTTCGCCCTCCGGGTTCTTCCGCCCAGCGATCCGGGTTGGCTGCCAGAACCCGTCGGTAACGGCGGGTCTAGAGGAATGGTCATCGTCGCATCGCAGGATGCGTCACAGAATCCGGCTTACAAGCCGTCCGCGCATCCCTTGACGCACGCCAGAGAGTGACGCCGGTTCCGCCGGAGGGGCGGGGCACCCGAGACCATCCGGAATCGATGTTTTTATTGCCGGACTGTGTCTTTTTGGCCCGGTGGAAACCAGTTGTTTACCTCTTTCGCGATTGGGTTGTGGCGATTCCGTCGCATCCGGAACATTTCAAGGGAACAGGGTCATGGATCGGCGGAAGTTCGCCCATGGCTCAATCGTCAAAGTCGCGCCGGAAATTTTTCTGATTGACCCCTGCTGCCCGGGCACAATTTGGACTTTTGCGGGAGGGGCTTCATCAACCCTTGGTTGAGGTATATATAGCGTTAACGGATGCGTGATTACACCACTAATAGCGCGGAAAAGTGATGAGGGGGAGTCTCTCCGGAGTTGAGGGCAGAGAGCAGCCGGGACTGGCAAGTAGTTAGGGAATCCATTGATTTCCATAAATTCCCATGATATCCCAAGTCGCAAGGAAGGTGGCGGAATTCGGATAAGGGCGTCTAAGACCCAAATAGAAACTCGGCAGGTTTCATACAGGCCCGCGCTTTCCCCTGAAGAAGAAGAGACCCGACGCGACTAAAAAACGAGCAGCACGGAGCGCAGTCGGGCCCAGGGCCCAATCAGGACCGGATGGCGGGTCGTGCTTCCAGAGAGCACGGCCCGTTTTTCTTGGTCCCGGCGCCCAAGAGCAGGAGATCAGCCGGTGATACGGCGATTCAGGGGCGAGGCGGTCAACAAGATTGACCAGAAGGGCCGTGTTTCGGTCCCCGCCTCGTTTCGCCGGACGCTGGAGGAAGGGGATCCCGACTGGGTTCCCGGCGGACAGCCCAACATGGTCCTGATCTGGGGCGGGCCAGGCGGCAAATGCCTGGTCGGATATACGATTTTGGGCGCCGCGGCGCTGGACGAGAAGATCTCGCGCCTGCCCACCTTCAGCAAACAGCGCAAGGCGCTGGAGCGCTGGTTCAGCAGCCAGTCCGTCTATGCGCAGGTCGATGACACGGGGCGATTCGTCCTGTCGGCGAAATTGCGCGAGATGATCGGCATCGAGAGCGAGGTGATGTTCGCTGGAATGGGCGACAAGTTCGAAATCTGGGAGCCCGGCGCCTATGCCGCCGACATGGCGGATCTCGAGGATTGGCGCGAGGGGCTGGAGGAGGACGAGGATCCCTTCGCCGCGCTCGACCGGATGGACGCGGGCCTATGAGGATGAGCCCTGTTTCGCGTCATGTGTCCGTTCTGATCGGCGAGATTCTCGCCCGGGTTCAGCCGGTGACGGGTGTCTGGCTCGATGGAACCTTCGGAGCGGGGGGCTATGCGCGGGCCTTGCTGGAGGCGGGCGCCGAGCGGGTGATCGGGGTGGATCGCGATCCCGATACCTTGCGCGACCTGCCCTGGGCGGCGGCCTATGGCGCGCGGCTGGATCTCCATCCCGGCCGGTTTGGCGATCTGGACCGGGTTGCGCGCGATCTGTCCGGGGTGGTGCTCGATATCGGCGTCTCCTCGATGCAGATCGACGAGGCCGGGCGGGGATTCTCCTTCCAGAAGGAGGGACCGCTCGACATGCGGATGGAGCAGGCGGGACGCTCGGCCGCCGATCTGGTGAACCAGCTGCCCGAGGCGGTACTGGCGGATGTGTTGTTCCAGCTGGGCGAGGAGCGGGCCTCGCGCCGCATCGCCCGCGCCATCGTCGCCGCGCGCGAGATCCGGCCGTTCGAGACGACGACGCAGCTGGTCGAGGCGATCGAGCGGCGGATGCCCCGGCCCAAGCCCGGTCAGCCGCATGTGGCGACGCGCAGCTTTCAGGCGCTCAGGATCGCGGTGAATGACGAACTGGGGGAGCTGGCGCGGGGTCTGGTCGCGGCGGAGGCGGCGCTGGCACCGGGTGGCTGGCTCGCGGTCGTGACCTTTCATTCGCTGGAGGACCGGATCGTGAAGCGGTTCTTCCAGCAGCGGACGGGTACCGGCCCTGGCACCAGCCGCCATGCGCCCTCGGTGGAAGCGGCGGCGCCGCGGTTCGAACTGGTGACCCGCAAGGCGGTGGCGCCGTCCGAGGCCGAGGTCGCGGACAATCCGCGGGCGCGTTCGGCGAAGCTCAGGATCGCACGGCGGCTGGAGGCTCCGACCGGACCGGTCGATCCGGAGTCCATCGGCGTGCCCCGGATCGCATTGAAGGGAGCCCTGACGTGAAGACCGTGCTTTATCTCTCCCTGGCCCTGCTCGTGGTGGTCTTTGCGAGCTGGGCCTACCGCGTGAATTACGCGACGCAGGAGGCGATGAACCGCGTCGCGGATCTGCGTGACGAGATCGCCCGCGAGAAGGAGGCCCTCGGCGTGCTCGACGCGGAATGGGCCTATCTCAATCGTCCGGATCGGCTGCGCAGGCTGGTGAATGCGAACGCGCAGGCCTTGGGGCTGGTCGAGCTGACGCCCGAGCAATTCACCGACATAGCGCTGATCGCCATGCCGCCCGATCCGCTCGCCGAGCCAAAGTCAGATGACGGCGCGACGCCCGCGCCGCATTCGCAAATCAAACCCGTGCCCGGAGCGACCGAATGATCCGCCGCCCTTTGCGTCCGCTTGCCCGCATCCTCTCCGCCCGCGCGGAAGGCAAGGATCCCGATCTTGTCGAAGTCGAGGAACGGGCGGCGCGGCTCGATGCACGCCTGCGCGCGGAGCGCCGGAAATCCGAGACGCGGCTGATCCTGCTCGGGATCGTGTTCATTCTCTGCTTTACCACCGTCGCGGGCCGGATGGCCCTGCTCTCCACCAGCGTTCCGGTCGAGCCGCGGGGCGAGGCGATGGCGGCGCCGATCCTCGCGCAGCGGGCGAATATCGTCGATCACAAGGGCGCGATCCTCGCGACCAATCTGGTCACGGCCTCGCTCTATGCCCAGCCGGCGGAGATGATCGATCCGGTCCACGCGGCGGAACAACTGGCACAGATCTTTCCCGACCTGAACGAGGAGGTTCTGCGCAAACGCTTCACCGACGGGCGCAAGTTCCTCTGGATCAAGCGCACCATCTCGCCCGAGCAGCGGCAGCGCGTGCATGACATCGGCGAGCCCGGCCTGATGTTCGGGCCGCGGGAAGTGCGGTTCTATCCCAATGGGGCGGTCGCGTCCCATATCCTCGGGGGCGCGGGCTTCGGGCGCGAAGGCGTCGACGCGGCCGAAATCGTCGGCACCGCCGGAATCGAGCGGATGATGGATGACCGTCTGCGCGATCCCGCGCTGACCGGCACGCCGCTCCGGCTCTCGATCGACATCGATGCGCAGGTGGCCCTGGAGGAAGTGCTCGCCACCGGCATGGCGGACATGCATGCCAAGGGCGCGGTCGGGATCCTGATGGAGGCGGACACCGGGCAGATCCGGGCCATGGCGAGCCTGCCGGATTTCGATCCGAACCGCCGTCCCTCGCTGCCGACCACCGGCGATCCCGCCGACAGTCCGCTCTTCAACCGGGCGGCGCAGGGGCGGTATGAACTCGGCTCCTCCTTCAAGCCGCTGACGGTCGCACTGGGGCTGGAGGAGGGTCATATCTCGCCCCATACGATGATCGACACCAAGGGGCCGATGAAATGGGGACGGTTCACCATCCATGATTTCCATGATTATGGCGATCGGCTGACGGTCGAGGATGTACTGGTCAATTCATCGAACATCGGGGCGGCCAGGATCGCCATCGGAAGCGGCGCGGTCGAGCAGAAGAAATTTCTCGGAGAGGTCGGGATGCTGGCTCCGGTCCCGGTCGAGCTGAGCGAGGCGGCGCGGACCACGCCGATGGTGCCCGCCAACTGGTCCGACCTGGCCACCATGACGGTGGGCTTCGGTCACGGGATCGCGGTCACGCCGCTGCATCTGGCCACGGCCTATTGCACGCTGGCGAACGGGGGATTGCGCGTCAAACCGAGCCTCGTCGCGAGCGATGCCCGGCCGACGGAGGCGGATCGCGTGATCTCGGAACGCACTTCGAAACAGGTGCGCGACATGCTCCGGCAGGTGGTGGTGCGCGGCACCGCGAAGGCCGCCGACATTCCGGGATATGATGTCGCAGGCAAGACCGGCACGGCGGACAAGCCGCTGCATCGGGGCGGCTATTCCAACGACAAGGTCATCGCGACCTTCGCTTCGTTCTTTCCGGCGGACAAACCGAAATATGTCCTGGTGATCACGCTCGACGAGCCGGTGACCTATATCAACAAGACGGCGTTTCGCACCGCGGGCCTGACGGCGGTTCCGGTCGCGGCGGCGGCGATCCGCAGGCTGGCGCCGGTCCTCGGCATGCCTCCCGATCTTCCGCCTTCCTCGTCCGCGCCAGAGCTTTACAGAGTGGCGGGAAACGAATAGCCCCTGCCGAACGGATGCCGGGAGACGAACCATGGCCGGAACAGACCGAACCAACAAACTCATGGGATTCGACGCACTGGGCCTTTTGACGGGCACACGGCGCGCGGGCGACTGGTCCGGACCCTTGCCCGAGATCACCGGCCTGTCTGTCGACAGCCGCGCCACCCGGCCGGGGTATCTGTTCGCCGCCCTGCCGGGCAGCCGGATGCATGGCGGGGCCTTCGCCTCCTATGCGCTGCGCATGGGCGCGGTCGCGATCCTGACCGACGCGGAGGGATTGGCCCGGATGACGGCGGAATCCGGGGCGCCCGGCGTACCGGTCATCCTGGCCGAACAGCCGCGCCGGGTGCTCGCCATCGCGGCGGCGCGCTGGTACGGGGCACAGCCCGAGGTGATGGTCGCGGTCACCGGAACCAACGGCAAGACCTCGGTGGCAAGCTTCACCCGGCAGATCTGGGAAGAGACCGGCGAGCGGGCGGTCAATTTCGGCACGACCGGCGTCGAGGGGGCGGTCTCCGCGCCCTTGCGCCATACCACGCCCGAGCCGATCACCCTGCACGAACTGCTCGCGGAACTGACGCTTCAGGGGGTGACCCACGCGGCCATGGAGGCATCGAGCCACGGACTGGACCAGTTCCGGCTGGACGGGGTCCGGCTGGACGCGGCGGCCTTTACCAACATCACCCGGGACCATCTCGATTATCACCCGGATTTCGAGAGCTATTTCAAGGCGAAGCTCGGGCTTTTCGAAAGGGTCCTGCCACGGGGTGCCACGGCGGTGGTCAATCTCGACGATCCCCATGGCGAGCAGGTGCTGCGGGCGGCGCAGGCGCGCGGTCACAAGGTCCTGACCGTCGGCAAGGCGGAGGGATGTCATCTGAGGGTGATCGCCCAGAGGTTCGATGCGACGGGTCAGGATTTGCTGTTCGCCTGGGGCGGGCGCAGCCACAAGGCGCGGCTCGATCTGATCGGCGGGTTCCAGGCGCATAACGCACTGGTGGCCCTCGGGCTTGCGATCGGTTCGGGGACGGATGCGAGTGCCGCGGTCGGTGCGATCTCCAATCTGCGCACGGTTCGGGGTCGGATGGAACGGGCGGCCACCCGGGCCAATGGCGCGGCGGTCTTCGTGGATTTCGCCCATACGCCCGATGCCCTGACCACGGCGCTGCGGGCGCTGCGGCCGCATGTGATGGGGCGGCTGCTGGTGGTCTTTGGCGCGGGCGGCGATCGGGACAAGGGCAAGCGCCCGCTGATGGGTCAGGCGGCGCGGGCGGCGGATGTGGTGTTCGTGACCGACGACAATCCGCGCAGCGAGGACCCGGCCGCGATCCGGGCGGCGGTGATGGAAGGGTGTCCCGAGGCGACCGAGATCGGCGACCGGGCCGAGGCGATCCTGACGGCGGTCGATGCGCTGGGTCCGGGGGATGCCTTGCTGATCGCGGGCAAGGGGCATGAGACGGGGCAGGTGATCGGTGACGATATCCTCCCCTTCGACGATATCGAGCAGGCGAGCGTCGCGGTGGCGGCGCTCGATGGGCTCGGCGCATGAGGGACGCGAGCGCACCCGACCGAGCGTCGCCCATCGCCGGAGCGATGGGCGCAAGCGGCGCGTCGACGGGGCACGGGTGGCGGGCCCGCGCCCGCGCCGCGCTTCGATCTTTGCGCCAGGTGGCACCGGACCGGGCCGCGCTCTGATGGCGGATTTGTGGACGAGGGCCGAGGCCGAGACGGCCACGGGGGGGGAGTCGCCCCGAGACTGGGTGGCGACCGGCGTTTCCATCGACACGCGGAGTCTGATTCCGGGCGATCTGTTCATCGCCCTGAGCGCCGCGCGCGACGGACATGAATTCGTCGGCGACGCCCTGGCCCGGGGGGCGGCGGCGGCGATGGTGTCGCGACGTCCCGAGGGCGTGGCCCCGGATGCGCCCTTGTTGGTCGTGCCGGATGTCTTCGAGGGGCTGCGGGCGCTTGGCCGCGCCGGGCGGGCGCGGTTCAAGGGCAGGATCGTGGCGGTGACCGGATCGGTCGGCAAGACCGGCACCAAGGAGATGCTGCGCACGGCGCTGGCCTGTCAGGGACGGGTGCACGCGGCGGAGAAGAGCTTCAACAACCATTGGGGCGTGCCCCTGACGCTGGCGCGGATGCCGGCGGATATGGACTATGGCGTCATCGAGATCGGCATGAACGCGCCGGGAGAGATCGCGCCCCTGGCCATTCTGGCCCGGCCCGATGTCGCGATGATCACCACGATCGCCCCGGTCCATCTCGCGGCCTTCGAGGATCTCGACGGGATCGCCCGCGAGAAGGCCGAGATATTCCGGGGATTGCCGGCGGGCGGGGTCGCGGTCCTGAACCGGGACGTGGCGCAATATCCGATCCTGCTGGCGGCGGCGCGGCGGGCGAAGGCACGGGCCGTGCGGGTCGGCAGGACGGGGCGTCCGGACTATCGGCTGCTGGAGGCGCGGGTGATGGAGGGGCGGACCTCGATCGCGGCCCGGGCGCATGGGGCGACCTTCTACTTCAAGCTGGCGGCGCCGGGGGGGCATCTGGCGCTGAATGCGCTCGGAGCCCTTGCCTGTGTCGAGGCGCTGGGTGGCGATCTGACGCGGGCGGCGCTTGCCCTTGGGCAATGGCGCTCGCCGGAGGGGCGCGGCGCGCGCTGGACGGTCAGCCTGGGGCCGGGCGGCATCGATGGCGCGATCACCCTGATCGACGAGAGCTACAATGCCAATCCGGCGGCGATGGCGGCGGCGCTGGAGGTCTTTGCGCAGGAGATGCCCCGCGACGGTGTCGGCCGGGTATCCCGGGGGCGCCGGGTGGCGTTTCTCGGCGACATGCTGGAACTCGGACCGGCGGAGCGTGAAATGCACGCGGATATCGTGAAGGTCCCGGGCCTCGCGGCGGTGAGCAAGGTTCATTGCGCGGGCGAGAGGATGCGGGCGCTCTATCAGGCTCTGCCGCGCGAGCAACGGGGCGAATGGTTCGAGACGGCCGAGAAGATGGCGGCGCGGGTGAAGAACCTGCTCGACGCGGGCGACATCGCCATGGTCAAGGGCTCGCTCGGCTCACGACTGGGCCAAGTGGTCGCGGCGATCAAGATGATGGGCGACGCACGCCCGACCGAAAGCCTGGAGGGATAGGGCCTGGAATGTTGTTTTACCTCGCGGAATTGTCGCACAATGTCAGTTTCCTGAATGTCTTTCGCTATATCACCTTTCGCGCGGGAGCGGCCTTCATCACGGCGCTGGTCTTTGGCTTCCTCTTCGGACGGCCACTGATCAACATGCTGCGGCTGAGGCAGGGGCGGGGCCAGCCGATCCGCGCCGATGGGCCGCAGAGCCATATCGTCTCAAAGGCCGGGACCCCGACGATGGGCGGGCTGCTGATCCTTTCGGCGATCCTGTTCTCGACTCTGCTCTGGGCGCGGTGGGACAATGGCTTCGTCTGGCTGGTGCTGTTCGTGACGGCGGGCTTCGGGCTGATCGGCTTCGCCGACGACTATGCCAAGGTGACGCGGCAGACCGTGGATGGCGTATCGGGGCGGCTCCGGCTGCTGGCGGGGTTTGCCATCGCGCTGATCGCAGGGGGCTGGTCGATGTATCTGCATCCGGAGCATCTCTCCGGGATGCTGGCCTTTCCGATCTTCAAATCCCTGCTGATCGACCTCGGCTGGCTGTTCCTGCCCTTCGCGATGCTGGTGATCGTGGGGTCCGCCAATGCGGTCAACCTGACAGACGGGCTCGACGGGCTTGCGATCATGCCGGTGATGATCGCGGCGGGGGCGCTCGGCATCATCGCCTATGTCGTGGGGCGGGTGGACTTCGCCAGCTATCTCGACGTGAACTATATCCCGGACAGCGGCGAGATCACGATCTTCGTCGCGGCGCTGATCGGCGGGGGCCTGGGGTTTCTGTGGTACAATGCCCCTCCGGCGGCGGTCTTCATGGGGGACACCGGGTCGCTCGCGCTCGGGGGGGCACTCGGGGCGATCGCGGTGGCCACCAAGCATGAGATCGTGCTCGCCATCGTTGGAGGGCTCTTCGTGGTCGAGGCGCTCAGCGTCATCATCCAGGTGCTCTATTACAAACGCACCAAGAAGCGGGTGTTCCTGATGGCGCCGATCCACCATCACTTTGAGAAAAAGGGCTGGGCCGAACCACAGATCGTGATCCGGTTCTGGATCATCTCGGTGATCCTCGCCACCATCGGTCTGGCCACGCTCAAGCTGCGCTGAAAGCGATTTCCAATCGAATGGGGACATTCGATTGGAAATCGCGGAACAGGCAATCCGATGGGGCGGCGTCCGCGCCGGATCTTGCGCAGGGCGGTCCGGTCTGCGAAACCGGCCGCGACAGCGAGGAGTGACAAGAGGATGATCCCGGTTCGCGGATATGTCGGCCACAAGGTGGCGGTGCTTGGGCTCGGCCGCTCGGGCCTGCCCGCGGTCGCGGCGCTGGAGGCAGGGGGCGCGGAGGTTATCGCCTGGGACGATGGCGCGGAGGCCCGCGCCAAGGCCGAGGCGGCCGGGGTCACGCTCGTCGATCTCAACCGGGCCCGGGCCTGGGACGAGGTCAAGGCGTTGATCGTCAGTCCCGGCATTCCGCATCTCTATCCCGCGCCGCATCCGGTGATCCGCGCCGCCTGGGAGGCCGGGGTCGCGGTGGACAATGATATCGGCCTGTTCTTCCGCTCCTTTGCCACCCCGGAGTGGGATGAGTTCGACAAAGCGCCGCGCGTCGTCTGTGTCACCGGATCGAACGGCAAATCCACCACCACCGCCCTGATCGCCCATATCCTGCGCTCGGCCGGGCAGTGCGTTCAGGTCGGCGGCAATTTCGGGCGGGGGGTGCTCGATCTCGATCCGGCGAGCGATGGCATGGTCGTCGTGCTGGAACTCTCCTCCTATCAGATCGACCTCGCCCGCGCGCTTCAGCCGGACATCGCGGTGTTCCTCAATCTCTCTCCCGATCACCTCGACCGGCATGGCGGGATCGGCGGATATTTCGCGGCGAAACGGCGGCTGTTCACCCAAGGTGGCCCCGGGCGCAGCATCATCGGCGTGGATGAGAGCGAAGGCTCTTTTCTCGCCAATGTGATGCGCGAGGAGGCGGGGACCGGCGATCCGGTCATCGAAGTTTCCGTGACCCGCCGCCTGACCAATCCGGGCTGGAACGTGTTCGCCCGCAAGGGCTTTCTCGCGGAATGGCGAGGGGGACGGCAGGTGGCGGCCATCGACCTGCGGGCCATGGCCACCCTTCCAGGCAGTCACAACCACCAGAACGCCTGCGCCGCCTTCGCCGCCACCCGTGCCCTCGGCCTTGGCACCAAACAGATCGAGAGCGCGCTGGCCAGTTATCCCGGCCTCGCGCATCGCAGCCAGCTGATCGCGACCTGGAACGGCATCCGGATCGTCAATGACAGCAAGGCGACGAATGTGGATGCCGCCGAAAAAGCACTATTGAGCTTTGATCGCATCCGCTGGATCGCAGGCGGGCGTCCGAAGGAGGGCGGGATCGAAGCGCTGCGCCCCCTGTTCGGGCGGGTTGCCAAGGCCTATCTGATCGGCGAGGCGGCGGAGGATTTCGCCGGGACCCTCGGCGACACCCCCCATGTCATCCTGGGCACGATGGAGCGGGCCGTCACCGCCGCGCTGGCCGAGGCCGAGCCCGGCGATACCATCCTGCTCGCCCCGGCCTGCGCGAGCTTCGATCAATATTCCAGCTTCGAGACCCGCGGGGAGGATTTCGTCCGGCTGGTGCGCGGGCAACTGGGCCTCGACGCGCCGCTCGTCCAAAGCTGAGCGGCGCATCGCGAAGACATCCCCCGGCGGGCATCGGTTCCCCAAGGCCGCCGAGGTTTCGGACCCGTGGGGGCCTGGATCAGCTCCCCACCCGTCCGCCCATCGCCCGCACCGTCCAGGCCGTGGCCTCGCGCAACAGACCGGCCATCGCCGTCCGCATCGCCAAAGCCACGTCGGTCGCATCCGTCGACGTCAGGGGCGCGGTGGCCTCGAAAGTCCGCGAGGCAATCAACCGCCGGTCAAGGTCGCGCACCAGGGTCAGATTCAGGCGAACCGAAACCTGCTCCGGCGGACCGAGTTCCGCCTGAAAGGCCTGAAGATCGGTCAGGAGCACAAAGTCCGGCAGGGGGCCGGCGGTGTCCCCCCCGACGAAGCCGACCGCGCCGGAGTTTGCGATCGACCGGACCAGCAGGGCCTGAACATGGAGGGGCGCGGTATCGATCCATCGGCCATCGGGCAGATAGGTGACCTGAAGGATGTTCGGCTTGACCACGATCCGGTCGGTATTGATCGCGCTCGACGCGGTCGGCTGGGCGACGAGAAGGGCACGGTTCGACCGGCTGGGCGCGGCGGGGGGAACCGCCGCCGATGTCAGATCGAAGGTCGCAAGCGATGTCGAGGCGGAGTTCAGCGTCGAGATCGCGGCGCAACCGCTGAGCATGGCAAGGCCGAGGCCGAGGGCGGCGGCGCGAAACAGGGCTTTCTGCGTCATGCGCGATCTCATCTCCTGAAGTCCGGGGGGGTATTGCCGAGGAAGAAGCGGGCCGGATCCCGTTCGATCCGCGTGGTCAGCCGATCGAGCGTGGCAACCAGATTGCGCGCCTCCGTGGTAAGGCTGCTGATCTGCGGCAGGCCGGTGGTTGCGAACTCCTGGATCGGAGGGGCGCTGCCGGCGACGGTCGCGTTGATGGTTTCGATGACCTGATTGGCGTGATCGATGGTCGCCCTGACCTCGGCGGTGATCTCCGGAAGGTCGTTCGATACCTTGGCGATCGCGCCGTTGAGCTGAGCGGCGGACTGGCGGATATCCGCGGCCGTCGGGGCGACTTCGGAATCGATGATCCTGTTGGCGGTGATGAAGGTGTCCTCCGCGGCGGTCAGGGTGTTCTCGACCGTGTCCATCGCGGTTCCGAGCCGGTTCAGCGTACGGCTCGCATCCGCGAAGGTCTGGGTCGCGGTGCTGAGCGTGGAGGTGGCGCTCGTCACCAGCGGATCGAGTTTGCCCGTCGCACCGGTCACATCCTTGCCGACCTGGTCCATCACCCGGTTCGCCGTATCCACCGCCGCGCGCACATCGGTGACGATGACCGGAACATCCTCGGTCACGACCTTGTTGATCGCTTCGATCGAGACATTCGCCTGTCGCAGCGTGGTCCGGGCATCGGACACCAGCGCGGCCCCATCCCCCTTGACCAGCGTATCGATGCTGCCGGAGGTGGCCGTCACCGAATTCAACGTCGTCTGGGCCGTGGCGAGCGTGGTGTCGAGCGCCTTGATCGTGCCTTCGAGCTGCGTCATCCGGTCCCCCGCCAGCTGCGAGGTGCTGTTGATGCTTGTCATGATCGTCTGGGTCTGGGCGCGGACGTCGATGATCGCGCTCTTGACCTCGGCGACGGCGGTGGCGACGTCGCTGACGATGGGCGGCACCTGATCCCGGATCACCCCGTTCGCGGTGTCAAAGGTCGTGTTCGCCTTCTGGAGCGTGGTGGTCGCGGTCGAGAGGGTCGTCTCGGCCTCGGCGAATGCGCCCTTCGCCGCGCCAAGGGTACCGTTCGCGGTGGTGAGGGTGGTTTCGAACGTCGTACCGATCGAATCCAGCCGTCCGGTAAATTTGGTGATCTCTCCCGTCGCCTCGGCCACCGTCTTGGAAATGTCCGAGAAATCCGTCAGAGCGGTCTGGAGCTTCGAGGAGGCGGTGTCGAGGTTGGCCAGAATGCCGCTGACATAGGTCTGGTTGCCCGGGCCCACGAAATCCTGCACGCTCTTGATCAGCTTGATCGCCTCGGCGAGGAGATTGGGGGCATCCTCGGTCAGGGCCTGCACGACGGAGCGCTCCGCCACGATCACCGGGATTTCGCCTTTCGCTTCATCGATCAACCGGGGCGCGGTCGGGCTTCCCCCGGTCATTTCGATGAAGGACACACCCGTCACGCCCTGGGATTTCAATTGCGCGGTCGTGTCGTTCTTGATCGGTGTGTCGGCGCCGATCTGGATCCGCACGATCACCTTGGAGGGATCCTTGGGATAGAGGTTGATCGCGGTGACCTTGCCGACCGAGACGCCGTTGAAGCTCACGTTTCCGGAGACGGAAAGCCCCGACACATTGTCAAACAGGATATCATAGTCGGCGAATTGCCGGTCGAGCTGGAGATTGGCCAGCCAGACGAAGAAGCCGAGGGCCCCGATGATTCCCAGGACCGTGAAGGCCCCGATCAGGACATAATTTGCGCGGGTTTCCATGCGTGCTCCGAGCTTCAGGCCTGTTCGAGCGCGGCGCGCGCCCGAGGCCCGTGGAAATATTCATGCACCCAAGGGTGATCGACGTTCAGCATATCGGCCATGGTTCCGGTCACGAGGACCTTCTTCTCGGCCAGGACCGCGATCCGGTCACAGATGGCATGCAGGCTGTCGAGATCATGCGTGACCATGAAGACCGTCAGGCCCATGGTCTTTTGCAGCTCCTGGATCAGGAGATCGAAATCGGCGGCGCCGATCGGATCGAGCCCGGCGGTCGGCTCGTCCAGGAACACGATTTCCGGATCGAGCGCCAGCGCCCGGGCCAGACCCGCGCGTTTTCGCATGCCCCCCGAGAGTTCGGAAGGAAACTTGTCGCAGGCGTTCGGGGGCAGGCCGACCATCGACACCTTCAGCTCCGCCAGGGCGCGGCGGGTGTCGGCGTCGAGATCGGTTTGGCCGCGCATCGGAACCTCGACATTCTCGGCCACGGTCAGGGCCGAGAACAGGGCGCCATCCTGGAACATCACGCCCCAGCGCCGCTCAATCCCCTTGCGCTCGGCCTCCGTCGCGCCGAGCACATTGGTGCCGAACACTTCGATACTGCCCGCCGCCGGTTTCAACAGGCCGACGATCTCGCGGGTCAGGACCGATTTGCCGGTGCCCGAGCCGCCGACGACGCCCAGCACCTCGCCCCGATAGACATCGAGATCGAGGCCGTCATGCACCCGGTGCGTTCCGAATTGCGTGACGATGCCGCGCAGCCGGATGATGGCCTCGCGATTTTCACCCGCCGTCATACATTCACCAGATTGAAGAAGATGGAGAAGATTGCGTCCGTCACGATCACCATGAAGATCGCAAGCACCACCGACTGCGAAGTCATCCGCCCGAGGGATTCCGCGTTGCCCTCGACCTTCATGCCCTTGTAACAGCCGACGAGGCCGACGATCGCGGCGAAGAACGGCGCCTTGATCATCCCGACCAGATAATGCCAGACGCTGATCGAACTCTGCAGCCGGCTGAAGAACACCGCCGGCGAGATATCGAGCTGGATCCAGGACATCAGGGCCCCGCCGATCAGCCCCATGAAATTTGCGATCAGACCGAGGGCCGGCAGCATGATGATCAGGGCGAGCACCCTCGGAACGATCAGAACCTCGATCGGATCGAGGCCGAGCACACGCATGGCATCGACTTCCTCGCGCATCTTCATCGAGCCGATCGCGGCGGTGAAGGCCGAGCCGGACCGGCCAGCGACAATGATCGAGGTGAGCAGGATGCCGAGTTCGCGCAGGACCGAGATGGCGATCAGATCGACGATGAAAATCCCGGCGCCGAACTGTTGCAGCATCGAGGCGCCCTGGAAGGCCAGCACCACGCCGATCAGGAAGGCCATCAGGCAGACGATCGGCACCGCGTTCACGCCGACTTCCTGGCAATGAAAGATCAGCGAGGTCCAGCGCATCCGCCAGGGCCTCACCGCCAGTCCGGCGAGGCGCGCAATCACCTGGCCGACGAAACTGAGCATTTCGAGCGCGGTCTTCCAGCCGGAGACGGCGTTTTCACCGATCGTGCCGAGCCACGGAACGAAACCGTGCGCGGGCCTTTCCGGGACGATCTCCTTGGGAAAGCTCTTCTGCACGGTGGTGATCAGGGCGCGCTGCGACGGGTTCGCATTCTCGACCCGCGTCCGCGCGCCCTCGCGTTCCAGCCGCCGGGCCAGGTCGACGATCAACCAGGCCCCGCCCGTGTCCATCTTGTCGACCCCGGCGAGGTCGAGCACGACATCGCTCGATCTTCCGAGGCTGGCGAGGTCCCGCTGGGCCGTGGTCAGGCTCGTCATGACGAGAGGTCCGGAAAAGCCGATACGGGCGCGGCCTTCCGTCTGCTCAATACGCACAGCCGTCGTCATGCAATCGCCACCCCACCCCGCATCCTTTACTCCGATAATGCACGATGGGGTAGAACGGCAAGTGAAAGCTCAATCTCCACAGGGCTTTCCGCCCGGCCCTTTCCGCGCCCCGGACCGCTCGGGACCGCGACGACCCTTGCCGCCGCCGCGCGCACTCCATTAGGCTCCCCAGGGGGGCGAAATGCCCCGGACTGGCCGGGAGGGGCGGATGACGCGGACGTTGGATATCCTGGAGCGCCTTGTCGCCTTTCCCACGGTCAGCCGGGACACCAATCTGCCCTTGATGGACTATGTCGCCGATCTCCTGCGGGACGCGGGGATCGAGCCGGTCCTCGTGCCGAATGCCCAAGGCACCAAGGCCAATCTCTTTGCCAGCGTCGGCCCCGGCCCCGACGGCGGCGTGATGCTGTCCGGCCATACCGATGTCGTTCCCGTCGAGGGTCAGGACTGGACCCATCCGCCGTTTCGCCTGACCGAGGCGGGGGGCCGCTGTTATGGCCGGGGCACCGCCGACATGAAGGGGTTTATCGCCTGCGCGCTGTCCGCGATGCTGAGGGGGCGCGGGATGGCGTTGAAATCGCCGCTGCATCTCGCGCTCAGCTATGACGAGGAACTTGGCTGTCTCGGGGTGCATTCGCTGATCGATCTTCTGTCCGCGGGCCCCGCGCGCCCCGCGCTCTGCATCGTCGGAGAGCCGACCCTTCTCGGGGTCGCAACCGGCCACAAGGGCAAGACCGGCCTGCGCGCCACCTGCCGGGGCGTGGAGGCACATTCCGCCCTCGCGCCGACCGGGCTCAATGCCCTGCATCTGGCCGCGGATCTGATGGCGGTGATCCGGGCGGAGCAGGACCGCCTCGCCGCCGAGGGTCTGCGCGACGGAGATTACGACGTGCCCTATTCCACGCTGCATGTCGGGCGATTCAACGGCGGCGTGGCCTTGAACATCGTCCCGAATCTCTGCGTGATGGATTTCGAATTGCGCAATCTCGCCGGCGATGATCCGGCGACCCTGCTGGCCCCGATCCATGCCGCCGCCCTCGATCTGCGCGACAGGGCGCGTGCCCGTTTCCCGGAGGCGGATATCTCGATCGAGGTCTTCAACACCTATCCGGGCCTCGACACGCCCCGCTCCGCCGAGGCCGTGCGCTTCACCCAGTCGCTGACCGGAGCCAATGGCACGCTCAAGGTAGCCTTCGGGACCGAGGGCGGCCTGTTTTCGGAGAAGCTCGGCGTGCCCACCGTGGTCTGTGGCCCCGGCTCCATGTCACAGGGTCACAAGCCCGACGAATATATCGAGCGTGATCAGCTCGCGCGCTGCGACACCATGCTCGACGCCTTGCTGGACCGCCTGCGCGCGGGTCTCTGAAACGCAATCCGACCGGCGTGAGGGTCGGAAAAATCTCCCCGCGGCTCAGCGCCTCTTGCCTTTGGCCCAAGGCCGCCGACCCCCGATCGGGGCGGAACCTTTCCGGTCATGATCCGTTTGTGAAGGAAACCAGATGATCCGAACCAAGGTTCCACGCATTGAGCAAGACGCTTCATGATGAGGATCCCCTCGCTCCCGAGGCAAATCCCGAGACTTTCGCCCCCGGCCGGAACATCCGGGACCCTTCGATGATGACCCGGTCCGCGTGGCTTCAGGTCATGTGGCGGGTGTTTGACAATGTCGCGCGCCATCATCTCTCGGTCGTGGCGGCGGGCATCGCGTTCTTTGGCGTCCTTTCGATCTTTCCCGCACTCGCGGCCCTGGTCGGGCTCTATGGTCTGGTGGCCAATCCCGCCGATGTCATGGGCCGGTTCACCGAGTTCCGGCCACTCCTGCCTCCTGACGCCTACAGCCTGATCGAGACACAGCTTCAGGCGCTGCTCGACCTGCCTCCGCAAAAGATCGGGCTCGCCTTCATTCTGGCGATCTTTCTCGCGCTCTGGACCGCGCGGGCGGGAGTGAGCGCCCTCGTCGAGGGGCTCAATATCGCCTATCGCGAAATCGACACGCGAAACATCTTCGTCGGCTTCCTCATGTCCCTGCTCCTGACGATGGTCATCATCGCCTTTGCCTGCGTCGCTCTCTTTGCAACGGTCGTCCTTCCGGCGGCCTTGCGGTTTGTCGATATCGGCCCGCTGGGCACAGCCCTCGCGGCATTTGCTCCGATCGTCATTCTGGGAGTGGCGGTGGTGTTCGGACTGGGGGGGCTCTATCGCTATGGGCCGCACCGCGAACTGGCGCGAAAGCGCTGGATCACGCCGGGTGCGATCTGGGCGACCGTCGCATGGGTGATCGCGTCCTTTCTGTTGTCGATCTATGTCAGCGGTTTTGCAAATTTCAACAAGACCTACGGCTCGCTCGGGGCGATCGCGGCATTGATGTTCTGGTTTTACGTAAGCGCCTTCGTCGTTCTGCTCGGGGCCGAGTTGAACGCGGAACTGGAGCTTCAGACCGCGCGCGACACGACGACCGGCCCCGAAAAACCGCTTGGGCAACGCGGCGCCTATGTCGCCGACAACGTGGCCTGAGACGGTTACTCCGATTTGGCGGGTTCGGCGGGTTTGTCGGTCCAGGCAAAGCGGGGCAGGATGAAATCCGGGCGGGCGTGGGCCTCGAAGAGGTCTTCCAGTTCCGCCTCGGAATGATCGGCGAGAATCCCGGACCGCGTCAGGGCCGAGGACAGGCCGGCGGCCCTGGCTCCGGCGATATCATGTTCCAGGCTGTCGCCAATTCCGATGACCCGCGCCGGGTCCGGATTGCCGAGCAGGCGCAGGGCCACCCGATAGATCTCCGGGAAGGGTTTGCCGATCCAGGTCACCTTGCCGCCCAGGATTTCATAAAGCTCCGCGATCGCCCCCGCGCCGAACTTCGGTCCCCGGGAGGTCAGCATGACCTTGTCCGGATTGGTGCAGAAGCAATGCGCGCCCGCCGCGACCGCCGGGGCAAGGAGGTCGTGGTAATGGACGAGCGGATAACGGTCGCCCTCGCTGCCCGAGAGAAGAACGATCTCCGCGTCCTCGCTGAAATGGACCAGCTGGAAATCCAGTCCCGCGATGGCGCCGCGATCCTGATCCCGCGCGATCATCAGGCAGCGGGTTTTCGCGGGCAGCGCCGGATGGTCGAGTTTGCCGGAGAAGCGTTGCCAGGCCACCTCGCCGGAGGTCAGGAACAGATCCCAGCTTCCGGGTTGAAACCCCAGGCCGAGCAACCGCTCCTCGTTGGGGCGGGCGCGTTTGCCGGAATTGGAGAGGAGGACCACGGTCTTGCCCGCCGCCTTGAGGCGGACGAGTGCCTCGATCGCGCCGGGATAGGGGGTGATCCCGTCATGCAGGACACCGAACTGGTCTACCAGAAAGACATCGGCCTCGCTCGCGAGGTCGGCGAGGGATCCGAGCACCTGTGTCACAGCCGCCCCGCGATCCGGGCACCGCGCAGGGCCAGCGTGGCCGCGCCGGCGGCGGCCTCTTCCGAGTCCGTCGCAAGAAAAGGAACCCGCAGCCGGTCCTGGCGCATCCTGGTCCAGGCGGGGTTCCGGGACCCGCCGCCGACGCTGCGCAGGGACCGCGGCGCGGGGGCGCCGAGTTCCATCAACCGGGAATAGCCGAGCGCCTCGATATCGGCGATCCCCTCCATCAGGGCCTGAAGAAAGGTGACATCGTCGCGCGGGCGGGGAGAGATCCGCGAGATAAGGCGGGGATCCGCGATCGGAAAGCGTTCGCCGCGACCGGGCAGCGGGTAATAGTCGAGGCCGCTCGGCCGGTCAGGATCGATCCGGCTGGAGAGATCCTCGATCTGGTCGGGGCTGAAGAACTGCGCCAGCACGCCGCCTCCGGTGTTCGAGGCGCCGCCCGCGAGCCAGGAGTCCCCGATCCGGTGGCTGTAGATACCGAAATCCGGAGCGAAAATCGGCGCGCTGGTCAGGATCTTGAGGGTCAGGGAGGTGCCGAGCGCGGTGACGGCCTCCCCCGGCAAGGCCGCGCCGGTGGCCAGGAACGAGGCGCAGCCGTCGGTGGTCCCGGCCACGACCATCGTATCGCGGTCGAGACCGAACCGGGCGGCGGTCGGGCCGGAAATCGTGCCGCTCGGGGTGCCGGGGGACATGACCCGGGGCAGAAGCTCGATCCGCGCGCCGGTCCCGGCGATCCAGTCGGGCCAGCGTTCGGCCACCGGATCATAGCCGGTCTTGAGCGCATTGTTGGCGTCGGAGAGATCGAACCGGCCGCTCAGGCGACCGGCGATCCAGTCCGCCTGATGCAACAGTCGGGTGGGCCGGAGGCGGGCCTCAAGGAACAGGACCTTGGCAAGGCCCGAGGTCGCCCCATGCGCGGCGCTCTCGCGCGGGGCAAGGGCGGCGATGGTGGAGAGAATGTCCGGCTCCGCGACCGGATCGTTGTACATCAGCGCATCGCCGAGCGGCTCCCCCTCGGCATCGATGGCAAGGACGGTGCCCGAGGTTCCGTCGACTGAGAGGGCCACGACCCGGTCCGGGTCGATCCGCGCGAGCAGGGCATGGAGCACGGCTTCGGTCGCGCGCCACCAGAGGGTGGGATCGCGGTGATTGTGTCCGTGCTTGGACATAAGAGTAGAATATTGATATAATTGATTTTTCTGATCGTCCAGGACGACCGCGCGCACGCCGGAGGTGCCGATGTCGATGCCAATCACAAGGGGGCTCGTCATCACTGGGCCGCCCGGTTCAGGGCCTGGCGGTATTTCTCCGCGTCCCAGTTCAGCAGTTCGGCATTCTCCGCGTCGGTCAGATACCGCAAGGCAGTGCCCGCGGGGATCCGGGCGGTCACATCGGCGAGGCAGCGGGCGAGGGCCTCGGCGCCGGGATTGGCGTCAGCCCGGATCAGGGCGCCGACATCCGGACAGAGAACCAGAACGGGATCGCCGGACATGTCCGAAAGGCCCACCCTCGGCCCGAGGAAGATCACATGATCCGGATAGAGATTGCCGCCGCGCACATGATCGAGGCTGACCGGATCGAGCGCGGTGGCGTGGGTTTCCGCGAAGGCGGGAAGCCGATAGCCGGTTCCAACCGCCAACCGCTCCAGCGCCGCGAGATCGGGGGAGGGCGTGGGGCGCGGCGCGCGGGCGAGACGCGCGCAGACCGCGCCGAGCAGGGCCTCCGCCTCGGCGACGGTGTCGGCGGCGACCGCGAGCCCGTGCGAGCCCAGGACGAGCACATCGGTGGAGGGCGACAGCCGCTCGAGGATCGCGCGCGCCAGAGGCAGTCCGGGACGGCGATAGGAGATGAAGGCCCATTCAAAACCCCGCAGCGGCTCAGCCAGCCTCGCCTCCGCGTCCAGCGGGACGCAGGCTGCGATCGTCTCGATGCAATGGACATGCACGACGATGCGCCGGGGCAGGAGCGCATGAACCGTGGTTTCGATCGAGGGGCGCAGGCCGGAGGGATTCAGGGCCGCGATCACATGCTCCTGTGCCTTCTCGGCGGAGGGCGCATTGGCTTCGATCGCCGCGCGCAGGGGTGTGAGTGCCACCGGCACGAAGATATCCCGCTCGCGCGCATCGCGGAGCCAAGTGCCCGAGGCCTTGATCCAGAGGGTGTCGCCGATCTTGATCGAGGTATTGCCGCCCGGCCCCTGGACCAGCGCCGGATCGGAGCCGACCTTGGCGGAGAGCGACCGCAGGGCGTCGAATTCCGGATCCATGATCACGCCGCCACCTGCCGGGTCTCGCACCAGTCCGCGAAGGCCGCGCGCTCGGTGGGCGTCAGGCGCAGGCCATGCTTGGTGCGGCGGTCCAGGATATCCTCGGCGGTGAGGGCCCATTCCTGGTCCATCAGATAAAGCGCCTCGATCTCGTAGAAATCCGGGCCGAAACAGCGTCCGAGATCACCGATATGCCGGGCCTCCCCCAGAAGGGCGCGGATCCGGGTGCCATAGAGCCGTGCGAGATGGCGCAGGAGCGCGGCGGGAAGGCCGGGATATTCCGCCGACAGCCGCCGCTCGAACCGCTCGAAATTCGCGCCCGGCATGTCGCCGCCCGGCAAGGGCGCCCCGGCGGTCCAGGCGGGCCCGAGGTCGGGGAAAAACGGGGCGATCCGGTCGAGCGCATGTTCGGAGAGCTTGCGGAAGGTCGTGATCTTGCCGCCGAACACCGAGAGAAGCGGTGCCGCGCCGGAGGGCGCGTCGAGCTCGAAGACATAGTCGCGGGTCACGGCGCTCGGGTTTTCGGAATTGTCGTCATAGAGCGGACGCACGCCCGAAAAGCTGTGCGCCACGTCGCTGTCCTTGAGTTCACGCTTGAAATAGCGGTTCACCACCGTCAGCAGGTAATCGATCTCACCCGGATCCGCCGCCACATCCTCGGGTCGGCCCTCATAGGGGATATCCGTGGTCCCGATCAGCGCCATGCCGTTTTCATAAGGATTGATGAAGATCACGCGCTTGTCTTTGTTCTGCACCAGATAGGCCTGGGGTCCGTCCCAGAATTTGGGGACGATAATGTGGCTGCCCTTAACGAGGCGTACATTCCGGTTCGAATTCTGGCCCGCGACCCGGCCGATCACATCATTGACCCAAGGGCCCGCCGCGTTCACGAGGGCGCGGGCGCGGAAGGAGCGGGTGGCGCCGGTCCGCATGTCGCTGGTCCTTACCACCCACAGGCCACCGTCCCGCCGGGCCGAGACACAGGGAGACCGCGTGAGGATCGTGGCGCCCCGGTCGCGGGCATCGAGAGCATTGAGCACGACCAGCCGCGCGTCATCGACCCAGCAGTCGGAATATTCGAAAGCCCTGGTGAAGCCGTCGCGCAGCGGCGCGCCCTCGGGCGCGGTCCGAAGATCGAGCGACCGGGTGCCGGGCAGACGTTCCCGCCCGCCGAGATGGTCATAGAGAAACAGACCGAGCCGCACCAGCCAGGCGGGCCGGTCGTCCGGACTGTGCGGCAGCACGAAGCGCATCGGCCAGATGATATGGGGTGCCGCGTTCAACAGGACCTCGCGCTCGATCAGGGCCTCGCGGACCAGACGGAATTCGTAATATTCGAGATAGCGCAGGCCGCCATGCACGAGCTTGCCGGACCGCGAGCTGGTGCCTTGCGCGAGATCGTCCTTCTCGCAGAGCACGACCGAGAGGCCGCGTCCGGCGGCGTCGCGCGCGATGCCCGCGCCATTCACGCCGCCGCCGATGATGAAGAGATCGACCGTCTCGCCGTCCGCGCTCATTTCAGTCCTTCCTCATGTCGTTCCAGTGCGGTGGTTTTGTCCCGGCGTTTCAGCAAGGGTTCACCGGAGGAAGGCCGGCCAGATAGCGGCGCACCTCCTCGGCCGCCTGTTCGGCGGCGAAGGTCACCGTCCGGACCGAGGCGCCCGCGATATGCGGGGTCAGGGTCACGTTCGGAAGCTGGAGCAGGCTCCAGTCCACGGGAACCGGCTCGACCGCGAAGGTCTCCAACATCGCCCCGGCGATCCGGCCGCTTGTCAGCGCGTCCTCCAAGGCTTCGTAATCGACCAGTGGCCCCCGGGCGGTATTGACCAGGATCGCATCCGGCTTCATGCGCGCGAGCGTGTCCCGGTTGATCATCTGGCGGGTTTCCTCGGTCACCCGCGGATGGAGGGTCACGACATCGGATTGTTCGAGCAGGGTGTCGAGCGCGACGAGTTCGACGCCGCCCGCCTGATCCTCGGCCGAGAGCTGGACGTAAGGGTCATGTACCAGCACCCTGGCCCCGAAGGCGCGCAGCAGGCGCACGACCTTGGTGCCGATATTGCCATAGCCGATCACGCCGACGGTCATTTCATTCAGTTCGCGCCCCGTCCGGTCGGCGCGATAGAGATCGCCGCGCCAGTCTCCCTTGCGCAGGCCCTCGTGTCCCACCCGGATCAGGCGGGTTTCGGCGAGGATGGCGCCCAGGGTGAATTCCGCCACGGCGGAGGCATTGCGGCCGGGCGTATTGACCACGGTGACACCGGCGTCCTTCGCCGCCGCCATGTCGATATTGACCGGCCCCCCGCGGGAGACCGCGACCAGCCGCAGGTTCGGCAGGCGGTGGAACATGTCCCTGGACAGGGGGGCGAGATGGGTCACCAGGATTTCCGAATCGCCGATGAAATCGACGATATCGTCGGGCTGGCCGAAATATTCCTTGAGGCCCGCCATGCCGGGCGCGGCATAGCCATGTTCCATCGGCTCGTCCGGCCAGGCCTGTTCCCGGAGGTGGAATTCGATATCGCCGTCGGTCACCTTCTCGATTTCGGTGCGAAAGACCGTCGGCAGCATGAACCGGTCGCCGATGATGGCTATCTTCTTGTGCATCTTATCCTTCCCGCGGCGCGGCCGCCGCCAAATTCCGCGCGTTTGCCATGCTGGACCAGACCGGACGCAAGGCCGTGCGCGCCTCGACAAAGGCCGGGAACACTCCCTCATAGAGGGTGGCCAGTTCGCGGTCCGGTGCCTCGGCCGAACCGAGCAGCGGCGTCACCCAGTCCGCCGCGCAGGCGTTCATGTCCGGATAGTGACCCATGCCCACCATTGCGATCATCGCGGCGCCGGCGGCGCCCGCCTCCTCGCGCTCGCCGCGTCTGAGATGCGCGCCGGTCACCGCGGCGAGGATGCGGCGCAGGGCGGGACTGCGCGCCGCCCCGCCGGTGACGCGGATTTCGGTGGGCAGGGGGCCCATCGCCGCGAAACAGTCCCGGGCGGCGAAGGCGAGGCCCTCATAGACCGCGCGCACCATGTCGGGATAGCCGTGCCGGGTCGAGAGTCCGATGAAGCCCGCCCGCGCCCGCGCATCGACGAAGGGGCCGCGTTCGCCCGCCTCGGAGACGTAGGGTTGATAGATGAGTTCGCCGGGCGCCGTCGTGGCCATCCATTCATCGACGAGCGCGATCAGCTCGGGGCCGTCGCGGGTAATCCCCTGCGAGGCGAGGATTCCTTGCGCGAGGCCGAGCACCCAGTCGATATTGAGCGTGGCGGCCATGTTCGACTGCATCTGCGCATAGGCGCCGGGGACGGGCAGGGCCATCGTATAGCCGGTCGCCTCGTCATTCAGCACCACCTCGGCGGGGCTCGGGGCGAGCCGCATGCTCATGCCGGTCGAGCCGATGACCGCGCAGCCCGGGCGGGTCACGGGATCATAGAGGCCGGCGCCGAGGGCGGTGCAGACCACGTCGACATAGGCCAGGACCACGGGCGTTCCGGCGGGCAGGCCCACGACGGCGGCGGCCTCGGGCGTGAGGTGGCCATGGTCCGTCACGCCGTCGACGATCGGGGGCATCAGATGGCGCTGATCTCGCAGGTCGAGGAAATCGATCACCGCGTCGCAATAGGTCCGGGTGCGAAAGTCGCCGAAGCTGAACAGCGCCTCGGACGGGTCGGTCGCCCGCGTGCCGGTCAATCGGAAATAGAGCCAGTCCTTGCAATGGAAGGCCGTCGCCGCGCGGGCGAGCAGGGCCGGTTCCCGCTCGCGCATCCGCAGGAGCTGCGGTCCCTGCTGGCAGGCGGCGAGGCCGGAGCCGGTCTTCTCGAACCGGAGGCGGTCGCCGGGATCACCGCGCAGGCGGTCGACAATCCCCGCCGCCCGCGCATCGAGCCAGAGCCAGCCCCGGCCCACCGGCTCGCCTTCCGCGTCGATCAGCCAGGTGCCGTCGCCCTGACCGGTGACCGCGAGGGCCGCGACCCGGTGGGCGAGGTTCTCGACCTTGTCGGCGAGTTGGCGCAGGGTCGTCGCGGCCTCGGCCCAGGTGCGGGCCAGATCCTGCTCGGCGCCGCCGCCGGGCATGGTCACATAGCGGTTGGGCAGGGCCGCCGCCGCGATCTGACGCCCCGAGAGGTCGAAGGCTACGGATTTGATCACCGAGGTTCCGGCATCCAGTCCGATGATGATATCCTTCATGCCGCGATCTCCGCGCCATGCGAGAGGGCCTTGCCGCTGCCTGGGTCGAAGACATGCAGATGCTCGGGCGCGATGCGGATGGCGATGGTTTCGCCGGGCGAGAGCCGGGCCCGGTCATGCTCGACCAGGACCAGGGCGCCATCGGCGAAGTCGGTCGCGATATGGGTCTGATCTCCGAGCCACTGGTTCGCCGAGACCCGCGCCGGAACCCCCTCCGCCGCGCGCCGGACCGAATGGGGGCGGATGCCGATGACGACCCGGTCGAGACCGAGCAACCTCTGCCGGACGGCGGGTGAGAAGGCGTTCGCGGGATAATCGAGGGCGACGCCGCCGGGCAGATCGAGCGTGATCTGGTCCCCGCCGCCCCGGACCTTCGCATCGAAGATGTTCATCGGCGGTTCGCCCACGAAGGTGCCGGTAAAGAGATTGGCCGGGCGTTCCTTGATCCGCTCCGGCGTGTCGAACTGTTGCAGAACACCGCCCTCCATCACCGCGATCCGGTCGGCCAGCGCATTGGCCTCGGTCTGGTCGTGGGTGACGAGGATCGCGGTCAGGCCGCGCTCCTTGATGAAATGCTTGATGCGCCCGCGCAGGACGGCGCGCAATTGCGGTTCCAGCTGCCCCATCGGCTCATCCAGCAGATGCAGGTCGGCATCGCGGATCAGGGCGCGCCCGAGGCTCGCCCGCTGTTGCTGCCCCCCCGAGATCGAACTGGGATAACGGTCGAGGAAGTCCTCGATTTCGAGCAGTTTCGCGATTTCGACAAGCTTGCGCTCGACCTCTCCGCGGCCGAGCCGGGTGCTCTTGAGCGCGAAGGCGATGTTCTCGCGCACCGTCAGCGGCGGATAGAGCGAATAGCCCTCGAAGGCCATCGCCACATTGCGCCGGACCGGCGGCAGGGTCTGGACCTCGCGGCCCGCGAGGGTGATGGTCCCGCGCGAGACCTCCTCGAAGCCCGCGATCATGCGCAGGGTCGAAGTCTTGCCACAGCCGGAGGAGCCGAGCAGGGCGACGATTTCACCGGCCTCGATGTCCATCGTGACCTTGCGCACCGCATGGACGCCGCGATCGATCGGACCATAGAACTTGTCGACGCCGCGCAGGGAAAGGGCCTTGCCGCTCATGCCGCCGCTCCCTTGACCAGCCTCGGGAGCGGCATCCCGATCCGCGCGCCGCTGTCGCGGTCAAAGAGCAGCGCGCCCTGACCGTCGATGGCGATATGGGCGGCGCCGCCGCCCGGCCCCGGCGCGCCGGAGGGACGCGACACCAGGATCTCCTCGCCCGCGTGGGTCCGCGCCAGCGTCACGATCTTTTCGTTCAGCGGCGTTTCCGCCTCGATCGTGACGGGAAAGGCGCCGGACGTGGTGCCCTCGACGAACCGCAGGGTTTCCGGACGCAGGCCGATGACGCAGGCCCGGCCCGCGGCGATGCCGGGCGCGCGTGGCAAAGGAACCGCGGCATTCGAGAGAGAGACTGTGATCCCGGCGCCATCTGTGACCGGCGTGACGTTCAACAGATTGATGGTCGGGTCGCCGAACAGACGGGCGATCTCGATATCGGCGGGTTCGAGATAGATCTGCTCCGGTGTGCCCAGCTGACGGATCCGCCCCCCCGCCATGACCGCGATCCGGTCGCCGAGCGCCATCGCTTCCTTGTAGTCCTGGGTCACATAGACCACCGTCGCCCCCTGGTTCGCCAGGAGCCGCGGCAATTCCAGCCGCATTTCGAACCGCAGTTTCGCATCGACATTGCGCAGGGGATCGTCGAGCAGCAGGAGCGGCGGCTTGCCCACCAGCGCCCGGGCAAGCGCCGTGCGCTGCTTCTGGCCATTGGACAGCTCTCGCGGTTTCTGGCCCAGCACATGGCCGATCTTCAGAAGCTTCGCGATGGCCTCCACCCCGGTCCTGATCGATCCGGCCGGAGTCCGCGCCGCTTCGAGCGGGGTCGCGATATTCTCGAAGGCGGTCATGTGCGGGAACAGCGCGAAGTTCTGAAAGGCCATGCCGAGCCCGCGGAATTCGGCATCGACATCGGTCATGTCCTCGCCGCCGATCAGGATGCGCCCGGCGTCGGGGTCGATGACCCCGGCGATCAGGCGCAGCAGAACGGATTTTCCCGCGCCGGAGGGACCAAAGAGCACGATCCGTTCCCCATCCGCCACATGCAGCGACAGATGGTCGATCACGGTCCGGTCCTTGAAGCTTTTGACGATGTCGCGGAGTTCGAGGCTCGCCATGGGATTATCCTTTCACCGCGCCGAGCGAGAGCCCCTCGACGAGATAGCGTTGCGCATAGAGCGCGATTGCGAGGGTGGGCGCGATCGAGAGCACGATGGCGGCCGCGATCTGGCCATACTGGATGCCGCTCGCGGTGACGAAGGCGAGGGCGCCGACGGTGACGGGCTGCTTGTCGGCGGAGGCGAGCACGAGGGCGAAGACGAAATTGTTCCAGGCGAAGATGAAGGCGAGAAGACCCGCCGCCGCGATCCCCGGCCCCGCCAGCGGCAAGGCGATCCGGCGGAAGGTCGCGAACCAGCCATGCCCCGCGATGCGATAGGCATATTCGATATCCGCCGAGATATCCTCGAAATAGCCGCGCACGATCCAGAGGATCAGCGGCAGGCAGATCAGCTGATAGACCCAGATCAGGCCGAAATAGGTGTCCGAGAGACCGAGGTCCTGAAAATAGAGCGTGAGCGGCAGGAGCACGAGCAAGGGCGGCGCGAAGCGGAAGGAGAGGAGCGTGAAGGCGATATCCTCCGACCCCCGGAATTTGTGCCGGGCGAAGGCATAGGCGGCCGGGACGCCGAGCAGCAGGGAGACCGCCACGGAGGTGACCGACAGGAACACCGAATTGCCGAGATTGCGCATGAAGGCGATATCGAGCGTGCCGGAGGCGGAGGTGAGCTTGCCGGTGACGAGGGCCGCGTAGTTCGAGAGCGTCGGCTCGAAGATCACCGAGGGCGGGATGCGCAGGATCGTGTCGTTGGTCTGGAACGACATCAGGAAGATCCAGAGCAGCGGGAACATGAAGAAGACCACGACCAGCGTCAGGGCAAGCCCGCGCAAGGTTCGCTCAAGGGGCGAGGAATGATCCATCAGGCTTCTCCCCTGGCCCGTTCGCGCAGGCGCAGCCAGTTCTTGATGAAGACGTTCGAGAGCGCGTAGGTGATCGCCCAGAGGATGACCATCAGCGCGGCGGAGCGCCCGACATTGGTCGACTGGAAGAAGCTGAGATAAGCCTCGACCTGGAACACCATCAGCCGGTCGCCGGGGCCCCCTTGGGTCATCGCATAGATGATGTCGAACTGCTGGATCGAATCGAGCAGCCGGAACAGGGTGGCGGTCAAAATATAGGGGGTCAGCATCGGCAGGGTGATGCGGAAGAAGACGAAGCTCCGCGGCACCCCGTCGAGGGCCGCCGCCTCGAAGGGCTGGGTCGGCAGGGAGCGCAGGCCCGCGAGCAGCAGGATCATGATGAAGGGCGTATAGACCCAGACATCGACCAGCACGACGGTGAAGAGCGCGGTGGTGGGCGAGGACGCCCAGCGGAAATCATGCAGTCCGATCAGCGAGGCGAGATAGCTCAGGATGCCGAAGCCGGGATTGGTCATCAGCTTCCACATCAAAGCCGCGAGCGCGGGGGCGCACATCAGCGGCATCAGCAGCATGATCGAGACGAAATTGTTCACGAACGAGCGTTTGCGCAGCAGAAGCGCGATCCCGAGCCCGAGCAGCAGTTCGAGCACCACGGTCAGCGTCGCATAGGTGAGCGAGATCCGCACCGTGTTCCAGAATCCGGCATCGGTGAAGAAATCGACGAAATTCGCACCCCAATTGTATTTGCGCGCCCAGGGCTGGCTGAGGCGATAGCGCTGGAGCGAATAGATCACCGCCGTCACGAACGGGATCAGGATCCCGATGCAGACCAGCAGCGCGGGCAGGCTGAGCACATAGGGAAGGGCGCGTTTGCCGATGCGAAAGCCCGATGGGCGCAGTCGCGGAGGCGATGCAATGGTCATGCGGAACTCCCGGGGGAATGCGAGCGCGAGGAGAGGGGGGCCGGGATGGCCCCCCGGGGAGCATCAGCCGAGGCCGGCTTCCCTGAGCTGTCCGTTCAGGCTCTCGACCAGGGCGTCGAGGCCCTCGTCCACGGGCACTTCCTTGGCCACCATCTTCTGCAGCGTCGCCGCCCATTCGGTGGTCAGGTCGAAGAACAGGGGCTGCGCGGTGAACTTGATGCTGGCGCCGGGCGCGGAGACATTGAACATGTCGACATACCCTGGATAGCTCTTGTTGATCTTGGCGACGAAGGCCTCGTCCTTCCAGACCGACTGGCGGACGGGATTGACGAAATCCATGTCGCGCGCGCCAAAGAGCGCATGGTCGAGCCCGCTCGCCCATTGCAGGAAATACCAGGTCGCATCCTTGTCCTTGGAGGCATTCGCCATGGCGAGCGACCAGATCCAGATATTGGGCGTCGGCGCCGTCGCCGCCGGATTGGCCGCGAAGGGCGCGAAGGCGAGCTTGCCCGCCTGCTTGTTGTCCCCGCCGTTCATGAAATAGCCGAGGATGTCGGCGTCGAAGATCATCGCCGAGGCGCCCGCGCCGAGATCGGTCCCGACCTGATACCAAGTATAGGTCGACCAGTCCTTCGGGCCGCTCTCCTGGATCATCTTCACCCACTGGGCATGGAAGGCCTTGGATTCGGGCGTGTTCATCGCCGCCGAGAGCATCCCGTCCGCCGACACGTTCAGATCCTTCTGGCCGAAGTTCGCATAGGCCGACAGGAAGCCCGGATGGATCGTCGCCCAGGAGCGCGAGCCGCGCACACCGATGCCATAGACGCCGCCGCCGACGTCCTTGGTGAGCTTGGCCGCCGCCGCGACCATCTCCTCCATGTTCTTCGGAACCGCGACCCCGGCTTTCTCGAACATCTCCGCGTTATAGGTGATGTTGTTCTGCTCGAAGCCCCAGGGCAGGCACCATTGCTTGGCATCGGCCGAGCCGAGTTCACCACCGGGCTTGCCGTTCCAGGCGCAGGAGGCGCGCACGCCGGGCAGCATGTCGTCCCAGGCATAGTTGGGATTGGTCTTGGCCGGATCGGAGATCCATTCGTTGAGATCGGTGACCCAGCCCGCCGGACCATAGGTCCAGGTCATGTAGGCGCCAGTCATGAAGGCATCGTATTCCGACGACCCCGACGACAGAGCCGCCGTCACCTTGTCGAAATAGACATCCTCGGGAAAGACGTCATAGGTGACCTCCATCCCGGTCAGATCCTTGAACGCCTGGATATTGGCGATCATCGCATCGGCATAGGGATGCTTGTTCAGCAGGAGCTTCACGCTCTTGCCCTTGTGCGCCTGCCAGTCGAAATCGGCGGCGAGCGCGCGGGTGGCCCCGAGATTGAGCAGGGTGCCGGCCGCGGCGGCGGTGACTCCAAGCGCGCCGAGGCCCTTGATCAGCCCGCGGCGATCGACCTGGCCGCGCAGAAACGCGGAGACGAGATCCATTTCCTTTTCGTGCATCGTTTCCTCCTCCGTGGGGTGGTGTTGTTGGCGTTCTGAGCGGCTCCCCGACCGGTCAGTGCTTGATCAGCGCCTGCGCTGTTCCTTCCTCGGTGATGAGACCGCTCAGGGTCCCGCTCCGCAAAACCGAAACGATGGCCGGGACCTTGATCGCGCCCCCCGCGACGGCGACGATCCTGCGGTTGTCGAGATCCGCCCGTGCGAGCGACAAGGCCCGGTTGGTCAGCGAGCATTCGACGGTCTGTCCGCGCTCGTCAAAGAAATGACCCAGCAGTTCGCCGACCCCGCCGAGGCCCTTGATCTCATCCATTTCGGACTTTTCGACCATGCCGGTCGCGACGAGCGAGGCCTCCCGTTCGACGGTTCCGATCCCGGCAAAGAACAGCTCCGCGCTCCGGGCCAGTTCGAAGACCTCGGCCACGCCCTTCTGGCCGTAAAGCACCGCGCGATCCTCCACGGTATTGGCGAACATCGGCACGGGCATCACATAGGCCTCGGCTCCGGTCCGCTCGGCGAGCCGGTGAATGACGTCATGCGGATTGGCGGAGAATTTGCGCGTCAGTCCGCCGAGCAGCGAGACGAACCGCATGCCCTGCGCCGCGGTCCGGGGCAGGCAATCGACACAGGCGGCCAGGGTGCGTCCGTGGCCCACCCCGACCGGTGCCTCGGACCCCCGCTCGATCTCGCGCCGCAGGAATTGCGCGCCGGCGATGCCCAGCGCCCGGAGGGGCAGATCGTCGAAATCGAACCGCGGCACGACTTCGCAATACTCAAGCTCGAACCGTCGCAGCAGGGCGTTTTCGAGCGCCACGCACTCCGACACGGCGCCATCGATATGAACCTTGACGATGCCATCCTGATTGGCCCGGGTGATCAGCCGATGCGCCTTGAGGCTGGTGAGACCGAGCCGTTTCGCCACATCCGCCTGTGTCAAGCCCCCCACGTAATGGAGCCACGCGGCGCGTGTGACGAGACTGGCGTCGTCATCCCGGACTATGGCTGTTCCCGACCCTGGCATTTTTTGACCTGATATTTTTATCAGCTTGAGCAAAAAATTTCACAGATTGCTGGACCGGTCAAGCCGGTTTCTCTCCCCCCTGCGATGTTGCGGAAAATCCGGCCCTCGGGTTCCCGCTCCAGCTGCTTCGCGGGAAATGGAAACCTCTGTATCGTTAATGAATAAAAATATTAAAAAACAATATGTTGTAATTGAGTAGACTTAACCAAAAATGAATCCGAGAGTGGTTCCGGCCGCGGTTTCTCCTCATAGTGCGCTGAATGTTATGAGGAGAAATCATGAGCTTGTATGAATCAACCCGCGCTCTGGCGGTGACGGCTTTCCTGCTTGGCGCAACTCTCTCTCCGGCGGTCGCGGGGACCGGATCCGATCCCGCCTCCGACTGGAATGCTTTCTGGTGCTCCCTGGGTTTCAGCCTCGCCTGCGCGGTGCCGCATGGCGGCGGGACCCCGGGCACACCTGTCGCCAATGTGCCTGAGATCAACGCATCGTCTGGATTGGCTGCCCTGGCCGCGGTATCCGCCGCGTTCGCCTTTGCCTGGGAACGCCGCCGCGGGGCCTGAGGACGGGCATTCGGCCAAACCTTCCGACCCCGGCCAGGCCCGCGCGGATCCCCGGGCCGGGCCCGACCGGCGGTCGAAAGAGGTATGTCACAAAGCAAACTCTCAAAATAACTTAACGTATGTTGTAATATGCGCGGGCGGTGCTAATCAGGATCCGGACAGGATGTTGAGTGAGGACCGGGTGAAGCAGGAAGATCGGCGCCAGGAAATTGTCGAGATGCTGATCGAGGCGGGGTCACTGACCCTCGAGGAATTGGCCCAGCGTTTCGCCGTTTCCAAGATGACCATCCATCGGGATCTGGACGATCTGGAAGCGGAAGGTCTGCTGCGCAAGGTGCGCGGTGGCGCGACCATCGAGGCAAGCGGCCAGTTCGAGAGTGATTTTCGATACCGGACGAGGCTCGCCGCGGAAGAAAAAGGCCGCATTGCCAAGCGCGCCGCCGCCTTCATCGAGCCTGGAAACAGCGTCATGATCGACGATGGATCCACCTCGCAGATGATCGTCCCCTATCTGGTCGAGCGTCGGCCATTGACGGTCATTACCAACAATTTTGCCATCATCACCGATCTTTCCGGCCTCGCGGGTATCAATCTCCTCTCGCTCGGCGGGACCTATTCCAAGAAGTTCAATGGCTTCTTTGGCGTCCTGACCGAAAAGGCACTGTCGGGGCTCAGGGCGGACATCTGCCTGCTCTCGAGTTCCGCGATCGATGGACGGACCGCCTTCCACCAGGACCAGGAGGTGCTGGAGGTCAAGCGCCGGATGATCTCCTCCGCCGGCCGACGCTATCTCATGGCGGACCACCAGAAATTCGGCCGCATGGCCCTGCATCTTCTGACCGATCTGAGCGTTTTCGACGGCGTGGTCACGACCGAGGAGCTGCCCAGGGAAAAGGCGGAAGCGCTGCGTCAGTCGGGGATCAAGCTCCATTTCGCCGAGGAGGCGTAACCCATGGCCGCGGATCAACCGGTCTGGATCGGCACAAGCTGGAAGATGAACAAGACCCGCGCGGAGGCCCGGGCCTTTGTGGAGCGTCTGCGCGCGGTTCCCGCGCCGGAGGGTATCCAGCGGTTTGTCATCCCCCCCTTCACCGCCCTCGCGGAGGTCGCGGGCCATCTCGCCGGGAGCGATGTGCTGGTGGGGGCGCAGAACATGCACTGGGCCGACGCGGGCGCCTGGACCGGCGAGATTTCACCGCCGATGCTGGTGGAGTGCGGCGCGGGGATCGTGGAGCTTGGCCATTCCGAACGCCGCGCCCATTTCGGCGAGACGGATGAAACCGTCGGATGGAAGGTCGCGGCGGCGGTACGGCATGGGCTGATTCCGCTGATCTGCATCGGAGAGACCGCCGAGGAAAAGGCCGCGGGTCAATCGGACACGGTGCTCGGGCGCCAGGTCGAGGCCGCCCTCGGGCGCCTCGACCGGAGCCCGGCACCGGTATTGATCGCCTATGAACCCGTCTGGGCCATCGGGGAAGGGGGGACACCCGCCTCCGCCGAATACGCGGACGCGCGTCAGGCGCGCATCATCGACACGGCCGAGCGGTGTCTGGGCCGGCGTATTCCCTGCCTCTATGGCGGCAGCGTCAACCCCGGCAACTGCGCCGAACTCATCGCCTGTCCGAACATCGACGGGCTGTTCATCGGACGTTCGGCCTGGACTGTCGAAGGCTATCTCGACATCCTGCGGCGGTGCGCCGGGGTCTTGCCCCGGAAGGGGCAGATCTGAAAGATGTCCCGGAGAGGGCGGCTCTGAAAACTGTTCCGGAGGGGCGGTCCTGAAAGATGCCCCGGAGGGGCGGATCTGAAAACTGTCCCGAAGAGGACGGTCCTGCAAATCAACCGGGAGGAAATACTCATGAAAATCGCAATCGCGGGGGACAGTGCCGGCGTCGGACTGGCCCGGGTGCTCGCCGATCATCTCGCCGCCCGGGATGGTTTCCAGATATCCGAGGTCAGCACTCCACCCGAGGGGTCGGAAAGCACTTATGCCAACCTCGCCGAACGCGTGGCGACCGGGGTTCTGGAGGGGACCTACGATCGCGCGATCCTTGTCTGTGGAACCGGGATCGGCGTCTGCCTCTCGGCCAACAAGGTGCCCGGCATTCGCGCGGCCCAGACGCATGACACCTATTCCGCCGAGCGCGCCGCCCTGTCGAACAATGCCCAGATCATCACGATGGGCGCGCGCGTGATCGGAACCGAACTCGCGAAATCCATTGCCGAGGCCTATCTCGCCTGTGCCTTCGATCCCCGGGGCCGTTCCGCCGGCAATGTCGAGGCAATCGACGCACTGGATGCGAAATATCGGCGGCGATAGGGCGGTTTCCGGCCGCGTGGAACCGCCTGCCGATTGAACAATCGCGGCGGACCACTCCGGGCGGATCAGGGGGCGCTGGCCCGGGCGGCGAGGGTCTTGCGTTCCGACAGCCAGACCAGCCCCTTCTGGAGCAGGATGAAGGCGAAGAGCATCAATCCGATCACGATCTTCGTCCACCAGCTCGACAAGGTGCCATCGAAGGTGATGTAGGTCTGGATCAGTCCCATGATCAGCACGCCGATGAAGGTGCCCGCGACATAGCCGGCGCCGCCGGAGAGGAGCGTGCCACCGATCACCACCGCCGCGATGGCGTCCAGTTCGACGCCGACCGTTGCAAGCGAATAGCCCGCCGAGGTGTAGATCGAGAAGACGATCCCCGACAGGCCCGCGAGAAAGCCCGACAGCGCATAGATGCCGATCGTGGTCCGGGCGATGGGGACGCCCATCAGGCGGGCCGTGGCCCGCCCTCCGCCGATCGCATAGATATTGGTGCCGAACCGGGTGCGGTGCGCGATCAGCATGCCGAGGATGAAGGTGGCGATCATCAGTCCGCCGATCAGGGTCAGGCGGCCCTTGCCCGGCATCAGGTAATAGAGGCTCGACAAGGTTTCATAGAAGGGATGCGTGATCGGCACGGAATCGATCGAGAGCACATAGGCGAGGCCGCGCGCCAGGAACATGCCCGCGAGCGTGACGATGAAGGGCGGCATGTCGAGGATATGGATGATCCCGCCCATCGCCGCGCCGAACAACGTGGTCAACAGGAGCAGCATCGCAAAGACCACGAGCGGGTGTAGGCCGGTGTCCCGGAGCATGACGGCGATGAAGACTCCGGAAAAGGCGATCACGGAGCCGATGGACAGGTCGATCCCGCCCGAGAGAATCACGATCGTCATGCCCACCGCCGCGATCCCGAGGAAGGCGTTGTCGGTCAGCAGATTGCCGATCACGCGGGTGGAGAGGATCGCGGGAAACTGTGTCCAGGCCAGGAAATAGGCGAGGATCAGTATGGCCAGGGTGGCCAGCAGGGGAAAGAAGCGGGCGTTCATGATTTGGTGTGCTCCTGAACCGGGGCGGGCGCGGGTTCACGATCGGCGCGGCGCGGAAGGCGGAGCGGCGGGGCGTTTGGCGATTGCAGCACCAGGATGACGAGGATGACGCAGGCCTTGATGACGAGGTTGAATTCGGAGGGAAAGCCCGAGAGCAGGATGCCGGTATTGACCGACTGGATCACCATCGCCCCGATCAGGGAGGCGACGATCGAGAACCGCCCCCCGAGCAGGGAATTGCCCCCGATGACCACGGCGAGGATCGCATCGAGTTCGAGCCACAGGCCCGCGTTGTTCGCATCCGCGCCGCGGATATCGGCGGCGACGATCACGCCCGCCGCCGCGGCGCAGAGGCCGGACACGGCATAGACGGCGACGGTCAGCGCGCGGGCATTGACCCCGGCGATGGCGCTGGCGCGCGCATTCACCCCCACCGCCTCGATCAGGAGGCCGAGCGCCGTGCGCCGGACCACGAGGGTTGCGACAAGCGCCAGCAGAAGCCAGAGGATGACCGGCATGGGAATGCCGAGGAAAATCCCGCTGCCAAAGAAGATCAGGCCGGGATCGGAGAAGGTGAGGATGGTCCCGCCGGTGATCAACTGGGCGATGCCGCGCCCCGCCACCATCAGGATCAGGGTGGCGACGATGGGCTGGATGCCAAGCAGGCTGACCAGGAACCCGTTCCAGAGCCCGCAGAGAAGCCCGACCCCCAGCGCGAACACAATGGCGATCCCCGCCGGCTGACCGGACTGGACGCAGGCCGCGGCCGTCGCCCCGCAGATCGCCATGACCGCGCCCACCGAGAGATCGATGCCCCGGGTCGCGATCACCAGCGTCATGCCGATGGCCAGGATCGCGACCGGCGCCCCGCGATTGAGGATATCGATCGGACTGCCGACGAACCGGCCATTGGCGACCCGGATCTAAAAGAAACCGGGGAAGACGATCGAGATCAGGACAAGAACGACCGCCAGCGTCAGAAGCTGCGGCAGGATCCGGCGCAGGGTCATGCCGCCGCTCCCTGATCGCCCGCGATCGCCGCGACGATGCCATCGACGGTGATCGCGGCGCCGGTCAGTTCGGCGACATGGGCGCGGTCCCGGACGACGATGACCCGGTGACTATAGACCACCAGTTCCTCCAGTTCGGAGGAAATGACGAGCAATGCCATCCCTTCCGCGCACAGATGCTCGATCAGCCGGATGATCTCGGCATGGGCGCCGACGTCGATGCCCCGCGTGGGCTCGTCCAGGATCAGGAATTTCGGATGGGTGGCCAGCCAGCGGGCGAGGATGACCTTCTGCTGATTGCCCCCCGACAACAGGCCGATGGGTTTTTCCGCGTCCGACGTCCGGATATCGAGGCGGCGGATATAATCGTCGGCGAGCGCCTCCTGTTCGCTCCGCGAGATGGGCCGGGACCAGCCGCGACGGGCCTGGGCCGCCAGGACGATGTTCTCGCGGATCGAGAGGTCGGCGATGATGCCGTCGGTCTTGCGATCCTCGGGACAGAAGCCGAAACCATGGGCGATCGCATCGCGGGGGGATTTGATCGTGACCGGCGCCCCATTCAGCGTCAAGGCGCCGCTGTCGGCGGGGGCTGCGCCGAACAGGGTCTCGGCGGTCTCGGTCCGGCCCGACCCGAGCAGGCCCGCGACGCCGACGACCTCGCCCGGGACAACCTCCAGATCGAAGGGCTCGATGACATTCTTCCGGCCGAACCGCGACACGGCGAGAAAGGGCTTGCCAGCCGGCGCGGCCTTGGCTCCGCCGGAGAGCACCTCCGCCTCCAGTTCGCGGCCCAGCATCATGTTGATAAGCGAGATCCGGTCGAGGCCCGCGACCGGCACCGAACCCACCAGTCGCCCGTTGCGCAGAACGGTGATCCGGTCGGAAATCTCGAAGACCTGGCCGAGGAAATGCGAGATGAAGATGATCCCGAGGCCCCGCGCCCTGAGGTCGCGCACCACGTTGAACAGCATCTCGACCTCGCGCCGGTCGAGACTGGCGGTCGGCTCGTCGAGGATCAGGACCTTGCCCGAGAGCGAGACCGCCCGGGCGATGGCGATGATCTGCTGGATCGCCACGGAATAGCTGTCGAGCGCGCGGCCGACCTCGATATCGAGGCCATAGGGCGCGAGGATCTCCTCGGCCATCGCCCGCATGCGGTGACCGGAGACGAGACCCCAGCGCCGGGGCTGGCGGCCGAGCGTGAGATTCTCCGCCACCGTCAGGTTCGGCAGCAGATTGACCTCCTGATAGACCGTGCCGATCCCCAGATCCTGCGCTTCCATCGTATCGCGGGGATCGATCTCGGCGCCGTTCAAACGCAGGACGCCCTGGTCCCGGCGATAGGCGCCGGTCAGGCATTTGATCAGGGTCGACTTGCCCGCGCCATTCTCGCCGAGCAGCGCATGGACCTCGCCCGCGGAGAGGGTGAAATCGACCCGATCGAGCGCCCGTGTCCCGGGAAAGGTCTTTGTCAGGCCGCGGGCGGTGAGCAGAGGGGAATCCTGGGGCACGTCTGGCTCCGATGACAGGGGCGCGCGGGGCAGGGCGCGCGGGGTGCGCGCGCCCCAGGGGGCTCAGTAACCGAGGTTCTTCTTCTGCTCATAGACCGCCTTCGGATCGTCGGCCTGGGTATAGAGTTTGGACTCGGTCTGGATCCACTTCGGCGGCACCGTGCCGTCCTTCAGATAGGCCGCCAGCGCATCGAAGGCCGGGCCCGCCATGTTTGGGGTCAGTTCCACCGTCGCATTGGCCTCGCCCGCCGCCATGGCGAGGAAGATGTCCGGAACCGCGTCGATCGAGACCACGAGGATGTCGGTGCCGGGCTTCAGGCCCGCTTCCTTGATCGCCTGGATCGCCCCGACCGCCATGTCGTCGTTATGGGCATAGAGGGCGCAGATATTCTTGCCGCCATTCTCCGCCTTCAGAAAGCTCTCCATGACCTCCTTGCCCTTGGCGCGGGTGAAATCCCCGGTCTGGCTGCGGATGACCTTGATGTTCGGATGAGCCGCGATGGCTTCCTCGAAGCCTTTCTTGCGGTCGATGGCGGGAGAGGAGCCGGTGGTGCCTTCCAGCTGCACCACATTGCATTCCTTGTCGCCCACGGCGCCGACCAGCCAGGTTCCGGCGACATTGCCTTCATGGACCAGATCCGAGGTGACCGCCGTCAGATAGAGATCCTTCGGCGCATCCACCGTGCGGTCGAGCAGGATGACCGGGATCTCGGCTTCCTTGGCCTCGCCCAGAACCGAGTCCCAGCCGGTCGCGACGACGGGCGCCACGAAGATCGCATCGACCCCTTGCGCGATGAAGGATTTCAAGGCCTTGATCTGGTTTTCCTGCTTCTGCTGGGCGTCGGAGAATTTGAGGTCGATGCCGCGTTTTTCGGCTTCCTGCTTGGTGACCGTGGTCTCGGCGGCGCGCCAGCCGGATTCCGAGCCGATCTGCGAGAAGCCCACCGTCTGGGCAAAGGCGGTTCCGGACAGAAGAGCGGTCGAGGCGAGCAGGGCCGCGCCGATCAGCGATTGGGTCAGTTTCATCTAGTCGCTCCCATGGGTTTGAAGGGTCTTGCGCCCTCGATCGTTCTCGAAGGGCCGGTATGGCGTCCGGCCCCCCGCTTCGGCTTCACTCGGTACCGATACACTCCCGTCGTCTCGACCGCGGAGACGGCCGGGGGGCCGTCCTCAGCCGGACCGCTGCCCGTAATAGGCATCCGGACCGTGCTTGCGCTTGAAATGCTTGTCGCGCAGCTCGGTCTCGATCCGGGTCAGATCCGGTACGAGCCGGAGGGACATCAGCGCGATGTCGGCGATGCATTCGACCGCGACCGCCGCCTCGACGGCCTTGGCGACCGTTGTCCCCCAGGTGAAAGGAGCATGCCGGTTGACCAGCACGCCCGGAAAATCCACCGGATCGAGATCCCGGAACCGTTCCAGGATCACATTGGCGGTTTCCCATTCATAGTTCGTGGCAATCTCCGCCGGCGTCATCTTGCGGGTGACGGGAATGTCCTCGGGAAAATAGTCGGCGTGGGTCGTGCCCAGGATCGGGATCGGTCGGCCCGCCTGCGCGAAGGCAGTCGCATGCGAGGAATGGGTATGGACCACGCCGCCGATATGCTCGAAGGCCTGGAACAGCCGGCGATGGGTCGGTGTGTCGGAGGAGGGGTTGAGATCGCCCTCGACCTTCGCCCCGTCGAGATCGACCAGCACCATATCCTCGACCCTGAGGGCCGCGTAATCCACGCCGCTCGGCTTGATCGCAAAGATGCCGCGGGCGCGGTCGATGGCGCTGGCATTGCCGAAGGTGAGATTGATCAGGCCATGTCCGGGAAGCGCCATATTGGCTTCGAGGGCTTCGCGCTTCAATTCCGTCAACATCTGTCCGCTCCGCGCTTCACGCCCGGATCCCTTGGGCGAAATGGTAATAGATCTCATTGTCCCGCAGCTCGCGCCCGAAAGCCCGCGGCGTTGTTTCGGCATCGATCACCACCATTTCGATCCCGGCGATGGTGGCGAAATCCTCCAGCATTTCGGTGGTGACGCTCAGGCTGTAGGCGGTGTGATGCGCGCCCCCGGCGAGGATCCAGCTCTCGCAGGCGGTGGCGAAGTCGGGGCGGCAGGTCCAGACCGCGCGCGCGACCGGCAGCCGGGGCAGGGCGGGGGGCTCGACCGCGTCCACCTCGTTGACGATCAGGCGGAAGCGGTTGCCGAGATCGATCAGCGAGGCATTGAGCGCGCGGCCCGCCTTGCCCTCGAAGACCAGGCGCACCGGATCCTCCTTGCCGCCGATCCCGAGCGGATGCGCCTCGACCCTGGGCCGGTCCGCCGCGATGGTGGGACAGATTTCGAGCATATGCGCGCCCAGCACCCGCTCGTTGCCGGGAGACAGGTCATAGGTGTAATCCTCCATGAAGGAGGTGCCCCCCGGCAGGCCCGCGGCCATCACCTTGAGCGCACGCACCAGCGCCGCCGTCTTCCAGTCGCCCTCGCCCGCGAAGCCATAGCCCTCGGCCATCAGGCGCTGCGGCGCGAGGCCGGGCAACTGGCGCAATCCATGCAGATCCTCGAAGGTGGTGGTGAACCCCTTGAACCCGCCCTCGGTCAGGAAGCTCCGCATCCCGAGTTCCAGCCGCGCGCCATAGACGAGCGAGTCGCGGCGCCCCCCCCCGGCCCGCAGTTCACCGGCCAGGTCATAGAGTTCGTCATACTCCGCGAGCAGCCGATCCAGATCCGCCTCCCCGACCGCGTTCACATGGGCGACCAGATCGCCGATGCCATAGCCGTCGGTCGAGAAGCCGAACTTCATCTCGGCGGCGACCTTGTCGCCCTCGGTGACCGCCACCTGCCGCATATTGTCGCCGAACCGGCAGAAGCGCGCCCCCTGCCAGTCGTGCCAGGCCCGGACCGCGCGCATCCAGCCATCGATGCGCTTCTGTACGCCTGGGTCCGACCAATGGCCCGCGACGACCTTTCGACCGAGACGCATGCGGGTGTGGATGAAGCCCGCCTCGCGGTCGCCATGCGCCGACTGGTTCAGGTTCATGAAATCCATGTCGATCGACTCCCAGGGCAGGGCGCGATCATATTGGGTGTGCAGGTGCAGGAACGGCTTGGACAGGATGTTGAGGCCGCGGATCCACATCTTGGAGGGCGAGAAGGTATGCATCCAGAGGATCAGGCCAGCGCAATCGGGGCTGGCATTGGCGGCGGTGCAGAGGTCGGCGATCTCCTCGGGCGTCTTGACCACCGGCTTGAACACGACCGGCAGCGAGAGCGCCTCGGACTCCCCCAGGGCCGCCGCCATCCTTTGCGCATGGTCCGAGACCTGCGCAAGCGTTTCGGGTCCATAGAGATGTTGAGAGCCGCAGACAAACCAGATCTCGGGAGTGGCCAGTTGGATCATGTCATTTCTCATTGTTGCGCGGCGGCCGCGGACCGACCGTCCGGTTCGCTCGGGGCGGCGTTCGCCTCCGCCTTGATTTCGAGCAGCTGCTTCATGACCTGCGAGAGATCGACCGCGCGATCCACGCCGCCGAAACCGTCATGGAGGGTGCGATAGAGGCCGTAGAGCCGGTCGTAGACCTCCTGGGCGACGGGATCGGGCTCATAGACCTCCGGACGCCGCGAAGTCATGGCGGCCTGCGCCTCCGCGAATCCCGCATGGGCTCCGGCCAGGACCGCGGCCGAGATCGCGGCGCCGAGCGCGCAGGTCTGGCTGGAACCCGCGACATGCATCGCCCGCCCGGTCACGTCGGCATAGATCGACATCAGGAGCGGGTTCTTCTCGGCGATCCCGCCCGCGCAGACGACGCGCTCGATCGGCACGCCATAGTCCACCAGACGCTCGATGATGGCCCGCGCCCCGAAGGCGGTCGCCTCGATCAGGGCGCGATAAATCTCCGCGCGCGAGGTATAAAGCGTCTGGCCGAGGATCACCCCGGTCAGCAGTTGATCGACCAGGATCGTGCGGTTGCCATTGTTCCAGTCGAGCGCCAGAAGCCCCGATTGCCCCGGCCGGGCCCGCGCCGCCTCCTCGGTCAGGGTGGCATGCAGCGCGGCGTCGCCTCCGAGGACGGTCTCGACCCACCATTTGAAGATATCGCCGACCGCCGACTGACCGGCCTCGATCCCGTAATAGCCCGGCAGGATGGCGCCTTTGACGATCCCGCAGATGCCGGGAATGTCGGCGACCTCCGTCGCGGCCGAGACGACGCCGCAGTCGCAGGTCGAAGTGCCGATCACCTTGACGAGCGTCCCTTCGGCCACGTCACAGCCGATCGCGCCGTAATGCACGTCGAATTCCCCGATCGCGATCGGGATGCCCCGCGGCAGGCCGAGCTTCTCCGCCCATTCGGCACAGAGGCTGCCCGCCGGTTCCGAGGCGTCATAAGCCATCTCATAGAGCCGGTCGCGCAGGTCGGCCAGCGCGGGATCGAGCGATGCGAGGAATGCCTTGTCCGGAAGCCCGCCCCAGTCGGCGGCATAGAGCGCCTTGTGCCCGGCGGCGCAGACGCCGCGTTTGATCGCACGCGGATCGCGCACCCCGGCCAGCACCGAGGGGATCCAGTCCGCGAGTTCCACCCAGGACCAGGCCGCCTCGAACACCTCCGGCGCCACCGCGCGGCAATGCCAGATCTTGGCCCACCACCATTCCGACGAATAGGTGCCGCCGCATCTGGCGATATACCGGGGCCGGGAGGCGGCGGCGGCCTCGGTGATCCGTCGCGCCTCGCGCCAGCTGGTATGGTCCTTCCAGAGCCAGCATTGCGCCGCCGGATGGGACCGCCATTCAGGCATCACCCCGAGGGCGACATTGTTCCGGTCGACGGGAAGCGGGCTCGACCCCGTGCTGTCCACCCCGATGCCCACGACATCCCCGGCGGCGAAGCCTGGCCGCGTCGCCGCCTCGGCCAGCGCGCCCCGGACGCTTTCCTCCAGCCCGAGCAGGTAATCGCCCGGATGCTGCCGGGCCAGAAGATGATCCTCGGGATCGAGCAGAACGCCCGCCGTGCCCGAGGGATACTGAAAGACCGCGCTGCCGAATTCCGCGCCATCCTCGCAGCGCACGACAAGGGCACGAACGGAGTTGGTGCCATAATCCACACCGATGGCAAACCCGCTCATGCCTGGCGGCCCGGGAACAAGGCCCAGGGGGCCCGTGGTTGCGTCAACCCGATCATGGCGCTTCGGCCTCCCCCCTCATCCGCGCCATCTCCGAGGCGGCGCTTCTGTCCCGGGACTCTCGTAGCATGGCGACGGGCTTCTTAAAAGTATGATTTTTTGCCTTTAATCATATTTTTGATTTGAACCGTGGTATGAGGGGACAGGGCCCGAGTCGGGCCGCGGGGGCGAGCGGATGACCATGGTCCTGACAGACGATCCGGCCCTCGCGCCCTTGAAACGATTTCCAACCGAGGGGGACTCATTCGATGATCCCGGAATCGCGTAAATTCAGATGCGGCGAGCGGGAAACACCGGCCCGTGCGACCGCGCGCCGCTTCCAGAGGGCAGGACGGTGACGGTCCCAGGCCCGGAGAGCGGGAACCTGCCAGTTGACATGGGATTCCGGTCGCATTCCACTCCGGACATTGTCACAGGCCGGGCGGCCCGGCGGACCTTCCGGTTCGTCCGGTCGCGGGGGGAGATGTCTCGTTGAACTCGACTAAATTGATCCGTCTTCCCTTTGGTCAGCATCCCCGCCTGGCCTCGCGCCAGACGACCTCCCAGCATGACCATGTGCTGCGAAAGCTGGGGTTGGGCATCGTCAGCGGCGAGTTTCCCGAAAATTCGATCCTGCCCGGTGATCTGGAACTGCTGCGGCAGTTGAGCGTCTCACGCACCGTGCTGCGCGAGGCGCTGAAGGTGCTCGCGGCCAAGGGTCTGGTCCAGGCCAAGACCAAGGTCGGCACCAAGGTGATGGGGCGGCAATATTGGAACCTGTTCGATTCGGATGTGCTCTATTGGTGCGCCGAAAGCGGGGTCGACGCCGAATTCCTGGCGAACCTGTCGGAAATGCGCTTCATGTTCGAGCCGGAAGCGGCGGCGCTGGCGGCGGTGCGCAGATCCGAGGAGCATCTGATCCGGCTGCATGACTGCGTCGAGATGATGGGCAGTTCGCGCTCGTCGCCGGTCGAATTCGTCGAATGGGATTTGCGCTTTCACCTCGCCGTCGCGGAAGCCTCGGGCAATCCCCTGATGCGGTCGTTCAGCTCGGTGATCGAGGTCGCCCTGGCCATCACCTTCACGATCAGCTCGCCCCTGCCCAATTCCGAGCTTCATGCGACCACCGTCGCCCGCCATGGCGCGGTGGTCGATGCGATCGGGGCCGGCGACCAGTACGCCGCCCGCGCGGCGATGCGCGTGGTGATCGCCGAGGGCGTCAAGCGGACCCGCGACGTGACCTCGCGGGGCTCCGTCCCGGCCTGACCGTTCCTGTCCCGGCGCCGATCCTTCCCGCGATCCCGGGGCTTGCCCCCCGTCGCCGCGGTTGTATGGTTCGCGCCAAACACAGCTGTCCGGGGGAAAAGATGGCATTGAAGAAGCTTGCACTGACCTGCGCCCTGGTCGGGGCGCTGGCGGGACAGGGCCGGGCGGAGATCGCCCTGACCCCGGAGCAGATCGAACCCCTGGCCCAGAAGGCATTGATCTACGCCTATCCGATGGTGATGGCCTATGGTGTCCTGGACGCGTTTTCGCTGAACAGGAACTCCGGCCAGTACAAGGCGCCTCTCAATCAGATATTCAACGAAGCGCGGGTGTTCACGCCCGCGGATACCGCCGTGGTCACGCCGAACAGCGATACGCCCTATTCCTTCGCGGTGCTGGATCTGCGGGCGGAACCGATGGTGCTCTGTGTCCCCGAGGTCGAGGCCGGGCGGTATTATTCAATTCAGCTTACCTCGCTCTATACTTACAATTTCGCCTATATCGGCAGCCGGGCCACCGGCAATGGCGCAGGCTGCTACGCGGTGGCGGGACCGGACTGGACCGGCGACAAGCCCGAAGGCATCGCGGAGGTCTTCCAGTCCGAAACGCAGTTCGTCTTCGGGATCTATCGTACGCAATTGTTCAACGCCGCCGACATGCCGAATGTCCAGAAAATCCAGGCAAAATATGTCGTCGAACCCTTGTCCGCCTTCCTGAAACAGCCCGCGCCGCCCGCCGCCCCGGCCATCGACTGGCCGCCGGTCAATTCCGCCGATGTCCAGAAGAATCCGTTGAACTATCTCAACTTCCTGCTGCAATTCGGCCCCGCCGTCGGCACGGCGGCGGTCGAACTCCCGCTCCGCGCCAAATTCGCCGAACTCGGGATCGAGCCGGGCAAGCCCTTTCCGCTCGATTCCTACACCCCCGATCAGGAAAAGGCGCTTCTGGAGGCGGGCAAGAGCGCGTCCCTGCTGATCGAGGATCATGCGGGCGAGGGCGGCCGGATGGAAAACGGCTGGTCCGTCGTGGTGAACGCCTTTGGCTCGCGCGCGGATCTCAAGGACGATTATCTGATGCGCGCCGCCGCCGCCAAGGCGGGGATCTTCGGGAATGACGCGGTCGAGGCGCTTTATCCGATGACCCGGGTCGATTCGGAGGGTCAGCCGCTGGATGGATCAAACCATCGTTATACGATCACTTTCCCGAAGGACGGCCTGCCGCCGGTCAAGGCCTTCTGGTCGGTGACGATGTATGACGGCAAGACCCAGCTTCTGGTGAGGAATCCGATCGACCGTTATCTGATCAATTCGCCGATGCTGCCGGAGTTGAAGCCCAACGCCGACGGATCCCTGACGCTCTATATCCAGAAGGACGCGCCGGTCGATCCGGACCAGAAGGCGAACTGGCTGCCGGCGCCGGATGGTCCGATCTATCTGGTGATGCGCCTCTACTGGCCCGAGGAGGCCGCCTTGAAGGGGGACTGGCAGCCGCCAAAGGTCGTCCGCGTCGACTGAGGCACACTCCGACCGGAGGGGGATCAGACAGATTGCGCGCCCCAAGGCGACGTCCAGCCGGATCGCCTTTCGGACATCCCCCGACCCTGTTGCAATGATCCTACAGGGGAGAGCCGCGGATCATGACCGCGGCTTTTTTCAATAACGTCGGAAGGAAATCGGTTTTAGAGTTTCAGGGAGAGCAGGAGGGGAATGATATGATATCGAACGTAATGAAACTGGCTGTTCTCGGGCTGGTTCTTCCCACCGCCGTCTTTGCGCAATCAGAAACGAATCTGGCGAAGGAGCTGGCCAATCCGGTCGCAAACCTGATCAGCGTCCCGTTCCAGTACAATTACAACAGCGGCTTCATCGATGGAAACGGCGATCAGTCCTTTATCAACATCCAGCCGGTCATCCCGATCTCGATCAGCGAGAACTGGAACCTGATCTCACGCACCATCCTGCCGGTCATCAGCCAGAACGACGTCATCCCCGGAGAGGGATCCCAGTTCGGACTGGGCACCACCACGCAGAGCTTCTTCTTCTCGCCCAAGGCACCGACCGCGGCGGGCGTGATCTGGGGCGTCGGACCCGCTTTTCTGGTCCCGACCGCGACGGACGGCATCGCCAGCCACCAGTGGGGGGCGGGGGTCACCGGCGTCGCCCTCCGGCAGTCCGGGCCCTGGACGGCGGGCATTCTGGCCAATCACCTCTGGTCGGTGACCGGCAACAGCTCCAACCCCGATATCAATGCGAGCTATGTCCAGCCATTCCTGAGCTATACGACCCCCAGGGCGACCTCCTTCACCCTCAACACCGAATCGACCTACGACTGGGAGCAGCATCAATGGTCGGTGCCGATCAATGCGATGGTCGCGCAGATCTTCAAGATCGGCGGCCGCCCGGTCCAGATCGGCGGAGGGGTGCGCTATTGGGCGGAGGCCCCGGACGGCGGTCCCAAGGATTGGGGCGCCCGGCTGGTCGTGACCTATCTCTTCCCCAAATGACCTATCCGGCGGCGACCTCGAGATCGAGCGCCGCCGCCAGCAACGCGCGGGTATAGTCCGTCCGCGGATGATCGAAGATCGCGGCACTGTCGCCCGCCTCGACGACATCGCCATTCCGCATCACCAGGATCTTGTGCGAGAGCGCCCGCACGACCCTGAGGTCATGGCTCACGAACAGATAGGCCAGCCCGTATTTCGCCTGCAACCGCCGCAACAGCTCGACGATCTGAACCTGAACCGTCATGTCGAGCGCCGAGGTCGGCTCGTCCAGCACGACCAGCCTCGGTTGCAGGATCATCGCCCGGGCAATCGCGATCCTCTGGCGCTGCCCGCCGGAGAATTCATGCGGATACCGATGGCGCGTCTCGGGATCGAGCCCGACCTCGCGCAGGATCGCCACCACCCGCTCCGTCGGATCCCCGGTCTGGCCATGCACCCCGAGCCCCTCCGCCACGATCTGCTCGATCGTCATCCGCGGGCTGAGCGAGCCATAGGGATCCTGGAACACCATCTGCATGTCGGCGCGGATCGGCCGCAAGGCGCGATTGCGCAACCCCTGCAGATCGCGCCCCAGAAACACGATCCGCCCCTCGGACGAGATCAGCCGCATGATCGCGAGCGCGAGCGTGGTCTTGCCCGATCCGCTCTCGCCCACCACCCCGAGGGTTTCGCCCGCGCGGATCGCGATCTCCGCCTGGTTCACCGCCTTCACATGGCCGACGGTCTTGCGCAGGAACCCGGCCTTGATCGGGAACCAGACCCGCAGCGACCGGGTCTCGATGATGGTCGCGGCCCCCGGCGGCACCGGTTCCGGAGCGCCGGTCGGCTCGGCGGCGAGCAGGGCGCGGGTATAGGGATGCCGGGGATCGCGAAAGATCCGGTCGGTGGGGCCGGTCTCGACGATCTCGCCCGATTTCATCACCGCCACCCGGTCGGCGATCCGGCGCACGATCCCGAGATTGTGGGTGATGAACAGCATCCCCATCCCCTGCGCCTTCTGGATCGAAGCGAGCAGCGTCAGGATCTGCGCCTGGATCGTGACATCGAGCGCGGTGGTGGGTTCATCCGCGATCAACAGGTCGGGACCATTGGCGAGCGCCATCGCGATCATCACCCGCTGCCGCTGACCGCCGGACAATTGATGCGGATAGGCATCGAGCCGGCTTTCGGGGTCCCTGATCCCGACCTGGGTCAGAAGCTCGAGGATACGCGCCCGCGCCTTGGCCCCGGTCAATCCCTGATGCAGCGCCAGGCTCTCGCCGATCTGGCGGGCGATGGTGTGCAGGGGATTGAGGCTCGTCATCGGCTCCTGAAAGATGAAGCTGATGTCATTGCCCCGGATCCGCAGAAGGGTCCGGGCATCGGCGGTGGTCATCTCGGTGCCGCGATAGCGGATCTGACCGCTGATCCCGGCATTCTCGGGCAGGAGCCGCGCGGTCGACAGGGCCGTGACCGACTTGCCCGATCCGCTCTCGCCGACGAGGGCGAGCGTCTCTCCGGCGGCGAGCTCGAAACTCACCCCCCGGACGGCCTCGGTCCGCGCGCCTCCTTGCGAAAACCCGATCCGAAGGTCGCGAACCGAGAGCAGGGGGTCGAGATAGCGCACGGTATCCTTCATCACCCCGCCCTCATTTAAACGTCTTGCGCGGATCAAAGGCATCCCGCACGCCTTCGAAGATGAAGACCAGCAGCGAGAGCATGATCGAGAAGGTAAAGAAGGCGGTGAAACCGAGCCAGGGCGCATTGAGCCGGTTCTTGCCCTGAAGCGCCAGTTCCCCCAGCGAGGGATAGGAGGGCGGCAGGCCGAGCCCAAGGAAATCGAGCGCGGCCAAGCCCCCGATCGCGCCGGTGATCAGGAAGGGCATCAGCGTCAGGGTCGCCACCATCGCATTGGGCAACAGATGCCGGAACATGATGGTCCGGTCGCGCACCCCGAGGGCGCGCGCCGCCCTGACATATTCGAAATTGCGCGCGCGCAGGAATTCGGCCCGCACCACCCCGACCAGACTCGTCCAGCTGAAGAAGGCGATCAGCAGCGTCAGGAGCCAGAAATTCATCACGAAGATCGAGCTGAGGATGATGATCACATAGAGGCTCGGCATGTTCGTCCAGATCTCGACGATCCGCTGAAAGGTCAGATCGACCCATCCGCCGAAATAGCCCTGACAGGCGCCCGCGACCACGCCGATCGCGCTCGAAATCACCGCCACCACCAGGGCGAAGAGGACCGAGATCCGGAACCCATAGATCACCCGCGCCACCACGTCCCGGGTCTGGTCGTCGGTCCCCAGCCAATGCGCGGCATCGGGCGGCGAGGGCGCGGTCGTCACATCGTAATTGATGGTATTGAAGCTATAGGGGACGGGGGGCCAGAGCATCCAGCCTGGGTGCTCGACCGGCTTGCCCGCGACCGCGCCGGTCGTCACCGCCTCCTGATAGATGCCGTCCGGATCGTCGAGACAGGCCTCGACCCCGCCGGTCCGGATCAGGCAGCGCACCTCGGGCGAATGATATTCCGCCTCGGTCTCGAATTCACCGCCGAAGTCCTTCTCGGAATAGAACCGGAAGACCGGAAAATAGAAACTGTCCTGGTAGCGGATCAGGATCGGGCGGTCGTTCGCCACGAATTCGGCAAAGAGCGTCACGAGGAAGATCGCGAGAAAGATCCAGAGCGACCAGAAGGCCCGGCGGTTCGACCTGAAATTTGCAAGGCGGCGGCGTTGCAGGGCGTTGAGTTTCACGTCTCGCGGCTTTCGAAATCGATGCGCGGATCGACCCAGACATAGGTGAGATCCGACAGGAGGCCGACCAGCAGTCCGAGCAGCCCGAACACATAGAGCGTCCCGAACACCACCGGATAATCCCGCTGGATCGCGCTCTCATAAGCGAGCCGGCCGAGGCCGTCGAGACTGAAGATCGTTTCGATGATCAGGGATCCGCCAAAGAACACGCTGATGAAGATCGCCGGAAAACTCGCGATCACGATCAGCATCGCATTGCGGAACACATGACCATAGAGAACCCGACGCTCGCTCAGGCCCTTGGCGCGGGCGGTGATGACATATTGTTTCTTGATCTCGTCGAGGAAGGAATTCTTGGTCAGGAGCGTCGTGGTCGCAAAGGCGCCGATGGTCGAGGCCGTCACCGGCAGCACGATATGCCACAGATAATCGCCGACCTTGGCCAGCGGCCCCAGCTCCGCCCAATTGTCGGAGGTCAGGCCCCGGAGCGGAAAGATCTGCCAGTAGGAGCCCCCGGCGAAGAGCACGAGCAGAAGGATCGCAAAGAGAAAGCTCGGGATCGCATAGGCGACGATGATGGTGGCGCTGGTCCAGGTGTCGAATCCGGTGCCATCGCGGATCGCCTTGCGGATGCCGAGCGGGATCGAGACCAGATAGGCGATCAGGGTCGACCAGAGCCCGATGGTGATCGAGACCGGCATCTTTTCCAGCACCAGATCGACGACCGAGATCGAGCGGAAATAGCTCTCGCCGAAATTGAAGGTGAGGTAATTGCCCACCATCAGCAGGAACCGCTCCAGGGGCGGTTTGTCGAAGCCGAACTGTTTTTCCAGATCGGCGATGAATTCCGGCGGCAGGCCCTGCGCGCCGCGGTATTCGCTGTCGCCGCCGCCGCCGACCGCGTCGTTCCCGCCCGAGATCCGGTCGGTCGCGCTGGTCTGGTCTTCGAGCTTGGCGATGATCTGTTCGATCGGCCCGCCCGGCATGAATTGCGTCAGGACAAAATTGATGAGCAGGATCCCGAAGAGGGTCGGGACGATCAGCAGCAGTCGGCGGAGGATATAGCCACCCATCTCAGCGCAGGGCGCCTTCCGCCTGGAGCTTGCCAAACTTGGCCTGATCCAGCCACCAATAGGCATCGCCGCGGGAATAGGGCGGCTGTTCGGGCGGTTGTCCGAACATGTCCCAATAGGCGACGAGATACTTGCCGCTGTACCAGTTCGGCACCCAGATCTGTTCATAGCGCAGCACGCGGTCGAGCGCCTTGACCCGGGCCGTCAATTCCTCGCGCGATTTGGCCTCGATGACCTTTTCGACCAGCGCATCCACCACCGGATCGGAGATGCCGGAGAGATTGGCCGATCCCTTGGCCGTCGCCGCCTCGGAGGTATAGAGTTGCCGCAGTTCGACCGAGGGGCTCATCGACATCACGAACCGGCCCGGGATGATATCATAGTCGAAATCTTCCTGGCGCTGCTGCATCTGGGCGGAATCGACACTGACGAACCGCGCATCGACGCCGATCCGGCGCAGATTGACAACGTAGGGATTGAGCACCCGCGCGAAGGAGGAGCCATCGTCGATGAATTCCACGCTCAGCGTCTCGCCCTTGGCATTGCGCCGCAGCCCGTCGGTCCCGATCTTCCAGCCCGCCGCGTCGAGCAGTCCCATGGCCCGGCGGAGCGCCGAGCGGTCGAGCTGCTGCTTGCCGCTGACCGGGGGCACATAGGCGGGTTCGGTGAAGATCCCGGGCGGCAGCTTGTCGCGGAACTCCTCCAGCACCGCCAGTTCCTCGCCCTGGGGCAGGCCCTCCGCCTGCATCGGCGAATTCTCGAAGAAACTGTCGGTGCGTTTATAGAGGCCGTAGAACAGCGTCTCGTTGGTCCATTCGAAGTTGAACATCTGCGCGATCGCCTCGCGCACCCTGGGGTCTGCGAATTTCTCGCGCCTCAGGTTGAACCAGAATCCCTGCGAGCCGGAGGGGGAATTGTCCGCCAGCTCCACCCGCTTGACCCAGCCCTTTTTCAGCGCCGGAAAATCATAGGCCGTGGCCCAGAGCACCGAATAGAATTCCTGGTGGAACTTGTAATCGCCAACCTTGAACGCCTCGAAGGCCGCGTTGTTATCGGCATAATATTCATAGATATAGCAATCGAAATTCGACGAACCCACATTGACCGGCAGGCTGGCCCCCCAGTATTTCGGATTGCGGCAATATTTGATCGAACGTCCCGGCTGGGCATCGGCCACCAGATATTGCCCGGACCCCACGGGCGGCACCATGGTCGACTGGGTGAAATCGACCTTGTCGTAATAATGCTTGGGCAGGATCGACAATCCTCCCACCAGGGCCGGCAGATCCCGCGTCGCCACCCCGGGCTTGAAGGTGAATTTCACTTTGTGCGGATCGAGCGCCTCGACCGTCTCGATGTCCTTCAGCGAAATCTTGTAGGAAGGCGAGCCCTTCTCATAAAGCGCGTGATAGGTGAAGACCACATCCTCGGCGGTGATCGGAACCCCATCCGAAAACGTCGCCTCGGGCCGCATGTTGAAGATCACCCACGACCGGTCGGCGGGATATTCGAGACTCTCGGCGACCAATCCATAGCTCGCATCCGGCTCATCCGGCGCCCCGGAGAGCAGGCTGTCATAGAGCAGCCCCAGGCCCTGCGCCGGCTCGCCCTTGAGGATGAAGGGATTGAGGCTGTCGAAGGTCTGGCTCGCCCCCGTCCCGCGGAAACTCATCGTCCCGCCCTTGGGGGCATCCGGATTGACATAATCGAAATGCTTGAAACCGGCGGGATATTTCAGATCGCCAAAGGTCGAGATGCCATGGCTGACAACCACCCCCGGCTCCTGCGCCCGCGCCGGGGGGCCAGCGAGCAGAAGCAGGGCCAGTCCGCCCACCGCCCCGATCCATCCCCCCGATCGCCGGAAACCCAGGGAGGCGCGGATGGGACGAGGGCTGACCTGTGAGAGCATCGCATCTTCCTGTTTCAGCGGACCCCGGGGCACGTCATGCCGCGACGGGACCAGCCACTGGTAATATGCGGACCGGACGCCGCCAAAGCAGGAAATCGTGAAGTCTATTTGCTGACCGACTCGAGATAGGCGATGACGTTGGCGCGATCCTCGGGCTTGGGCAGGCCGGCGAAGGACATCTTGGTGCCGGGCACGAAGGCCTTCGGGCTGGCGAGGAAGGTGAAGAGGTTTTCCGGCGTCCAGTCGCTGCCATGGGTCTTCATCGCCTCGGAATAGGCAAAGCCTTCCACCGAGCCGGTCGCCCGGTTGATCACCCCGTTCAGGTGCGGACCCACGGCATTGGCGCCGTCGATCTTGTGGCAGGTCGCGCATTTCTTGAAGACCGCGGCGCCCTTCTCGGCATCGCCCTGGGCGAGCACGGCGGCCACGTCCACCTCCGCGGGGGCATCGCCACCGGCGGCGCCGCCGGCCTCGGGGATATCGACGACGAAGACCTGCGCCTCGCTGTGGGTACTGAAAATTTCTCCCGAGAAGAACACGAGCAGCAGGAACACCAGCAGGCTACCGCAGATTGCGCCAACGAATTTCGTGATTTCCATCGTGTTCATGGGTCGAGACACCTTCATTGCGGCCCCTGCGAGCCTTACAGAACCGGTTCGGCGAGTTCTACCTGTAACCCCGCCGCGAACGCAAGGCTGAGATGCGTGACGAATTGCCCCGGCCCGTCTCGCCGGGGCGGGGCGCCGCGATCAGCTCTCTTTCCTTGGCGCGGGCTTTCTGCGATGGTCCGCCTCCTTTTTCCAGAGCGGCGGATCCGATTGCACCGGATCCGCCGCTCCGGGAGTTTGTTTTGTCGCGATTTCTTAATCGGCAGGTGAGTCCACTTGGTCGAAAATCGCTCCAGCAGAGGACCCGAAAATGGGCCACACAGACCGTATCGCAACGAATGCGATTTCCTTCCAGGGTGCGCGCGGCGCCTATTCGCACCAGGCCTGTGTGGAAGTCTTTCCGGAAATGGAAGCGCTTCCCTGCGCGACCTTCGAGGATGCGATCGCGGCGGTGAACGAAGGGCGGGCCGATCTCGCGATGCTGCCGGTGGAAAATTCCACCTATGGCCGGGTCGCCGATATCCATCATCTCTTGCCGGAGTCCGGCCTGCATATCGTGGGCGAGCATTTCCTGCGGGTTCATATCAGCCTGCTCGGCGTCCCGGGCGCGCGGCTGGAGGATATACGCGCCGCGATGAGCCATACGGTGCTGCTGGGCCAGTGCCGCGCCTTCCTGCGACAGCATGGCATCACGGCCCGGACCGGCGCGGATACCGCCGGATCCGCCGAGATTGTCGCGGCCACGGGGGATAAGGCGCTGGCGGGACTGGCTTCGGAACTGGCGGGCGAGATCTATGGGCTCGAAGTGCTGGCCCGGCATATCGAGGATCAGGCCAACAACACCACCCGATTCCTGGTGATGGCGCCGGAGCCGCGCGAGGTGCCGCGGGGGGATGTGCTCACCACCTTCGTCTTCCGGGTCCGCAACATTCCGGCCGCCCTCTACAAGGCCATGGGCGGATTCGCGACCAATGGCGTGAACATGACCAAGCTCGAGAGCTACATGGTCGGCGGCGAATTCACCGCCACCCAGTTCTATGCCGATGTCGAGGGTCATCCGGAGGATCCGGCGGTGGCGCGCGCGCTGGAGGAACTGGCCTATTTCACCAACCGCCTCGAAATCCTCGGCACCTATCCCGCGCATCCCTTCCGCCGTACGGGGCGCTGAGCGGCCTCGCGTCCGGGAAACGACGGCGGTCACTGGCTCTGACCCGCGCGCGCCCCGGATCAGGTCCGGGACGCGTGGGCGTGTGGCATCGGGGCTCGTGCTCCGGACCGGGGGGTCACGCCAGCGCGTCGGCCAGCCAGCGATCGATCAGGAACCGCGCGATCGAGCCCCGGCGCGCCGGGCGCAGGTCCGGATCGTGGCCCGCGGTCGCGAGCAGAACCTCTTCCCGCGTGACCCACCGCGCATCCTCAAGCTCGTTCGGATCGCGGGCGATGTCGCGGGCGAGGGCATGGCCCTGACAGCCGATCATCAGGCTGGCGGGGAAAGGCCAGGGCTGGCTGGACAGATAGCTGACCGCCCCGACCGGGATGCCGGCCTCCTCCCAGGTTTCGCGCCGGACGGCGGCCTCGATCGACTCACCCGGCTCCATGAATCCCGCCAGCAGCGAATACATCCCCGGCGGCCAGGCGGCGGAGCGCCCGAGCAGCACCGAATTGCCATGGGTGATCAGCATGATCACCACCGGATCGGTGCGGGGAAAATGCTGGGCGCCGCAGGCCGGACAGACCCGTTTCCAGCCGGCATCGGCGGGCGCGCTCCGCGCTCCGCAGTTCGCACAGAATCCGTGGCTCTCGTGCCAGCCGGCGATCCCCTTGGCGGTCGCGGCGTTTCCGGCGTCCCCGGGGCTGAGTTCGGCCATCAGGGCGCGCAGGTCGCCGAATCTTGAAGTGGGGGGCAGGGCGGGATGCGGTTCGGTCCGGTCGTCGAGAAAGGGACGCGGCGCCTGTGGATCCCCCGGTGGGGTCCAATCGGGAATCGCCCTGGCAAAACAGGCGACGCCATCTTCGAGGCCGAGAAAGATCGCCTCTCCCGCGCCCTGAAAGACGGGAGCGTCGAGGGGCAGCCAGGCCAGCCGCGGCGGGCCGCTGAAATCGAGCAGCGGCCGTCCCTGCGAGAGGGCGAGGCCCCGGGACTCCTTGTGGGCGAGCAGCGCCGCCTGGGCCTCGGGACCGCGCAGATGGGAGGCACGATCGAAGGTTCCTCCGGCGAAGGTCACCGACTCTGCGTTTTTCATTGATCTTGTCCATTCGGCCCGGTGGCTGATTGGGACGGACCATGCCGCAAAGCCGCCGTCTCGGCAATCGGGCAGGGCGGGGCCCGGCGGATCGTCTTTCGCGTCCCCGCGCGGGGGCCTTCGGGGGGTGTGGAACGCCTCTTGCACCTTCCGGTGTCTGGCTCTAAGGAGGGGGTCGAGAGGTTGGCGCGGGCAGGCGCCTCGCCAACCCGGTCAGGTCCGGAAGGAAGCAGCCGTAACGGGACCCGCTTGGGTCGCAGTCCAGCCTCTCACCTTACCCTCAAGAGGTACGTAGGGCGGGTTTCAACCCGCCGCACCCGCGCCCCGCGACGCGGGTTTCAACCCGCCGCCCTCGGTCCCCCTTCGTAGGGCGGGTTTCAACCCGCCCCTTCCGCACCGCGGGTCAATGCCGCGTTCCCTCCGGGTTAATTCTTGATGAATGAAATTTTATTATCGAGCCATATCAAATAGATGACCCCCTGCGCACGCGTGCGCGCACGGGGCTGGACGGACGGGCGGGGCGATCGTTTCTTGCCGCTGGCCGGGGTCATGGTTACTGTTGACCCCGGCAGGCGGTGGGATCATTCAGCGAATCCATGGACGAACAGAACTCACAGGCGGACACCGGGGCGGCCTACCGGGTCCTGGCGCGCAAGTACCGCCCGACGACCTTTACCGACCTGGTGGGGCAGGAGGCGATGGTCCGGACCCTGTCCAATGCCTTCGAGGCGGACCGGATCGCCCATGCCTTCATCCTGACCGGCGTGCGCGGGGTGGGCAAGACCACGACCGCCCGCATCATCGCCAAGGGTCTCAACTGTACCGGTCCCGATGGCACGGGCGGGCCGACGATCGCGCCCTGCGGTCAGTGCGAGGCCTGTCTCTCGATCGCGGAGGGGCGTCACGTCGATGTCCTGGAGATGGACGCGGCCAGCCGCACCGGGGTCAACGATATCCGGGAGATCATCGATTCCGTCGCCTATCGGGCGACGTCGGCGCGTTACAAGGTCTATATCATCGACGAGGTGCATATGCTCAGCACCTCGGCCTTCAACGCCCTGTTGAAGACGCTGGAAGAGCCTCCCGCCCATGTGAAGTTCATTTTCGCCACCACCGAGATCCGCAAGGTTCCGGTGACGGTGCTTTCCCGTTGCCAACGGTTCGACCTGCGCCGGATCGAGCCCGAGACGATGCTCGACCTGCTGGCGCGCATCAGCCGGACGGAGGGGGCGCGGGTGGCGCCGGATGCCCTGGCCCTGATCACCCGCGCGGCGGAGGGATCGGTCCGGGATGCGCTGTCGCTGCTCGATCAGGCGATCGCCCATGGCGCCGGCGAGACGACCGCCGCCGAGGTGCGCGCCATGCTGGGGCTGGCCGACCGGGGCAGGGTGCTCGATCTGTTCGATGCCGTGATGGGTGGGGACGTGACGGGCGCGCTGGCGGAGCTTGCCGCGCAATATGCCGAAGGGGCGGATCCGATGGCGGTGATGCGCGACCTGGCGGAGGTCACGCACTGGGTGACCATGGTGCGCCTGACGCCCGAGGCCGCCGACGATCCGACGGTGGGTCCGGACGAGCGGGCCCGCGGTCTCGATTTCGCCAGCCGCCTGGGCATGCGCGCGCTCTCCCGCATGTGGCAGATGCTGCTCAAGGCGCTGGAGGAGGTCGCGACGGCGCCGAATGCGATGATGGCGGCGGAAATGGCGATCATCCGGCTGACCCATGTCGCCGACCTTCCCAGCCCCGAGGAGCTCGTGCGCAAGCTGTCCGAAACACCGCCGCCGGTTCGGGGTCCGGAGGCGGAGCCGCCGCGTGGCACCGGGGTACGTCTCGCGGTCGGTCAGAACACGGCGGTTGAGACGGCGCCCCTTGCGCGTTACGAGACCTTCGAGGATATCGTGGCCTTGGTGCGCGCGCGGCGGGACGTAAGTCTGCTGGTGGAAATCGAGACCGGCCTGCGATTGGTGAAATACATGCCCGGCCGGATCGAGTTCGAGCCAGCCGAGGGTGCCGCGCCGGATCTCGCGGCGCGGCTGGCGCAACGGCTTCGGAGCTGGACGGGTGTGCGATGGGGGGTGTCCATTGTCGGCTCGGGGGGTGGGCCTACCCTGGCCGAGACCAGGGCGAGGGCATTCGGAGATCTGAAGGTCAAGGCCGCGTCGCATCCCCTGGTGCAGGCGGTGCTCGCGGCCTTCCCGGGCGCGGAACTGAAAGACTTCAAGACCCTGGAACCGAGTGTCGATGCGGCGGTCGAGGTTGAACTGGACGATGACTGGGATCCCTTCGATCCCTTTTCCGAGGAGGATTGAACGATGCTGAAGGGTTTGGGACAACTTGGCGACATGGCCAAGATCATGAAGCAGGCGCAGGAAATGCAGACCCGCATGGGGGATGTTCAGGCGCGGCTCGATACGATCGAAGTGGTGGGCGAGGCGGGCGCGGGTCTCGTCAAGGTTACGGCCACCGCCAAGGGGATGGTCCGGTCGCTCTCGATCGACCCAAGCCTCTTCACGGCCGAGGAGCGCGAAGTGGTCGAGGATTTGATCGTGGCCGCGATCCAGGATGCTCAGGCACGGGCGGCCGAGGCGGCCCAGGCGGAAATGTCCAAGATCACCGAGGGGCTGAACCTGCCGGAAGGCATGAAGCTGCCGTTCTGATGGCGGGTGGCGAGGCGGTCGACCGGCTGATCGAGCTGATGGCACGGCTGCCGGGTCTGGGGCCGCGGTCGGCCAGGCGTGCTGTTCTGGTGATGATCCGGCGGCGGGCCCTGCTCCTCGATCCCCTGGCGAAGGCCTTGGCCGAGGTCGCGGCGACGGCGCGGGAATGTGATCGTTGCGGTAATATCGCAACCGCGCCGCTTTGCGCGATCTGCGCCGATCCCAGGCGTTCGACCGGGGAAATCTGCGTCGTGGAAACGGTAGCTGATCTCTGGGCAATGGAGCGCGGCGGTTCGTTTCGGGGGACGTACCATGTGCTCGGAGGCGTTCTGTCCGCCCTTGACGGAGTTGGCCCCGAGGCCTTGCGCATTCCGGCCCTCGTGGCCCGGGTCGATGCCGAGAGGGTGACCGAGGTCATACTGGCGCTGAACGCGACTGTGGATGGCCAGACGACCGCCCACTACATCGCGGATCATCTCGAAGGCATGGGTGCAAAGGTCACGTCTCTCGCAAAGGGCGTACCGATCGGTGGAGAATTGGATTACCTCGACGACGGCACCATCGGGGCCGCTCTCCTGGCGCGCCGATCCCTTTAGAATTTACCGCCTCCACGATGCCCCGAACCTTGGTTGGGAAACACTATGGGAATCGTCCTCCGTTTCCCTGAACTGCGCCATGGCACCGATGATGTCACCGCCGGAGCACGAGCCCCCATGGGCTCACGGCGTGAAAGTGGCTTACCTTGAACCGCGCCGTGTTTTCCGGAGGCTCCGACTTTTGGGTAGGATGGAGCATCATGATCAGGACGACGAACAAGTTATCCCCGGAAGTGCGTGAACGCGCGGGGCGGCTGGTCTTCGACAACGAGGGGCAGCATGGGTCGCGGTGGCAGGCGATCGTTTCGATTGCGGCGAAGATCGGTTGTTCCGCCCATACGCTGAACGAATGGGTGAAGAAGGCCGAGGTCGACAACAAAAAGCGCGCGGGCATGCCGACCGAGATGGCCGAGAAGAGCGAGCCATTGTCCGCCATTGGTCCGAGGACAATGGCGAGCGCGCTCGAACGCGAGAACCGCGAGCTGCGCCAGGCCAACGAGATCCTTCGGAAGGGCGAGCCAATGGAACGCCAATGGTCCGAGTGACATTGGCGAGCGCGTATTTTGCGATGCTCGAAGGCAGCGCGGCACCGCTTCGAGTGGTGCCTGAGAGGCTCGACCGCCGGTCGAAGGGATGGTGGGTTTCATTGACGCGCATCGGGATGCGCACGGGGTCGAGCCGCTCTGCGACGTGCTGCCGATTGCCCCGTCCACCTATTACGAACATCTGGCCAAGCGGGCTGATCCGGCTCGCCTGTCGGACCGTGCCCGCCGCGATAAAGCCCCGCGCCCTGAAATCCGCTGTGTTTTCGAAGAGAACTGGCGCGTCCGCGGCGTGCGCCAGATCTGGCACCAGCTGCGCCGCGAGGGCTTCGATGTCGCCCGCTGCACGGTCGCTCGGCTGATGAAGGGCATGGATATTCAGGGCATTATCCGTGGCAAGCCGCACAGAACGACGATCCCCGACAAGAAGCAGCCCTGCCCGCTGGACAAGGTCAACCGCCAGTTTCGGGCCCCAGCGCCTAACAGGTTTTGGGTCCGCGATTTCACCTGCGTCGCAACGTGGAAGGGCCCTCGCCATGGTCACTCGGACCACATGGCTCGATCTCCGTGGCTTTTATCATCGACGCTTACGCGCGCAAGATCGTGACTGACGCGTCAGCATCTCGGCGCATGCGGGCCCGCGCCATGGTCTCTCGGACCAGTGGCGCAACCATGGCTCGATTCTCGATGCCCTGGAACAGGCGGTGCCTGACCGCCCGCCGCCCCGGAAAGGGTATGGGGCTGGTCCACCATAGCGACAGGGGCTCGCAATACCTGTCCATACGTTACACTGAGCGCCTGGCAGAAGCTGGGATCGAACCCTCGGTGGGCAGCGTCGGCGACAGCTGCGACAACGCCTTGGCGGAGACGATCAACGGGCTGTTCAAGGCTGAGGTCATCCACCACCGCGACCCCGGGCGCAGCTTCGAAGCCGTGGAATAGGCCACGTTGGAATGGGTGGACTGGTTCAACATCCTCCGCCTCGAGCCGATCGGGAACATCCCGCCACCCGAAGCCGAGGCCAACGTCTACGCTGCTCTGGAAACGGAACCCATCGCCGCGTAACTAACCAAAATCAGCCTCCGCAAAAACCGGCGCGGTTCAAAATGCTGGGTTATCGTTTCGCGGCCACAACACGGCGAAGAATTGCAAAGCCTCACCTGAGATCGGGCGTCTGATAACGCCGGACTGTGGTTCTTGCGTCATCGCGACCGTCGTCAGCAACACCCCGCGTCCGAGCCACCGACGATACGAGATTATAGCAATCGGCACTTTGCGACTGGATGTTTGGAACATAACCAAGATTGGCAAGCCGTGCCATCATGAGAGATTTCAGTTCCTGGCCCAGTGCCGTTCCAGGGACGATGAAGGACTCGTCCACCATGTCCATCCACGACAGTTCGGCATGACGTGATAGAGGATGGTGTTCAGGCAAGAGGACGAAGATCCGGCCCGACTGCGGATTCCGACGAAGCCGGCCATGCATTCCGATCTGATGCCGGCCACCTATTCCAGTTTCATTCCGGCCAGCATTCCGATTTGAAGCCGGCCACGTCTCGGTCTGACCCTGGGTCGTTTCTGATCGTTGGATCGTGCT
>JBMDWT010000057.1:0-93087 GCA_048594665.1 Amaricoccus sp. | reverse complement strand
TGTTCGGCAGAAGCGGCTGCAACCAGGCAAACTAAGCTTCGGAAAGCCAGAGCTGGTCCGACATCGCAATCTCCCATCCGCTGGGAGCTTGAATCACATATCACCACGCGTTGGAATCCTGGTTAGGCGTCCTGAGCATAGCCACGTCGAAGTTGTCCAAGCCCGCAGTGAACCGCATGAATCGCTTGGCCCGGGAGCGGACTAAACCAGCGTGCGCCCGCGAGCATATGGCGCGCCTGGCCGCGGCCACGGGCATATGGCGAGAGATGTGACTGAGCGCGGCGTGGGCGCTCATCCAATGATCGTCCGCGTCTTCCGCGCTCATTCCATTTCCACAAGACGTTTGGCGTTTACTGTTAGAGAGATCACAGCAGCGCGGTGCTCTATGGTAAAGGTGCAATTCTTCATAGCCTAGCTTGTTGCCGCGCTGCCAACTGCCGACTGATTCAAGGATCGTACTCTTGCCAGAAACTGCTCCACCTTTGCATTGTCGAATAAACCGTCCGGCCCGTCCGGGGTGCGGTCGGTGAATGGACTGTCATAGAGCAGCCCTGGGTCCATGATCCCGTTACGGGTAAGATGCTCGATCACCATGCCAACGAACTCGATCTGATCGGCGGTAGCGCCAGCGGCAATGAAGTCGGCGAAATGGGTTTGCGCTGCGCCGCGATCAAGCCCGACCAGTGAGCGTAGGAAGACGCCGAAGCCCCGAACCTGGGCCGCTTCGATGTTTCGAGCCGTCTCCAGATCACTGTCCGACCCGATCCCGGCTTCCAAAAGCATTCTTTCCAGTTCCGAGATGTCCAAAGACGTCAACGGCCTCCCGGTCCTTAATTTAGTCAGGGCGACATGGTCTTCATGCTGCGCGAGGAACGCGCGCGCTTTCTTCTTGAAGGCAGCGAAATCGGCCGCCGTGTTCAAGCGCACCCCCGTTGGCTCGCCAAGGTCGTCCTCGAAATCAGTGTAAAGGATCGCCCTGGAAGCTTGGTCGACCAGATGCACGATCTCGCGCAGGCGTAGCCTTGCGCGCTCGGCGATTGGCACCGTCAGTCCCTGCCACCAGCTGTCCGACAACATGTCCTCGATCAGTTCGGCGTGTCGCGCAATGACGGGAATCTCGAATTTCGTCGAGAGCGCCGTCGCAATCTCCATAAGCTTGCGCTGGCACAGCTCCATCTTCGTGGAGCGGCCCATCAGGCAGAGCTGGAGCTCGAACATCAGCAGGTCGAACCTTTTCGCCTCCTCAGCGCCGAGGTTGGTGCTGCTGGGCAGCGTGGCGAGTTCGGCAATCTCCTCGGCGAAGGCTTCATCCAATTGCGACCACGGCGCATCGTCGACTTGCCAGTATTCAACCGTGCGAAGATGTCCACGCACGACGAAGGATGCGACATCGAGCCCCAGAACGAAGCGCCGAACCTCGTCGACAATGCCGACCCGAACCGCCGCCATCTCATCTGCCGAAACAGGGACGCGATTTCCGTCGAGCTTCGGGGCCTCTCCCCCGCTCATATGATCGATTGCCTGGGCGAGCTTTAGCCGGGCCTCTATCAGACGCTCCGTCAGCGATTTCGGGACGGCGGGATCGGACAATTCAGGGTTCGAGCCGAAAAACTCAAGGTTGCCGCAGACATCGAAGATCCGGAACTCAGTTTTGTCGATACCGGGCCCAAAGAGATCAGGGCACAGGCGCGTACCGCGACCAACCATCTGCCAGAACTTTGTCTTGGACCGGACCATTTTGAAGAAGACGAGATTGACCACCTCGGGCACGTCCACCCCGGTGTCGAGCATGTCGACCGAGATGGCAATCCGCGGCGCCTTTCGGGCGATCGAGAAGTCGTCGATAAGGCTCTGGGCGTAGCTCTCGCCATGGACAATGCGACGGGCAAACGTACCGCCGTAGTTCGGCCAACCGGCGTTGAAGCGCTCTTCGATGAACTTCGCATGGGGCCTGTTCGCCGCGAAGATGATCGTCTTTCCGATACGATCGCCGCCATTGACGCGGATGCCATGCTCCATGACATGGGCCAGCACCTTGTCGACGGTGTCCGCGTTGAACAGGTATTTGTTGATCTCGCCTGCGGTAACTTCCTCCCGGCGACCAGCTTCGCCCCAGTCGAGTTCGTCCCACTGGTCCTTCTCGTCGTCCGGCAGATCATCGTAGCGGATGCCCTCCCGCATGAAGCGGGTAGGGAGCGCAATCGGGTCATAGGGGACGAGGAAATCCTCCTCGATGGCCTCCTCCAGCCCGTAGAAGTCGGTGGGATGGCCCGGATCAAGGTCAAACATCCGATATGTGTCGCGGTCGACCTCGTCGCGAGGGGTGGCGGTCAGGCCGACGAGATAGCTGTCGAACCATTCGAAGATCGCGCGATAGCGCTTGTAGATCGATCGGTGCGCCTCATCGATGATGACCAGATCGAAGTAGCCGGGGCCGAAGCGGCGCCCGCCGGTGTCGGCCCGGTCGATCAGGTTCATCATCGTTGGATAGGTGGAGACATAGACGCGCCCGGTGCCGGCCAGGTCAGTGACGAGGTTCACGGGCGAGCTATCGGGCAGGTGCGCGGCGAAGGCGTTGCGCGCCTGCCGAACCAAGCTGATCCGGTCCGCGAGAAATAGCGCCCGCTTCACCAGGCCGGCCCGGACCATCATGTCGACCAGGGCCACCACGGTGCGGGTCTTGCCAGTGCCCGGCGCCATGACCAGCAACGCCTTGCGGTTCTCAGCGTCGAAATGCTCGGCGATGCGGGACAGGGCGCGGATCTGATAGGGCCGGCCGGCGATCGCCGCCTTGGGCTTCTGCTCGGCGACGCGTTTGGCCTCGGTACGGCGGGCGATCATTTCGTCCAATTCCATCGCGGTCTTGAAACCGCCGAGTCGGCGCGGCGGAATCTTGCGGGAGTCGTCCCAGATCCAGTGCTCGTAGCCGTTGGTGTAGAAGATCACCGGCCGGCGGCCGTGCATCTGTTCCAGCGCGTCGGCGTAAAGCTCGGCCTGCCGCTTCCCCTCCGCCGGATCGCGGCGGGTGCGCTTGGCTTCGATCACGGCGAGGGGGAGGCCATCGGCGCCCCAGAGAACATAATCGGCGAAACCGAAGCCCTGTTCGTTCGGCATCGGCGTCACCCGATATTCCAGATCGCGACCGTCTTTCAGATCGGTCCATCCGGCTTCGGCCAGCAACAGGTCGATGAACCGCGTCCGGGTCTCGGCCTCGTGGTAATCATGCGGGTCGGCGGTCAGTGCGAGACGGGCCGTGGTGACTTCGGCGCGGCGGGCGGAGAGTTCGGCGTCGAGGCTCGCGTATCGGGCACGGAGGTCCTCCAGCTCCTCGGTGCGCTTCTCCAGCTCGCGGTCGGTAGATTTGATCCGCTGGTGTGCGTCCCGGATCAGTTCGGCGCGGGCGGTGAGGGGGGCGGGGTTGAAAGGGTTCGGCTCGGGCGGTTTCTGGCGCTTGCCATAGACGCGACCGAACCAGTGCAGGACGTGATGCAGTTCCTCCACCGACTGGCGGGCGCCCTGTGCCTTCAGGGTCGCGCCTTCATGCGCGGCCTTGTTGCGCACAAGGTTCACGAACCGGGCCTTGGCATGGACCGATGGGCCCATGATCGTCCTCAGGTCGGGGTCGTTGATCATCCGGCTCGCACCGGTCTGCGACGGCGGGGTCAGGCCCGCGTCATGCGAGAAGGCCCAGGCCAGCGCCAGCTCCACCGCCTTGCCCGCCAGGATCGCCGCCGCCTCGGGCTCCGACAGCGCCAGCCGCTCGGCCGAGGCGGCGGCGGCGTAAATGGCAGGGAAGTCGGGTTCGAGATGGGCGAAATTGCTGGCGGGCATGGTCGGGGTTCTCCCGGTCAGAGTTCTCCGGCAAAGGCGCGGGATTGGAGGGAGGCGAAGAGAGCGTCGAGGTGGGAGAGGTGGGCGGCAATCACTTTTTTTCTCGTCGTAATTGAAGAGAACAATCTACTGTACTGTTCTTGTTGGGATTGGCTAGCTACTGGAATCGTCAGCTTTTCAAAGAGAGATTTTTTTAGAATGGGAAGTGTGGTAGTTTTTGCAGAACCTATAATGTCCTTCTTGATAAGCCTTATCGCTTGAGTTCCGTAAGCAGGTTCAATTTCGCTACCCCACTCGACCGCATTTATCTGCTGATTGAAAGCGACCGTTTCCCTAAACTCAGATATCTTACCAATGGTAGCGCCAATGCAGCAGACTAGTGTTGACCCCGCTTTGACTGTTCGAGACGCGCTTGCACCTAATTCAGTAACTGTTCGATCTATACTGCCATCGCCCTCAAGATCGCCCGGCGTTACGAAGGGTATTCTCCCACCGAACATGCCATCACTCTTCGTGGGTGGCGTCGACCCCGTTACTACGCGCCCCAGCTTTCCAATTTCCAGCCTCTTAAGACTGTTAGTGTCACCGAACATCTCCGCAAAGATCGCGCCTGGGAGCGCGTCGAGCAGGGCGAGGGCCTCGCGGCGGCGGCGGCGCAGGGCGTCGGCCGCATCCAGAATCCCCGCGATCCGCCGCTGCTCGGCAAGGGGCGGGAGGGGAACGTTTATCTCTCCCAATGAAGTGGCATTCACTCCGCCTTGCGCTGCGCCGCGAGTGCGATTCGAAATCTGTGACCAGTATCCTGCGGAACGAAAGAAGTGGGACAGGTAGACGGCATCAGTCTTCGCTGAGGGCCTTACCCGTATGAGATACGAGGCGAACACCGAGCTATCCGGTGCATTGCGGATAAGGAAACTCTTGCCGGTCGTGGCGCCGGTTCTAGCAAAAACGATGTCACCAGGTTTAATCTTTGCCTTGGCGAGTTTGCTCGAAGGAGCCTCACAGTAGGGCACCGTCGACCAATCAACTGCATCGTCCTGGATGTCCGTAATGCGTAGGAATTTCGGTCCAACCGGGGCCGTCGATGCCGAAGCTGTCAGGCCATAGTCGATCCCTTCGGCCACGTCACCCAAAGCTACCAATGGCCAACTCATACCTGCACCTCCTGCCGTGCCGCCCGCGCTTGCTGCAATCGTGGTAATTCTCCTTGAAGCCCCTGACCTTCCACTCCGGCGGCCCGTTGCTGTCGCGGTCCAGCACGACTGCGGCGGCGGCCGAGGGGCTGGTGAAGGGCCACGGCCTGGAAAAACGCAACCCGTCCCCCTCCTGGCCGACGAAGAGCATCCCGACCCCGCCAAAGATCCCGCCCGTGTTCACTCGGCCGCCTCCAACGCGACCCCGGTCCCCAGCATCGCCTCCAGCTCGTCCAACCCCTCGGCGATTTCCCGCTCCAACTCACGCAGGCGCGACAAGATTTCCGCCGGTGCCTCGTGCACGACCGCGTCATGCTCGATTTCGCGATAGCGGTTCAGCGAAAGGTCATAACCCGCCGCCGCGATCTCGGCCTTGGGCACGACGAAGCCGCGGGCGGTGCGGGGCTGCTCCCGTTCGGTCTCCTCGCGCGCCTGCCAGCGGGCCAGCGCATCGGGCAGATCGTTCAGCGCCGCCTCGGCCTCGGTCAGCTCCGCCCAGACACCCAGCTTGTCCTCGGCCACCAGAAGGTTGCGCTTGTCATCAAGGCTCCGCCCGTCCTGGCGCAGATCGTAGAACCACACGCCCTCGGTTCCGCCGGAGTCGGTCCGCTGGAACATCAGAATTGCCGTCGAGACACCGGCATAGGGCCGAAAAACGCCGGCGGGCAGCTTGACCACGCCTTGGAGCTGCTGCTCCTCGACCAGCATTCGACGCAGTTCCTTGTGCGCCTTGTTCGACCCGAACAGCACGCCATCCGGAACGACCACCGCCGCCCGGCCACCGCGCTTCAGGAGCCGCAGGAACAGGGCGAGAAACAGGAGCTCGGTCTTGCGCGTGTCGACGATGCGGGTCAGATCCTTCGCCACAGCCTCGGAATCCAGGGAGCCGGCAAACGGCGGGTTGGCGAGGATCAGGGAGTAGCTTTCGGCCTCGTCGCCATGCTCCTCGGTCAGGGAACCGCGGTAGGTGATCCGCGCGTCCTCGAACCCGTGCAGCGCCATGTTCATCGCACCAAGGCGCAGCATGGTGCCGTCGAAGTCGTGGCCGTTGAACATCCTGGTCTCGACATGAAGCCTGGCGTCGGGGTCGATCCAGGCGCCCGGGTCCTGGCGCCGCGGGTATTCCGCCGCCCCAACGAGGAATCCGGCCGTGCCGCATGCCGGATCACAAATCACGTCGTCCCGGCGTGGCGCGGTCATGGCGACCATCAGCTCGATGATGTGGCGCGGCGTGCGGAACTGCCCGTTCTGGCCAGCGCTGGCGATCTTCGAGAGCATGTATTCATAGAGATCGCCCTTGGTGTCGCGCTGCTGCATGGGCAGGTCGGACAGCAGGTCAACGACCTTGGCGAGAAGGCGGCCCGTCGGAACTTCATAGCGCGCACTCGCCATGTGCTTGCGGAGCCGGTGCGCCATCCGAGCCGAGGCGGCGCAGGAACGGGATTAGATGGTTCTCCGGGGCTTCCTGCATGTCGGCGGGGGGGGGCAGCGTCGCGAAGCGGGGCCAACGGAGGTCGGCATAGGGGCGGCCATCAGCGACCTTTTTGCCATTCTCGTCAACGATCGGAATGCTGTCATGGTCCTTGGGGAAGAGGTCGCGTCTCAGGGGCGTTCCCCGAGCGCGCGCCTGCCGCTCGACCCGGGTTTGTGCCTCGTCGAGCCCCTTGAGAAAGAGCAGCAGCGTGAGCTGCTCCATGACAGTCGCCGGGTTCGACAAGTCGCCAGTCTACATGGCGTTCCAGATGGCGTCGATCTTCGACTTGATTTCGCCGGTGATCATGGATGGCTCCGTCTGGCGCACAACCTGCAATTTCGGAGCGGCGAAGTCCACTCCGATGGTTTTTGCAAGTGATCTCAAGGATCGCATAGACCACTCATGCGATGAGCGCTGTTGAGAAAACTCCGCTATGAGGAGCAACGCCTTTAACGGATGAGATTCCGGAAAGGCTCGCATCAGCTCGAGCGCAGGGGGAGGCATGTCTCTTCGCATCGTTGAAATTGAGCCCTTCGCCAGTCAATGCAAGAACGGCCAAGCACATCACCGGCAGATCTTTTCAGGGTCGGAAGCGAGTCAGAGCCGCCTCAGGAAAATCGCAATGTGGGAACGGGTGTGGGAGCGACTCGCTATGCAAAGCAAATTTTCAATAAAAAACAGAGGGTTATCTTATTATAATGGCGGAGAGACAGGGATTCGAACCCTGGGTGGGGTCACCCCCACAACGGTTTTCGAGACCGCCCCGTTCGACCGCTCCGGCATCTCTCCGCGGTGGGGTGAAGCCATACCCATCCCGGGCGCCTTGCGCAAGTCCCCTTGGCGATGATCCGGAAAATCAATGAGCCGGGGCCCTCCCTCCCGGCGACGCCGCGCAGGACCATCGCACCGCCGAATTCGCTGGAACGCTGGACAGGCCCGCCCTCCCGCGCGGCCTCGCCCGGCGTGGGCCACCGGACCGCCCAGGGGCATCGTCGGGGTGGCCCGATGCCTCGCACCGGGACGCAAATCCCTCTACCCCCGCGGGAACCGCTTCTCCTCCTCCAGCACGTTCAAATCCATGTGGTTGCGCATGAAGGCCCGGCCCGCCGGGCGGAAGGGCTGGAAATCCCAGTCCGTATAGACCCCCTCGCGCAGCGCCTCATAGACGAGCCTCCGCCGCGCCTGGCTCTCGCGCACCGCCCGGTCAAAGGCCGCCATGTCCCAACGCTCCCGCGCCTGCGCCAGAAGGCCATCAAGGACCAAGGCGAAGTCCGGATCCCCGGCGAGGTTCACCGCCTCGCCCGGATCGCGCCCGAGATCGAACAGCATCGGCGGATCGGCCGGACACAGCACCAGCTTGTAGCGCCCGTCCCGCAGGGCGACGATCGGCGCGACCGAGCCTTCGGCGGCGTATTCCATCGGAACCAGGCCGCGCGAAGGCGACAGGAGGCTCTCGCCATCGACCCAAGCCGAGATATCCCCCGCCCCGCCCAGTTCCGCCAGCGTCGGCGCCACATCGAGCAGCGAGACGGGACGATCCACCCGTCCTTGCGCGATCCCCGGCCCCGCCAGCAGCAGCGGCACCCGCGCGGACCCCTCGCGCATGCTCATCTTGAACCACAGGCCCCGCTCTCCCAGCATATCACCATGATCGGAGGTAAAGAGCACGAAGGTCTGCTCGCGCATCCCGCACCGATCCAGCACATCGAGAATCCGCCCGATCTGCTCGTCGACATAGGAGATATTGGCGAAATATCCGCGCCGCGCCCGGCGCACCGCCTCGGGGCCAAAATCGAAGGCGGTCCGGTTGGCCGCGTCCATCAACCGGCGGGAATGTGGATCCTGCTCCTCATAGGGGACCGGTCCCACCTCGGGATCGAGCGCCGGACAGTCCTCGTAGAGATCCCAGAACCGGCGGCGGGCCACGTAGGGATCATGGGGATGGGTGAAGCTGACCGTCAGGCACCAGGGCCGGGGATCGCGCCCCCGCGCGAGGTCATAAAGCTTGGAGATCGCCGAATGTGCGACATCGTCGTCATATTCGAGCTGATTGGTGGTTTCGCCGATCCCCGCCCCCGTCACCGAGGCGAGCGTATGATACCACCAGTCGATGCGCTCTCCCGGCTTCTCGTAATCGGGGGTCCAGCCGAAATCGGCCGGATAGATGTCGGTGTTCAACCGCTCCTCGAATCCATGCAACTGGTCGGGGCCGACAAAATGCATCTTGCCCGCGAGGCAGGTCTGATAGCCCGCCCGCCGCAGGTGATGGGCGAAGGTCGGCGTCTGGGCGGTGAATTCCGCGGCATTGTCATAGACCCCCGTCCGGCCCGGCAATTGCCCGGTCATGAAGGAGGCCCGCGCCGGGGAACAGAGGGGCGAGGCGGTATAGGCGGCGGCGAAGCGCGCCGATCGCGCGGCCAGCGCGCGCAAGACCGGCACATGCAGGAAATCGGCCGGCCCGTCCGGAAAGACCGTACCGCTCAACTGGTCCACCATCAGGACCAGGATATTGGGCCTTGTCATCCGCGCTCTCCCAAGGACGCTCAGAGGCCGATCGCCGCCTTGACCGCCGGAAGCCCGGGCTGGCCATCGAGGGTCGTCACATCCGCGAGCCAGGCGTCGAGCGCCGCCGGATTGGCCGCGATCCACGCCTTGGCCGCCGCCCGGGGGTCTTCCTTGTCATCGAGGATCCCGCCCATGATCACATTCTCGGTTCCGATATCGAACACGAGATTCCGGAAGAGGCGCGCGGCGTTCGGGCAGGCCTCGGACCATCCCGTCCGGGCCAGCGTATAGACCTCGGCGCCGCCATAGTTGGCCCCGAAATACTTGTCGCCGCCCGAGAGATAGGTCAGGTCGAACTTCGTGTTCATCGGATGCGGGGCCCAGGCGAGAAAGACGATATATTTCTTGGACCGCTCGGCCCGGGCGACCTGCGCCAGCATCGCCTGCTCACCCGATTCCACCACGCTCCAGTCCTTCAGGCCGAAGTCGTCCGCCTTGATCATGTTCGCGATATTGGTGTTAGCGGGCGCCCCGCTCTCGATCCCGTAGATCTTGGAATCGAAGTCATCGGCATGGGTCGCGAGGTCGGCGAAATCCTTGACCCCCGCCTCGGCCACGTAGGTCGGAACCGCGAGGGTGAACTTCGCCCCGGTCAGGTTGCGGCTCAGGACCTCGGCGGCCTTGGCCTTGTCGAGATCGTCGCGGAAATGTTGCTGCGCGGGCATCCAGTGGCCCAGGAACACATCGATGTCGCCCGACTTCATCGCCTCATAGCCGATCGGGACCGACAGCGTCGCGACATCCGCCTTGTAGCCGAGCCCCTCCAGCAGGGTCGCGGCGACGGCGTTGGTCGAGGTGATGTCGGTCCAGCCCGGATCGGACAGGCGCACGGTGGCGCAATCCGGGCCATCCGCCGCCGCGGCCATGGTCACCTGGACCGCCGCCGCGGTCATCGTCAGAAGAAGCGCGCAGGAGAATATCTTCATGGTCGACCCCCATTGGCGGCGGCGATCCCGCCCACCGCTCCAGCCCCCGAACCCGGAGCACGAAGGGCCCGCATAGCAAACAACCTCCCCGAGGTACACCATGCGCGGCGCGGTTGGTGGCCACTCCTCCTTGCGCCCACCCGGCCGATCGCGCGGCATGTCCGGGGCGGCGAAATCGGGGTTATTCCAATTCATGTAACGATATCAATGTATTGTCTTTCGTCCAGGCGCGGACACATTGGACCCCGGCCTTCTGAAAATTCCAGTTACAAGTCTGAAAACACCCGTTAATCTTGCGCCATGAGCATCATCGAGCAAGATCGTCTGCATACCGTCGCCTCGGATCACATGTCCGAGGAGCGGATCCGTCTGGGCCGGATCCTGATCCGGGGATCGGGGGCCCTGCTCGGGGCCCTGTTCCTGCTTCAGGCGCTCCATGTCTCCGGGATCCTCGGGATCGGATTTCCGACCTGGCGGCCGGTTCTTTATGCCTATCTCGTCTGGGCGGTCGCCCTCGGGGTGGGAGAGGTCCTGATCCATGGCGAGCGGGGCAAGCGGTCGCTCTTCATCCTGCCCGCCGTGCTCTTCACCGTGGCGATGGTGATCTTTCCGATGATCTTCGGGCTCTGGATCGCCTTTTCCGACTGGAACCTCTCCGCCGCCACCGGGCGCAAGTTCAACGGCCTCGACAATCTCCGGCAGATGTGGAGCGATCCCTTCTACTGGAATGCCCTGTGGAACATGCTCCTCTATACCGGCGCCGTCCTGGGGGAATATGCGATCGCCTTCGGCCTCGCGCTCCTGCTCAACGCCGACATCCGGGCGCGGAAGTTCTGGCGGGTGACCTTCCTGATGCCGCTCATGCTCTCGCCCGTCGCGGTCAGCTGGATGGTCGGCAAGTCCATGCTGGAGCCCCGGTTCGGGCCGGTCGCCGATCTCGCCCGCGCGCTCGGCTGGGACAGCCCCGCCTTCTTTGCGACGCCCGAGATCGCCCGGCTCAGCATCATGGTGATGGACGCCTGGACCTATATCCCCTTCATGATGATCATGCTGCTCGCCGGCCTGCAGGGCCTGCCCCGCGAGGTCATCGAAGCCTCGCGCGTGGACGGCGCCACCCGCTGGCAGGCGTTCTGGCAGGTGACCTTCCCCCTGATGCTCCCGGTCAGCGTCACCGCGATCGTCATCCGGATCATCTTCAAGCTCAAGCTGGCCGACATCATCATCAACGTGACCTCCGGCGGACCGGGCGGCGCCACCGACAGCGTCACCAGCTTCATCTATCGCGAATACCGCGACCGCTCGAACGTCGGCTACGGAACGCTGCTCGCCATGGTCTATCTGGTGCTGATCGTCCTGTTCGTGACCGGCCTGCTCGCCCTGGTGAACCGGCTGCTGCGCAAATCCCACGGGGTGACCCAATGAGCCCCGCCGAGGATCGCGGCCCCGGCACGGGCGGAATGACGTCGCGCATCCTGATCTACGCGGCGCTGAGCTTCTGGGCCTTCGTCTGCCTGTTTCCGATCTACTGGACGGTCACCACCTCTTTCAAGACGGCGGTGGACGTGACCCAAGGGCACCTGATCCCGTTCGTGGATTACACGCCGAACTGGAAGGGCTGGCGCTCGCTCGGCCTCTCGCCCGACACGATCGGCGAGACCTCGACCCCCCGCGCCGAATTCACCAAGCGGTTCTGGAACAGCGTCGTCATCTCCCTCTCCGCCTCGTTTCTGGCGGTGGTGATCGGCAGCCTCGCCGCCTATGGCCTCAGCCGGTTCAACTACCGCTTCGGCCATATGCGCAACAAGGACATCTCCTTCTTCTTCCTCAGCCAGCTGATCCTGCCCCCGGTCGTCCTCGCCCTGCCCTTCCTCGTGCTCTACAAGGAACTGGCCCTGCTCGACAGCCGGATCGGCGTGATCCTGATCTATACGCTGATGGTCATGCCCATCGTGATCTGGATCATGCGCGACCAGTTCTCCGGCATCCCGGTCGAGCTGGAGGAAGCCGCCCTCGTCGATGGCCTCTCGATCTGGGGCGCCTTCTTCCAGATCGTGCTGCCGATCGCCCTGCCGGGCATGGTCGCGGCCTTCATCCTCAGTCTCGTGCTCTGCTGGAACGAATATTTCTTCGCGGCCCTGCTGACCTCGACCAATGCCAACACCCTGCCGGTGATGGTCGCGAGCCAGACCGGATCGCAAGGCATCAACTGGTGGTCGATGGCCGCGCTTTCGACCGCCGCGATCCTGCCGCTGGTGGTCATGGGCGTCCTGCTGGAACGCTATATCATCAAGGGCATGACCGCGGGCGCGGGCAAGTGAGGCCATGGCCGACCTGATCTTCGTGACCCATCCCGAGGTCATTCCCGATCCCGGCCGGCCGGTCACGCACTGGCGCCTCTCCGCGTCCGGAATCGAGCATATGCGGAGCTTCGCGGAAACGCCCATCGCCCGCGGCATCACCCGCGTCTGTTCCAGCCGCGAGACCAAGGCCATCGAAGCCGCCGGTCTTCTCGCCGGGGCCCTCGGGATCGGCATCGAGGTTTACGCGGACCTCGGCGAGAACGACCGCTCCGCGACCGGCTTCCTGCCGCCCCCGGAATTCGAGGCCACGGCCTCCGCCTTCTTCGCTCATCCGAGCGAGAGCATCCGGGGCTGGGAACGGGCCATCGATGCGCAGACCCGGATCCGCGATGCGATGCGCCGGATCCTCGCCCATCCCGGCACGGGGGATATCGCTCTCGTCTCGCATGGCGCGGTCGGAACGCTGCTCCTCTGCCATCTGCTCGGCGAGCCGATCAGCCGGTCGCGCGATCAGCCGTCGCAGGGTCATTTCTGGCGGGCGTCGCTTCCGGATTTGATCGTGCATCACGGCTGGAAACCGATCTGACGGCTCATCGACGGCGACACCCTGGCCCGCGTGGCGAGCGGACAGCGGCCCGAACGGCTCTCTAGGACAAGGAGCGCCCAACGCCTGCCTCCGCCGCGGCTCAGGACGGCCCGGGGCGGGAGTCTTGCCTCACCCTCCGGAATCGGCAATACCCGCCCGAACACCAAAAATCAGCTTCGGAGCGATTTCCGGGCCATCGAAGGGTTCATTCGACTGGAAATCGCCCTCATGGATACAGGTCACCCGATGTCCAACGGCACCGCGCCCCAGCCTTCCAGCCTCCGGGCCATGACGATTTACAGCACCGTGACGGCGGCGTTGTTTCTGGCCTGCAGCAGCGCGCCGACGCCAGTCTATCATCTCTATCAGGAAACCCTCGGCCTTTCGCCGTTCCTTCTGACCCTGATCTTCGCCGCCTATTCGCTCAGCCTGCTGGCCGCCCTGCTCACCATGGGAAGCCTCTCGGACTATACCGGGCGCAAACCCGTCATCGCGATTGCACTGGCGATGAACGCGGTCGCATTGCTGGTGTTCAGCATGGCGGGCTCGGCCACGGCCCTGATCCTGGCCCGTGTCCTTCAGGGGTTCGCCAGCGGAACCGCCACAGCAGCGCTCGGGGCGGCGATACTGGACAGCGACCGGGCGCGGGGTCCGATCCTGAACAGCATCACAGCCTTCATTGGCCTCGCCACCGGCTCCCTTCTCTCGGGCGCCCTCGTCGCCTATGCGCCGGCGCCCACCAGGGCGGTGTTCGACCTGCTGCTCGCTGTCACCCTGATTCTCGCGGCGCTGCTTCCCCGGATGCCGGAGACAACCGGCGGCAAGTCCGGTGCCCTGGCCTCGCTCCGGCCAGAGGTGCATGTCCCCTCCTCCGCCCGCGCGGCCCTCCTGCGCATCGCCCCGGTGAATATCGCGGGCTGGGCGCTCGGAGGGTTCTATTTCTCGCTGATGCCCTCGCTCGTCAGGGTTGCAACCGGCGTGACCTCCCCCTTCATCGGCGGGATCGTCGTGGCCATCCTACCCTTCACGGCGATCTTCGTCGTGCTTTTCCTACGCCATGTCACGCCGCCCCGGCTTCTGACCATCTGCGCCTATGCCCTGCTGGCCGGGGTCGCACTGACCCTCGTCGGGGTCCATCTGCATCATGTCATCTTGATGCTGCTCGGGGCGGTGGTGGCGGGTGTGGGGTTCGGCACTTCGCTCTCGGGCACGATGCGAACGCTCCTGCCCTTGGCCGGAGCCCACGAGCGGGCCGGATTGATTTCCGCCTATTATGTGCTCGGCTATCTCGCCTTCAGCCTTCCCGCGATCATGGTCGGCCTCGCAGCCCCTCATCTGGGCCTGCCGCTGGCCGCCTCGATCCATGGCGGTGTCGTCATTATCCTGTCCGCGATTTCCCTCGTTCTCATGCGGGCGGTGCCCCGATCCGCCTGAAGCCGCGGCCCAGCGGTCCCCAGCCGATCAGCGTGAGGGCCGCGCCGCCCACCGCCGCCACTCCGAACGGGAGGGTCAAGGCAAGGCCGTGCGGGACCATCCGATCCGCCAGGGAGACGATCAGGCCATAGAGCAGCGAACCGATCGGCATCATCCCCCAGGCCAGCAACCGATAGAGGCTGTTGACCCGACCGAGCAGGGCATCCGGGATCGCCCGCTGGCGGTAGGAGACCGACACACTGTTCCAGACCAGCCCGGTATATTCGAAGATGGCCAAGACCACCGCCAGGGCAATCGGTCCGGGTGCCAGCGCCATCGCAAGGAACGCGGGTGCCGAGCTGGCCAGCATCACCTGCGCCGTCCGCCCCGGCCCGAAGGTCCGCACGATCCGATCCCCCGTCATTCCCCCGAGAATACCCCCCACGGCGCCGGCGGAGAGGATGAGGCCATAAGTCGCCGGGCCAAGCCCGAGATTGTCCTGCGCATGCAGGACCAGCGCGATCGTCACCATCTGGAAGAACAGATTCCAGAAGCCGGTCACCCAGGCCAGAAGCATCAGCAGGGGCTGACCGCGGAGATAGGCCCAACCCTCGCCGAGCTCGCGCCGCCAGTCGCGCTCCGCCGTCCGGACCGGCCGGAACCGGCCGTGCATCCCGCTCACGAGGATCAACGCCCCCCCGAAGGCGACGGCGTTCAACAGGAAAGGCCAGGGCAAAGCCAGGGCAAGCAGGACCGCTCCGAGCGCCGGGCCAAGCAGGGCGTTTCCCACCAGTTCCACGCTCCAGAGCAGCCCGTTCGAGCGCTCCAGCGTCGCCGGCGGCACAAGGGCGGGCAGCATGGTCTGGGCGGCGTTGTCACGAAAGACCTCGGCGCAGCCGATGCCCAGCGCCGCGACCAGGACGCAGGCAAAGACCCAGGGCTCCGAGATGCCGGTCGGGGATGGCGGCGGCAGGGGAAACGCCAGCCAGAACCCGAAGGCCGACAGGGCAAAGGCCGCGGCCCGGACCGCGTCCATCCCGAGGATCAGCCTCCGCCGGTCCACCCTGTCCGCGACGATCCCGGCGGGCAGGGCGAACAGAAACCACGGCAAACGCAGCGCAACGGGAACCAGCGCGATCCACAGGGCATCCCGGGTCAGGAGCGAGGCCGCCCAGGGCCAGACCACGACGGCCACCCCATCGGCGAGATTGCTCAGGCCGCTCGCCAGGACAAAACGATGGAACGGGTTGATCGGCATTCCGAACCCTTGGGACGGCGGGGAACAATACTCCTCGCGACATTCTGGATACGCCATGCTCGGACATTCAGCAAGCCATTGACTTTGAAGCGTCTTTCGCATCCTATGCCGCAAAACACCGGGAGGGGGAAATGCTGACACGACATTGGGACCGGCTGGGAAACGGCGGGCTGGACTTCACCGAACTCGGCTTCGGGACCGCGCCGCTCGGCAATCTCTACCGCGCCGTCACCGAGGCCGACGCGCAGGCGACCCTCGACGCGGCATGGGAGGCGGGGTGCCGCTATTTCGACACCGCCCCCCTCTATGGGCTCGGCCTGTCGGAAATCCGCCTGAACACCTTCCTGCGCGACAAGCCGCGCGACTCCTATGTGCTCTCGACCAAGGTGGGCCGGATGCTCGATGTCTGTCCTCCCGAGCGGCGGACCGGCATCGGCAAGTTCTTCGATGTCCCGAACCGGCGCGAACGCTTCGACTATACCTATGACGCCATCATGCGCTCGGTCGAAATCTCGCTGGAACGGATGGGGGTGGACCGGATCGATATCCTCTATGCGCATGACCTCTGCATCTTCAGCCAGGGATCAGCGGCCGAATCCAACCGCCGGATCGACCAGCTCATGACCTCGGGTTATGACGCGCTCTGGTCTTTGCGCGATCAAGGCGTGATCCGGGCCTTCGGCGCGGGGGTCAATGAATGGCAGGTCTGCCAGACCCTCGCCGAACGCGGCGACTTCGACCTTTTCCTGCTGGCGGGGCGCTATACGCTGCTCGAACAGGAGTCGCTGGAGACCTTCCTGCCGCTCTGCGAGAAACGCGGGATCGGCATCGTCCTCGGCGGGCCCTACAATTCCGGGATCCTCGCCACCGGGCCGGTGCCCGGCGCCTTCTATGATTATTCCGAAGCCCCGCCTGAAATCCTCGACCGCGTCGCACGCATCCAGGCAATCTGCCGGGACCACGACACGCCCCTGATCGCCGCGGCCCTGCGCTTTCCCCTCGCGCATCCGGCGGTGGTCTCGGTCATTCCGGGGGGCCAGAGCGCGGAACAGGTCCGGGGCAATCTCGACATTCTCGGGACCGATATCCCGGCGGATCTCTGGCCTGCCCTCAAGTCGGCGGGGCTGGTGCGGCAGGATGCCCCGACCCCCTGAATCAGTTTCGGATTCAGGGAACTTACCCGCCCCGGTCGCGTTCTCCCGCACACAATCCATCCGGAGAACACGGAATGATCGATACACCTACGACCTCCCCAGCCGTTGCGAGAACCGTCGCCCTCGACAAGGTCTCCTGGGGAGCGATCTTCGCAGGTGCCACGGTGGCGCTCATCGCACAGGTCCTCTTCACCCTGCTGGGCGCCGCGGTCGGCATCGGAACACTTGATCCCGGGACCGCCGACAATCCGGACGCGGCGACCTTTTCCATCGTCGCAGGTCTCTGGTACGTTCTGACCGGTGTCATCTCGGCCTATATCGGCGGCCATATCGCCGGCCGGCTGTCGGGCAAGACCGACCCCATGACCGGGGCGCTCCATGGCCTGACCACCTGGGCGGTGACCACCCTGATCGTGCTTTATCTCCTGACCAGCGCCGTGGGCTCGATCGTGGGCGGTGCCTTCAGCGGCGTGTCCAGCGTCATCGGTGGCGCCAGCCAGACCGCCGCGCAGGCCGCGGGACCGGCCTTGGCCAATTCCAATCCGCTCGACGCGATTTCCAACCAGATCGATGCAACCGGAACCGATCCCGAAGCCCTGAAGGCGTCCGCCGTCAATGCGATGCGCGCGGTTGTCATGGGCGATCCAGCCAATGTGGCACAGGCGCGTGAGCAGGCGGCCCAGGCTCTGTCCCAGGCCCGTGGCATCCCGCTCGAACAGGCCCAGCAGGACGTCGCCCGCATGGAGCAGGAGTTCGTCGCGACCACGGAACGGGTGAAGCAGCAGGCGACCGCCGCCGCCGATGCCACGGCCTCGGTCGTATCCGCCGGTGCCTTCGCCGCCGTCTTCGCCCTGATCCTCGGCGCGGTGGCCAGCTGGTTCGGGGGCCGCGCGGGCGTCGAAAACCTGACCTCTGGTCGTACCCTGGGCGTGCGCCGTCCGGTCTGATCCGAAGCTCTGCCAGAGAGATGCGCCGCGGCGGCCCCAAAGGCCGCCGCGACTGTTTTCAGACCCCGGACAGGCTGCGCAGGAATCGGAACGCCGCCATCGCGGGGAACGGGCGCCCGTGCGGACCGAGAGCACCCCGGCGCGGCATCAGAGTGACACCCCATAGACGCGCTCCGCCGTGCGGTGGGCGATGGCGGAGGCCTCGGTCTCGGTCAGCTCCGACAGGAGCGCGCGCGTCGCCTCGATCCAGAGCGGCAGCGAGGCGAATTTGTTCACCACCGGCCAATCGCTGCCCCAGAGACAGCGCTCCGGCCCAAAACTGGCAATGACATGCTCGACATAGGGCCGGATCGTTGCAAGGGTGGCGGTGTCGGGCGTGCAATAGGCGAGCACGCCCGAGATCTTGGCCGTCACATTCGGAAGCCTGGCCAGTTCGGCGATCCCGGTGCGCCAGGGCTCGAAGCCCCCTCCCGCGATATCGGGCACGCCGCAATGGTCGAGCACCAGCGACACGTCCGGACAGGCCCGCGCCAGATCCCGCGCGATCGGCAGCTGGCGGGCCAAAAAGCACATATCAAACGTCAGGCTCCTCCGGCCGATCTCGCGCAGATTGGCCCGGAAGAGATCGCCCTGTGACACATTATCCGTGGTTTCATGCAGGATCCGCCGATAGCCGACCACTCCGGACGGCGCCGCGTCGAGCCAGTCCACGAAACCCGCCGCTTCCGGCCGACAGGAAAGGATCATGCCCCTGAGGCCGCTCTCCGGCGTCATGAGATCGGCGATCACCGCCGCCTCGGCCCGGTAATCGTCGGCATCGACCTCCATGAAGATCGTCCCCCCGATACCCGCGCCCTCGGTCAAGGCATGATAATCCCGGAGTGTGAAGGCTTTGCCCGAGAGCGCGGGCAGGCCTTCGCTCCAGGCATAGCGCGCCCGATCCGGATAGAGCAGATGTTGATGGGTATCGAGCAAAGGGATCATGCGACAGTTTCCTTCCCCGCGGTCAATGCCGGGCGCCCCGGCGTTTTCGCAAGGCCATACCATGGCGCCCCGCCGACGCGCAGTCCTCTTTCGGGGGGCAATGATGGAAAGCCACGCGGCGCATGAAAAAGGGCCACGTCCCTGGACGCGGCCCCCCCTGTCTCTCTGGACGCGGATGGATCAGTTCTTGGCGTAGAACTCGACGACCAGGTTCGGTTCCATCATCACCGGATAGGGCACGTCCGACAGCGACGGCGTGCGGACGAATTCGGCGGACATCTTGGAATGGTCGACGCTCAGATAATCGGGGACATCGCGCTCCGGCGAGCCGGCGGCTTCGAGCACCAGCGCCAGCTGACGCGATTTTTCGCGCAGGGAGATCACGTCGCCTTCCTTGACCTGATAGGAGGCGATATTCACCCGGCGGCCGTTCACCTGCACATGGCCGTGGTTCACGAACTGACGCGCGGCGAAGACGGTCGGCACGAATTTCGCGCGATAGACGATCGCATCGAGCCGGCGCTCCAGCAGGCCGATCAGATTCTCGGAGGTGTCGCCCTTCAGGCGGTCGGCCTCGGCATAGATCCGGCGGAACTGCTTCTCGGTCAGGTCACCGTAATAGCCCTTCAGCTTCTGCTTGGCGCGGAGCTGGGTGCCGAAATCCGAAAGCTTGTTCTTGCGACGCTGGCCATGCTGACCCGGGCCATATTCGCGGCGGTTCACCGGGGACTTCGGACGGCCCCAGATGTTCTCGCCCATGCGGCGGTCGATTTTATATTTCGCACTCGTGCGTTTGGTCATGTCGTTTCCTAACTCGTCTCAATATCGACGGCGCTCTCCTCTGCCCGGTTGCCCGGAGCCGACAGGGTTCCTCTTGCGAGGTCCATGAACGCCAAAACACCCCGCCGCCCCAATCGGACGCCGGGTCGGGCGTCTTTGGGACAGGACGCGGGGGATGTCAAGACGAACCCGCCTCGATCGGCGCCCGGGGCGGCTCGCGCGGCGGGGCCGGCCGGTTCCAGGGACGATTCTGGTCGGAGGACAGCGCGCCGATGAACCGGGGCCCCGCCCTGGTGAGGGTCACGGAGAGACCGCCCTCGCGGCGCAAGCTCTCGGCGCCGATGAAGTGACAGGATCCGGTGGGGGGTTCCCGAAGATTGGGCGCGATCAGGATCGCGGCCCGGGCGCAGTCAGGCCCGGCGGCGGTCGGATCCTTGGTCCAGGTATAAAGCAGAAGCCCGAGACCCGCGACCTCGGTTTCGATGCGGGAGCGGGACCGGATGAAATGCCCGCGCGCCGCCGCCTCGGCCTGCGTCGCCCGGTCGCCGTCGTTTTCGAGCCAGCCCTCGGCCGCGAACCCGTTCCCGCGATCGGTGCTGAGGGCCCGGCCCTCGGGCGTCATCACCCCGAAGAGGCGGCCATTGTCGGCGATCAGGATCAACGGCCTGGGCAGCGCGATCCAGAGCGCGAAGGCCAGGGCCAGAGGGAGAAAACCCAGCGCCCTGGCCCGCCCCTGCCAGAGCACGAGAAAGACACCCCCGCAGGCGATCAGCGCGAGAGAGACGGTCGGCCCCGATTTGACCCCGGACGTGGCGCCCCCGACATGGGCGATGACATGGGCGATCCAGAGGACCGAGCCGATGCCGTAATCCATGAGCCGGAAGGCCAGCCCGTCGAGGCCCAAGGGCATCAGGAACATCGCCGCCACCGCCATCGGCATCACAACGATCCCCATGGCCGGGACCGCCAGCAGGTTCGCGATCAGGCCATAATGCGCGATGGTATTGAAATGAAAGGCCGAGAACGGGCCAGTGACGGTGCCCGCGATCAGCGAGGTCATGAAGGCGGCGGCGACGGGCCGAACCAATCGCCAGCGTTTGTCATGGTGGAGGGTCTGCCACGCCTTGACCCCCCGCAGCGCCTCGAACCCCGCGACAAGGCCGATGGTGGCGGCGAAGGACATCTGGAAGCCGGCCTGGACCAGCGCCTCCGGCTGAAAGATCAGCACGATGAACCCCGCCAGCGCGATGGAGCGCAGGGTCAGCGCCGGGCGGTCGAGCAGGATGGCGACCAGAACCACCGCCGTCATCAGCCAGGACCGCAGCGCCGCGACATCCATCCCCGCCAGCACCAGATAGAGGGCGGCGCCGATCAGGGCCGCGACGGCGGCGATCTTCTTCAACGGCCAATGCAGGGCACACCAGGGAACGAGCGCCAGACCATAGCGCAGGATGGCAAAGATCGCGGCGGCGACGAGGCTCATATGCAACCCGGAGATCGAGACCAGATGATAGAGAGTCGAAATCCGCAGGTCGCTCTCCACGTCCTTGTCCATGGCGGACCGGTCCCCGGCGACGATGGCCGCGGCGAAGGCGCCGTTCTGGCCCGGAATATGCGACTGGATGCGGGCCGAGAGCGCCATGCGCGCCCGAAAGGCGATCTGCTGAAACCAGGATGTCTCGCTGCCCTCCGCCTCCAGGAGCGGTGTTTTGGTATAACCGACCGCGCCGAGCTGATCGAACCAGGCCAGCGCCCGAAAATCGAATCCGCCCGGCTCGCTCGGTCCCCCGGGTGGCGAGAGCCGCGCGGTCCCGGTCAACCGCTTGCCCGGAGAGAGCAAGGCGGGGTCTGTCCCCTCCCCGATCGAAATCCGGATTTTCCGTGGAGTCAGAGCTGGTTCCAGACCGAAGATCACAACCTGATCGAAGGTAATCCTCGGCAGATTGGACCCCGAGCGGGACAGATCGCTCACACGCCCCTCGAAGGCGGCGGTCTGCTCGAACGGCAATACCGGGGCCGCGACCCGGATCGCGCGCCCCCCCGCGTTGGCAAATCCGGCCAGCGGCAAGGCCAGCGCCAGCAGCAGGGTTCGCCCCGTCAGCGAGAACCGCGTGGCCATGAGCCCCCCCGCCAGCGCGACAACCCCGGCGGCGATCAACACCGGGGCGGACGGCTCCATCGGCAGGGCAAAATAGACCCCGATCCCCAGGGCAAAGAAAACCGGAGTCCAGAGCGCCAGATGCGAAGCCTGTCCCGCGATGATGCCGCCGAGGCGTTCCGCGGTCCCCACCCTTGTTCTCCGCTGTGCAATTCGCCTAAAGCAGAGCCTTCCGTTGTGAAGGTTTCCGCGAGGTTAAGGCATGTCCACCGCATCCGATTCCCAGGCTGACATCGCGACCGCGGCCGCGCCCGCCCCGGTCGTGACGCGGTTCGCGCCCTCGCCGACCGGCTATCTGCATATCGGCGGAGCCCGGACGGCGCTGTTCAACTGGCTCTTTGCCCGGCATTCGGGCGGCAAATTCCTCCTCAGGATCGAGGATACCGACCGCGCCCGCTCCACGCCCGAGGCGACGGCGGCGATCTATGAGGGCCTGCGCTGGCTCGGACTCGATTGGGACGGCGAGGCCACCAGCCAGTTCGCCCGGGTCGACCGCCATGCCGAGGTGGCCCATGAGATGATCGCGGCGGGAACCGCCTATCGCTGCTATGCGACGGTCGAGGAGATTAACGCCTTCCGGGATCAGGCCAAGGCCGAGGGGCGGCCGCCGCTTTTCCGTTCACCTTGGCGCGATGCCGATCCGGCGAGCTGGCCCGATGCGCCCTATGTCGTCCGGCTGCGCGCCCCGCGCGAGGGCGAGACGGTGATCGAGGATCTGGTGCAGGGCCGGGTCGTGTTTCGCAACGAGACGCTGGATGACCTGATCCTGCTGCGCTCGGACGGCACGCCGACCTATATGCTGGCGGTGGTGGTGGATGACCATGACATGGGCGTCACCCATATCATCCGGGGCGACGATCACCTGACCAACGCCGCCCGCCAGACCCTGATCTATCACGCCGCCGGTTGGCGGACGCCGATCTTCGCCCATATCCCGCTGATCCATGGCGCGGACGGCGCCAAGCTCAGCAAGCGCCATGGCGCGCTCGGGGTCGAGGCCTATCGCGACATGGGCTACTTGCCGGAGGCCATGCGGAATTATCTTGCGCGCTTAGGCTGGAGTCATGCCAATGATGAATTCTTCACCACCGCGCAGGCAATAGAATGGTTCGACATGAATCATCTCGGCAAGGCCCCGGCGCGATTCGACTTTGCCAAGCTCGAGCATCTGAGCGGGCAACATATCCGGGCCATGGCAGATGAGCCGCTCTTGGGGGAGGTGGAAGCGTTTCTTGCGTCGCAAAATCGGCCGGCTCTCGCGCCGGATGTCCGTACCCTGATGCTCCGGGCCATGCCGGGGTTAAAGGAACGCGCAAAGACGATCCCGGAACTTCTTGATATGGCCCATTATATACTCGGAAGCCGACCCTTCTCCCCCGATGCCGCCGCCGAGAAGGCGCTGGCCGCCGCCTCGCCTGAAATGCTTGACGGATTGGCTTCGCGCCTGCAACAAGCCGACTGGACGAAAGCGGACATAGAAGCCACAGTGCGGGACTATGCCAGCGGGGAATCGCTCGGCCTGGGCAAGGTCGCCCAACCCCTGAGGGCTGCATTGACCGGCCGGACGATTTCGCCCGGAGTCTTCGACATGATGGAGATCCTCGGTCGCGAGGAGACCCTGGCCCGGTTGGGCGATTGCGCGAAGACGTTGAAGACGAGGGGCTGACGCCCTTGCGCGGGGGTGGCCAGCCAGCACGGCTGCCCGCGCATCGGTTGAGGCGCCCTTTCAGGCGCTTTTAAAGCAACGAGGGATAACGCATGACCGACAAGGCCCAACCTGCCGCGAAACTGACCATCGGGGAAAAGACGCTGGATCTTCCCATCTATTCGGGAACCATCGGGCCGGACGTGATCGACATCCGCAGGCTCTATACCGACGGCGACGTCTTCACCTACGATCCGGGCTTCACCTCCACCGGCTCCTGCGAGAGTGCGATCACCTATATCGACGGCGACAAGGGCGAGCTGCTCTATCGCGGTTATCCGATCGAGCAACTGGCTGAGAAATCGCATTTCCTCGAAGTCTGCTTCCTCCTGCTCTACGGGGATCTGCCGACCGCGAGCCAGCTCGAGGATTTCGAGAACCGCGTGACGCATCACACCATGCTGCACGAGCAGATGGCCTATTTCTTCCGCGGCTTCCGGCGGGACGCGCATCCGATGGCGGTGGTCTGCGGTGTCATGGGCGCCATGTCGGCGTTCTATCATGACTCCACCGACATCAACGACGCCTGGCAGCGCGAGGTGGCTTCGATCCGCCTGATCGCCAAGATGCCGACGATCGTCGCCTGGGCCTACAAATATTCGATCGGACAGCCCTTCGTCTATCCGAAGAACAATCTCGACTATGCGTCGAATTTCATCAACATGTGCTTCTCGGTTCCGGCCGAGGAATATGTGGTGGACCCGATCATCTCGCGCGCGATGGACCGGATCTTCACGCTCCATGCCGATCACGAACAGAACGCCTCGACCTCGACGGTGCGTCTCGCCTCTTCCTCGGGCGCCAATCCCTTCGCCTGTATGGCGGCGGGCGTCGCCTGTCTCTGGGGTCCGGCGCATGGCGGCGCCAATCAGGCCTGTCTGGAAATGCTGCGCCAGATCAAGACCGTGGACCGCATCCCGGAATTCATCGCCCGTGCCAAGGACAAGGACGATCCCTTCCGCCTGATGGGCTTTGGCCACCGCGTCTACAAGAACTTCGACCCCCGTGCGAATGTGATGAAACAGAGCGCGGACGAGGTTCTGGGCCTGCTCGGGATCGAGAACAATCCGACGCTTCAGGTGGCCAAGGAACTGGAGCGGATCGCGCTCGAGGACAAGTATTTCATCGACCGCAAGCTTTATCCGAACGTCGATTTCTATTCCGGCATCATTCTCGATGCGATGGGCTTCCCGACCTCGCTCTTCACGCCGATTTTCGCGCTGGCGCGGACGGTGGGCTGGATCTCGCAGTGGAAGGAAATGATCGCCGATCCGGAATTGAAGATCGGCCGTCCGCGGCAGCTCTATGTGGGTGAAACCCGGCGCGATTACGTGGATGTCGAAAACCGCTGAACCCTCCACGGGGTCGCTGGCGCGTGTCATCGCCGATGCCGAGCGGTTGGGGCTGGACATCCAGCCCGTCCGCCTCGACGAGGGCACGAAGACGGCCGAGGCGGCCGCCGCCGCCTGTGGCTGCGCCGTGGACCAGATCATCAAGTCGATCATCTTCCGCGAGGCGGGGGGTGATCGGCATTTCCTGTTTCTGACCGCCGGCGGCAACCGGGTCGATCCGGAACGGGCCAGCGCCGTCGCCGGTGTGTCCTTGGAAAAGGCGAACGCGGCCAGCATCCGCGCCGTGACCGGCTTTGCGATTGGCGGCGTTTCGCCCTTGGGCCATCTGACGCCGATCGAGACCTTTCTCGATCCGAAGATCCTGGATTACGACGTGATCTGGGCGGCGGCGGGCACACCGAACCATGTCTTTGCGATCAATCCCAAGCTGCTGGCGGCGGCTCTGGCCCCGAAGGTCGCGAACTTCACCGTCTGAGGAAATCGAGAACCGAGCGGGCGGCGCGCAGTCCCGGCGGCTCGCCGCCCCGGCCCAGCAATTCCATCGCCCGCTCCTCGGCCTCGCGCTGAACGCCGGGATGATCGAGCAGATCGAGCACCGCCGGGGTGATGAGGTCCGGCGTACAGTTCTCCATCAAATATTCCGGCACCACCCGGGTGTCGGTGATGATATTGACCAGGGTCGCCGTATCGATCAGGGCCATCCGCTTGACCAGGAAGGACGTGATCGGATTGGCCCCATAGGCGATGACCATCGGCGTCCCGGCCGCCGCGAGTTCCAGGCTGACCGTGCCGGAGGCCGCGAGCGCCGCGTCGGCGCTGGCAAAGGCCGCGCGTTTCAAGGCGGGCGCATCGGCCCGTCCGCGCGGGTCGAGCATCCAGGGCCAGCCCTCGGCGTCGGGCGGCAGGAGTTCCGCCACCAGATCCGCCACCGACGCCGCCGCCGGGATCACCAGCGCCAGATCGGGCCGCGCCAGACGCAGACGGCGCGTAACTTCGGCGAAAACCGGACCGAGCCGCGTCACCTCGCCCCGCCGCGACCCCGGCAGGATCAAGAGCAGCGGCTGCGTCGCTCCGATCCCAAGTTCGGACCGCAGCGCGGCCTGTTCGGCGGGCGTGGCCTGGGGCTCCGTCGTCACCGGATGGCCGACAAAATCGCAGCTCATCCCGGCGGCCCGCATATGCGGCGGCTCGAACGGCAGAAGGGCCAGCACATGATCGACCACCCGCGCCATCCGGGCCGCGCGCCCGGGACGCCAGGCCCAGACCGAAGGCGCGACATAATGAATGACCCGCAGATCCGGCAGGACCTTCCGGACACGCCGCGCCACCCGCAGACAGAAATCCGGGCTGTCGATGGTGATCAACGCGTCGGGCCGGGTGGCGATCACCGCGTCGGCGGTCTGGCGGATCCGGCGCAGGAGATTGGGCAGGCGCGGCAGGATCTCCGCGATCCCCATGACCGAGAGCTCCTCCATCGGAAACAGGCTCACCAGCCCCTCCGCCGCCATGGCGGGGCCCCCGACCCCCTCGACCTCGATCGTGGGAGAGAGCTTGCGCAGACCCCTCAGCAGGGCGCCGCCGAGCAGATCCCCGGACGGCTCGCCCGCGATCAGGAAGAGCCGCGTCACTCCCGGCCCCAGAGGAAGAGACCCGCCGCGTCGGCGGCCTCGACGGTCTCGGGACGCCCCAGCACCATCACCCCCCCGGCCTGAACCACAATCCCGGCGAGCCCGGCGGCGGCCGCGCCCCGCACCGTCTCGGGTCCGATCGCCGGCAGGTCGATGCGCCAGTCCTGACCCGGCTTCGGCGCCTTGAACAAAACCCCGCGCGCGCCCCTGGGATCGGGCCGAAAGGCCGCGCCGGTCCGGGCCACGAAGTCCAGCAGCGCATCGGTGCCCTGGATCGACTCGAGCCCGAGGCAGAGACCCTGCGCCACCACCGCGCCCTGACCCACATCGACCGCGCCCAGGGCCGCGACGATGGCGGCGGCGCGGTCGGCATCCGCCCGGTCGGCCTCCGATGGCCGCGCCCGGGTCAGGACTCCGGCGGGCATCAACAGATCGGCCAGGATCTCATGAGGCGCCAACAACTTTAATCCTTCGGCTTCAAGTACTTCCGCGACGAAACGCAAGGTTGCGTCATCCCCCGCCCGCAGATTGGCCAACACCCGGGGCGCCAAACGCAGAAACTTAAGATCAAACCGTAACGGATTGAGATCAGGACGTTTTATTCCACCCGCAAGGGTAATCTCGCCACATCCCGCCGCCCGCAGATCCGAAAACAGCCTGCCCGGCTTTTCAAAGACCGCCGCCAGCGTCGGATGATCCCCGACCCAGTCCAGATCCACCCCTTCGAACAGCACGACCCGATAGGGACGCCCCCGCCGCGCACAATCCTCCGCGATCAGGCGCGGCAGGACGCCCCGCCCCGCCACGATGGCGAGCGGCGTCATTCGGGGGGCAGTGTCAGAGACCGGCTCGATTCCGCCGTCATGAAGCGCACGACCTCGGCGACCAGCGGATTGTCGGCATGATCCGCGGCGGCGGCGGCGACCCGGTCCCGCAGCGTCCCACCGCTCTCGAAAATCTGGTCGAACGCCGAGCGCAAGCCATGGATCGCCGCGCGATCCGTTCCCCGGCGCTTGAGGCCGACCAGGTTCAATCCCGCCAGATGCGCCCGCTCTCCCGCGACCAGACCAAAGGGGATCACGTCCTTTTCCACCCCCGACATGCCGCCGATCATCGCCCCGCGGCCGATCCGCACGAATTGATGCACCCCGGCCATGCCGCCGAGGATCACCTGATCCTCGACCACGCAATGGCCCGCGAGGGTGGCGCAATTGGACAGGATCACGCCATTGCCGATCTGGCAGTCATGGCCGATATGGGTGTGCATCATGAAGAGCCCGCCATCCCCGATCCGGGTGACGCCGCCGCCGCCGGCGGTGCCGGGGCTCATCGTCGCATATTCGCGGATACGGTTGCGCGCCCCGATGATCAGCTCGGTGCGCTCGCCCGCGTATTTCAGATCCTGCGGGGCGGTGCCGACCGAGGCGAAGGGAAAGATATGCGTGCCCTCGCCGATCCGGGTGATGCCCGCGACGACGACATGGCTGTGCAGGTGATTGTCCCCCGCCAGAACCACCTCCGGGCCGATCACGCAATAGGGACCGATCCGACAGCGGGGACCGATCACCGCGCCCGGCTCGATCACGGCGGTGGGATGCACGTCGGCCGTGGCGTCGATTGTCATGGATCAGGCCTTTGTCTCGGTGGAGCCGGGCTCCATGATCATCGCGGTATAGGTGGCCTCGGCGCAGAGCGTATCACCCACCCGGCCCTCGCCCCGGAATTTCCAGACCTTGCCCCGGCCCCGCAGAATGGTGACGTGAAGCTCCAGCACATCGCCCGGCTGAACCGGCTGGCGGAACTTGGCCTCCTCGATGCTCATGAAATAGACCAGAAGGTCATGATCGATCAGGCCAAGGGTCTTGATCACCAGGACCGCCGCCGCCTGCGCCATCGCCTCGACGATCAGAACGCCGGGCATCACCGGATGGCCGGGGAAATGGCCTTCGAAATGCGGCTCGTTCGAGGTGACGTTCTTGAGGCCGACGGCGGAAACCCCCGGCTTCACATTCACCACCCGGTCGATCAGCAGCATGGGATAACGATGCGGGATCAGGCGCTTGATCGCCCGCGTGTCGAGCGTTTCCAGTTCCTTGTCGATTGCCAGAACCATCTTCGTTCTCCTCAGTCCTTGCCCGGCAGCGGTGCGCCGCTCTCCGGTGTTTCAGCTTTTGGCGCGTCGGGCGCGGATGGCACTGGTATCGTTTGCGCGGCCTTGGCGTCAATCTCGGCGATCACCGCCGAGGTGATATTGAGACTGTCATCGGCGAGCAGCACGCTCGTTTCATCAAAGATCGCATGGGCGCCATAGCGTTCCATCACCGTGACGAGCAGCGGCGCGACGCTGGCATAGAACTGGCGCCGCTTGTGGTCGAGATCCTGCGCGAGGGCGGAGGATTTTGCATCCTGGGCCTGCCGGGCCTTGACGACGCGCTCGTCGAAATCATTGGCGCGCTTGCGGAATTCCTCGGTCGAGAGGGTCTTGCGCAATTCCGTCAGGTGCCGTTCCTCGGTCTCGAAGGCGGTATCGGTTGCCCTCGCCTCGGAACGCAGCTCATTCTGGGCCTTGGCCTCCTCCTCCAGCAACCGCTTGCCCGTGTTCGATTCCGTCAGGATCCGTTCCTGGTTGATGAAGAGGAACGGGCTCATCGGCCGCTGCTGCGCCGCTCCCGGCATGGCCAGGAGCGTCAGGGCAAGGGCCAGGCCCAGGCGTTGGCCGCCGCCCATGATCAGAACCGCGTCTGGACGGTGAAGCGGAACCGTTCGGTCACGTCGCCCTCCACTTTCTGGATCGGATAGGCATAGTTGAACCGCAGGGGTGCGAAGGGCGTGTTGACGAACAGGCTGACGCCGACCGAGGAGCGAACCTTGAAGTCGGGGTCGACGTAGCCCATGCTGCCGTTGGTATCGTCGAGGCCCCAGAGCGATCCGATATCCGAGAACACCCCGCCAAAGACGCCATATTGTTCCGGCAATCCGAGCGGAAAGCTCGCATCGAGGCGCAGGATGCTGAAGAAATTCCCCCCGACCGCCTCGTCGACCGAGAGGTCCTGCTGATCCGCCGGCACACATTCGCCGACGCCGCACTGGTCCCGGGGGCCAATGCCGTTGCGGGCGAAGCCCCGGAAGGAGTCGCCGCCCGCGTTGAACCGGTCGGTGATGCGGGTTCCCTGTTTGGAGAAGATCGCACCGCCTTCCGCCTCGGCCGACAGGATCAGCGCATCCTCGAAATAGCTCTTGTAGACCTTGGCCGAGCCGCGGGTCTTGGAGTGGGTGACTTCGCCGCCGAGACCTGCGAATTCCTGGTTCAGGGTCAGGATGAAGCCCGCGCTCGGATCCACCGTCGAATTGCGCCGGTCATAGGCATAACCGATCTCGACCGCCGAGGTCAGCTTGTTGCCCTGCTCGTTCTCGATGATGAGCGAGGTATCGTCGGCGACATTGAAGATATCGTCCTGCGAAATCTTGTAGCGCAGGGACAGGCGGCCGTTCTCGCTGATCGGATATCCGACCCTGGGCTCGAACCCGAGGTTGGAGGTCTGGAACGATTGCTCGTCGTAATTGGTCTTGCGGTAGTAGATGTTGAAGCCCGCCAGCAGATCCCGGTCATAGAGCGACGGTTCGGTAAAGCCGAATTCGAAGTTCTGGTTCTGGGTGCTGGCCGAGATTGAGGCCGACAGGGTCTGGCCGCGTCCGAGGAAATTGCGCTCCGTGATGCCGATCTGCGCCGTCAGCCCCTCGGAGCTGGAGAAGGCGCCGCCGAGGCTGAGGCTGCCGGTGGGCTGCTCCTCGACCTTGACCTGCACGAGGGCAAGCTCGGGCGAGGTTCCCTGCTGCACATTGACCGTCGCGGTCTTGAAATAGCCCAGGCCCTTGATCCGGTCCTGTGCCTTGCTGATGGCGCGGGCATTGAAGGCATCGCCCTCGACCACGTCGAACTGGCGCCGGATCACCCGGTCGAGCGTGCGGGTGTTGCCGGTGATGTCGATGCGCTCGATGAAGACGCGCTTGCCCTCGACCAGTTGGAAATTGATGTCGACGGTGCGGGTCGCGGCGTTCTTGGTCACCTGGGGCCGGATCTCGACGAAGGCATAGCCCGCCTGTCCGGCCTGATAGGTCATGCGCTCGATCACGCGGTTGACCTTCTTGACGTTATAGACGCCGCCACCGGCCACCTCGTCCAGGAAGGGCTGATAATCGACGGCGTTCAACCCGGGGGTGGAGGAAGACACCGACATCTTGCCGAAATTGTAGCGCGGCCCTTCGCTCAGGGTGAAGGACAGGAAGAACGCATTGCGCTCGCGGGCGATCTCGGCCGTCGCGGACTGGACCTGAAAATCGACATAGCCGCGTTCGAGATAGAACTGGCGCAGCTTCTCCTTGTCGACCTCCAGCCGGTCGGCGTCGTAGTTCACATTGCCAAACAGGAAGCTCAGCCAGTTCGCCTCGTTCGTCTCGACCACCCGGCGCAGGGCACGATCGGAAAACGCCTGGTTGCCGACGAAATTGATCCGCTGAACCTGGGTCACCCTGCCTTCGAAAATCTCGAAGACCAGATCGACGCGGTTGTCGGACCGCTTGATGATGACCGGATTGACGGAGGCATTGTAGCGGCCGGACTGGCGATAGATGTCGACGATGGCCTGCGCATCCGCCTCGGCCGCCGCGACCGAATAGGCAAGCCGCGGCTTGAGCTGGATCGCGCCATTCAGAACCTCGTCCTTGATCGACTTGTTGCCCTCGAAGGCAATCTCGTTGATCGTCGGATTTTCCTCGACGCTGATCACCAGACGCCCCGCCTCGGGCATCACATCGACCTTGGTGAAGAGCCCGGAGTCATAGAGCCGCCGCACCGCGAGATTGAGCTGTTCGGGCGTGACCGGGGTCCCCGGTTCGATGCCGGCGAAGGCGCGGACCGTATCCGCCTCGATCCGCTGGTTGCCGGAGACATCGACGCGGCTGAAGCTCGCGGTCCCCTGCGCGTCACCTGTTCCGGGAGGCAAAAAGGCGATCATTAAAAAAGTCGCCAGTAACGTCATGCGGACCATGGCCCGCATTTTCCACCGCTGCCCCATCCCGCACTGCCCTCTTGCCCATATCGGACGGTTTGCCGTCCCTGTTTTCAACTCACCATTCGCATGATGTCGTTGTAAGTAGCAAATACCATCAGGAGCAGGATTAAGCCAAGACCAATCGACATGGCAAACTGCATCGTGGCGGGACTAGGCGGCCTTCCCCGCGCGGCTTCGATCAGGAAAGCGACGAAATGGCCGCCGTCGAGCACCGGGATCGGAAAGAGATTGAGCAACCCGATCGCGCTCGAGATCACCCCGATCAACACCACGAAATCGAGCAGCCCCCGCGAGGCGGTCTCGCCCGAAATCTGCGCGATGCCGAGCGGCCCCTGCAGATTGTCCGCGCCGATCGACCCGTTCAGGATCGAACGGATCCCGTGGAGCGACTGGGAAATCACGTCATAGACCCGCTCCGCGCCATAACCGACCGCCGTCCAGGGCGCGGGCGTACGGGTCGCGGGCAGATAGAGCGGCGCTCCGGCGACACCGATCATGATCCGGCGCTCAAATCCCCCCTCGCCATTCTCGGTGTCGCGCTCCTTGGGCGTGATCGAGAGAGTGATGGTCTCGCCCTCGCGCCAGACGGTGAGCGGGATCGTCCGCCCGCCCGAGGCCAGAACCACCCGGCGCAGATCGGAGAACGAGGCCAGGGGCTTTCCATCCGCCTCCAGCACGATATCGCCCCGCCTCAACCCCGCGTCGCTCGCGGGCGACAGCGGCTCGACGCCGTCGACCAGGGGTGGGAACACAAAAGGCGCCGTCAGATCAAGGGTTTCCCCCTCGCGCTCAATCTTGAATATCATCGGGCCGGGAACCGCCATGGCGGTGGCGATCCGGTAGAGATCCGAGAAGTCCGCGACGGTCTCGTCATTGGCGGCGAGCAGCACATCCCCCGGCCGCAACGGCTGCGCGGCGCCGGGCAGATCGGCGATCCGACCGATCGTCGGCCGCTCGGTCGGAACCCCCTGCCACATCGCAACGCCGGTAAAGACCACCAGCGTCAGCAGGAAATTCGCAAACGGACCGGCGAGGACGGTCAGCATCCGCCGACCCACGCCCGCGCCATGAAAGCTGCGGGCCCGGTCGGCGGGCGACATGCCTTCGAGGCTGACCGCGTCCGCCCGGCTCGCGCCATCGCTGTCGCCGAGGAATTTCACATATCCCCCCAGCGGCAGCAGCGCGAGCTGCCAGAGCGTCCCCCGGCTGTCGCGCCGGGCCCAGATGACGGGGCCAAAGCCGACGGAAAAGATCTCCGCGTGGATGCCGCACCAGCGGGCCACGATGTAATGGCCGTATTCATGCACCGCGACGACGATCCCCAGCACCACCAGGAACGGCAGGACCGTCGAGAGAAATCCCCCGAACAAGGGGATCTGGGCAATCATGTCCATCGTCTCAATTTCCTCTGAAAGCGTCCACCCAGACCCCGGCGAGCTGCCGGGCGAGCGCGTCGAGATCCATCACGGTGGCAAGATCATAGTCCGGCCCGTGCCCGGCGGCCTCCGGCCCCAGCCGGTCGAGCACATGTTCCACCAGCACCGCCATATCCAGAAAACCGATCACCCGCAGCAGGAAGGCATCGAGCGCCGCCTCCTTGGCCGCGTTGAAGACCGCCCCCGAGAGCCCCCCCATCGCCATCACCTGTCCCGCCAGCCGCAGCGCCGGAAACCGCTCCGGATCGGCGGGCGCGAAATCGAGCCGGGCAAGGGCGGCGAAATCGAGACGGTCCATCGCGAGTTCCCGCCGATCGGGCCAGTTCAGCGCAAAGCCGATCGCCCCGCGCATGTCCGACGGCCCCAGTTGCGCCAGGATCGAGCCGTCGCGAAATCCGACCATCGAATGGATGATCGATTGCGGATGGACCACGACCTCGATCCGGTCGGCGGGCACATCGAAGAGGGCGCGCGCCTCGATCATCTCCATCGCCTTGTTGAACATCGTGGCGCTGTCGATCGAGATCCTCTCTCCCATCGCCCAGTTCGGATGCGCCCGCGCCTGCTCGGGCGAGGCGGTCGACATCCGGCGCGTCGACCAGTCCCGGAACGGGCCGCCCGAGGCGGTCAGGATCAGACGCTCGACGCAGGACGCATCCTCGCCCCGCAGCGCCTGAAAGATCGCGCTGTGCTCGCTGTCAACCGGGATCAGCCGCGTGCCATGTTCGGCGCAGACCCGGCGCAGCAAGGCACCCGCGCAGACGAGGCTCTCCTTGTTGGCGAGCGCCAGGACACCGCCATGCCGCGCCGCCCCCAGCCCGACCGCGATCCCCGCCGCGCCGACGATCGCCGACATCGCCCAGTCCACCGGCTCGGCGGCGGCTGCGAGCAGACCCTCGGTCCCGGCCAGAACCTCGGTCCCGCTGCCGGCCAGGGCCTCGCGCAATTCCGCCCTGCGCGCGGGATCGGCGGTGACGGCGATCCGGGCCCGCAGCGCGCGGGCCTGTTCGGCGAGCAGGGCCACATTGCCCGACCCGGTCACGGCGATGACGTCATAGGCCTCCGCCCCGCCCTGGGCCTCGATCACCGCGACGGTGTTCTGGCCGACCGAGCCCGTCGATCCGAAGATGCTGACCTTGCGTCGCATGGCTTCCCGCTATTCCAGTGTGACCAGCCCACATAGGGCACAGATTGCCACAAACCATACTGCCCCGATCACACCGTCGAGTCGATCCATGACCCCGCCATGGCCGGGAATGAGATGGCTGGCATCCTTGACGGCGAACCGGCGCTTGACGGCGGATTCCAGCAGATCCCCGCATTGCGAGGCAATGCTCGCGCCCATGCTGAGCAGGATCGATTCCACCGCGCCGAGGCCCGACACCAGCCCCATCGGCAGCCCGGCGCACAGCGCGAGGGCGATGCCGCCGAGCGCGCCCGACCGGGTCTTGCCCGGGCTGACGCGCGGCCAGAGCCGGGGGCCCCCGATGATGCGCCCGAAGAAATAGGCCCCGACATCGGTCGCCACCACGACGATGACCAGCCAGAGCACGAAGAGAATGCCGTCGGGTTCGAGATGCCGCATGGAGATCAGCGCGCACAGGGCGATGCCCATATAGAGCAGCCCCCCCGCCAGCCAGAGCCCGTGCCGACGCTCGAAGACAAGGACGAGACCGCCGCCGACGAGAAGGATCGCGATCCCGGCGCCGAGCCCGAAGAGAAGCGTGGCAAAGACCGAGACCACCCCGGAGACCACCAGCACGGAAAGGCCCTGCCCCATCGAGGCGCCGCAACCGGTCACCATCCGGTTCAATTCCCAGAGCATCAGGGCCAGGGCGAGCGCCACCAGGGTCGCCACCCAGAACCCGCCCATCCAGACATCGATAAAGGCTATCGCGGCGAGGGCGAGACCCGAGGCGAGACGCAATCCCAGATCGCCGAAGCGGACCGGCTTCGGCGGCGCATCCCTCATCCCGCGACCGCGCCGAACCGGCGCTCTCTCCGTCCAAAGCCGCGCACCTGCGCCGCGAACATCTCGGCGGTGAAATCGGGCCAGCGGGTTTCCACGAAGGCATATTCCGAATAGGCCGCCTGCCAGGGCAGGAAGCCCGAGACCCGGAACTCACCTGAGGTGCGCAGGATCAGGTCGGGATCGGGCAGACCGGCGGTGTCGAGATGGTCCTCGATGACTTCCGGAGTGATATCCTCGGCGCGCAGCCGACCGGCCTTGACCGCCTCGGCCATCCGGCGCGTGGCGCGGACGATTTCGTCGCGTCCGCCGTAATTGATCGCAACGGTGAGGTTGAGCCGGTCATTGTTCACCGTCTGCGCCTCGAGTCCCGCCATCAGGGCCTGAAGGTCGGCATCGAGCGGATCGCGCCCGCCGATGAAGCGCACTCGCACCCCCTCGGCCACCAGCCGCGCCCCTTCCTTCTTGATATAGCGACGAAAGAGCCGCATCAGACCCATCACCTCCAGCGCCGGGCGCTTCCAGTTCTCGGTCGAGAAGGCGAACAGGGTCAAGTGCCGGATCGACAGATCCGGGCAACTCTCGACGATTTCGCGCACCCGGTCGGCCCCGCGCTGGTGCCCGGCGAGCCGCGGCAGCCCCCGGCTCTCCGCCCAGCGGCCATTGCCGTCCATGATGATCGCCACATGGGAAGGAGCCGGATCCTTGCTCGCCCGGTTGCCTGTATACATCGTTACGCTACCTCGTGCCCGAAACTGTCCTCAAGTCTCACGTCAGATCTGCATTATTTCTTCTTGTTTCGCATCCAGCGCCGCGTCGATCCGTGCGATCGTCGCATTGGTCAATTCCTGCACCTCGTCGCTCCAGACCTTGTGGTCATCCTCGGCCATGCCGGCGGCCTTGGCCTTCTTGAGCTGGTCCATACCATCCCTGCGAATGTTGCGCACGGCAATACGCGCGGATTCCGCGTATTGTCCCGCCACCTTGGCCAGATCGCGCCGCCGCTCCTCGTTCAGCTCGGGAATCGGCAGGCGCAGGATCGTGCCATCCATCTGCGGATTGATACCGAGCCCCGAATTGCGGATCGCCTTGTCCACCGCGTTGGCGAGGCTCTTGTCCCAGACATTGATCAGGACCATCCGCGGCTCCGGCACCGTGATGGTGCCGAGCTGGTTGATCGGCGTCGGACTGCCATAGGCCTCGACCATGACCGGATCGAGCATCGACGCCGAGGCCCGTCCGGTGCGCAGCGACGCGAATTCATTGCGCAGCGCATTCAGGGCTCCCTCCATGCGCCGCTCCAGCCCGTCAATGTCGATATCTTCCTCGGACATTCCTGTCTCCTTCACCCGACGCCTATATCAGCCGGGTTCAACAACGGTAAAGCGCCCTCGTCCCTGCACCACGCCCGCGAGGCCGTTCGGCTCGTCGAGCGAGAAGACAACGATCGGCAGGGCATTGTCACGCGCCAGCGCAATAGCCGCGGCGTCCATCACCTTGAGATTCATCCGCAAAACCTGATCGTAGGTGATCCGGTCGAACCGCTTGGCCTGCGCATTCTTCTTGGGGTCGCTGTCATAGACGCCATCGACCTGCGTGCCCTTGAAGATCGCCTCGCAAGACATTTCGTTCGCACGCAAAGTCGCCGCGGTGTCGGTGGTGAAATAAGGGTTGCCGGTGCCGGCCGCGAAAATCACCACCCGGCCCTTTTCCAGATGCCGCACCGCCCGCCTGCGGATATAGGGCTCACAGACCTGATCCATCGGAATCGCCGAAACGACCCGCGTGTGGATCCCCAGGGTCTCCAGCGCCGACTGCATCCCGAGCGCGTTCATCACGGTCGCGAGCATGCCCATGTAATCGGCGGTCGTGCGCTCCATCCCCTGGGCGCTGCCCTGAAGCCCGCGAAAGATATTGCCGCCCCCGATGACCATGCAGATCTCGACGCCGAGGTCGTGCAACGCCTCCACTTCCTTCGCGATCCGCTCGACCGTCGGCGGATGCAGACCGAACTGCCCCGGACCCATCAGGGCCTCGCCGGAAATCTTCAAGAGGACACGATTGTAAGCGGGCCGCGTCTGGGCCTCCGGGATGCTCGCCAAACCATCCGTCATAATCCCAGCACTCCGTTCATTAAGTATTAGCCTTCTGGCGCCGGGATGGCGGTAAACCGCCGGGGCCATAATGTCAAACGGGATGGGCTTGGGTGTTTTCGTTTTGGATCGGATGCGCTTTTTTGGACAACAAACCGAGCATGTTGCGCATCGCGGGGGCAGGATTGAAAATCGCGGCGGGGATCGGCCCGACCCCCGCCGCGATGGTTCCTCAGCGGCCGGCGGTCTTGGCGACCTCGGCGGCGAAATCCTCGACTTCCTTCTCGACGCCCTCGCCGACGGCGAGACGGGCAAAGCCGGTCACTTCGACCCCGGCGTTCTTCGCCGCCTGGCCGACGGTGATATCGGGATCCATCACGAACTTCTGCTTCAGGAGGGTCACCTCCTCGAAGAACTTGTTCATGCGGCCGACGATCATCTTCTCGATGACGGCCTCGGGCTTGCCCGATTCCCGCGCCTGTTCGGTCAGGATCGCCTTCTCGCGCTCGACCAGCGCCGGATCGAGATCGGCTTCGCTCAGCGAGGCCGGGCTCGTCGCCGCGACATGCATGGCGATCTGCTTGCCGATGCCGTTGTCGACACCCTTGATCCCGACCAGAACGCCGATCTTGCCCAGACCCTCGCCCACCGCGTTATGGACATAGGAGGCGACGCTCTCGGCCTCGACCGAGACCATGCGGCGCAGATGCAGGTTCTCGCCGATCGTCACGATCTTGGCGGTGACGGCTTCGTCGACGGTCTTGCCATCGAGCGGCGCGCCCTTCAGCGCCTCCAGGTTCGAACAGCTGGTCGCGACATCGGCGATCGCGCGCACGATCTCCTGGAAATCGGAATTGCGGGCCACGAAATCGGTCTCGGAATTGACCTCGACCGCGACGCCGACGCCGCCCTTGACCGCGACCCCGACCAGACCCTCGGCCGCCGTGCGCCCGGACTTCTTGGCCGCCTTGGCGAGACCCTTGGTGCGCAGCCAGTCGATCGCGGCTTCCATATCGCCGGCGGTCTCGGTCAGTGCCTTCTTCGCATCCATCATGCCCGCGCCCGAAACGTCGCGCAGTTCCTTCACCATCGTGGCGGTGATCGACATCATCGCTCTCCTCAATCGCCCTTGGGCAACGTTATGAATCCAGACGGACCCGACTAAACCGGGTCCGTGACAGTATCGAGACGGGGATCAGGCCTCGACGGCCTGGGTCTCCTCGACGAACTCGTCTTCCGGCAGCTCTTCCATGCCGCCGATATCGATTCCGGCCGCGCCCATCTGGACGGACATGCCGTCGAGGGCCGCGCGGGCGATCAGGTCGCAATAGAGCGCGATCGCGCGCGCCGCGTCGTCATTGCCGGGGATCGGATAATCGATGCCATCGGGCGAGGAATTCGAATCGAGCACCGCGATGACCGGGATCCCCAGCTTCTTGGCTTCGAGGATCGCGAGATCCTCCTTGTTGGTGTCGATCACGAAGATCAGGTCGGGAACGCCGCCCATGTCCCGGATGCCGCCGAGCGACTTCTGGAGCTTGTCCTGCTCGCGCTCAAGGCCGAGCCGTTCCTTCTTGGTCAGGCCGCCGGCGCCGCTTTCGAGCTTTTCATCGATCGCCTTCAGGCGCGAGATCGAGTTCGAGACGGTCTTCCAGTTGGTGAGCGTGCCGCCCAGCCAGCGATGGTTCATGTAATATTGCGCGGACCGCTCGGCGGCGTCGGCGACGGCCTTCTGGGCCTGACGCTTGGTCCCGACGAACAGGATGCGCCCGCCGCGGGCCACGGTCTGCTGAACGGCCTGGAGCGCCTGGTCGAGCAGCGGAACGGTCTGGGTCAGGTCGATCACATGGATCCCGTTGCGGTCGCCATAGATATAGGGCGCCATGCGGGGGTTCCAGCGGTGGGTCTGGTGGCCGAAGTGAACGCCTGCTTCCAGCAGCTGGCGCAAAGTGAACTCAGGAAGAGCCAATATCCGTTTCCTTTCCGGTTTTGCCCCGGCGGGGAGAAGAGCCATCTGGCCCAACCGGTGGATCATCGGGGATGTCTCCCCCGAGGACCGCGCCCCCGCCTGTGAATTTGAGTGCCCGCGCCTAGCCGACTTCCGCCCCGATTGCAACCCCTCTTGGCCCGGTCCGCCGACCTTCTCCCGCGTCCCGGCGCTTCCCCCGCGCGCGGGGGGCACGGGCGGCTTCGCCTCCGATTCCCCTTCTTTCGATCACACCTCTCTCTCGCGCGCGGCACGGGCGAGCGAGGGCGCGGGCGGGAAGACATAGGTGCCGCTTCCCCCGCGCGCGCGCGGCGCGGGCATCGTTCATTCGGCCGCCACCTGTTTCTGGGCGGGTGCCGCTTCCCCCGCGCGCGCGCGGCGCGGGCGGTATCGTCGCGCTCTTCGGGACCAGAGGGGGGCCTCGAGTCCCCCGGCCCGTCCTTGTGTCACGCCTTCCTCCCCCCGGCCCCGGCGATTCAGAAAGAGAGGAGCCGGGACAATTCCGGGACCCGAACAGGGCCTGCCCCGCTTCTCCGCCGCCTTTGGAAAACTCGCGCGAGATCTTTCCCTGCGCTCCGGCGATCTCGCGAAATCCGGTTCTCCCTCCCTTACCCTGAGCCCTCCCTTGCCTTGGGACTGCGCCCACGCACGCCAGACCTTGTTTCCAGCGCACCGCTTGCTGGAGCGTTCGTATCAGCGTCCCGTCTCTCGTCCGGCGTCGAGGTCCAGCGACGTCGGCACGGGGATCCGGCCAACCGCCCGCGCGCCAACCCGCGCACAGCCCCTTTTTAAATTCAAAATTTCACCAATAAAAACATGATATTATCGTATGAATCTCATAAAAATTCTCAATTTAAGGATGAAACCCATTTGATAATAATAATTTTCCTGAAATTTCTCTTGGAGAACGCCCTTGGGCAGATCATCGGAGAGCAAGGTTTCTTTAAAATATTATTAAATAATATCAATATATTAAAAGATAAAATTCATCAATGACAGCAGCGAGGGGCTCCCCTGTATCCTGCCGAGCCGGATGCCTCGGCGCCCCGGATCGACAGGGACACTGCGCGCCCCTCCGGACCGGCGTCAAGAGAGCAGCCCCCCTTTCGCCCTCGCGCCGCCCCCTCCTTCCGCCGCCAAGCCTCGCCCCGGATGCCCTTGCACCTTGACGATAAGAAATCACCCCGAAGCCCCCGACCTCCTTCCGCGGACATCCCCATTTCTTCCCTGACGGGGAAGGACACCCCCTCTGATCCCGGGAAATATCTCGCATCCAATGCCGCGAAGCCCTGCATGAAGCTCCACGGACAGACATATCCCATCCCTGAAACAGAAGAACCGCCGGGAGGGCGCAGGCTCGGCCTTCCGGCGGGATCCTTCCGATCCGCCTGCCCGGCAGGCGGCCCCGCGGAAAGCATCAACTCTTTTCACGTTAACACTTTAAACCTGATATATCAATATGTTGAAAGCTGCGCACGCGTGCGCGCCCCTCCGCCCGACCCGACCGAAGCCCCGCCGAACCTTCTCGTCCCCGGAATTCGCTGGCCCGAGCCGCCGGCCCGCGGTAGGCCCTGAGAGACGATCGAACGGTTTCCGGAGCCTTCCCACTGACACCCGCCCACCCACGCCCCACTCCTCCCTCCCGGCCCGGCCCAGTGCCTTCCGAACCCCATCGGCTTCGCATGAGAGTCACCTGTATCGGAGCCGCCCACTGGGACCTGATCGCCCGCGCCGGGGCCCCGCTCGCACCCGGAGGCGATGTGCCGGGCCGGATCGAGCGCCGCCCGGGCGGCGTCGCCCTCAACATCGCCCTTGCCCTCGCCCGCGCCGGGGCCTCGGTCGCGCTCAGGGCCGCGATCGCCCGGGACGAGGCCGGCGACGCGCTGGTCGCGGCGATCGCATGGGGCGGCGTCGATGTCACCGGCCTGTCGCGGCCCGAGGGATCCTGTGACTGTTATCTCGCCATCGAGACCGAGGCGGGCGAATTGTTCGGCGCCGTCGCCGATTGCCGCGCCCTCGAAGCCGAGGCATCCCACCTCGTGGCCCCCTCCGACACGGGGCTCCTCGTGGTGGACGGCAACCTGCCCCTCGCGGCCCTGACCCCGCTCGCGGCGCTTCCTGGACCCCTGGCGCTGGTGCCCGCGAGCCCGGAGAAGGCCGCGCGCCTGCGCCCCTTCCTCCGCCGGCCGGAGACGATCCTCTATCTCAACCGGCGGGAGGCCGGGGCGATCCTGGGCGCGGACGTCCCCGACGCGCAGGCCGCCGCGGAGGCCCTGCTGCGAGAGGGCGCGGCCGAGGTTCTCGTCACCGACGGTCCCCGCCCCGCCACCCATGCCTGCCCGGACGGTGTCTTCTCCGCCACGCCGCCCGCCCTGGGCCGGGGGGGCGTCACCGGCGCGGGGGACCGGCTGGTCGCGGCCCATCTCACCGCCCGCGCGCGGGGGCTTGCACCCGGGCCCGCGCTGCGCCAAGCCCTCGACCGAGCCACAGCCCGAGAGATGTCATGATCGCCCCACCCCTCGCCTTCTCGACCGAAGCCGCCACCGCGATCGCCAAGGGCGTCCCGCTCGTCGCCCTCGAATCGACGATCATCACCCATGGCATGCCCTGGCCCGCCAATCTGGAAACCGCCCGCGCCGTCGAGGCGGAGATCCGCGGGGCCGGCGCCGCGCCCGCCACCATCGCCATCCAGGCCGGACGCATCCATATCGGGCTGGAACCGGAGGAACTGGACGCCCTCGCCGCCGCGCCCGATGCCCGCAAGCTCTCGCGCGCCGATATCGCGGTGGCGCTGGCGGCGGGCTGGACCGGGGCCACCACCGTCGCCGCCACGATGATCGCGGCGCGGCTCGCCGGGATCGAAGTCTTTGCCACCGGCGGCATCGGGGGCGTGCATCGCGGCGCCGAGACGAGCTTCGATATCTCCGCCGACCTCCGGGAATTCGCCCATACCCCCGTCACCGTCGTCGCGGCCGGGGCCAAGGCGATCCTCGACCTGCCAAAGACCCTGGAAGTTCTCGAAACCCTCGGCGTGCCGGTCATCACCTATGGCCAGGACGATCTCCCCGCCTTCTGGTCGCGCTGCTCGGGCCTGCCCAGTCCGCTGCGTCTCGACTCACCCGCCGAGATCGCCGCCGCCCACAGGATGCGCGGGCGCCTCGGATTGCCGGGCGGACAACTGGTCGCCAATCCGATTCTCGCCGCCGACGAGATCCCGATGGAGGTCATCGCCCCCCATATCGCCGAGGCACTGGCCGAGGCCGAGGCCAGGGGCATCGCCGCGAAAGCCGTGACACCCTTCCTGCTCGGGCGGATCGGGGAGGCGACGGCGGGGGCGGCGCTGGCGGCCAATATCGCGCTGGTGCGGAACAATGCCCGGCTGGCGGCCCGGATCGCGCTGGAACTGGCCCGCCTGCCGCGCTGAACGGGCTATTTCGCCTGCCACCAGACATCCGGAAGCCAGCCGATCCAGTCGCCATAAAGCGGCAGGGTCTCGGGGAATTTCAGGTCGGCCCGGTGAGCGATCAGGCTCTTGTCGGCGTACCAGAACGGAATCACATAGCGCCCGGTCGTCAGCACGCGATCGAGCGCCCGGGCCGCCGCGGTGACCTCGTCGGCGTTCCGGGTGGCCAGAAGGTCGGCGATCATCGCCTCGGCCGCCGGACTGTTCATCCCCGGATAATTCCGGGTGCCGGGCTTGGTCACGCCCTCGTGGCTCCAGTAGAGCATCTGTTCATTGCCGGGCGAGAGCGACATGTTCCAGCGATTCACGATCATGTCGAAATCGTAGGTGTTGCGGCGCTCGTTGAACTGCGCGGGATCGATGGTCTTGATTCGCGCGGTGATGCCCAGCTGGCGCAGGGCGTCGGCGTATAATCCGGCGATGGCCTCGTCCTCCCCCGTGGTCAGGGCCTGGGCGGTGGTCAGGAGGATTTCGAAGGTGAAGGGCTCCCCCTTTTCGTTGACGAGCTTGCCTTCCCTCACCGTCCAGCCCGCCGCCGCGAGTTCCTTCGCGGCCGCCCGCATGTTCGCCCGGTTCCGCTCCGATCCATCGGACACCGGCAGCTTGTAGGCATCGAGGGCGCCCGGCACGAGTTCGGCCTCGAAGGGCTTCAAGAGCTCCAGAACCCGTCCCTCCGCCGGACCGGTCCCCATGCCGAGTGGCGAGTTGGAGAAGTAACTGGCGCGGCGTGGCAGGGCGCCACCGTTCAGGGTCTTGTTGATGAATTCGAAATTGAAGGCCAGCGTCAGCGCGTCGCGCACCCGCCAGTCCGAGAAGATCGGGCGTCGGGTATTGAAGACGAAGCCCTCCATTCCGGAGGGCCGGCTGTGCGGGATCTCGGATTTCACGATGGCGCCGGAGGTCACGGCCGGAAAGGTATAGTCCTTTTGCCAGCGGACCGGATTGAGCTCGCGAAAAACCGAGAGTTGCCCGGCGGTGAAAGCCTGAAAGAGAACCCCCGAATCCACGAAATACTCATAGCGGATCGTATCGAAATTGTTTGTACCGCGATTGATCGGCAGATCCTTGCCCCAGTAGTCGGGATTGCGCTGGAAGGTGATGAAACGATCCGCCTCGAAGGCGCCGACCCGATAGGGACCGGACCCGATCGGCACCCTCAGACTGCTCGCGGCGAAATCGAGCCCCTCCCAATCGGCCTTTTTCAGGATCGGACGCAATCCGATGATCAAAGGCAACTCGGAGTCCGATGAATTGAAGGTAAAGCGGATGCCCCGCTCACCAACCTTCTCCATGCTTGCAACTTTGGACCATGAATTGGAGTATCTTGGCAGGCCTTTCTCAGCCAATGTCTTCATTGACCAGATTACATCCTCGGGTGTGACAGGAGAGCCGTCGGAGAATTTCGCTTCCGGCCGGAGAGTATATTCAACCCAGGTACGATCCTCAGATGTTTCAATTGATTCGGCCAGCAAACCATAGAGTGAGAAGGGTTCGTTCCAATTTCGGGCCATCAAAGTCTCAAAAACATGGGTCGCGACGGGCAAGGCCGGACGACCCTTCAAAATGTATGGATTTAGGGAGTCAAAGCCTCCGACCTCTCCGAAAGTGATGCTTCCGCCCTTGGGCGCATCCGGATTGGCATAGGGCAAAGACACAAAATCGTGTGGTAGAGCGGGCTCCCCATACATGGATATGCTATTAGTAGGGGTCGCCCCCCCTGCCGTTACCCCAAGGCCGAAAAGGGCCAAAGCCACCAGAACGGCCTGTCGCGTGCGTGTCATATTCATCACAGCCCATTGATCTCTCGCCGAACGGCACCCTAAACCAGCTTCCGACGGGCCTGCGACCTTATTTTTGTCTTGGCGATAGGTCTTTGATTTCGTATAAGAGCCTCACTGCTCGATAGGTTTCTTGCCTGTATGAAACCTGCCTCAACGACTTGACGCCCTCCTCGTGAGGGCGTTTTTTTTATGCTTTGTCGAGGCAAAAAAGGGTCTTGCCACAACCTATTGCTGTGTCGGTGGAGCACACCCCCTACCCATTTGCTTTGGGCCTCTGGACATTTTCAATTCAAGCGTGGTCTGAGGGCTTCCCGCTAGCCGGTTCGATTCAGGACTGATTCCCGCGCCCCTGATTCGTTGAGCCCTCGGGAGGCGCCTTTTTTCCGGGCCGGGCCGAGTCGGAGCGGGTTTCCGGTGTCAAAAAAGGTTGAAAATCAGACAACGGCCCCTCGGACCACGACCGGCCTTTGTGCCGCCCGCGATCGGCCAGGGTGTCGCGCCCCGGGTGGTTGGCACGAATGGGCAAGCCATCGGCGGAGAACACGTGTTTTTGACCAGGCGGAAGGGCATTTTTCCTTTTGAAACTTCCCAAACCTGAGGAAGAGGGCCAAAGCCGACGGACCGAACAATGAACGCCATGTCGAATTATTATTTATATTCAATAGATTATTCTCTGTCCGGGCCCGGACAGCCTTGGCCACCAGCCCCATCCATGAACCTTCGGGATCGCGAGAGCCCCGGACAGAGGCGGAAAAGAACCGGAACCCGCTTTGGATGCCCGACCGGCGCGAAGGGAGAGGCGGGCCCGCGCGGGGGATGGCGGGCGATGAAGGCTTTGTTTTTCGCAGGTGCGGAATGTATGGTCCGGCGAAATCCATGGGGAGTCGAGAGTCATGTCTGTCGCAGGAAAAGTCGCGGTTGTTACCGGATCGAACTCGGGGATCGGTCTGGGAATTGCCCAGGAGCTGGCCAAGCTCGGCGTAAACGTCGCCCTCAACTCCTTTTCGGACACGCCCGAGGATCATGCGCTGGCCGAACGGATCGCCGCCGAGAATAAGGTCCGCTGCGTCTATCTTCAGGCCGACATGTCGAACGGAGAACACTGTCGGGACCTGATCGTCCAGACGAAGGAAAAGCTGGGCCGGGTCGATATCCTGGTGAACAACGCCGGCATCCAGCATGTCGCCCCGATCGATCAGTTCCCGGTCGCGAAATGGGACCAGATCATCGCGATCAATCTGACGTCGGCCTTTCACACCACCGCCGCCGCGCTGCCGATGATGCGGGCGCAAGGCTGGGGCCGGATCGTCAATATCGCCTCGGCCCACGGCCTGACCGCCTCCCCCTTCAAGTCGGCCTATGTCGCGGCCAAGCACGGCATCGTCGGCTTCACCAAGGTCACCGCGCTGGAGACGGCGGAGGAGCCGATCACCTGCAACGCGATCTGCCCGGGATACGTCCTGACCCCCCTCGTCGAGGCCCAGATCCCCGATACGATGAAGCAATACAACATGGACCGCGAGACCGTCATCCGCGAGGTCCTGCTGGACCGGCAGCCGTCCAAGCAGTTCGCAACCGTGGAGCAACTCGGGGGCTGTGTCGCCTTCCTTTGCTCTCCGGCGGCCGAACAGATCACGGGCACGACGCTCTCCGTCGATGGGGGCTGGACGGCCCTATGAATGGCGTCGACTTTCGACCGGGCGCCTCGCCTCGCAAGCCGGTCAATCTGGCGCTCCAGGGGGGCGGCGCGCACGGCGCCTTTACCTGGGGGGCGCTCGACCGGCTTCTCCAGGAAGAAGGTCTGGTGATCGAGGCGATCACCGCCACCTCGGCCGGTGCAATGAACGCCGCCGCCCTGAAGCATGGCTGGGTGAAGGGCGGCCCCTCGGGAGCACGCGAGGCCCTGGACCGGTTCTGGCTCGGCCTCGTGGGACTGGATGGCGGGATCGCGGCGGAACTGATCGACTGGCTGCGCATGGTCTCTCCCATGCCCGGCATCACCGCGAGGGCTCTGGAATTTTCACCGACGGTCCTGGCCGGCGACGCCGTGACCCGCCTGTTCTCGCCCTATCAATTCAACCCGACCGGCTACCATCCCCTTCGCGGGACGGTGGAGGAACTCGTCGCGGGGGGCACGATGGACTCGCCCCTCGGCCCCCGGGTCTTTGTCGCGGCCACCAATGTGCGGAGCGGCAAGCCCCGGATTTTCATGGATGCCCAGGTGACAACCGACGCGATCCTGGCCTCCGCCTGCCTGCCGACGCTCTATCAGGCCATCGAGATCCTCGATCCCGCCACGGGGCGGATGGAGGCCTATTGGGACGGGGGATATATCGGAAATCCCGCGCTCTATCCGCTGCATTACAATACCCGCGCGCAGGACCTGATCATCATTCATATCAATCCGCTCTTCCGGGAAGAGCTGCCGCGGACCTCGACGGAGATTGTCAGCCGCATCAATGAAATCAGCTTCAACGCTTCCCTTCTGTCTGAACTTCGGACGATCAATTTCGTGAACCGCCTGCTCGATGAGGGAACGATCCCGGAGGGCAGAATGAAGCGGAACTTCGTTCATTCCGTGAGCGACGATGCCTTGATGAATCAATTGGGCCTCGCCTCGAAGATGATCCTGAACAAGGCCCTGCTGCTTCAGCTCCGGGATGCCGGCTTCGCGGCGATGGACCGCTTCATCGCCGCCTCGCACGGCGATATCGGGGTCTGCTCGACGATCGATATCTCAGGGGTCATCCATCCCGACGCGGTCGGCGCCTGAGGTCGGGACGGATCAGGCCCCCCATCGCCGACGATGACTGTCCCTGACCAAGGTGGGGCTGTCGATTCCGGCCCGGCGGAGGCATCCCTGTTCCGGAAGCGTCGGGGTGTCCGGACGCGGACACAGAATAAATATCTGAAAACAAACAATAATCTATAAGGCCGTGTTCAGGACGGGGACGTGGCGGAAGGGCTCCCCGGCGGGGCCCATCGGAACTGGGGGCCAGTCGAGACCGGAGAGGCCCCCGGGCGGCGAGGAGAGGTTCCCATGGCCTGTTCACAACGATTCCACCTATGGGAGATACCCCCCAGGGGAGACACTCTATGGGAGACACTTGCCAAATCGATTGCCAAATCCATGCCAACTCTGGATAGTGCCTCTGGAAATGGATTGCTCGGAACCGTGATGCCGCTCAGGATCGTGATCGCCGACGACCATCCCTTGATGCGTTCGGCCCTTACCCAGGCAGTGACCCAGGCCTTCGCCGGCGTCGAGGTCGCGGAAACCGCGCGGTTCGATCAGCTGCGCGGCCTTCTCGACAGCGGGACCGCCCCCGATATCGTTCTTCTGGATCTGCATATGCCGGGCATGTCGGGCTTTATCGGGCTGATGATGCTGCGATCGGACTATTCCGCGATCCCGGTGATCGTCGTCTCGGCGGCGGAGGATGCCGCGACGATCCAGCGCTCGATCGATTATGGCGCCTCGGGCTTCGTTCCGAAATCCGCGCCTATCGGCCAGGTGGCCGAGGCCATCACCGCCGTTCTCGACGGCCATATCTGGATCCCGCCCGCCACCGGCGTCGCCGCCGATCCGCGGTCGCCGATGGTGGATCGGGCCGTGAACCTGACACCGCAGCAGTTGCGGGTTCTGGCGGGCATGGCCGAGGGCAAGCTCAACAAGCAGATCGCCTATGAGATGTCGATCGCCGAACAGACCGTGAAGGACCATGTGACGGTGATCCTGCGCAAGCTCGGCGCCACCAACCGCACCCAGGCGATCCTGGTGGCCAGCCAGCTCTCGCTCAAACCCGCGCCGGTCTGAGCCTTTCGCCGGGACGAAAGGCTCCTCTCCACCGCATCCCCTCAGAGGATGAAGTCGGTGGCCGCGTAGGCGGAACTGCGCACGGCCCCGTCCTCGATCGCCACCTGAAACTCCACCGCCGTGTCATTGTCGGTGTTGGCGTTGAGGATCGTGTTCGTCCCGCTCTCGGTCAGCCAGACATGGCCGCGGGTGGTGCCGCCGAAGAGGAAGGTGTCATTCGTCCCGGTCAGCGCATTGGCATCGATGCCGGAGAGATCGATCCGGTCGCCCGCCGCCGCCCCCGCGCCATCGAAGGCCGGAGCGCCGTCGCCCGCGCGGATCACATCCCGCACAGTCGGGGTCGATTCCCCCGCCGCGTTGAAGTCGAACCGGTCCGCCCCGGTCCCGCCGATCAGGACATCGGCGCCCGTGCCCCCGGTCAGAACATCGTTCTGGGCCCCGCCCCTCAGGATATCGTTCCCGGAGCCGCCGAAGAGCCAGTCGTTGCCGCCGTTTCCGGCGATGGTGTCGTTGCCACCAAGCCCGTCGACGGTATCGATCAAGGATGTCCCGTTGACCGTGTCGGCGCCCTCGGTCCCGCGCCCGGCCGAGATGCTCAGGGTATAGGTCCCGGCATAGGCACTGGCGAAGGATTTCGCCTCGATATAATAATTCGTCGTCGAAACGGCCGTGTAGGTAATCTGGGAATCATTCCCCGTTCCGCCGTCATCGTCGAAGGCGATCGAATTTCCCACCGCGTCGCGCAAGGCCAGATACGGGTCCGAGAGCGTACCGCCGCCGCTGGGGCTGCCCCGTTCCTGGATCGTATAGGTCAGACCGTTGATCAGCGTGGTCGACCAGATGTCGGTATCGCCCGCGACCTGAAGCGACGCGGTCCCGGTCCCGCCCGTGGCGAGTTGTCCGGCGGCGCCGGTCCCCTCGATGGTGTCCCGATATTCATCCGCATGGGCGAAAATCCGGTAGCTTCCGGTTCCACTGTCGCCGAGCGCGCCGGCCTGAAGATAATAGGTGCCGCTGGTCGTCGGCGTATAGACGATGCGCGCATCATATCCGATCCCGCCATCGTCGTCCGCGACGAGAACCGCCCCCGCGCCCCCGTCGCTCAGCAAACGCAGATAGGGGTCGGAGAGGGTGCCATACCCGCTGGGACTGCCCTGCATCTCGAAGTGATAGGTCTGGCCCGCCGTCAGGGACACGCCGAACACGTCCCGGTCGCCCGCGTAATTGATCGTTCCCGTTCCCACCCCTCCGGCTCCGAGCCAGGTGGACGCACCCACACCTTCGGGCGTCCCGCGGAAATCATCCTCGTTGAAGTTCAAGCGATAGCTGCCGGTGCCGGTGCCATAGGCCGACATGCTGACCTGATACCAGGCGGTCTGGGTCGCGGTGAAGACGATCCGGGAGTTCAGCCCGACACCGCCATCGTCGTCAAAAGCCACGCGGGTGTCATAGGGGTACACATTGAGTCCAAGTACCGGATCCGACAATGTGCCCTGACCCGTCGCGGCTCCTTCAAGCTCAAGATAATAGGTATGTCCGGTGGTAAGGTAGACGTAGTAATTATCGACATTTCCAGCGGTTTCGATGGTATTGTTATAGACGGTCACTTACTTGCCTCCCCTGACCTGAATTGCAGCCTATTCACAGGAAACGCGGAACTGAAGGCAACGAGCCTGAGACAAGGCAAAGGGAACACCCACCCTTGAAAATCTCGGGCTTTATTCGGGGAGTTCTACAAGGATAAGGACCAGAATTCAGTTCCCGGACAAATTTTACCACTTGCCTCAAGTTTGGCGCAAGCTGCAATCGGTGGCGGGTTCAAGATACAAGCATGAGTTGTCTCATCCTTGGGGCGCATCCTTTCGGCCCCTGCGCACAAGCGACCCCAAGCCGTTGAATTTGTTCATATCCGATTCAGACAAGGTCCGGATGAGGGTGCCAATACCACCGGCGGCGGGTCGAGATACGATCTGGAAAGGCTCCGGTTCCTTCATTCCGGAGCCTCGGACCCGTGCCGCGACGGGTCAGGGCACATTGGCGGATCCCCTGGGCCTCAGTCGAAACTGTTGCTTTGCGGAAAGCCGCGCGGGGCCATGCGGCCGGCGCCGGCACGGGCACCGATCCATTCGGCGAGCTCGGCGGCCCCGACGGTACGGGTGCGGTTCGCCGGATCCTTCCAGCTCAGCCCCGCCGCCAGATCGAAGGTGGTCGCATCCCGAAGGCCGCCATCCTTGTAGCGCTGGAGCCGCACCCCCTTGCCCCGGGTCATTTCCGGCAGTTCGGTCACGGGAAAGACCAGGACCTTGCGATTCTCTCCCACCACCGCGACATGATCGCCCGTGACCGGCCGACAGATCCGCGCCTTCGCACCCTCGCGGACATTGAGGATCTGCTTGCCGGCCCGGGTCTGGGCCACCGCCTCGTCCTCCGGCAAAAGGAAGCCGTCACCCGCGTCGGAAGCCACCAGGAGCCGCCGGCCCGGCACATGGACCAGGAGATTGACCACCTGCGCCTCGTTCGGAAGATCGGTCAGAAGGCGCACCGGCTCGCCCATGCCCCGGCCCCCCGGCAGGGCGGAGGCCGCGAGCGTGAACATCCGCCCGTTCGAGGCAAAGAGCAGGATCCGGTCGGTGGTCTCGGCCCTGAGCTGGAAGCGGGGACCATCGCCATCCTTGAATTTCAACTCGGCGTCGGGGGCGAGATGGCCCTTCATCGCCCGGATCCAGCCCATCTGCGAGCAGACGACGGTGATCGGTTCGCGTTCGATCATCGCATCGAGGGCGATCTCCTCGACCTGTGGCACATCGTCGAAATCGGACCGGCGGGCGCCGCCGGGGGCGGTCTTGCCGAAGGTCTTGCGCACCTCGCGCAGCTGGTCGGCGATCCGATCCCATTGCGCCTCCTCGGACCCGAGCAGGGCGACCAGTTCGGCCCGTTCCGCGGTCAAGGCATCGCGTTCGTTCCGGATCTCCATCTCTTCGAGCTTGCGCAGATTGCGCAGACGCATGTTCAGGATCGCCTCGGCCTGGACATCAGTGAGGGCGAATTCGGCGATCATCACCGCCTTGGGATCGTCCTCGGTCCGGATGATCTGGATCACCCGGTCGAGGTTGAGATAGGCGATCAGGAAGCCTTCGAGCAGTTCCAGCCTGGCATCGATCCGCCCGAGCCGGAAGCGGGAGCGCCGCAGCAGGACGTCGCGCCGGTGATCGAGAAAGGCGCGCAGGACATCCCTGAGGGAACAGACCTTTGGCGTGCGTCCGTCGATCAGGACGTTCATGTTCATCGAGAACCGGGTTTCGAGATCGCTGTGCTTGAACAGCATCTCCATCAGCACGGTCGGATCGACGGTCCGGGCGCGGGGCTCCAGGATCAGGCGGATGTCCTGGGTGCTCTCGTCGCGGATATCCTGGAGGATCGGAACCGCCTTGTTGTTGATCAGATCGGCGATCCGCTCGATCAGCTTGCCCTTCTGGACCTGATAGGGGATTTCGGTGACCACGATCTGCCACTGGCCGCGGCCGAGATCCTCGACCGACCAGCGCGCCCGGAGCCGGAAACTGCCGCGTCCGGCGCGATAGGCCTCCTTGATCGCGGCGCGGGGCTCGACGATGACCCCTCCCGTGGGAAAGTCCGGTCCCTGCACAAAATCGAGAAGCTTTTCGTCCGTCGCCCCGGGGTGCCGGATCAGCCAGAGGCAGGCCCCGCAGAGTTCGTCGATGTTGTGGGGCGGAATGTTGGTCGCCATCCCCACCGCGATCCCGGAGGAGCCGTTGGCGAGCAGATTGGGGAAGGCCGCGGGCAATACGACGGGCTCGCGTTCGGAGCCGTCGTAATTGTCGCGGAAATCGACGGCATCCTCGGTCAACCCTTCCATCAGGGCGGCGGCGGCGGCGGTCAGGCGGGCTTCGGTGTAGCGTTGGGCCGCCGGATTGTCGCCGTCGATATTGCCGAAATTCCCCTGACCGTCGACCAGCGGATAGCGGACGTTGAAATCCTGCGCGAGGCGGGCCAGCGCCTCGTAGATCGAGGAATCCCCGTGCGGATGATAATTGCCCATCACCTCGCCGACGATCTTGGCGCATTTGCGGAAGGCGGCGCCCGGCTCGAGTCGCAGGCCCCGCATCGCAAAGAGGATCCGGCGGTGAACCGGCTTCAATCCATCGCGCGCATCGGGCAAGGCCCGGTGCATGATGGTCGAAAGCGCATAGGTGAGGTAACGGTCTCCCAGCGCGCGGGCCAGGGGCTCCGCGACTTCGGAAGAGGGCGGCATGTCGGGGTCTTCGGTCTCGTCGGCCATAGATGTGGTGTAGCGCGGGGTTTGGCGCGGGTCCAGATCAAAGCCGTGATCTCCGCCTCGCGCGAAATGTGACACAGCCGTGACGCGAGTTGAACGCGCCGATCTCACACGCAGAGAGGAGTTTTACTTGCAAGTTGAAGAAAAATACGCAATGCTCGCCTCGCGACGTTACCACAATCGAACACTGTCTCCCTTCGCGGCTGCGGTCATACGATTTTGCTCTGACTGTGCCGGGCTGCCGCAAAACGCGGGCAGCAACTAGATCAGGAGACCTCACGATGGCCAACGGCACCGTGAAATGGTTCAACGCCACCAAGGGTTTCGGCTTCATCCAGCCGGAGCGCGGTTCCAAGGACGTGTTCGTCCACATCTCCGCCGTCGAGCGCGCTGGCCTGACTGGCCTCGCCGATGGCCAGAAGGTGACCTTCGACATCGAATCCGGCCGTGACGGTCGTGAGTCGGCTGCGAACCTCGCCCTCGTGAAGTGATGAACCTGTCCCGGGTGCCCCCCCGCGGGGGTACCCGGGATGCCCACTCCGCGGGGACCATCCGATGGCCCGGCGGAATTTTTCCGCGTATTCCCGCAAGATTTCGAAATGTCGCCACCACCGAGCGAAGGGGATGGGCCGACAATCGACCACAAGTCCGGGATCGGGTCCGGAATTCCCCCTGTCTTGAGCGGATGCTGTATCCCCGGTTGACCCTGCGAGGGGTCGGCGTCGAGCGATTCCGTCCGAAGTGAGCCCTCTCGATGCCCGATGATCCCATGTCCCTGGTTGCGCCATCGCTGGCGGATTTCCAGCGGATCGCCGCCTCGGCCTTCGCCGCGCTGCCCGAGGAAGTCCGGACCGCCTGCGCCGGCCTCGGCATCCAGATCGCCGATTTCGCCGACGAAGACCTGATGATGGAGATCGGCATCGAGGATCCCTATGAGCTGACCGGGCTCTATGAGGGTATCGCGCTGACCGAGAAGTCGGTGATGGATCAGCCGAACCGCCCGGACATGGTCTGGCTGTTTCGCAGGCCGATCCTGGAGGAATGGGTGGCGCGGGGCGATGTCGCGCTCGACCGGCTGATCGCCCATGTGCTGGTGCATGAGATCGCCCATCACCTCGGCTGGTCGGACGAGGATATCCTCGCGGTGGACGACTGGACGCTGTGATCCGTCAGGTCGGATCGCGCCAGCGGTTGACGATGGGATAGCGGCGGTCGAGCCAGAAGGCCTTTTGAGTCAGGCGGGTGCCCGGCGCCGATTGATTTCGTTTATATTCAGAGAGATAAACGAGTTTCTCAACCTTTTTGACGAGGTCGCGGTCAAAACCGGCCGCGACGATTTCGGCGATGGATTGATCCCCCTCGATCAGACGTTCCAGAATGGCATCGAGCACCTCGTAGGGCGGAAGGCTGTCCTCGTCCTTCTGATCGGCGCGCAGTTCCGCCGAGGGCGGTTTCTCGATGACACGGGGGGGAATGACGACACCGGCGGGGCCTTGCATCCAGGACCGGTGATTGGCATTGCGCCAGCGGCAGGCTTCGAAGACCCGGGTCTTGTAGAGGTCCTTGAGCGGATTGTACCCCCCCGCCATATCCCCGTAGATCGTCGCATAGCCCACGGCCACCTCGGATTTATTTCCCGTGGACAGAAGCATTTCGCCGAATTTGTTCGAGAGCGCCATCAACATCACCCCCCGCAGGCGGGACTGGATGTTCTCCTCGGTCAGGTCCGTGGCCCGGCCCTCGAAGAGCGGCGCGAGGGTTCCCATCACCGCCGCCCGGCCCGCCTCGATCGAGAGCGTATCCAGACGACACCCGAGGGCCACGGCCACCGCCGCCGCGTCCTCCAGCGAATGGGCGGAGGTATATTCCGATGGCAGCATCACGCAGCGCACATTTTCCGGGCCCAAGGCGTCGGTTGCGATCGCGGCCACGATCGCGCTGTCGACACCACCCGACAATCCAAGAAGAACCTTGGAGAAACCGTTCTTGAGCACATAGTCGCGCAGGCCCATCACCATCGCGGCGTAATCTTCCTCGACCGCCTCGGGCAGCGCGTGCTTGTCGCCCGGCAAGGCACGCCAGCCCTCCGGTCCCCGTTCGAAATCGACCTGGACCACGGCTTCCTCGAAGAAGGGCATCTGGAGCACGAGACCGCCGCCGGGATTGAGAACGAAGGAGCCGCCCTCGAAGACCTGGTCATCCTGTCCGCCGAGCATGTTGAGATAGACCAGCGGCAGGCCGGTTTCGACGACGCGGCTGACCATATGCATCATCCGGACATCGAACTTGCCGCGCCGGAAGGGCGAGCCGTTCGGGATCATCAGGATCTCGGCGCCGCTTTCGGCCATGGTTTCGGCGACATCCGGGTACCAGCCATCCTCGCAGATCGGCGTGCCCATCCGGAGCGGGCCGACGGCAAAGGGTCCAGAAATCGCCCCGGAGCGGAAGACCCGGGGTTCATCGAAGACATTGTAGTTCGGCAGGTGATGTTTGCGCGCGATCCCGGCGATCCGGCCGCCCTGGAGGATGGCATAGACGTTATAGACCGCGCCCTCCTCGGCCCAGGGCAGGCCGATGCCCAGGGGTGGGCCGTCGGCCACCTCGCGCGCCAGCGCCTCGGCCTCGGCCCGCGCATGGGCGACGAATCCGGGTTTGAGGACCAGATCGCGGGCCTGATAGCCGACCAGGAACATCTCGGGCGTGGCGACGAAATCCGCCCCCGCGGCGACGCCTTCGCGATGCGCGGCCAGCGCCTTCGCCCGGTTTCCGGCCAGATCGCCAAGGGTCGGGTTGAGCTGCGCCATCGTCAGACGGAATTTGCCGGGCATCCACCTCTCCCACCGGAACGAACCTTGTTCCGGCATAGAGCACGGCGCGCCTCGCTGACAAGGGCGGCGGCGTCGCACCGGAGGCGCGCGTTTGAACGGATCGCACCGGAGGCGCGCGTCTGGGCGTGGGCCCGAAGAACGCCTTCGGCGTGACGGTACCCGGAGGCACGCCTTCCATATAGCCGTGCCAGAGGCATGCCCTTGGCGTGACGCGGTCGAATTGCATCGATATGTCATTGTTCCCGCGCCGGTAGATCCCTAGACTGTTGTCTTGCCAAATCGCCCGCTGTCGGGTCTTTAGAAGCCGGTTGGACACAGGCGGCCGAACGGAAGCGGAAAGCAAGGGGCCGAAGGCGCGGGCCCAAAGGGAGAACCATTTGAAACGAAGCGCGGGTTTGCAGGGTGGAGTCCTGATTGCGACGCTCCTTCCGATCATGGCGCTGGGCCAGACATCGGTTCAGACCAAGACCTATGACAATGGCGGGGTCTATGAGGGAACCTTCAAGGACGGCCGTCAGGATGGCAAGGGCAGCTACAAGCTTCCGAATGGATATGAATACACTGGTGACTGGGTCGATGGCCGGATCGAGGGTCAGGGTGTCGCGAAATTTCCCAATGGCGCGGTCTATGAAGGCGGTTTCGTCGCCGGTCGGCCCGAGGGTCAGGGCAAGATCACCTATGCCGATGGCGGAACCTACGAGGGCGGCTGGAAGGACGGCCATATCGAGGGCAAGGGTGTCGCGCTCTATGCCAACAAGATGCGCTACGAGGGTGATTTTGCGAACGGCAAGCAGTCGGGCACGGGCACGCTGACCGGACCGGACGGGTATGTTTATGTCGGCGGCTGGAAGGACGGGGTGAAGGCGGGCGAGGGCCGGATCACCTATCCCGACGGATCGGTCTATGAGGGCCAGATGGCGAACGGCCTGCCCGACGGCAAGGGTGTGCTGACGCTGGTAGACAAGACGCGCTACGAGGGTGCCTGGAAGGCGGGACAGATCGAGGGCGAGGGCATTCTCGTCCAGCCCAACGGCGAAAGGTACGAGGGGGCCTTTGTCGCGGGTCGCAGGGAGGGGCTGGGGCGCTCGACCTCGGCGAATGGCGATGTCTATGACGGAGGTTTCGTCGCCGATCGCCGCCAAGGGGCCGGAACGCTGACCGCGACGGACGGGTTTCAATACACCGGGGACTGGTTCGAGGGCCGGATCGAAGGCAAGGGCAAGGCGACCTATGCCGATGGATCGGTCTATGAGGGAAACTTCAAGGACGGCAAGCCGGATGGCAAGGGCAAGATCACCTATGCCGATGGCACCAGCTACGAGGGGGACTGGGTCGCCGCCGTGATCTCGGGCGAGGGGACTGCGAATTACGGCAATGGTCTGGTCTATGTCGGATCCTTCGTGGCGGGCCGCAACGAGGGTCAGGGCAAGCTGACCTCCAAGGATGGCTATTCCTATGTCGGCGCCTGGAAGGCGGGCCTGCGCCAGGGGGAAGGCGTGGCCGTCTACGCGGACGGAACGCGGTACGAAGGCTCGTTCGACAAGGGCATGAGATCCGGCCAGGGCAAGATGACCATGCCCGGCGGGTTCGTGTTCGAGGGCCAGTGGAAGGACGGATTGCTGGACGGCAAGGGCAAAGCTGTCTATCCCAACGGCGATATTTATGAAGGCGATTTCGTCGCGGGACAACGGCAGGGGCAGGGCAAGATGACCTTCGCCGGCGGTCAGGTCTATGACGGGCTCTGGCAGGCGGGTGAGCCGGCCACCCAGGGCGAGCCTTTGCCGCGTGCCTCGGCGGCGCCGACCAATCCGGCGGAACCGGCGGGGCAGCCGAATATCGGTGGGCCGACGCCGAGCAACTGAGCCTTTGGAGCGGATGATCTGATACAATCGGATCGTGCGCTCCAAGACTTTGGTTTGCCGCGATTTCCAGGTGGGTGGATCCGCCCGCCTGGAAATCGCTTCAGGCGAAGGGGTCGGGATCGTAACCGACCGAAATCAGAGACAATCCATCCGGAGGCGCGACGGGGCCGCAGGCGCTCCGGTCCCGGGCCGCCAGAGCCACGGCGACGCGGTCGGGCTCCCAAGCGCCCGCGCCCACGCGCTCAAGGGTACCGACGATGCCGCGCACCTGATTGTGCAGGAAGGACCGGGCCCGTAGATGAAACCGGAACTCCGTGCCCGCCGGATAATCCAGCGCCTCCACCTCCAACCGGTCCAGCGTCCGGACCGGGCTCTTGGCCTGACAGAGCGCGGCGCGAAAGGTCGTGAAATTGTGACGGCCGATGAGATGCGCCGCCCCGGCCCGCATCGCCTCGGGGTCGAGCGGATGATTGACCCGCCAGGCGATGCCGCGGTCCACGACGAGGGGCGCGCGGCGTGCGATCAGACGATAGCAATATCCCCGCTCGATCGCGGAGAACCGCGCATGGAACTCGTCCGGAACGCAGGCCGCCGCCACCACCGAGACCGGCGCGGGGCGCAGATGCGCGTTCAGCGCCGCCATGAGCCGCGCGGGCACCCAGGGACGGCCCAGATCAACATGCGCGACCTGCCCCAGGGCATGGACCCCCGCGTCCGTCCGGCCCGCGCCCTGAACGAGTGCGCCGCCCGGCTCGATCCGGGCCACCGCCGATTCCAGCGCGGATTGAACGCTCGGATGCTCGGACTGGCGTTGCCAGCCGACAAAGGGGCGGCCATCATATTCGATCTTCAAGGCAAAACGGGGCATGCGCTGCCCCTACCCCGTCGCGGGTGTCCTGCCAAGATGCAACTCGGACAAAGCTCCACGTTGCGGCGGCGCCGCGGAGCCATTACCTGTGACGCCCGACCCAGCCTCAAGGATTTCGGCTCTTGGACCTCCGACGCCTCACCGATGATTTGACCCGCAGGGTCGAGGATGCAATCAGCGATACCAGGGTGGCTCTGCTCGATCCCGTGATCCGGCTGGGTGTGACCGGACTTGCGCATTCCGGCAAGACCGTCTTCATCACCTCCCTCGTCGCCAACCTGCTCAATCGCGACCGGATGCCACAGCTTCAGGCCTCGGCCGAGGGGCGCATCCTCGCCGCCTATCTTCAGCCGCAGCCCGACCATACGATCCGGCGTTTCGCCTTCGAGGATCACCTGCATGCGCTCTGTGCGCCGGAGCCGTTCTGGCCGGAGAGCACACGCTCGATCTCGACGCTGCGCCTGTCGTTGAAAGTCAGGCCCCGCAACTATTTTTCGGGCCTCACCGGGCCAAGGACCGTGCATCTCGATATCATCGACTATCCGGGCGAGTGGCTGCTCGACCTGCCGATGATGAACCAGAGCTTCGCGGCCTGGTCGCAAGGCGCGATAGAGACCGCGCAGACGGCGGCGCGCGTCGGGTTCTCGGGGGCCTGGCTCTCGCGGCTCGGCGCCTATGACATGGGCGCGCCGCTGGACGAGGTCGTGGCGACGGGTCTGGCGAGCACCTTCACCGATTATCTGCGGGCCTCGCATGCCGCGGGTCTGTCGAGCGTCGCGCCGGGCCGGTTCCTGATCCCGGGCGATCTCGAAGGCTCGCCCGCGCTGACATTCTGTCCCCTGCCGCCGATGGAGCGTCCGGCGGCGAATTCGCTCTGGCGCACCTTCGAGAAGCGGTATGAATCCTACAAACGTCTGGTCGTGGGGCCGTTCTTTCGCAATCATTTCACCCGGATCGACCGGCAGATCGTCCTGATGGACGCCTTGGGCGCCATTCACGAGGGGCCACCGGCGGTCGAGGATCTGCGCGCGACCATGACCAGCATCCTCACCTGTTTCCGTCCCGGGACCAACTCCTGGCTTGCACCGATTCTCGGGAGGCGCATCGACAAGATTCTGTTCGCGGCGACCAAGGCCGATTATCTGCACCACAACCAGCATTCGAAACTGACCGCCGTGACCGAGGCGCTGGTCAGTGATGCGCTGGCGCGGGCTCGGTTCCAGGGGGCCGAGGTCAGTGCCCTGTCGATCGCAAGCGTACGCTCCACCGTCGAGCAGATGCTGACCCGCGACGGACAGGCGGTGGGCGTGGTCCGGGGCCGCCGCTCCGACAGCGGCCTCGAAGTCGCGCTCTTTCCCGGCAATCTGCCCGAGGATCCGAACGAACTGCTCGCGGCCGCGCGCCAGGGAGCGAAGGACTGGTTCGACGCGGCCTACAGCGTCACCCAGTTTTCGCCGCCCGACCTCAGCCCCGGCGATGGCCTGCCCCATATCCGCCTCGACCGCGCGGCGGAATTCCTCATCGGAGACCGTCTCTCGTGACACAACCCCCAAACGGAAAGCGGCGCGCCGAACCTTTCGTGATCGATGCCGCCACCCTGCCCCCCGCCGCCGACGCCGGTCCCGCCGAGGCGCCGCCGCTGGACGATGATTTTCCGCAAGGCGAGGCGATAATCCGGGCCGCGCATTTCGCGGCCCGGCCCCGGTCGCGGGGCTGGCTCTGGTTCTGGAGCGTTCTGGGAAGCCTCGTAAGCACCATCGTCTCGATCGCGGCCTATGATTATGTGATGGGCCTTCTGAACCGCTCGCCCACTCTCGGTTACGTGGTGATGGGTCTGATGATCCTCTTGGCCGTGATCGTGGCGGGTCAGATCTTTCGCGAGCTCTGGGCGTTTCGCAGCCTGGCCCGCATCGACCAGTTCCGCCTCGACGCCGCCGCGGCCCTGGTCAGTCCGAGCTCGGCTGAGGCCATAAGCCTTTCTAAACGCTTGGAAAAATTCTATTCCGCCCGGCCAGAGCTGCGCTGGTCGAGCTCCGGTCTTGCCGAGCAGCGCGAGGGGCTCATGGATAGCGATGCGATCCTTGCGCTGACCGAGCGCGCACTCTTTGCTCCGCTCGACACCGAAGCCCGGACCGAGATCGAAAATGCCAGCCGTACGGTGGCCGCCGCGACGGCGCTGATCCCGCTTGCGATGATGGATGTGCTCGCGGCGCTCTCGTCCAACATGCGGATGATCCGGCGGATCGCCGAGATTTATGGCGCGCATTCGGGCTTCTTCGGCTCCTGGCGGCTGTTCGGCACGGTGGCCACGCATCTGATCGCCACGGGCGCGGTGGCGGCGGGCGATGATCTGGTGCATTCGGTGCTGGGTGGCTCCGTCCTTGCGAAACTCTCGCGCCGGTTCGGCGAGGGGGTGGTGAATGGCGCCCTTACCGCGCGGGTGGGCATCGCCGCGATGGAGGTCTGTCGGCCCCTGCCCTTCGAAGCTCTGCCCAAGCCCAAGGTTTCCAACATCCTCGGGCGGTCAATGAGCGGCCTCTTTCAAAAAGCCGATTGAAGCAGGCCGGTCCGGGAGCTATAGCGGGCGGATGTTGAAGATCGGTCTTGCCCGAATTCGAATTAGCAACCCGGCGCTCTGACCCCCAGAGCCGCCGGATGGCGCATTGCGCGCATTTGCTGACCTGCCAACAGACGGAATTCTCCCATGTGCGCCGATACGACCGCCGATCTTCCCGACTACAAGGACACGTTGTTCCTCCCCGACACCGACTTCCCGATGCGCGCGGGCCTGCCCCAGCGCGAGCCGGTCTGGCTAGAACGCTGGGACCAGATCGGCATCTATGACCGCCTGCGCGAGAAGACCGGGCGCACGCCCTTTACCCTGCATGACGGCCCTCCCTACGCCAACGGTCATCTCCATATCGGCCATGCGCTGAACAAGACCATCAAGGACATGATCGTGCGCTCTCATCAGATGATGGGGTTCGATGCGCGCTATGTGCCGGGCTGGGACTGCCACGGATTGCCGATCGAATGGAAGATCGAGGAACAGTACCGGGCCAAGGGTCTGGACAAGGACGCCGTCGACATCGTCGCCTTCCGTCAGGAATGCCGCAAGTTCGCCGAGGGCTGGGTCGATATCCAGCGCGAGGAATTCAAGCGCCTGGGCGTGACCGGCAACTGGGCCGATCCGTATCTGACGATGGATTTCCATGCCGAGGCGGTGATCGCCGAGGAGTTCATGAAATTCCTGATGAACGGCTCGCTTTACCGCGGCTCCAAGCCCGTGATGTGGTCCCCGGTCGAGAAGACGGCCCTGGCCGAGGCCGAGGTCGAATATCATGATGTGACCAGCCACATGATCTGGGTACGGTTCCCCATCGTTAAAGTAGGGAACGTAGGCACAACTTTTTTGCGTCCTGACAACACTGCCCATTCGGGTGAGATGGAAGGTAACGAGGCAGCAAAAGCATTGGGTCTAGATGGTGCAAGTGTTATCATCTGGACAACCACCCCATGGACTATCCCTCAGAACCGGGCTGTCGCGTTCAATCCCTCAGTTGGCTACGGACTATATGCGATCAATTGGCCTGCTACTGAAGGCATGCCTGAAGGGAAATCCGAACGTGTTTTGGTAGCTGTGAACTTGGCCGAAGACCTCTTCAAGGCCGCAAAGCTTCCTCAAGGGTCGTGGAACTTTGAAGGCAATATAGCTCCAGATACCATTCTCACCCTTGCTCATCCCTTCCGCGGCCTCGACGGCGCACAGGGAGAATGGGATTACGATGTCCCCATGCTTTCGGGCGATCATGTCACCGACGACGCCGGGACCGGTTTTGTCCATACCGCGCCCAGCCATGGCGATGACGACTACCAGATGGGCCTGAAATTCGGCCTGCCGATGACCTATAATGTCGAACCGGACGGCTCCTATCGCGCCGATCTGCCGCTCTTCGGCGGGCAACACATCATCAAACCCGACGGCAAGGAAGGCCCCGCCAATGTCAGCGTCATCAAGGCGCTGCACGGCGCGGGCGCGCTCTTTGCCAAGGGCAAGCTCAAGCATTCCTATCCGCATTCCTGGCGCTCCAAGGCGCCGCTGATCTTTCGCAACACCCCGCAATGGTTCGCGGCCATCGACCGCCCGCTCGACGACGGCCTTGGCACCTATGGTGACACCATCCGCCAGCGGGCGCTGGCCTCGATCGAGCAACTGGTCGAATTCACTCCAATCTCCGGCCGCAACCGCCTGCATTCGATGATGCAGTCCCGGCCCGACTGGGTGCTCTCGCGTCAACGCGCCTGGGGCGTGCCGCTGACCTGTTTCATCAAGAAAGGTGCCAGGCCCGAGGACGCCGATTTCCTGTTGCGTGACCCGGCCGTGAATGCCCGGATCGCCGCCGCCTTCGAGGCCGAGGGCGCGGATGTCTGGTATGTGCCCGGCTTCAAGGAGCGTGTCCTCGACGGCCTCCAAGACCCGGAGGCCTATGAGCAGATCTTCGACGTGCTCGATGTCTGGTTCGATTCCGGCTCGACCCATGCCTTTGTTCTTCGGGACCGCCCGGATGGGACGGCGGACGGTATCGCCGATGTCTATATGGAAGGCACCGACCAGCATCGCGGCTGGTTCCATTCCTCGATGCTTCAGGGCTGCGGCACTATGGGCCGGGCACCCTATCGCGCGGTGGTGACCCACGGGTTCACTCTCGACGAAAAAGGCCTGAAGATGTCGAAATCCATCGGCAATACCATCGCCCCCGCCGATGTGGTTGCGCAATATGGGGCCGATATCCTCCGACTCTGGGTCGCGCAGGCCGATTACACCGCGGACCAGCGCATCGGAAAGGAGATCCTCAAGGGGACCGCCGACAGCTATCGCCGGTTGCGCAATACCCTGCGCTTCCTGCTCGGCAGTCTCGCAGGATTCTCCGAGACCGAACGGCTCGACGCGGGCGAGATGCCGGAACTGGAACGCTGGGTGCTGCATCGCCTCGCGGAACTCGACGAATTGGTGCGCAAGGGCTATGCCGCCTATGACTTTGCCCATATCTTCCAGCAGCTCTTCCAGTTCTGCACGGTCGATCTCTCGGCTTTCTATTTCGACATCCGCAAGGACGCGCTTTATTGCGATCCGGCCGAGAGCACCCGGCGGCGCGCGGCACGCACCGTTCTCGATCTGCTGTTCCACCGGCTGACGACCTGGCTGGCACCGATACTGCCCTTCACGATGGAGGAGGTCTGGCTCGAGCGCTTCCCCTCCGAAGAGAGCTCAGTTCATCTCGTGGATTTTCCGGAAACCCCGGTCCTCTGGCTCGACCCCGATCTCGCCGCGCGCTGGGAGCTGATCCGCCGCGCCCGCCGGGTCGTGACCGGCGCCTTGGAGATCGAGCGCCGCGACAAACGCATTGGCGCAAGCCTCGAAGCAGCACCCCTCGTCCATGTTTCCGAGGCCTCCACGCGGGCCATCCTCGCCGGGGTTCCGTTCGAGGAAATCTGCATCACCTCGGATCTCGTCCTGAGCGAAGGTGCCGCGCCGGAGGGGGCCTTTGTGCTCGACGATGTGCCGGGGATCGCCGTGGTGCCCAAGCTGGCATCGGGCGAGAAATGCGCGCGCTGCTGGCGGGTCTTGCCGGAGGTGGGCGGTTTCGCCCACGCGGGCCTGTGCGGGCGATGTGACGCCGCTCTCGCATGAGGGAGGGCGATGAAGCCCTCCCGCTTTTCGCCCTCCACATCGGGCTCCCCAAGACCGGTACGACCTTCCTGCAGCATCGGGTCTTTCCTCCCGTCAAGGAACTGACGTTCCTGCACCGCAAGGGTGATCCTCGCGAAGTGGAGATTTGCATCGGTTTCCGGAATTTCGCCCGCTGGAAGACCCCGCTTTTCCAGATTGGCCGATTCCTCCTGGAACGGCGCCTGCGAACCTATCTCGCAGGCATGACCGCGACCGGCGACCGGAAGCGCCTTCTCATCAGCGACGAAAACATCTCGGTCCTCGCGGATACTTTCTGGACGGGGCGAGATGCGCCTCCGGATCTGCTCGCCGAGCGCCTTGCCGGCCTCGCCCATCGGACGCCATTTGGAATGCCGCGAGTCATCATCGGCATTCGCCGCCAGGACCAATGGTTGGCGTCGCGGTATGCTGAATCCTCAAAGCATTTCCCGGAATTCAGCCAGGACGATTTCACTCAGCGCATGGCGCGCCTGACGGCCACGGAGGTCCTGCCCGGTCCGCTTGGCTGGCTGGACTATGACCATGTCGAAAAGACCTTTGCCGCCGCCCTGGGACGCGAAAACGTTCTCCTCCTGCCCCTTGAGCAACTCTCGAATCCGCAGGTTTTTGCGTCCTTGGGTGATTTGCTCGACCTTGATCTGGGCAGCCCCCCAAGCGCGGCCAAAGCGGGCCGACATCGCAATCAACTCTCCCAGGGGGAGAATGTCTGGAAAATGCGCGGAGGGGGGGAGTTGCGGCTCGAACCGGATGTCCAGGCCGATATCCTGTCGCGCTTCGCAGCTTCGAACGCGGCCCTTTCGGATCGACTTCCGCTCGGGTTCTAGAGCATTTTTCGATCTGACGGTGTCAGGGCGCGCGTTCTAAAGTATTTTCAGTGAAAGTGTATTCGGTTTCGCAACTCGAAAATGCGCAATATCAAATGACTAAAGGGTTTCCATGAATCAGAGATCACGGAAACCGCTCTAGCACTCTGATTGACGCGCAAGTCATCCGATCCTCGTTTCACCCCGGTCGGATTGCGCTCTCACCCTACTCGGCGCTGACAACGGATTTCGAGGGTTCGGTCGCCTGCATGACAATCCCAACGAACAGCAGCCAGACGCTGCTGAGCAACAGACCGATCCGCGCCACCAGCGGCGGGTCAAAATGCGTCCAGGCCGACCATGCCGCGAGAACGCCCCACAGGATCAGCACAGGCAGGTTTACGACACGCCAGCGCTCGGTCCGCACCGGATGGATGAATTTCAGCCGGGTAAATTGCGCCACCGCCAAGGTTACGATGATTCCCATGGTCGCCCAGACCGGCGGATCGAACACCAGAAACACCAGCACCAGCATCTGCCAGGCCGCCGGAAACCCTACGAAGCAATTGTCGGGCGCCTTCATGCGCACATCGGCGAAATAGACAACCCCGGTCAAAGCGATCAACAGCGCGGCGATCAGCCCAAGCGGGCTGGGCAGGAGATCGGAATAGATCAAGGCATAGGCCGGAATGAAGACATAGTTCAGATAGTCGATCACCAGATCAAGTGTCGCGCCGTCCCAATTGCTCGCGTTGGTCTTGGTGTCGACCTTGCGGGCGAGCGGACCATCGATGCCGTCCACGATGAAGGCAAGCAGGAGCCAACCATACATCGCAGGCCAAGCGCCCTGGGTCGCGGAGACCAAGGCCATCAGCGCTATGGCGGCACCGGAGCCGGTCAGCAGATGCACGGAAAAAGCGAGGGGCTTGGTTTTTTTCATCGTCACCAAATAGTCGCAATTCTCGGCGATATAAAGCCTGTTTCGAGAGTCCGGTTGCATCGGGCAGTGGGAATTTTGTCCCCCTCCCAAATTCAGCACAGCCGATGGGTCGCGCGCTGGGTGTCGACGAAGGGAATGCGGAAGTCGGGCTCGATGGCGGACACCGGGTTTTCACAGGACAAATGCCCTGAAGCGATTTCCAAGCAGGTGCAATCACCTACCGATTGAGAAATCGCGATAAAACAAAATCCTAAAGCGCGCGACCTGACCACCCCAAGTCGGAAATCGCTCTAGAATGCCTCGTTAGCCACCTTCGCGGCGCTGATGGAATTCCAGCTGCGGACCATTCCGGAAACCCCCTGAAACGCACCGGGTATCAATGCCCGTGCCAGCAGCCGGTCCGGATTGGTGGGCGGCGGATAGCTCAGATCCTCCGCGGCCGCGCGGGAAAAACCGAATCGGCGATAATAGGGTTCGTCACCCACGAGCACGATCCGGGTCCAGCCACGGTCAAAGGCACGATGCAGGCTTTCCGAAATCAGGAGCGCCCCGAGTCCCTCCCCCTGGCGGGTGGGATGGACAGCCACCGGTCCAAGCAGCAGCGCGGGATGCCCCGCCTCACCGATGCGAACCGGCCAATAGCGGATCGCGCCACCGATCGCATCGAAATCATCCCGAGCGATCAGGGACAGATCCAGCACCGGATCGACACCGTCGCGTAGCCGGTAGGATGAGAGAGCCGTGCGGCCGGGGGCGAAGGCGAGGTCATAGAGATACTCGACCTCGGCGGAATCGGCGGATGTCTCTTTATAGATACGGAACATTACGCAAAGGAACTGACGGGGCCACGCAAGGAGAGGGCGCGGGCCCGGCCCGCTCGACTCCGCCGTAACATGCTCCTAACTTGACCGCAAAGAGCAAAACGCGACTGGAGAAAGAATGTTCTATCGACCTGGGCAGGATAGTCACGGTTTGCCGCATAACCCGTTCAAGGCGCTGGTCTCGCCACGGCCCATCGGCTGGATTTCGACCCTCGATGCCAAGGGCGTCGCCAATCTCGCACCCTTCAGTTATTTCAACGCCATCGCCGACACCCCTCCCCTGGTGCTCTATTCCAGCACCGGGCGGAAAGCCGGATTGGCGGAAGGCAAGGATACGGTTGCCAATATCCGGGCAATGGGCGAATTCGTCGTGAATATCGTGTCGCTCGCCCTTGCCGACGCCATGAACCTGACGTCCGGGCATTATCCGGCGGATGTTGATGAGTTCGAGCGCGCGGGCCTGACCAAGGCGCCCAGTCTGGTCGTGATGCCACCGCGCGTGGCCGAGGCGCCGGCCTCTCTCGAATGCCGCGCCTGGAAAATCATCGACTTGCCGGGAAACGACAATATTCTGGTGATCGGAGAAGTCGTGGGCATCCATATTTCCGACGCGGTCCTGCGGGATGGAGAAGTTGACGTAACCCTTTATAAACCTTTGGCAAGGCTCGGTTACCGCGATTACGCAGCCATCACGGAAGTCTTTCCCCTCGTCCGACCGGGCGGAGCATGACCTGAATCGCGCAATGCAACCGCTGTACGAAAATTTCAACCTGAAGACGAAATAAGGAAGTTTGTTAATCTCTTGGTAACCAATTCGGGACAATTTAGGGGTGTCCAGACCATCGGATAGCTGCTTGCAAACCCTCAGACCCTCCAGTCTGGACAAAGCGCCCCCATCTCCCCCGGTGGGGGCGCAATTCGTTTCAGGGATGGATCAGGCAGGCAGCACAGCGCCGGGATTGAGAATGCCAAGAGGGTCGAGGGCCGACTTGATCGCCCGCATCGCCGCCAGCTTCGCCGGATCAGCGTAACGTTCCATGTCCTTGGTCTTCAACCGACCGATCCCATGTTCCGCGCTTACGGATCCCTCTAGAGAATGAGTCAGGTCATGCACCGTCGTTTTGACCGCGCCCCGCAGCGCATCGTAATCGGCGCGGTTTCGACCCTTGGCCGGGAAGACGTTGTAATGCAGGTTTCCGTCGCCGAGATGGCCAAAGCAATTGATCCGCAGACCTGGATCAAGGGCCAGAAGCTCCGGCCCGCAGCGCCGGATGAATTCGGCAACGCGGGAAAGAGGAAGCGAGATGTCATGGCTCGATATGGAGCCGATCAGGCGATTGGCCTCCGGAATGCGTTCGCGCACCGTCCAGAAGCTGTTCCTTTGCTGCTCATTCTGGGCGATCAAAGCATCGCTTGCCAGGCCCGCCTCGAATGCCTCGGCCAGCATCGCCTCAAAGCGCGCCGCGATGCCGGAGCCCTCGCCGTCGCCCACTTCGGCAAGCACCACCCAGGGGCCGTCGCTGCCCTGTGGAATTGAAATCTGGGGCAGGGTTTCCCCGAGGAATGCAAAACCGACGTGGCTGATCAATTCAAACGCCAGGATCGAGCCCCCAAGCCGCCGACGCGCGACAGCCAGGAGGTCCAGGGCCTGTTCAGGGGAGTCCACGGCGATCCAGGCCGTGGCGGTTTCGTTCAGGATCGGTGACAGGCGCAGACTGGCTGCGGTGATGATCCCGAGCGTACCTTCCGAACCGATCAGGAGATGCCGCAAGTCATATCCCATGTTGTTCTTGTGCAAAGGGCTCAGTCCCCGCAGGATCGAGCCATCGGCCAGGACAGCCTCGACCCCGAGGCAGAGATCGCGCGCGTTGCCGTATCGCAGGACATTTACTCCGCCCGCGTTGGCGCCAAGGAGCCCCCCGATCCGCGCCGTGCCCTCCGATGCCAGCGAGAGCGGGAAGACCCGCCCAGCCGCGCGGGCGGCCTCCTGCGCCACTGCCAGGACCACACCCGCCTCGGCGACCAGGACATTGTCCGTGAGATCGAGGCCGCGCAGGCGATCCATCCGCTCCGTCGACAGGATCACCGGCAAGGGTCCCTCGGTCACGATCTGACCACCGACAAGGCCCGTGCCCCCGGAATAGGGCACGATTCCGACCCGTGCCTCGGCGCAGATCCGGACCGCTGTCTGTACCTCCTCGGTCGAAGCCGGACGCAGGATCGCGGCGGCCTTGCCGTGAAAGCGACCTCGGGGCTCCTCCAGATAACGGGGCTCCGGTGCGATCACCCCCCTTGGCCCGAGCGCGGCCGACAAACGGTCCAGGACTTCGGCGTCGGCGTCTCTCAGGTACTCGCTCATCGCCCCTCTTCTCCGGTTTTTGCCAAACGGTCATCGCGCAGGATGGCGTAGAGCACATGATCACGCCACCGGCCATCGATCTGGAGATAGCCTCGCGCAATTCCCTCATAGGCAAAGCCTGCCCGCTCCAATACCCCCCGGGAGGCGACGTTCTCGGGAAGACAGGCGGCTTCGATCCGGCTGAGGTCCAGGATGGAGAAACCATGCCGCACCAGGGCGCCAAGCGCCTCTGACATATATCCCTGCCGCGCATAGTCGGGACCGATCCAATAGCCCACCTGTGCCGACTGCGAGGGGCCGCGGCGAATATTGTCGAGCGTGATCGCCCCCAGCAATTGCTGGTCCTCGCGACGGATCAGGAAAAGCGCCAGGGCACGACCTTCCTCGCGTGCCCGCAGCGCCCAATAGACCCGGTTGCGAAAGGACCGTTTGGAAAAGTGGTCGGTGGACCAGCTTGGCTCCCACGGCCGCAGGAAATCCGTGCCCGAGCGGCGCAACACCGCCCAGGGCACATGATCCGACATCTCTGGAAGTCGCAGCCGCAGGCGTGGCGTTTCGATCGCCAAAGATGGGGCGCGACGAAACATCAGCACGCCCATGGCGTCAGGCCGCGAGACGCCGGGACAGCTCCGCGCGATCCGGCGCATCGCCGACCGGACCGATCAGGGCGAGCGCGGGATCGGCCCGGGCAACCAGATCCTCCCCAAAAGCTCTGAGCGTCCGGGCCGACACCGCGTCGATCTTTGCCACCGTCTCGTCGAGCTCGGGCACTCGGTCCCAGACGCTGATCATCCGTGCCAGCCGCTCCGCCCGCGACGAAGGGCTTTCGAGCCCCATCAACAGGCCGGCCTTCATCTGGGCCCGGGCACGGTCGATCTCGGCGGTGGAAAAACCCTCGGCGGCCCGGCGCAATTCATTCGCCGTGACATCCATCAGTTCCCTGATCTGGTCCGGCCCCGTCCCGGCATAGAGTGTGATCATGCCTGTATCGTCATAGGCCGCCGCCTGCGCGAAGGTCGTGTAGCAAAGGCCCCTCTTTTCGCGCAGCTCCTGAAACAGACGCGAGGACATGCCGCCGCCAAGAATGCTCGCATAAATCTGCGCGGCATAGGCGGTTTCCGCTCGGACGCCCGGTCCTTCGAAGGTCATGGCGACATGGGCCTGTTCGAGATCGCGATCCTGCCGGCGCTCGCCACTCCGGAAGCGCGCGGGCAAAACCGCGAGACCGGGACGCGGCTGGAGATGGCCAAAGAGAGCCTCGGCGTCCCGCACCACGGCCGCGGGGTCGATCGCACCGGCCGCGGCGAGGATCAGTTGCCCCGGCCCATAATGTTCCCGGACAAATCCAGCCAGATCCGGTTTTGCAAAGGCCGACACCCGCTCCGACGGTCCGAGAATCGTGCGCCCGAACGGCTGGTCGGGAAAGGCCGCATCCTGCAGCAGATCGAAGATGACATCGTCGGGCGTATCGAGAGCCTGACCGATTTCCTGGAGGATGACACCGCGCTCGACTTCGATATCCGGTGCGTCGAAGACCGGATTAAGCACGATATCCGCCAGAATGTTCAGGGCTCGCGGGACATCCGCCCGGAGGACCCGCGCGTAATAGGCGGTCATCTCCTTGCCGGTATAGGCATTGATGTAACCGCCGACATCCTCAATTTCCTCGGCGATGCGGAGGGAACTGCGTGTGGGAGTTCCCTTGAACGCCATATGTTCGAGAAAATGCGCAATGCCGTTCTGTTCGATCCGTTCGTGCCGACCGCCGGCGGTGACCCAGATCCCGATGGCGGCGGAATGGAGCCCCGGCATCGGCTCGGTCACAATCCGCAAGCCGTTGGACAAACGATGGATTTCCACGCTCACAGGACCACCTCCCGACTCAGGACAGCCTCGATCGCCCGCAGATCGTTCGGCACATGGGTGACACGTTCGGGCCGTTGATAGAGATCTGCCATCCGGGGTGGCAGCATGGGGCGCACGCCGCTGGCCTCCTCCACCGCCTCCGGGAATTTCGCCGCGTGCGCGGTGGCCAGGATGACCATCGGCACCGACGGATCCCCCCGCCGCGACCGGGCCGCGTGCACACCGACGGCGGTGTGCGGGCAGATGACCTGGCCGGTTTCGGCGAGCACCCGTGCGATCGTGGCCCGGGTTTCATCCTCGCTGACCCGCGCGCTGTCGAAATCGGCGCGCATCCGGCCCAATGCCCCCTGGGACAAGGCAAAGGCACCTCTTGTCGAAAGCTCGGCCATCAGGGCCTGCACTGCCACCCCCTCGCGGTCATAAAGATCGAACAGAAGGCGCTCGAAATTGGAGCTGACCTGAATATCCATCGACGGGCTGATCGAGGGTGAAACGCCCTGTTTGACATAGGCGCCGGTTGCGAGGGTCCGGTGCAGGATGTCGTTCTGATTTGTCGCCACGATCAACCGATCGACGGGCAGACCCATCCGCTTGGCCACATAGCCCGCGAAAACATCGCCGAAATTGCCCGTCGGGACCGAGAAGGATATGGCACGCTCCGGCGCCCCGAGGGCGACGGCGGAGGTGAAATAATAGACAACCTGTGCGAGAACACGGGCCCAGTTGATCGAATTCACGCCCGCCAGACCCACTGCGTCGCGGAAGGCATGGTCGTTGAACATGTCCTTTACCCGCGCCTGCGCATCGTCGAAATCGCCAGCGATGGCGAGCGCATGCACATTGGGTTCAACCGGGGTGGTCATCTGCCGCCGCTGAACCTCGGATACACGACCGTCGGGATAAAGGATGAAGACCTCCACTCCCTTCAACCCGCGAAAGGCCTCGATCGCCGCCGAGCCGGTATCGCCACTGGTCGCCCCCACGATTGTCAGCCGCCGTCCGGAGCGCCTGAGGCTGGCCTCGAACATCTGGCCGATCAATTGCATCGCCACGTCTTTGAAGGCGAGTGTCGGCCCGTGATGCAGCTCCAGGAGCCAGTCGTTGGAGCCGATCTGGACCAGCGGGCAGCGCACGACATGGCCGAATCCGGCATAGGCGCGCTCAAGGATGCCGCGGAACTCCGCCTCGCCAAAGGCTTCGCGCACGTATGGCCACATCACGCGGAAGGCGACTTCCTCGTAAGGCAGCCCGGCGAAGGCGGCGATCTCCGGTCGGGTGAGTTCGGGCCAGGTTTCCGGCACATAGAGCCCGCCGTCCCGGGCGAGGCCCGCCAGCATGGCCTCTTCGAAACCTAGCCTCGCGGCTGTTCCGCGGGTCGAGATATATTGCATCGAAGGACTTTCGTTCAATCGGTCCGGCGCTTGATACGCCATAGCCAGTAGACTGTCATCCCCACCCAGGCCATTGCCATCAGGAACCAGGTGATCGCATATTGCAGATGATCATTGGGAATGTCGATTGTTACCGGAAGAGCCAGCGGTGCCGCGGCGTCGTCGCTGGCCTCGGTCACGAGCATCACCGGCAGAGTGCCGAGCGCCTTGCTCATCAGGGCAACATCGCGCGCAAACCAGATGTTTTTCGCAAGATCCGGAGGACTGGTATAGGAATCCGTTTCCCGCGGCCAGAGCAGCGAGCCCTGGACCCGGATCGGCCCGACAAGCCGGGGCTTGTCCTTGTCCAGGATCGGCACGAAGCCCCGGTCGAGCAGAATCTTTCGCCCGTCCGCCAGTTGAAACGGCACGATCACCCGATAACCCACGCCATGCGGCGGCGCGGACGTATAGACATTCACCTCGCCCGGCAGGATCGCCCCGCTCTCGAGCACATGCAGATATTGATCCGACACCGGATCGACGGTGGCGGGCAAGGCGACCGGCTCCGCCGTGATCTGGGCCTCGATCCGGGCCAGCAGATCGGTCTTCCAGGCGAGCCGATGGATCTGCCACACCCCCAGCCAGACCAGGATCGCCGTCCCGGCCAACCCGAAGAGAACAATCGGGATCATCCGCCGCGCCATATTTGCCCCTCGCAAAAGCAAAGGCGCGGGACCAGACCCGCGCCTCAAATCCCTGATAGTCCCGGAAGTCAGTGGGCCGACGCGCCGCCGCCCCAGATATAGACCGCGGCGAAGAGGAAGAGCCAGACCACATCGACGAAATGCCAGTACCAGGCAGCGGCCTCGAAGCCGACATGCTGCTCCTGGGTGAATTGTCCCAGATAAACGCGCAACAGACAAACGCCGAGGAAAATCGTCCCGATGATCACATGGAAGCCATGGAAGCCCGTCGCCATGAAGAAGTTCGCGCCATAGATGTTGCCCGCGAAGGAGAAGGTCGCCTCGCTGTATTCATAGGCCTGGAAGACGGTGAAAAGCATTCCGAGCACGATGGCGAGCCAAAGCCCGTATTTCATCTGCTCCCGGTCGTTCTCCTCGGCGATTGCATGGTGCGCCCAGGTCGCGGCGCAGCCGGAGCAGAGCAGGATCAGCGTGTTGATCAGCGGCAGGTGCCAGGGATCGAACGTCTCGATCCCCGCCGGTGGCCATTGACCGGGAATGACCTCGGTCCCTTCGATCTTGCCCATCGGATAGAGCGCATGCTTGAAGAAGGACCAGAACCAGGCTGCGAAGAACATGATCTCCGATACGATGAACATGATCACGCCATAGCGCAGGCCGATCTGGACGACCGGAGTATGGTCGCCCGAGCCACTTTCGGTGATCACATCCGACCACCAGGCAAACATGGTGTAGAGAACCATGACCAGACCGATCAGGGCAACCCATGGTCCGCTGTCATGCATCCAGAGGACCGCTCCGAAGAGCATGATGAAAGCGCCGACCGAGCCGAAGAACGGCCAGATGCTGGGCGGCAGGATATGGTAGTCGTGGTTCTTCAGGCCTGCCATGGCTGGCTCCTTCTATCGTTCGATCGTCTGGTCAGCGCGCGTCGTGGAACCGGCGGCGACCCGCGTCACCGGTATCTGATCCGTCGCCGAGGCTTGCTTGGCGTCGGGTAGCTTGGTTTCATACATGGTATAAGAGAGAGTGATGGCCTTGATGCCCTTGGCGTCGTCGTCGCTCAGCATCTCGGGGTCCACGAAGAAGGTCACGGGCATCTCGACCCGCTCGCCTGGCTTCAGGACCTGAAGGTCGAAGCAGAAACAGGCGATCTTGTCGAAGTACCGTCCGGCCGAGTCCGGTGCCACGTTATAGGCCGCCTGCCCCGCCATGGTCTTGTCGGTCGGATTGTAGGCCTCGAAGAAAACGAGGCCCGTCTCGCCAAGACGCAGTCGGACTTCCTTCTGTTTTGGTCGAAACTCCCAAGGCATCCTTGGCCCTGTATTGGAATCGAACCGCACGATCACATAGCGATCCAGAATCTTGTCCGGCGCGGCTTGCGCGACCGAAGGGGTCCCATTGTATCCGGTGGTCCGGCAAAACCAGCTGTAGAATGGAACCGCGGCGAAACTGAGCGCCACCATGGTAACCACGACCCCGGCCAGAATACCCGCGACGCGATTGTTGGATTTTTGCGTCACGATCCTAGCCCCCCACCTTCGGCAGCATCTGTGACCGTTCCGGAGTCATGTGGCCGACCATCTGCCCCTCGGCGAGCTTGACGATGGTGACCGAAAAGACCAGCAGGACAAAGGCACCCAGCACCAGGCCGAGGCCCACATTCCGGCTGCGGCGGCGTCCGTAGAGTTCATGACTGTCGGGGCGCATCGTCACCTCCTAGACCAGGACAGGCCAGCCGACGGGAGCATAGCCAGTGGAATGCAGTCCCGCCTCGACCAGAAAGAGGCAGAAGTGCAGAAACAGATAGGCGATCGAAAGACCGAAGAAGCGTTTTTCTGCCAGGAACCGATCGGACGCGGCCTGGGTCTCATCCCGCCGCATGATCCGCCAGGCACCCCGCAGGAACAGGAAATTCAGGATCAGCGCACCTGCGAGATAGACCGGCCCGCCCACCGAGGTGAAAGCCGGCAGGATCGCGACCGGCGCCAAGGCGAGCGCATAGAAGAAGATCTGGACGCGGGTGCTGCGGGGACCGGCCGTGACCGGCATCATCGGCACCCCGGCCCGAGTGTAATCCTCGTTGCGGAACAGAGCCAGCGCCCAGAAATGCGGGGGAGTCCAGAGGAAGATCATGGCGAACATCAGAACGCTCTCGACCGAAACCTGGCCGGTCGCCACGGCCCAGCCGATGATGGGGGGAAATGCGCCGGCCGCCCCGCCGATCACGATATTCTGCGGCGTCGCGCGCTTCAACCAGAGCGAATAGATCACCGAATAGAAGAAGATGGTAAAGGCCAGTAATCCCGCCGCGAGGGCATTGGTAAAGAGCCAGAGCATCACGACGGAAAAACCGGAAAGGGTAATTCCGATCCCGAGCGCCTCTTCCCGGGTGACACGGCCCGAGGGGATGGGACGACCCTTGGTTCGCCCCATCGCGGCGTCGATCTCCCAGTCCGACCACATGTTCAGAGCCCCGGAGGCTCCCGCCCCCACGGCGATGCAGACGATGGCCGCGAGCCCCAGGACAGGATGCACCGGAGTTGGCGCGCAGACGAGCCCCACGAAGGCCGTGAAGATCACCAGGCGCATTACACGGGGCTTCAGCAATTCGAAGTAATCTCCGAATTGCGCGTCGCCCTCGCGCGCCTCTGTTATCCAGCCTGTATCGCTCATCAATCCTCCAACAGCCCTTTGCCCCTATGGGACCAGCGCCGATCAAGCCCTCAGTTGGCCGCGGCGACGCCGCCGGGGGTCAGGGTGCCGCCGTATTCCTTGACCGCCCATTCCAGCCAGGTCTTGTATTGCTCGGGGCTGACCACCTTGACCGTGATCGGCATGAAGCTGTGGTCCTTGCCGCAAAGCTCCGAGCACTGGCCGAAATAGACGCCTTCCTTTTCGGCCCGGAACCAGGTCTCGTTCAACCGACCCGGAACAGCGTCGATTTTCACGCCGAAGGATGGAATGGTCCAGGAATGGATCACATCGGCGCCGGTCGTCTGCAGACGCACCACGGCGTTGACGGGAACCACGACCGCGTTGTCCGTTGCCAGGAGATGGAGGTTCGGCGCATAACCCTTTGCCGCGAGCTCATCTTCGCCCAGCATCAGGCTGTCGAAGGAGAAATCGTTGTCGGCGTAGGTATAGCTCCAGTACCATTGATTTCCCGTGGCCTTGATCGTCAGGTCGGGTGTGGGAACCTCGAGCTGCTTGAACAGGATCGGCAGAGAGAAGGAGCCGATCACGATCAGGATCAACACCGGCCCCAATGTCCAGGCAATCTCGACCTTGGTGTTGTGGGTGAACCGCGCCGGAGTCGGGTTCGATTTGTGGTTGAACCGGACGATGACGGTTACCAGCAGGATCGTCACGAAGATCACGATCACGAACATGATGCTGTGCACCATCGTATCGAGCCAGTGCAGCTCCCGCGCGACAGGCGTCGTCGCCGGTTGAAATCCCATGCCGCCCGGATGAGGAGCACCGATCACCGGCAAATCCGTCGGTTCGGCCTGGGCCCACGCAGCTCCGGTGGAAGCGATCGTGAACAGTCCGAGCGTCAGGGCGTTCCAAAGCTTCTTCATCGCGTCCGTCCGTTCTTGCCCGCGGCGCCCTTGTCCCCCGGGGGACAGAGCATGCCATGTTGTATCAGAACGCCGATGAACCATATTAGACGTCTTAGAACAAGACTGGGCTTTGCGGCATAAAGACGCTTCGCCGCCCAGAGCAATGCAACCCGGAGGCGAATCCCGTGTCAAACTCTCCCCGATTCCGTCCCTTTGAGACCGACCTAGACGAATCCCGCGCCCTTGCCGTGCTGCGCGGCGCAGTGGAGGGAGCGGACGACGGCGAACTGTTTCTGGAGCGTCGTCGCGGCGAAATGCTGGTGTTCGACGATGGTCGTCTGCGCAATGCGAGCTATGATGCGTCCGAGGGCTTTGGACTGCGCGCGGTGCGGGGCGAAACCGCCGGATACGCCCATTCGACCGAGATATCCGAAGCCGCCCTCGGCCGCGCGGCCGAGACGGCGCGTCTCGCGGTGGGGGCCGGGGGCGCCATTCTCGCGGCGCCGCCCAAAGCCACGAATCAACGCCTCTATACCGACCATGATCCGTTCGACGACGCGGAATTCGCGGTGAAGGTCGAGATGCTGCGCGAGATCGACGCCTATGTCCGCGATCTCGATCCCAGGGTGGTGCAGGTTTCGGCCAGTCTCGGCGCCAGCATGCAGGAAGTCGAAATCCTGCGGCCCGAGGGCACACGCCTGGCGGAATCGCGGCCGATGGTCCGGCTGAACATCTCGGTCATCGTCGAGGAGAACGGTCGTCGCGAATCGGGAAGCCATGGCGGAGGCGGCCGTTACGGTCTCTCGCCCCTGATGGGAACCGATCATTGGAAATCCGTGGCCAACGAGGCCCTGCGCATCGCCGCCGTGAATCTGCGCGCCGAACCCGCCCCCGCGGGAGTGATGGATGTGGTGCTCGGGCCGGGTTGGCCGGGCATCCTGCTTCATGAGGCGATCGGACACGGGCTGGAGGGCGACTTCAATCGCAAGCAGACCTCGGCCTTCGCCGGCCTGATGGGCAAACGCATCGCGGCTCCGGGAGTGACCGTGGTGGACGATGGCACGATCCCCGATCGCCGCGGCTCGATTTCCTTCGACGACGAAGGCACTCCCTCCCAGCGGAATATCCTGATTGAGGATGGAATTCTGGTCGGATACATGCAGGACCGACAGAATGCGCGTCTGATGGGAGTTCCGGCGACGGGAAACGGACGCCGCGAATCCTACGCCCATGCTCCGATGCCCCGGATGACGAACACCATCATGCTGGGCGGCGATACCGATCCGGCCGACGTGGTGGCCGAACTCAGGGATGGCATCTACGCGGTGGGATTCGGGGGGGGCCAAGTCGATATCACCAACGGCAAATTCGTCTTCTCCTGCACCGAGGCCTACCGGGTCCAGAACGGTGTCATCGGTGCTCCGGTCAAGGGGGCGACCCTGATTGGCGATGGCGCCACCGCCCTCAAACAGGTTCGCGCCATCGGCAATGACATGATGCTCGACCCGGGCACCGGCAATTGCGGCAAGAACGGGCAGTGGGTTCCGGTCGGTGTCGGCCAGCCCACACTCCTGATCGGGGGCCTGACCGTCGGGGGCAGCGCGGCATGAACGGGCCGCGCAACCTCGACGCCATCCGGCCGCGGGAGCATTTTCCCGGCTTCTCCGGCCAGATGCTGCATACGGACCATGTGACGCTCGCCTACTGGACCATCGCCGAGGGCGCTGTCCTGCCGGAACATTCGCATCCGCACGAGCAGGTCGTGAACATGTTCTCGGGTGAAATGGAGCTGACCGTCTCGGGAGAGACCATGCGGTTACGCGCCGGCGATGTCTTCGCCATCCCGGGAGGGGCGCCCCATTCAGGCCGCGCCTTGACCGAGGTGAAGGTACTCGATGTCTTCAGCCCGGTGCGCGAGGATTATCTGAACTTCCACCAGGAGGGCTAACGCCTCACGCCTCCTCCAGCAATTGCCGGACAAAGGCGCCCGCCGGGGTTGGCGTGCGCCAGTCACTCTCGATCAGCGGCGGCTGCCAGTCCGGATTCCAGCACCAGGCCGACCAGTTCATGGCGTAACGCCGCAGGAACTGCGCGGCGAAGGCGTGGCCAAAACCGTCCGCCGTCCCGGAAAGATGCCCCTGCGCCCCGGGATCGAACCCCCATTCCGTCACGAACACCGGATGGCTTCGTGGCAACTCGTCCAGCAGTTCCCCCAGCCGGCTGAAATCTCCCGAGGCCGTGCCGGGATAGACATGCCAGGAATAGCCGATGTTATCGCCCTCCAGGGGCGCGTCGCGAACCCCGGTCAGATCGGAGGCCCAGCTTCCCCCCGTCACCAGCAGGAGGTTGCCCGACCTTGCCCGGATCAGGGCCAGGAACTCCTCCCAGACCGGGCGCAGCTCGGTCCAGTCCCGGCCCCAGTCGCGCGCGCCACCGTCCAGCCAGACCGGCTCGTTCCAGATTTCAAAAATAACCCGCGGCGCATCCCCGAACCGGTCCGCGACCTTTGTCCAGAAATCCCGTGCCAGATCGAGGTCGCTGTCATAGGCATCCTCTGGCAGAAACCGCGAGGCATGGGGCTTTTCAAACGTCCCGCCCGGCCAGCCGATCGCATGCCACACGATGATGACCGACAGTCCCGCCGCCAAGGCGCTCGTGACCTGACCCTCCAGCGCCGAGAGCGCGCGGCCACGATCGGCGCGCCAAAGAAAGGGATGGATAGAAATACGAACAAGATTGGCTTTCCAATCCCTTGCCAGGATATCGTAATCCTGCGCGGCCCGCCCCTCGCGTGCAATCCACGCATCCCCCACCGCTACGCCGCGCAAGGCAACCGGCGCGCCGCCCAGCAGAACGGAGCGCCCCCTCACCCGCGGGGCCGGTTCACCCGAGGCCGCCCGCGCAATCCCGGCGGCGGCGATCGCGGCCAACAGCGTTCGTCGTTTCATGTCACGTTCCCCCTTTCACCGGCGCAATACAGGACGGACATTAGTCCTCTGTTAACCCCGACGGATCTTCAGTCCGGAGATGCACATGTCCGTTCCCCCGCTCTCGGCGAAAATCCCTGAAACCGCCCTTCCCCATTCGATGCGTGAGCATATCGACTGGCTGCGGCTGACCCGATCCCGGCGGGTCGGTCCGGTGACCTTCATCCGCCTGATCCGCGAATTCGGCAGCGCCGCCGCGGCTCTGGAGGCTTTGCCGGGGATCGCCGCCGATGCCGGCGTGAAGGGCTATGCCGCCACCGGCATCGCCGAGGCCGAGACCGAATGGCGCGCGGCGGAGGAAGCCGGCGCGGTGCCACTCCTGCTCGGTGGCCAGGACTATCCCGCCCTGCTGGCGCTGATCCGCGATCCCCCGCCCCTTCTCTGGGCCATCGGCGATGTCGCCCTGGGGGGACGCGACTGCGTGGCCCTGGTTGGCGCACGCAATGCCTCGGCACTGGGCTGTCGCATGGCCGCGCGGCTCGCCATCGAACTTGGCGAGGCCGGGCTGGTGATCGCCTCCGGTCTCGCCCGCGGCATCGACGCCGCCGCGCATCGCGCCGCCCTGACCCATGGCACAATCGCGGCGCAGGCGGGAGGAGTCGATGTCGTCTATCCGCCCGAGAACGCCGACCTTGGCGCGGCCATCGCCAGCGACGGACTCCGGCTTTCGGAAATGCCGATGGGCCATGTCCCGAAACCTCAGGACTTTCCCCGCCGCAACCGCGTCGTTTCCGGCCTCGCGCTCGGGATTGTCGTGGTCGAGGGCGCGCAGCGATCCGGCAGCCTGATCACCGCGAGGGCGGCTCTGGATCAGGGGCGCGAGGTCATGGCGGTGCCGGGCAATCCGATGGATGCCCGCGCGGGTGGCTGCAACCAACTGATCCGCGAGGGAGCCACCCTGATCCGCAACGCCGAGGACATTCTGGAGGCGCTGGGCAAATCGCTCACCATGCCCGAAGCGCGTTCGGCCTCTCGGGACACGGCTTCCAAACCGCCCGATCCGGTGATCCGTCCAACAGCGGAACCCGAATCCTTCCTGTCCCGACTGTTGTCGATCCTCGGTCCGGTTCCGGTCCAGGAAGACGTGCTGACCCGGGAACTGGGAACCACGGCCGCGATCATGGGCGCCGCGCTGCTCGACCTCGAACTGGAGGGCAGGATCGCCCGCCATCCGGGTGGCATGATCAGCCGTCCCATGCCACAATCGTAGGACGATCTTGTGCCTTTTTTGGATTACTGAATGAAATCAACATGAAACATCAGCGCGCTTTTTATCCCCCCGCGGGGGTTTGTCAATCTTTCCGTGAAACTCCCGCCCATGGGAATCCTCCGGGGCGCGTGGCGCGGTTGACAAGCAAAGCGCAACGCCACATCTAGGCGGCCATTGCGGGCCGGTTCACCAGTGCCGCGGGAGGTTGCCCAGTATGGCCGTAGTCGTCGTCGAATCGCCAGCCAAGGCGAAAACCATTAACAAGTATCTCGGCCCAGGCTTCACTGTTCTGGCGTCCTATGGGCATGTGCGGGATCTTCCCGCCAAGGATGGCTCGGTCGATCCCGAGAACCAGTTCGAAATGCTCTGGGAGGTGGCCTCCGACAGCCAGAAGCACATCCGTGCCATCGCCGATGCGTTGAAGGAGGATGACAAGCTTATCCTCGCAACCGACCCTGACCGCGAAGGCGAAGCGATCTCCTGGCATTTGCTGGAGGCGCTGACAAAGCGCAAGGCGGTCAAGAAGACGACGGCGGTCGAACGCGTGGTCTTCAATGCGATCACCAAATCCGCCGTCACCAATGCGATGGAACATCCGCGCCAGATCGACATGGAGCTGGTGCATGCCTATCTCGCCCGCCGCGCCCTCGACTATCTCGTGGGCTTCCGTCTGTCTCCGGTGCTCTGGCGCAAATTGCCCGGAGCCAAGTCCGCCGGCCGGGTTCAATCGGTCACGCTCCGGCTGATCGTCGAGCGCGAGATGGAAATCGAGGCTTTCAAGTCGCGCGAATACTGGAGCGTGAAGGCCCTGCTCGCGACCCCGCGCGGTCAGACCTATGATGCCCGGCTCGTCTCGCTCGACGGCAAGCGCCTCGACAAGTTCGATATCGCGACCGAGGCCGCGGCCCAGGCGGCCGTCGCGGCGATCGAGGGGCGTGACCTCGTCGTCCAGGCGGTCGAGTCGAAACCGGCGTCCCGCAATCCGGCGGCGCCGTTCATGACCTCGACCCTGCAACAGGAAGCGAGCCGGAAATTCGGCTTCGGTGCCCGTCAGACAATGAGCACCGCGCAGCGTCTATATGAGGCCGGGCATATCACCTATATGCGAACCGACGGGATCGACATGGCGCCCGAGGCGGTGATGGCCGCCCGCGACACGATCCGCGCGCGCTATGGCGCGGAATATCTCCCCTCCAGCCCACGCATGTACAAGAACAAGGCCAAGAACGCCCAGGAAGCACACGAATGTATCCGTCCCACGGATATGAGCGCGCTCCCCGATTCCCTGGCCAAACTCGAACCCGACCAGCGCAAGCTCTATGACCTGATCTGGAAGCGGTCGATCGCCAGCCAGATGGAAGCCGCTCGCTTTGAGCGGACCACCGTCGACATCCAGTCTCCCGACGGCAAGGTCGGCCTGCGGGCCACGGGCCAGGTGGTCACGTTCGACGGATTCCTCAAGGTCTATATGGAAGGCCGGGATGATGAGGAATTCACGCTGAGCGACGACGAGGACGGCGGCCGCCTGCCCCAGATCGTCGCCAACGAGCCCGCCGACAAGCGCTCGATCACGCCCGAACAGCATTTCACCCAGCCGCCGCCGCGCTATACCGAGGCGACCCTGGTCAAACGCATGGAAGAACTCGGCATTGGTCGTCCCTCGACCTATGCGTCGATCGTCTCCACGATCCAGGAACGCGCCTATGTCCGCAAGGACAAGAACCGCCTGATCCCGGAGGACAAGGGCCGCCTCGTCACCGCTTTCCTCGAAAGCTACTTCGGCCGCTATCTCGATTATAATTTCACCGCCGATCTTGAAACCGACCTCGACCGCGTGACCACCGGCGACGAGGACTGGAAGCAATTGCTCGCCCGCTTCTGGATCGACTTCTCCGCCGCGCTTGGGGAAACCGCCGAACTGCGCATTACCGATGTGCTGGAGAAGATCAACGAAGTGCTGGAGCCGCACCTCTTTCCAGTCACGCCCGACGATCCCGAACCGCGCCGCTGCAAGGCCTGCGGAACCGGTCGTCTCTCCCTGCGCACCGCGCGGTCGGGCGGGGCCTTCATCGGTTGCTCCAACTATCCCGAATGCCGCTACACTCGTCCCCTGGCTGGCGAGGTCGAAGGGGGGGACGCGGCTGGACCGGATGGCAAACTGCTCGGCCACGACGACAACGGGGTTCCCGTCACCCTTCGGGTTGGACCTTATGGTCTTTATGTGCAACTGGGCGACAGCGCGCCCGATGCCCCGAAACCGAAACGCGCCTCCATCCCCAAGGGCATGGATGCCTCGGCGGTGGATCTGGCCCGGGCGCTCGAGATGCTGGCACTTCCGCGGCTGATCGGCCTGCATCCGGAAGACGGCGAAAAGGTCGAAGCCTCGATCGGCCGGTTTGGGCCCTATGTCAAGCACGGCAAGATCTATGCAAATCTCAAGGATCCCGAGGAAGTCCTGACCATCGGCATGAATCGCGCGATGGAAGTCCTGGCTCAGAAGGCGGCCCGGGGCTCCAGCCGCGCGGCGGCAAAACCCCTGCGGGAGCTTGGTACGCATCCCGATGGGGGCGAAATCGCAATCTTTGAAGGAAAATACGGGCCTTACGTGAAATGGGAAAAGGTCAATGCAACTCTGCCCAAGGAGACCGCGCCCGACTCCCTCACGCTGGAACAGGCGCTGGAACTGATCGCGGACAAGGCTCCGGCGAAGAAACCCGCCAAGACGACACGCACCAAATCCACGACAAAGGCCGCGCCCAAGAAAGCCGCGGCCAAGAAACCGGCCGCGAAAAAGACAGCTCCCAAACCGACGGCGGCGGAATGATCGAAATCTCCCCCTATGTCCCGAGCGATCAGAATGGTGTGGTCGACCTGATCCTGCCCATCCAGACGGAGGAATTCGGGGTTGCGATCACCCTGGCGGATCAACCGGACCTGATGGCGATTCCGGACTTCTATCAAACCGGCGCCGGTGGGTTTTGGGTGGCGCGCTTCGATGGACAGGTCGTGGGCAGCATCGCCTTGCGCGACTTCGGGGACCATCGGGCCGCCCTTCGCAAGATGTTCGTCGCGGCACCCTTCCGGGGCAAAGCGCATAATGTGGCGGGTCGATTGCTGGCCAATCTGCTGGACCATGGCCGAACGGTCGGACTGAGGCGGATCTATCTGGGGACGACGGAAAAATATCACGCCGCGCATCGTTTCTATGAAAAGCACGGGTTTGCGCGGATTTCGCAATCCGACCTGCCGCCTGGCTTTCCACTGGTGGCGGTGGATACCCGGTTCTACCAGATTGACCTGACGGCTTGACCCCGACCAAACCGGGCCAAATAGCGTCCGGCAAAGCTCTCGCGGTGGGGATCAGAAAGGCGCTTGCCGAAACGCTCGTTTCGCGCACTTATCGCCGGGCGTGAAGCATCCCTCTCTACAACTCTGGAAAGACCCTATGATCGAGACCACCCTTGCCTCCGGATTCAGCCCGCTGCGTCCGGAAAGCCGTTCCCGAATCTGGCGGATCGGCGCCGTGCTGATCGGGACCGTCCTGCTCGCCCTGTCCTCCCGCGTCGAAGTGCCGATGTATCCGGTCCCGATGACGATGCAGACCCTGGCCGTGACCCTGATCGGCGCGCTTTATGGCTGGCGTCTCGGGGGCATCACGATCCTGGCCTGGCTGGCCGAGGCGGCGATGGGCCTTCCGGTTCTGGCGGGCGGCGCCGGTGGCCTTGCGCATTTCGCCGGTCCCACGGCGGGCTATCTGCTTTCCTTTCCGATCATTGGCGCCTTGATGGGCGGGCTGGCCGAGCGCGGCTGGAATGGCCAGCGGGTCGTTCTCGCTTTCACCGGCATGTTGATCTGCAATCTCATGTGCCTCGCGATCGGAGCAACATGGCTCGCCATGGCCATCGGAGCGGAAAAGGCACTGACCTTTGGCGTCACACCCTTCCTGATCGGCGCTGTCCTCAAATCCGCGATCGGCGCCGCGATCCTGCGGGTTCTGCCGCGCGGCGCGCAAGGAGCCAGGCCGTAACGTGACCATCCGCCTGCGCGGCCACCATTTCCTTTGCCTGCTCACCTATGTGGGCAAAGGATATTCCGCCGAGTTCATCGCCAATTACGACCGGATCGTGGCCCGTCTGTCGGAGGGTGAGGATATCCTGATCGTCGAGGGGCCGGATGACATCTGCGCACCTCTGCTCGCGGGCACGGATCCGCATTGCCTGAATGCCAGTGTGATGGTCCGGGACAAGCTCGCCCTGCGTGACCTGGGCGCGATTTGGGGGGTGACGCTTGCTCCCGGAACCCCTTTCCGGTTTGAGCCCGCGATGATCGCAGGTCTCAGGGCCGATTTTCCTCCGTCCCGCCGCGCTGCCTGCCGTGGATGCGAATGGTTGCCGCTTTGCACGGAAATCGCAGAGTCCGACTATCAGGAAACCCGGTTGCGGCCCGGGGCCGGTCAATCGGTCATAAGCCGTTAGAGCGGTTTTCGATCTGACTGCACCGGATCGTCCGCTCTATGATTTTGTTTTGTCACGATTTCTTAAAGCGGTTTTTGTTTGCACTGGCTCACGCCTACCACTCTATCCTTTTAAATTTAAGCGATTTCCGAGTCATCGAATGAGTTCATTCGATTGGAAATCGCTCTAATCGGCAGATGAGGCCACCCCCTGAAACCGCTCCAAGCCAGACCCTGGAATTATCCCGCGGGCGAGAGCGGTCCTCGGTCACGCAGGCTCAGGTCCAGTGCTCTGTTCGTTTGAATTTCCATACCGTTGTTCGATTCGAAACGGCCTTGGCCGCGCTCGACAAGGGCGGGTCATATCAATCCCGTTCATACCAAAAAGGCTTGCCGCTTTGCGCGGCAAGCCTCGGTCATTGTCATATCAGGGCCTCTGGCCCCTGCCACGCGATCAATGCGCCGGCGGCACGGCCGGGTTGGTGGCTCCGGAGGTCGCAGCGGCCAAGGCCTTCGCGGCCTCCGCTTCCTCGTCCCAATCGATCGCCTCGGGCATCCGGGTCAGGGCGACCTTGAGGACGTCCAGGACATTGCCAACCGGGATCAGTTCGAGGCCGTTCTTCACATTGTCCGGAATCTCTCTCAGATCCTTGACATTGTCGACCGGGATCAGAACCTTGGTGATCCCGCCGCGCAGGGCCGCGAGCAGTTTCTCCTTCAATCCGCCGATCGGCAACACATTGCCGCGCAGGGTAACCTCACCCGTCATGGCAACATCGCGACGCACCGGAATGCCGGTCAGCACCGAGACGATCGAGGTCACCATCGCGACACCCGCGCTCGGACCATCCTTGGGCGTGGCCCCTTCCGGAACGTGGACATGGATGTCCACCGTCTCGAAAACGGTCGGCTTGACCCCGAGCGTCGGCGCCTTCGAGCGCACGAAGGAGGAGGCCGCGTCGATGGATTCCTTCATCACATCGCCGAGTTTCCCCGTGGTCTTCATCCGTCCCTTGCCCGGCAGACGCAGCGCTTCGATCTGGAGGAGATCGCCGCCCACCTCGGTCCAGGCCAGACCCGTCGTCACGCCCACCTGATCGGTCAGTTCCGCGAGCCCGTACTTGAACCGGCGCACCCCGAGATATTCCTCAAGATTGTCCGGTGTCACCACGACCTTGGCGGCATTGCCCTTCACGATCTCGGTCACCGCCTTGCGGCAAAGCTTGGCGATTTCGCGTTCGAGATTACGCACACCGGCCTCACGCGTGTAGTAGCGTGTGATGTCGCGCAGCGCCTCCTCGGTCAGTTCGAACTCGCCCTTCCTGAGGCCGTGCCCCTTTTCCTGCTTGCCGATCAGATGCATCCGGGCGATGCCCGCCTTCTCATCCTCGGTGTAACCCGAGATCGAGATGATCTCCATGCGATCGAGCAACGGCCGCGGCATGTTGTAGGAGTTCGCCGTGGTGATGAACATCACGTTCGAGAGGTCGTATTCGACCTCCAGATAATGGTCCATGAAGCTCGAATTCTGCTCGGGATCGAGCACCTCCAGCATGGCGCTGGCGGGATCGCCGCGGAAATCCTGGCCCATCTTGTCGATTTCGTCGAGCAGGATCAACGGGTTGTTGGTCTTGGCCTTTTTCATCGACTGGATGATCTTGCCGGGCATGGAGCCGATATAGGTCCGGCGATGGCCACGGATCTCCGCCTCGTCCCGGACACCGCCGAGCGAGATACGGATGAACTCGCGCCCCGTCGCCTTGGCGACCGACTTGCCAAGCGAGGTCTTGCCGACGCCGGGAGGTCCGACGAGGCAGAGGATCGGGCCCTTCATCTTCTCCTGCCGCGACTGCACGGCAAGGAATTCGACGATCCGGTCCTTCACCTTCTCCAAGCCATAGTGATCGGCATCGAGCACCTTCTGCGCCAGACCCAGATCCTTCTTGACCCGGCTTTTCTTGCCCCACGGGATCGACAGCATCCAGTCGAGGTAGTTACGTACGACGGTCGCCTCGGCGGACATTGGCGACATCGACCGCAGCTTCTTCAGCTCGGCCAGCGCCTTCTCCTTGGCTTCCTTCGAGAGCTTGGTCTTGGCAATGCGCGACTCAAGCTCCTGCGCATCGTCCTGACCTTCACCCTCGCCGCCCAGCTCGCGCTGGATCGCCTTCATCTGCTCGTTCAGATAGTACTCGCGCTGCGTGCGCTCCATCTGCGTCTTGACGCGGCTCTTGATCTTCTTCTCGACCTTGAGCACCGACATTTCGCCCTGCATCAGGCCATAGATCGCCTCCAGCCGCTCGCCGACATCGGCTTCCTCCAGCAGCTTCTGCTTTTCCTCAAGCTTGGCGCCGCCCAGATGGCCTGCCACCGTGTCGGCGAGTTTCGCCGCCGGCATGGTTTCGGACACGGCGGTCACGGCCTCCTCCGGGATGTTCCGGTTCAGCTTGGCGTAGCGCTCGAATTCCTCCGCCACCGCGTGGGTCAAGGCCTTGATCGCCGCGGGATCGTTCTCGGTCTCCGCGATCTCCAGAGCCGACGCCTCGAAATAGGCCTCGTTGTGGTGGAACTTGGTAATCCGCACACGTGCCTTGCCTTCGACCAGAACCTTCACGGTCCCATCCGGCAATTTCAGCAGCTGCAATACATTGGCAAGCACCCCGACCCGATAGATCCCGTCGTTCTCGGGCTCATCCTCGGAGGCGTCCTTCTGGCTGGCCAGCAGGATCTGCTTGTCGTCCTTCATCACCGCCTCGAGCGCGCGAACGGATTTCTCACGCCCGACGAACAGCGGCACGATCATGTGCGGGAACACCACGATGTCGCGGAGCGGCAGCACAGGAAAGGTCGAACTGCTCAAATCTGTCATTATGTTTTCCTTATGTCTGCAAAGCGCCGAGCCCCGGACGATCCAGCGACCCTTCGCTTCCTTGAGAAGAAAATGGCGCCCACGCCCTGGTCTTTCAAGGGCCACATTGCTCCTGCCCGGAAACCCTTGCAAGCACCACTCACCATCCAGACGCGCCATGATCGCATTTCACCGGACAGTAGAGCACCTATCCCCCAAGGATGTTTTGCCCCGCCAGTTTCCCCGGACACAAAATACCTCAAATCGGCGGAAGATCCCCTTCCGCGCGCGACCGATCGAATTCGGAGATGAACGTGGACAATTGCCCGGCGGCGATCGCCTCCCGCAGCCCTGCCATCAATTCCTGGTAATAATGCAGATTATGCCAGGTCAGCAGCATCGCCGAAAGGATCTCGCCTGCCTTGAACACATGATGCAGATAGGCCCGGGAATAGCTCCGGCAGGCCGGGCAGCCGCAGTCCGGATCAAGCGGCCGCTCATCCTCCGCGTGACGGGCATTCTTGATATTGACCGGACCGCGCCGGGTCAGCGCCTGGCCCGTGCGCCCCGACCGCGAGGGCAGCACACAATCGAACATGTCGACGCCGCGCAGGACGGCGCCCACGATATCGTCCGGCTTGCCCACCCCCATCAGATAGCGCGGCCGATTCTCCGGCAGCATCCCCGGCGCATAATCCAGCACGCCGAACATCGCCTCCTGCCCCTCGCCCACTGCCAACCCGCCGATGGCATATCCATCGAAACCGATCGCCGTCAGCTGCGAGGCACTCTCGGCGCGCAGATCGGGATGCACCCCGCCCTGCTGGATCCCGAACAACGCATGGCCGGGGCGATCCCCGAACGCCTCGCGCGACCGCGCCGCCCAGCGCATCGACAGGCGCATGCTCTCGGCGGCCTGGGCGCGGGTCGCGGGATAGGGCGTGCATTCATCGAAACACATGACGATGTCGGACCCGAGCAACCGCTGGATCTCCATGCTGCGCTCGGGGCTCAGGTGATGCACCGACCCGTCCACATGGCTGCGAAAGGTCACGCCCTCCTCGGTCAACTTGCGCAACTCGTTCAGGCTCATCACCTGGAACCCGCCCGAATCCGTCAGGATCGGTCGCTCCCAGTTCATGAACCGATGCAATCCCCCGAGCCGCGCCACCCGCTCCGCCCCGGGCCGGAGCATCAGATGATAGGTATTGCCCAGCAATATGTCCGCGCCGGTCGCACGCACGCTCTCGGGCATCATCGCCTTGACCGTCGCGGCGGTTCCCACCGGCATGAAGGCGGGCGTTCGGATCTCCCCGCGCGGGGTCCGCAACACGCCGGTCCGCGCGAGCCCGTCGCGCCCTGAAATTTCAAAACTGATTTCCCTCATGCGCCTCCCTTACCGCCTTCGCCCGGCCTGCGCAAATCCTTGGTCCCGGCGTCATCAAACCGGCATGCGCCGCTGCTTTCTCTCGCCCGCATCCCCTTTCAAGGAGACAGGTCCATGATTCGCCTCTTTTCGACCTGCGCGGCATTGGCCGTGCTCGTTGCCCCCGCGGTCGCGGCCCCGGCGCAGGTCGGCGCACGGCCCAGCTATCTCGTCGGCCAGATGACCGAGGGTCCGCTCCGGGAAAAGCTCGCCTCCTGTCTCGGCGGCGCCAACAAGACCAGCCTGTTCTCGATCGCGCATCGCGGCGCGCCCCTCCAGTTTCCCGAACATACACGCGAAGGGAATATCGCCGCCGCCGGCATGGGCGCGGGTATCCTCGAATGCGACGTCACCTTTACCAGGGACAAGGAACTCGTCTGCCGCCATGCGCAGAACGACCTGCACAGCTCGACGAACATCCTCGCGACCGATCTCGCGGCGAAATGCACGCAACCCTTCACGCCGGCGGCGGGCGACACACCGGCGAGCGCCGAATGCCGGACCTCCGACGTCACCCTGGCCGAATTCAGGAGCCTCAGGGCCAAGATGGACGGCGCCGACAAACAGGCGACCAGCGTCGAAGCCTATATGGACGGCACCCCCGGCTGGCGCACCGATCTCTATGCGAATGGCGCGGATACCCTTCTGACGCTCGATGACTATATCGCGCTGGTCAAATCCCTCGGGGGCAAATTCACGCCCGAACTCAAGGAGGCGACGGTGGAAATGCCCTTCGACGGCATGACCCAGGAGGCCTATGCCCAGAAGATGATCGATGCCTTCAAGGCCGCGGGCGTTCCCGCTTCCGATGTCTGGGCCCAGTCCTTCAATCTCGACGACATTCTGTACTGGATCAAGGCGGATCCGGAGTTCGGCGCGCAGGCGGTGTTTCTGGTCGATCCGGATTCGATCCAAGGCTTCGACAACCGGAAGCCGGAAACCTGGGGTCATGACATGGCCGATCTGAAGTCGAAGGGTGTGAACTATATCGCCCCCCCGATCTTCGTTCTCCTGACGGTCGAGAACGGAAAGATCGTCCCCTCCGCCTATGCCAAGGCTGCGAAAGAGGCTGGCCTCAAGATCATCACCTGGTCGCTGGAGCGGTCCGGCCCGCTCAACAATGGCGGCGGCTGGTATTATACTTCGATCAACGACGCGATCCATTCGGACGGCATGATGTACGAGGTCGTCGATGCGCTGGCGCAACAGGTCGGCGTGGTCGGCATCTTCTCCGACTGGCCCGCGACCGTGACCTTCTATGCCAATTGCATGGGCCTCGACTGACACCGAAGCCGGGCGGGCCGAACCATCGGCCTGTCCGAAACCAAGCCTCGTATTCCTGGCGGTTCAGGCGGGCGAGGCTTTGTCTTCCGGAAACAGAGTTCGCAGATATCGATCCAGATGCGGCCTCCACAAGGCTGGCTTGAATATCAGCGCATGCCCTCCCTGGAGGGAGACGAACGTGCCCTGCCCGCCCGATGACAGGAACCGCTCGAAATTGCCCCGGCAATGCCCCATGCGATAATATTGATCCTGGCTTCCATGCAACCAGAGGGTGGAAATACCCGCCGCCGCGCCCCGTTCGAACAGTTTCGGATTGACGAATTCGTAACTTGGGCAGGCCCGGCCAAGCCAGCCACCATTGAAATTGATCGCTCCCTGGAATGTACCTGGCCGCATTCCGGCATAGGCGATCGCGAGAATTTCGCCCCGGGATACGCCACCGACAAGCAACCGGCGCGGGTCGATCTCCGGCCAATCCGACAGGGCGCGCACAACGGCGTCCATGTCCTCGACAGCCCGTTCAAAGCCTGCCATGGCGACGTCCGCGTCACAGGAATAACCGGAACCGTCCGGGGCCAGACCCTCCGCGTAGACTCCGCCAGATTTCCCCCGTCCCCGGCGTTGCGGAAAAAGGGTCATCCAGCCCCGTTCGGCGAAGAAGTTTCCGATGACCGCCGGACGGATGGTCCGCCTGTGCATCGCCCTGTTGTTCCCGCGCCCAGTCGAGCCGTGATTGAAAAGGATCGTGGGAAACGGCCCCGCCTGTGGCGGCTTGTTCACAATGATTTCGAGTTCCACCCCGTCTTCGCCGGACGGCACGAATCTCTTGTCGATCCGGACGCCACCGGCCATTCGTCCGTCCAATCCAGTGCGTTCCGCCTGCGCCCGGATTAAGCTCAGGGGCGAATGCACGTCAACCGCCCTGGCCCGCCATCGGGCGCTGGCCCCTCCAGATCACCAAACGCTCTGACTCCGTAGGGGTATTCGCACTCCTTCCGGGCTGACCGGTCCCCCCCCGAATGGAGCAGGTTCGCGCGCCCACCGGCGGCCCGCGCATCGAACGAACTGGACCCACACGCTGCCCGGTGCGACCTTGCGGGAATTTCTCCGCTTCGAAGAAGGCCATGCCCCATATGCGACTGTTCAGACGTGGACGGCACAATAACCGATGACTGAAACCGTCAAGTCGCGGGTACGTGGCCCGGCAACGGGCGCGGAACCCCGGTTGACGGCGAGGTTTTGATCGGCCGATCGGAGCCGGGAGCGGACCGTTCGACGGCGGAAACACCGGGTTTTAGCCGTCCCTTTACCTCCGCGTCCCATTCCCTATATTAGCAGTCAGGAATTATGGTACGGAGAGCGATGATGAACGCGGACATTGACGCCCCGATGGAGGGGATGCCTCTTATCCGGCCGTCCAGCACGGACCATCCGCTCTACGACGCCGTGGTCGAGGCCTGTCGCACCGTTTACGATCCCGAAATTCCGGTGAATATCTACGATCTCGGGCTGGTCTATACGATCGAGATCAATGACGAGGGCGATGTCCGGATCGACATGAGCCTCACCGCGCCCGGCTGTCCCGTCGCGGGCGAAATGCCCGGCTGGGTGGCGGAGGCGATCACCCCGATCCCCGGCGTGCGACATGTCAATGTCGAGGTGGTGTGGGAGCCGCAATGGGGCATGGACATGATGTCCGACGAAGCCCGCCTTGAGCTTGGCTTCATGTAGCGCTGCCCGGCGGAGCAGTCCGAGGATCGCGGGATGGCCGCGCAGAGTCACCGCGACCGGCTCGTTGTTCTGACGGGCGATCTTGTCGGCTCCTCGCGTCTCTCGCCGTCCGAGATCGACGAGGCAATCAGGGCTCTGGACCGGGGCGCCACTGTTCTCTCGCGCGAAAGGGGGGGCGATGTGCCCCGTTTTACCCGGTTCCGCGGCGATGGCTGGCAATGTCTTGGCCCCGCCCCCGCGCTTGCCCTGCGCTCCGCGCTTTTCCTGCGCGCGCATCTCGGGGCACTCGGCCGGGCCTTCGATACGCGGATCTCCATCGGCATCGGTTCGGGGTTTCTGGCGGAGGGCGCCACGGTCCTGGACGGCGCCGGCGGTCCCGCGTTCGAGCTCTCGGGGCGTGGCCTCGACAGGATGGCCCATATGCCGCGGTTTGCCATTGCCTGGGACGACCCACCGCCTGGCGCGGCCCTCATTCAGTCGATCTTCGCCCTCGCGGACGAAATCTCGCGCCACTGGACCCCCCGTCAGGCGGAAGTCTTCGCCTGCCTGCTCGGTCCGGAGCGGCGGCCCAATCAGGAAACACTGGCCGCGACGCTCGACATTACCCAGCAGGTCGTCGCGCGTCATCTGGCGGGCGGCGGCGACTGGGCCCTGCGGCAGACCCTGGAAACCGTCGAACAGATCGGCGATACAGCCTGAAAAGGGCGTTTTCGATTTTACAGCCGATTCCGTCTGTATCCACCCCGCCTTATAATCCATTGCACCGCCCCTCCCGGCTGTGAGACGATCCGGCGAATGATCGAAACCGCCGTCGCCCTCACCCTCGCGCACCTTGTCTCCGATTTCGTGCTCCAGACCGACACCATGGTCCGGGACAAACGGAAACCGTGGGTCCTTGCCCTGCACATGACCATCGTCTCGGCCACCAGCTGGCTGGCGCTGGGCCTTGCCCCCCTGCCCGCGCTGATCCTGGGCCTCGGCCTCGGCCATGGCGTCATCGACTGGATCAAGACCCGCCATGGCAAGGGCTTCCAGGGATTCATCCTCGACCAGGCCGCCCACCTCGCCCTCATCCTCATCGCGGCGAAACTCGTCCCCGGGGCCTATGCCGCCGGCCTCTGGGGCTGGCCCGCGCTCGGCCCCTGGACCGGCGTCCTGCCCCGCGCCATGACCCTCGCCGCCGGACTCATCGCCGCCGTCTGGGCCGGCGGCCACGCGGTGCGCCTGTTGATGAGCAACCTCGCCACACCCGACGACT
>JBMDWT010000056.1:0-9585 GCA_048594665.1 Amaricoccus sp. | reverse complement strand
CGCCAGGCGCAGCGGTTTCTGTCCGTCCACGACCAGACAATCACTCTCTTCCGCCCCAAACGCCACCGACTTTCCGCAACCTCCCATCGCCATGCCCAGGCTGATGCCTTCAGCCTGTAAAACGGCACCGCCGCCGATTTGGCCGCGTGATAGCGACAGAGACCCTTTTGGTCGGGCCGAGGTGGATTAACCTGATAATGCCCCTAAAACTTGACCGCCGCCGCGGCGCAGTCAGGTTTCGGGCAAGCTGACAATGCCTTGAGATATCTATTCGGCGGAAGCCGGTGATACCATAGCCGCGATTGCGCGTGACATTTCCAGCCTACCCACCAGGCGGTCGTCGCCGTCGGCGACAGCCACGGCGTCGAGATTGCCGGAAACCATCCGCCGCACCGCGGCGTCGAGCGTCGTGTCCGGACGCACCCGGGGTCCCACGGGTGGCTCCCCGGCGAGTGGGCTCATCACGGCATCGACGCGGATGACCCGGCCCCGGTTCACCTCACGTACAAAGGTGGCGATGTAGTCGTCGGCCGGGCGAAGTACGATGTCCTGGCTTGTGCCCTGCTGGATCACCTCGCCATCGCGCAGGATAGCAATCTGGTCGCCAAGGCGCAGCGCCTCGTCGAGATCGTGGGTGATGAAGACGATGGTCTTGCGGATTTCCTTCTGGATGTCGAGAAGCACCGTCTGCATGTCAACCCGGATCAGCGGGTCCAGCGCGGAATAGGCCTCGTCCATCAGAAGGATCGGCGCGTCGTTGGCCAGCGCCCGCGCCAGCCCCACGCGCTGCTGCATGCCGCCGGAGAGCTGGTTGGGGTAACGGTTCTCGAAGCCCCTCAGCCCGACCCGCTCGATCCAGCGCATTGCCCGATCGCGCTGCTCCGCCTTCGGCACGCCCTGTACCTCGAGGCCATAGACGGTGTTGGAGAGCACGGTCCGGTGGGGCAGCAGGGCGAACTTCTGGAAAACCATCGCGGTCTCGTGTCGACGGTATTCGCGCAACTGGGCCGGAGTCATCTCGACGACGTCCCGGCCACCGACAACGATCTGGCCCGACGTGGGATCGATCAGCCGGTTGATGTGCCGGATCAGCGTCGACTTGCCCGATCCCGAAAGGCCCATGATGACCTGGATCGAGCCCGCGGGCATCGAGATGTTGATGTTGTTGAGACCGAGCACATGGCCGTGCAGCCGGTTGAGGTCGGTCTTGGACATTCCGTCCCGAACCGCGTCGACATATGCCGCGGCATTGGCGCCGAAAATCTTGTAGAGGTTGCGGATCTCGATGCCTTTGCCGCTGACGGCGGGTGTTGGCTCAGCCATGGACGACCTCCCGGTGCTTCTGGAGTCGGCGACCATAGGCCTGGCTTACCCGATCGAACACGACCGCGATGCCGACGATCGCAAGCCCGTTAAAGATGCCGAGGGTGAAATACTGATTGGAGATCGCCTTGAGCACCGGCTGGCCAAGGCCCTGTACGCCGATCATCGCGGCGATGACGACCATTGCCAGCGCCATCATGATCGTCTGGTTGATCCCGGTCATGATCGTCGGCAGCGCCAGCGGCAGTTGCACGGTCCAGAGCTTCTGCCAGGAGGAGGCGCCAAAGGCGTCCGCCGCTTCGAGCACATCCTTGTCGACGAGCCGAATACCGAGGTTGGTCAGGCGTATCATGGGCGGCAGCGCGTAAATGACGACGGCGATCAGGCCGGGCACCTTGCCGATACCCAGAAGCATGACGACCGGGATCAGATAGACAAAGCTCGGCATGGTCTGCATCACGTCGAGGCCCGGGTTGATGAAGCCCTGGGCACGATCCGATCGCGCCATCCAGATGCCGAGGGGAAGCCCGATGACGATCGAAAGCACGGTGCAGACGACGATCATGGAGATCGTCCGCATCGCATCCTCCCACATGCCGAAATAGCCGATCAGCAGCAACGTCGCCATGGTGCCAAGGACGATGCGCCAGCTCCGGCTGGCTGCCCAGGCGATCCCTGCGACGAGCAGCATGATGATCGGCCAGGGGGTCTGGGTCATGAAGGCCTCGGCCTGGACCAGGAACCACTTCAGTGGATTGAAGAAGGCCTCGATCGCGTCGCCATAGGTGCGGGTAAGGGCCCGGAACCCGTCGTCGATGACCTTCTTCAGGTCGCGCAGTTCAGCGTCGCTCATCTGCGGGAACTTGGCTAACCAGTCCATGATACTACCCGTCCGTTCGAGGTTGGCGTCACGAGGGCGTCATGTCGGCTGGAAGCCGGCATCCCCCCTCTCCCGAGGCGGCCGCCACCCGTCTGAGTGGCAGACCGCGGGAGGCTTCTTTGGTCAGAGGGCTGCCTTGACCTTCTCGGCAACGTCAGGCGAGACCCACTTCGTCCAGATGTCGGGATTGTTCTGAAGGAAATAGATCGCTCCATCCTCGCCCGTTGCCTGATTGTCGGTCATCCAAGCAAGAAGCTTATTGACAGTCTGATTGTCCCAGTGCCGGGCCTTCAGATAGTCAAGAACCGGCCCAGACCGGTCGGCAAAGTCGGCGGTGACCAGCGTCTCGACCCGGTCGACCGGCCAGCTGTTGAGCTTTGGGTCGGAGCAGTCGGCCACGGAGTTGCAGCGGGTCCATTCGGCCTGATCGAACGGCGCGTCAAAACCGAGCTTTACCATGTCGTACTTGCCAAGGAGCGAGGTGGGCGCCCAGTAGTAGCCGAGCCACCCCTCCTTCCGCTCGTAGGCTTTGGCGATGGAGCCGTCGAGACCGGCGGCCGAGCCCGGGTCAACAAGGTTGAAGCCTTTGCTCTCGGCATCGTAAGCCTTGAAGAATTGCGCGGTCACATTCGCCCCGCCCCATCCCTGCGGCCCATTTACAATCGCGCCCTTGCTGGGGTTTTCAGAATCGGGAAAGAGTTCAGGATGCTTCAGGGCGTCGCCGATGGTCTTGATGTCTGGATGCGCGTCCGCGATGTACTTCGGGATCCACCAACCCTGATCGCCGCCGTCGGACAGCGCGTTACCCGTCGAGACCAGCTTGCCTTCCTTGACACCGTTGGTCACCACTTCGGGAAGCAGATCGACCCAGCCCTCGGGCGCGATGTCGGGTTCGCCCTTCTCGACCATCGAAGTAATAGTGGGAACCGTGTCACCGACGGTGATTTCGACGTCGCAGCCGAAGCCATTCCTCAGGATGAACCCATCGAGGTTCGCCAGCACCTCCGCGGACTGCCAGTTCATGCTGGCGATCGTCACGTCCCCACAGTCCTGGGCGAAGGCGCCCGATCCCGCGCAGAGACCAATGGCAAGGACGGAGGCGGTTACGAAATTGTTCATACTCTTCGATTTCTCCCGGGTTTGCAGATCTCGTGCGGTCATGATTTATAATATTTATATTATATATTTTACTATTTTTTTTATAAAATATTCATATTTTCATAATCCTTTTCATTTTATTCTGTTCTGACATTATTTTTCTATGAAGAAATTTTGTCAGCAGCTGTCTCATATCTCGCAAGCAGGCGATGCCATAGAATCTTTGCGACGGGAAAGTGGTGGTTTTGGGACAACCGGGAACGGGCGCCATATCCGCGGCCGCGGCTCCCCGATGGGTGGGCATTGCAGCACAGGCCGCGGCTCGTTAGCCTGAGCTGACGGGAAAAGAACTGGGCGGAAGAATGAGAACTTTCCTGCTGGTCGCCTTGGTAATGATGGTGCCTGTCTCCCGGACAGCGATGGCGGAAGTTTCCGTGCCGCGCATTGCCTGGGGTGCCTGTCCTTCGGGCGCCGAGGCCTTTGACTGCGCAACGGTCGCGGTGCCAATGGATTATGCGCGACCGGAGAACGGGAAATTCGATCTTGCTCTGATCCGGCAGAGGGCATCGGGGCCGGGATCAAGGATCGGGACACTCTTCTGGAACCCCGGCGGACCGGGTGACGCGGGCACACAATATCTGCCCGCCGCGATCAATGGTTTTCCGACGGAGGTGCGGGCGAGATTCGATATCGTAAGTTGGGACCCGCGGGGAATGGGGGGCCGTACACGGCCGGTCATCCGCTGTTTTGGCAGCGCTTCCGAGGAAGAGGCATTTCTTCATGCCTCGGCGCTGGACGAACTTCCGGTGACATCGGAGGAACTGGCCGCCAATGCGAGCGGACGCGCAGCCTTCAATGCCTCCTGCGTCGCAAAGAACGGTGATCTGCTCGCCCATGTTTCGACGGCGGACAATGCCCGCGATCTCGACCTGCTCCGGCGGGCGGTCGGAGATGAGCGCCTGAGCTACTATGGGACTTCCTACGGGACGTTCCTCGGAGCGACCTACGCGAACATGTTCCCCGAACGCCTCAGGGCAGCCGTGCTCGATGGAGCGGTGGCGCCCTCCGCCTGGGCGGGGAACGCGGGGGAGGACATGTCGCTCGGCACTTTCCTTCGAATCGGATCGGATTTTGGGGCGATGGAAACGACGCGCGCCTTTATGGATCAGTGCGGCGCCGTGGCGGCCAGCGCCTGTGCCTTCTCCGCCGGTTCACCGGACGCGACCCGCCGGAAATGGGCGGAGCTGTTGAAGCGCGGCAAGGAGGGCATCCCGTTCGAAGGGCGCACGATCGACGATAGGACGATCATCGACTATCTGACCGGTTCGATCTATCTCGTCGATCCATTACCCGGATTCGGGCGGTTTCCCGGGTGGGTGGCGGTTGCCGAATTTCTCCAAACCGTCTGGGAGGCAAGCGAAGGCAAGGTCCAGACCGAAGAGGATGATGCCTCGGCTCAGAGCGATCCAAAGGGTGATTTTGTAACGAGCGCGGGACGCCAGCTTGCTGTTGTCTGCGGGGAAAGCCCAAATCCCGGGACGGGCGAGGCGGTGTCGGCGCAGGCGCTGGCAAGTTATGCCCGCGCGGGGCTGTCCCCCTGGCCCTTCGTCGCGGCTTGCCTGGGCTGGACGGCGCGCGCTGCCGACCCTTGGCTCGGCCCCTGGAACAATCGAACAGCGGCGCCGATCCTCGTGATCGGCAATACCTTCGATCCCGCCACGCCCCTGCCGAGCTCGCAGCGGATGGCGCAGGAACTCGCGGATGCGCGGCTTCTCGTGGTCAACGGTTTTGGCCACACTGTCCTGCTCAATCCCAGTCATTGCGCTCAGGACTACATCCAGGCTTATCTGATCGCCGGAACCTTGCCTCCGGCGGGTGCCGAATGCGATCAGGAGGAGTTACCCTTCGCTGGCGACTGATGCCGATTTATGGCCCGGCAATTTCTTGACCGGCATTGTCAGATCGATGATCCCGGCAAGATCAAGGTTGTGGATACCCTGTCTTGGACAGTAGACGAAACATTGATCCAAGGAAGCCATCAGGCCAATCCTGGTAAATCAAGATTAGTCTTTCCAGAAAAAGCTTGGTGGCGTCAATCTCACTAGGTTCCAAAGCGCGAACTGCTATTCGCTTGCCGCGATGAAGCGTATATCCGGTGTTTTCACCCCCCCATGGAGTCGCAGGGCATCACGCAGATGCTGACCATAGTGGGTCCGGACATAATTGGCATGGAACGCGTTGGGAGCCATGAGCGTGAGGCACTCCCCTACCCTCTCCGCCTCGCGGAGCGGCTCAAACCAGTTCGCACAGACCGCCGGCATTTCCGCGCGGAGTGGCGCAAGGAGGCGCGGCCAGAGGCCTTGTCCTGTTCCATTCCCAATAGCCGTTTCTTGTTCTATCCGGGGAAAATGAACAATGGTCGCACTCTCAATCTGTGGCAGGCATCCAGACATTCGTGCCTCGAAATCAGGTCCGACCCGAGCCCATGTGGATCGAGTCGCCGCCCGGATCGCGGTCATATCGAGCGCGTAGCTCGATACCCTGCCCCGCCGTGCCGGACTTTCAAGCCTTAACCAGCCAAGCGCACGTAGTTTTGCCATTTCCCGTTTGACGGTCCGTTCATCAACCGACCAAAGCTGTGCAATCTCGCGCTGACCAACCCGCAGAACCCCGGCACGCCAGTTGTATCGAGCGGTGATCAGAGTGATAAAACGAAGGATCAGCCGCTGGGTCGAGGCATCCCCACCCAGGGCATGGCTTCCGAGCGCGGTGAGGATGTCATATTTCTGGCTGGAAATCTCAGTTCCCTGCAGTGTCCTTGCCTGCGTCATCTCGTCCTCGCGAGGCCGAACTTGTGTCCGGTCCGTTTCACTGCCCGTTCCGCGGCCAACGCTCTTCGCCGCCGATGAGGATTTAGCGTCTTCATTCCTGATTCTGTCAAGCCATTGATGCCGGGAGGTTCTAAATCAGCGCCTCATCCCTGCTTTGTGGGCCTTAATTAGGTATCTATGGTATAGGGGGACATACATGCTGTCCCTCATATGGCGCAAAATGTCCCCCCAACAGCTGGTGCAACCCTCCGGAATGTCCCCCTATATCGCGGAAGGAGACACCAACGGAGCGAATCGGTCTGGTTCTTTGATAACAGCGGGCGGAATTGTTTTGCATCGTTTGACCATACAACTTATTTGAGAGAAAAGGCAGAAACAACGTCCGCGAAAATTTCAAAGGTGGGAATTTATGTATACACACAGCGACCTTGCGACGCTGCAGGCCAAGAGCTTGAAGATGCAAGGCTGGATCCGGCGCCAGACTTTCAGTCCCGAGATGGAAAAGACTCTTCGGCGGTTCTCGAGCTGGGAGGTGTCGGAGCTTGTCTTCCGGATCAACCAGTCGACCTTCCGGGGCCGTCTGGCCGCCGACCCCGCCCTTCCCGCCGGCGAGGTCGAGGAGGACGGGCGGCAGCGCTGGTTCTCGCTCGACGAGATCAACGACCTTCGGCGACGCATGAGAATCAACCGTCAGAGCCTGATGCCCCCGCGGCCGAAGGGAAAGCGCGCGATCCGCGCGGCCATTGCCAATTTCAAGGGCGGGGCCGGAAAATCGACGGTGGCGTTGCATTTCGCGCATGCCGCGGCGCTCGACGGCTACCGGGTGCTGCTGGTCGATTTCGACCCGCAGGCGACGCTGAGCCATTCGATGGGGCTGACCGACGTCGGTGAGGAGCATACGGTCTGGGGAATCCTCGCCCGTGATCTCATAAAGGAGACCGACCGAATGAACGCCGGTGCGCGCGGGGCCGAAAGCGGCGCCGCCCTGCCCCAACGCCGTGTTCCCGCCAGTATCCGTGACCTCGGTCTGGCCGAACTCCGGATCGGTGACTTCCTCAAGAGCACCGCCTGGTCAACCATCGACATCATCCCCTCCTGTGCCAACGCGGCCTTTGTCGAATTTGCAAGCGCGCAGTACCGGCACGTCAATCCGGAATGGTCGTTTTTCGCTGCGGTTTCGCGGTACCTCGATGCGCTGCCCGATGACGCCTATGACCTGATCATCTTCGATTGCCCACCGGCGATTGGCTATCAATCGATGAACGCGGTCTTCGCGGCGGATGTGCTCTACATCCCCTCTGGCCCCGGCTATTGGGAGTATGACTCGACCACCAGTTTCATTGGTCAGCTCGCCGAGGCGCTGGAGGATCTGTCGGCCGGATTTGGGGAAACCTTCCCCATGGGGAAGATCTCGCTGCCGAAGGTCTTCCTCGATCTCAAGTTTCTTCTGACCCGGTTCGAAACCTCGAACGATCTGCATCAGGCGATGCTTGATGCGTTCCGCAAGGTGTTCGGAGAGCATGTGACACAGAATCCGATCGAGATGACGCGGGCCGTGGAGCAGTCGGGCCGGTTCCTCGGTTCGGTCTATGAAATCGATTACCGTGACATGACTCGGGAAACCTGGAGGCGGGCGCGGGCAAGCTTCGATGCCGCCTATGCCGAATTCAAGGAGGTCTGTGTGAAGGCCTGGGAGAAGGTGGAGGAGCGGGCATGAGCAGGAAGCGTCGGATCTTCGACCTCAACATGCCGGAGGACGACGCGGGCAGCGCCGTTATGCCGGAAACCTTCCCCGCGGGGAAGGTGGAGCCGGAGATGAAATCGGCGGTGCCGCGGCGGCGCGGGCCCATGGCGACGGCTGTTCAGGAGAATGCCGAGGCTTTGCGCGCCCGGGCTGCGTCGGAAGCGTCGATTCGTGCCGAGAACGATGCGCTGGCAGAAGAGCTTGTACGCCTCAAGCGGCAGGGGCTGATCGTCGATCTTGTTCCGGTTGATGTGATCGACACGACCAAGCTTGTTCGTGACCGGTCCAGAGGGCCAGATATGGAACTGGTCGAATTGAAGACTTCGATCCGCGACATCGGGCTTTCCAATCCGATCCAGGTTGAGCCGAAGGAGGGCGGGCGCTACGAGCTGGTCCAGGGCATGCGTCGGCTGACGGCCTATCGTGAGTTGCTCGCGGAAACTAAGGAGGAGCGGTATGCGCTGATCCCCGCCGCCCTGGTGACTAACGCGGCCGGGATCAGCGAGCTTTATCGGCGCATGGTGGATGAGAATCTCGTGCGCAAGAATGTTTCCTTCGCGGAAATGGCAGAGCTTGCGCGTGCCTACGCCGCTGATCCGAGCGTGGAGTGCAACGATTCCGACCGCGCCGTGACGATCCTTTACCAGAGTGCCGGTTACCAGAAGCGGAGCTACATCCGTGCCTTCACGATACTCCTGGATCGATTGGGTGACCTGTTGCTCTATCCGCGGGAGATCCCGCGGAATCTCGGTCTCATGCTTCGCAAGCGACTGGAGGAGGAGCCTGGAATTCTCGCTGAGATCCGCGGCGCGCTCAAGGATTGGGACAACCGTTCGATCCAGGACGAACTGGAAGTGTTGCGTCGCTGGGCCGGGGAGGGAGAGGGTGGTGTGAACGAAACCTTCCCCGCGGGGAAGAAATACGCGACGTCGGGGAGGGCGACCCGCAAGGCGCGGATGACCTTCGATGTCCTTCGATCGGAGGGGACAGCGAAATGTACGGCCGCGAACGGACGGTTGGAAGTACGGCTGCCGCTCGATTTTTCCACGGTGGACCGCCGCAAATTGGAGGCGGCGGTGCGGTCGATGCTCGATCAATTGCGGTAAGGTGGGAGCATAACGCATAAATCTTTTAGGAATTTCAATAGTCTGGTGATCCGCCGTCACCTGTTGGCCAGGCCCGGACCGGGTAGCGATCAGCCTGGTCTGTTTGATGTCGGCGGCAAGCTGGGAGGATGTCATATCGGTGATCGAACTGGCAATGCGCCATTCGTCAGTGGAAGGTTAACCAGTCAAGACACCTCTCGAATATTGGATGAAACCAATACAATACTCACCCTATTAGTGTGGCTGATGCGCATGCCGGGTAACATGCCTTGGCTGACATCACCGATCGCTACGCAGGCGCATTGCGCCTCTTTCTGGCTGCTTGTCCTCAGAGGCTGGCGGCTTTGGTGAGCTTGACGCGGAAGTGGTCACGGCGGCGCTGGTAGCGGCGGGTCATCTCGGCGGAGGTGTGGCCGAGATGTTTTTGAAGGAAGCGCTCGTCGACCTCGGCCGAACTGGCGAGACCAGCGCTGGTTCTGTCGCAAATTTCTGAAGTTTACCGGGAAAGCCCTGTCCCCAGAGACAGTTATGCTGCGAGTTCCGCGAATTGCCGGAAGGCGGATTTCCCGGGCATGTCGAACTGGCCCTTGTGGATCATATGCG
>JBMDWT010000055.1:0-7505 GCA_048594665.1 Amaricoccus sp. | reverse complement strand
ACCCAGAGCCGCGACCGCTCCGATATCCGAGCTCTCCGCGCCCGCGGCTCCTTCGCGCTCATGGTCACCCATCTCAACACATCCGTCGGCTTCAAATAAGCCGTCTTGGATGTCTCAAAAAAACCCCGGGGCAGGGGAACTCCGCCTAAACTCATCCCGCTCTAGAATGGGGTTATAGACCCATTCTGGCGCATCCCGTCCGTTGGCAAGCGCGACGAGGCAGTGGAGTACCGATCCCCGCGGGCTGAGATAGGACAGGTGTCGTGTGGTTTTTCCATAAGCGGACCAGCCCCATTATCCCCAAGTGACCGAGGCTCTTGGCGGGGGATCGCAAGCTCTGTTCTACCGCATCCTAGTCAAGAAGTTCGGGGCGTTTGAAAAGAATCGCATAAACGCGCTCCGCGCCAATCGCACCTGCCAAATGCTTGAACGTGAAGAACGGCAGGAGCGACACAAAAAAGATCACTCCGACGATCAGAACGCCTGCCAAACCGCCCCCTCCGATGGACGGCATGCTCGCCGAAAGGGATTCTCCCCGATATATGCCGATCCCCACGCGCGCGAGCGTATGGACCAGAAGGAACAGCAGCGTGCAGGACAGCGACTCAAAGAGGATCACCCAGATCCTTGGCCAGGCCGCGAAATGTCGCGCGAGGTTGAGCTGTTCGCCCGCAAGCATGACCTTGGCCAGGATCAGCGCGTTCGCAAGCGCGAAACCCTGGAACATGAATACATCGCCCTTTTGGCGGTTCACGAGATCCTCGTTCAGGACGAAGAGCCCGAGCAGCGCCCAGAGATAAAGGAAGAGCACAAGACCCAGCCTGAGTTCGCGCTTGAACCAGGCTGCGCGGTCGCTCTTTCCGCTTCGTTCATGGGTGCTCATGTGGGGCTTCTCCTGCCATCATCGGTTGGCGCGGCGGCGCCGCCGCCGGGCATGAGAGTTCCAGATGGGATTGGTTCCGTCCGGGTCACGGCTCCGCCGTCCTCGGTTTCAACCGGCCTCGTCGCCGGTGCCCCTGCCATCCAAAACAGTCGGGGAAAGCGCCTCACCTCACCGGATCCTTGCGAGTTCGTCGGCCAGAATGAGTAGCGCCAGATTGCAGGCCTCGATCCCGCGAGAGACGCAGATTTTCAGGACCTCCATGACCTCTGGCACAGTCGCGCCGGCAGCCAGCGCGTTGCGGATGTGACGCCGGGTTCCGGGCGCGTACATGTGAGAGATCGATGCGTCGAAGGCGATGCTGAGCAGTTCCGTTTCCTTCGGTGTGAAGACGCCGCTGGCATAGATGTCGAGCCCCGATGCCATCACCGCGTCCGTCCAGCCGGGATCGAGCGCGAGGAACGGGTTCCACGCCTCGTTCCACTGGCCCATGGTCTTCATCCGATCACAGGCGGGCGTCGTCGCGGTTTGACCGGCGGAGCGCGCGATCGCTTCGGGACCCGCCTCTTCGATCAGGATCGGCGCGCCGAGGCTGCAGGAATGGATCGACATCACGCTGGCCATCTTGACCAGCGTCAGCAGTTCCGCCTCGGTCGCCCCGGCGGCGAGAGCCGCGCGCATGTGACGGCGGGTCGCGGCGGCATCGAGGCTCGTGACCGCGACATTGATCGCGACGGATACCAACTCCACGAAGCGCGGCGTCAGGACGCCGCCGTGCCACGGAGCATTGCTCATCGACCGCAGCCTAGCCGCGCCCTCCGCGTCCATCGCCGCGAATATCTCCGCCGCCGCGCTGTCCCAGGGGCCGCTGTCCGCTGGTACGTCCGTCGTTGCCATCTCGGTTTCCTCCTAGGTAGGTTCTGAGGGCGCGGTTGCGCTCAGTCGGGTTCGGGCATTGGGAAGGCGGTGGGGTCACGTTGCGATATGGCGAACATGTTCCCCGAGGGGTCGGCGAGGACAGCGACCCAGGCGGTCCGGGGGATGGCTGTCTTGGGTCGGACCACGCTCGCCCCTGTCTTCTCGGCGATGGCCAGCGCGGTGTCGATCGACTCGACCTCGACGAACTGCAGCCAGCCCCGGGGATCGGTGCGCGGCCGGTAGGTGAGGCCACCCGAGACGCGGCTCGGATCGTCCGGCTCCGCGTAGATGCGCCAATAGTCGAGACCCTCGACCTGCTCCATCCGCCAACCGAACAGCCCGGCGTAGAACGCGGCCAGCGTCTTCGGATCGTCGCCGTAGATCTCGAAATGTGTCCTCTGACCCGTCATGTCCGTTCCTCCATCCCGCGGTTCTGGGGTGTCGCGCGCACCGGGGGGCGCACGACCTTGGTCTTGTGCGCGTGGCTCAGGACTTCACGCCCATTAGCGCGGCCTGCGCGGCCCGGACCGGCTCCGGTGCGATCATGCAGGCGGCGATCGGATGGGAGTCGCCCCCGAGGACGGCGGGCTTGATCTTCCCGTCGGTCGGCCAGGTCAGGAAACCCGGGTTGAACCTGCTCGGGTTCGGCGGCATGTCGGCGGCGCGGAGTGTCTCTTCGACGCTGTCGTACCAGGTTCCGACCTTCATGATCGCGCGGGCTTCGGCGGCGGTTGCCACCTTGCGGCCGAACTCGTTGGCAAGGCGCACGACGCCCTTGATCTGTTCGACCGTGGTCTTCCGCGTACCGTCGGCGCCCCAGAGGTTGTCCTCGTTGCCGACGCGGATGTGCTGGCCCAGCACCAGCGACATGGCCGAGATCGAGATCAGGCCCCGCATGCTGGACCAGAAGGTGTTGACCGAGCCCTGGGGCAGGCGCTGCAGGAAGTTCATCAGGTCGAAGGGGTTGCGGCCCAGCGTGCCGCCGCCATAGGCGCAGAGTGCCATGTTCAGCGGGCCCATATAGACGCCCGCGCGCAGCAGCCGCTCGATGATCTCCCATTGATGGACATGGGCGGGCACGAAATAGGGCTGGATGCCGTTCTTCCGGAGGCGCCGCAGGTGCTCGACATAGAAGGCAGGAGTCGAATCGACCACCATGCCCGACCAGGCGGCCAGCACCTTGGGATCGTCCATATGGGTGCCCTTGATGTCCTCCTTGGAGAACATGGAGGCGATGTCCCACAGGGTCGTGCCGGTCGTCACGGTCACATATTCGGGCTTGGGGTCCAGTTCGGTCAGCATGTGACGCGTGTCGTAGTCGAGCCACTTAGCCTTGGCATCATCCGTATGCGGGGCGAAGGAGATCGAGCCGCCGACCTGGATGATCATGTCCGGCACAGCTTCCTTCACGCGCCTGAGGAGGTAGTTGTAGTCGTCGAAATTGGTCGAGCCCATGCCGGTGGCGGGGTTGCGGACGTGGAAATGCAGCATGGTCGCGCCGGCCTCGTAGCAGTCGACCGCCGCCTGGACCTGCTCGTCCCAGGTGACCGGGATGTCGGACGCGTCGCCCGGAAGCCACGCCGGACCATAGGGGGCCGCCGTGATGATCAGGGGCGCCATGTTCTCGGGCAGGATTGAATCGTCGGTGTAATACATTTCAGTCTCCCTTCGCTGTAATTCGGTATCGCATGGAGGCCGCGCCGGTCCCGGGAGACAGCGCGGCGAACTGACAGGACCGCCGTTCATCCAGACCCCCGCCGTCTGGACCCACCGTGTGAACGGTGCCCGGTCGGGTGGTCATGGACGCCGCCTCGGTCGGCGGGGCGGAAGCGGAATGATCTTCGAGGCGGAGAGCGCCTCCTCCATTTCGGCGAGCAGACCTTCGATCCATCCCTGGCACTCCTCAAGCCGCTCCCCCCGCACGTCCGCCGACTGCCATTCGATCTGTGAGAGGGCCGTCTCGGCTTCGGCGAACTCCTCGCACATGTCCCGAAACGCCGGGTCCCGCGTCGCCAGTCCCCGCGGGTCTGCGCCCTGTGTTGCGAAGTGACGAACGATCGACGGTGGTACGACCTGATCTTCCGGCATGGCGATCCCCGCGCTCTGGTGTTGGCTGGACGGTACGACACCGGTTGCGGCGGGGGGGGCAATTAACATAGTTCAGACAGGTAAAGGCGCGCGGGTCTCCGAGGGAAACTATCCTGTCACGCCCGCGGCGATTGGAAGATTTTTCATTTTATTTCAGATATATAATCCTCACATGGTTTTGGGTGACTTTCGCGAGCGGGGACGGTAGGATTCCACCATGGGGTGAGGGTCCGCGGCTTTGAGCAAACCTGATCGTATTCTGACAACAGGCGAGGAAACCCGCCCTCCCGACGCCGATCAGTGCCGAGAGCAGCTGAGTCGGATCATCGTAAGCAATGCATTCGTCGCGAGTGATCGTCAGCGGCGCTTCCTCGCCCATGTGGTGGAAGAGGCGCTTGGCGGGCGGGCCGACCGGATCAAGGCCTACACCATTGCGACGGAAGTCTTTGGTCGCCCGGCCTCGTTCGATCCGCAGATCGACCCCATCGTACGGGTCGAGGCCGGGCAATTGCGCCGTTCGCTCGAGCGCTACTATCTCGATACCGGCCGCGACGATCCAATCGGGATTTCGATCCCGAAGGGCAGCTACGCACCGAAATTCACCTGGCGCGATCCCGAAACCGCCGAGAGTGCCCCAGTAGAGCCGAGCCCGCCTCCGGCCGCCGTCGACCGCGGACGCCCGTTCATCCTCGCTGGCTTCCTGACTGTCCTCGGGCTTGCGATGGCCTTTGGTCTGTGGGTCCTTGTCGGGCGAGAGCTTGCTCCGGTCCGACCCGATCTCCCCCGGCTGCTGGTTCTGCCCTTTGAAGACCTGTCGCAGGCGCCGGGCTCTATCGCGGTCGCGGATGGTTTGACGCAGGAGGTCGCGGGGCAGATCTCGAAGTTCCGGGATATCGTGGTCCTGACCACCGCACCCGACGGCAAGCCCGCCGGCCTTGGAAACTCGGCTTCGACCTCACCCGCGCGCTACAGGCTCGTCGGTTCCGTCGATACGGACGATGCGACCCTGCGGCTTCAGGTCAGGGTTCTTTCCGAGGAAGACGGCGCGATCCTTTGGGCGAGCACTTACTCGGGCGATCGCTCGGTGGCCAAGCTCCTCGAAATCGAACGCAATATCGCGTCAGAGGTCGCAACGGCGGTTGGACAAACCTACGGCGTCATATTTCAGGCCGACGCATCCCGCCAGGTCAGCGGCCCGCCCGAGGATTGGTCCGCCTATGCCTGCACACTCTCCTACTACGCCTATCGTATCGCGCTGGACGCCCGCACCCATCCGGCCATACGGACATGCCTGAAAGACGCAGTTGCCCGGTTTCCCAACTATGCGACGGCCTGGGCGCTGCTTTCGCTTGTGTCTATCGACGAAGTCCGGTTTCGCTTCGCGCCCGATCCCGCCGACGGGCCCGCTTCCGTCCAGGGCGCGGCGGACGCCGCCGCCCGGGCCGTCGCCCTTGATCCACGCAACGTCCGGGCACTTCAGGCGCAGATGTTCGCGCTCTATTTCTCGGGGAACACCGACGCGGCGATTCGCGTCGGGCGGCAGGCGCTGGATATCAACCCCAACGACACGGAACTGCGCGGCGAGGTCGGCTACCGGCTCGCCCTCGCCGGCGAATGGGAGGAGGGATGCCGTCTCGTCGCCAGCGCGCGGGAAGCGAACCCGGGACCGTCGGGATATTATGAAAGTGCCTTGGCTCTATGTGCCTATCAGCGCGGGGATCTCGCGGAGGCGACCACTTGGGTCCGACTAATGAAGCCGGCCAACAACCCCCAGTATCACCTGATCGCCGCAACCATCTACGGCGAAACTGGCAACCCCGCGGCCAGCTCGGAGATCGAGTGGCTGCGTTTCAATGCACCTCACCTCTACAGCGACACCCGCAGGGAAATTGCGCTCCGCGTTGCTCGAACCGAGGACGTGGACCGTTTCATGGCGTCACTGGCCAAAGCGGGCCTACCAGGGACCAATTGAAGGTCAGTAACGCTCTAACTGGAGGATTTTGATTTAAAAAATCTCTCACTGTACGTTGCTTGATCTAATCTTTGACTAATGAGACCTGTGTGCGGACAGGTTTTCCGATTAATTTTCGGTGTTTTTTCAGGTTGGGTGCGCTAAGCGAGCGACCTTTGTCTTTCCGATGTGCCTTGGTGGGGCGACGGCTCTCCGGAGATGTTGCTCTATGGGTTATTCGGCTGCTGCAATGATCTTCAAACTCCGTTTCATATTGTAGGCGATGGCTGTGAGGCGAATTTGAATGCCCGCCTTCGCAAGGCCCCACCATCGCATGCGCCGCAAGCCTTAACTGTGCTTCCAGGTCCCGAAGAGGTTCTCGATCCGACCGCGGACCCGATGAATGGGTCGGTTCCAGGCGCGCAGGTGCGCCAGCGTTTCCGCTTCGTCGCGGCCCCACAGTCCAGAGGCGACGATGCGCGGCACACCTCCCTTGGCCCGAACCGCTTCACCCAAAGTGCGCCCCCGATAGGCGCTGTCTGCGAACACCTCGCCGGGATTGTCCGGCAGCGCCGCCAAGCCGGTCTTGCCGTCGTTTACATGGGCCATCGTCACCGCGATCGCCTCGACCAGAGCGTATCGGCGTCGGCACCGACATGCGCCTTGAAGTCGTGGACCGCCGGTCGGCCCTTGTGCTTGGCCCAATGTGCCTCTTCGTCGTCCTTGCTGATAGAGGCAATGATCGTCGCATCGACAAGCGTGCCGGTTTTCACCCGGACTGCCTTTGCTTTGAGATGGCCGGTAATCGCGTCGAACAGGCGTTTATCCAGACCGTGAGCGACGATGCTCCGACGAAACCGAACGAAGGCCGTTCGTTCCGGCGTCGGCTCCGAGCGGGAAAAGCCGCAAAACCGACGAAACGAGGCATGATCGTCCAGCGCTTCGGCAAGCTTCACGTCCGACAGGTCATACCAGATCGATAGCAGCATCGCCTTGAAAAGGGCCAGCGGCGGCCACGCCGGCTCGCCCCTCGCCGCGCAAGATATCACAACGAGCGCTTGATCAACCGGTGCCCAATCGATCAGACCGGCAAGATCGTCCAGTGAAGAGCTGGCATGTCGATTGATAGCAATCCCGAATGCTTCCTGCCCTATCCGGCGGTGGCTTATCACAAACCTCTATCATTCAATAATAATATTGAGTCATCAACAAATTTAGACATCTATAAATTTCCGCGCACAGGTCTCCTAGGCTCAGGACGCATAAACAAGATTCCAACGCGTCGTGATATGTGATTCAAACTCCCCGCGGATGGGAGATTGCGATGTCGGACCAGCACTTCTGGCTTTCCGAAGCTTAATTTGCCCGGTTGCAGCCGCTCCTGCCGAACAAGCCGCGCGATATTCCGCAGGTGGATGACCGCCGAGTGATCAGCGGCATCTGTTTAGTTCCGGCATTTGGTGGAGCGGGTTGAATTTGAACTGTTCCGGTTCGAGGGTCCACTGCGTGCAGATGATCTCGTAGGGCCGTCAGGGCCTTCAGCGTCTTCAAACGGCGTGCGAAGTTGTAGGCATCGAGGCAGTCGGCGAGGTGACGCCGCGATTGGGCGTGATCGTCGTCATGGAAGCGTTTGACGGTCGCTTCCTTGATCGCGCGGTTCATGCGCTC
>JBMDWT010000054.1:0-10631 GCA_048594665.1 Amaricoccus sp. | reverse complement strand
AGATTCAGAACTCATAACCAGAAGATGACGGTTGCGGCGATGCAGATGGCGCTCATGAAAGTGTGGGCGCAGCGATCGTAACGAGTGGCTATGCGGCGCCGGTCCTTGAGCCGGCCGAACATGCGCTCGACGCGGTTGCGCGGCTTGTATTGGTCTGTGTCGTATTCGATGGATTGCTCGCGGTTCTCGCGGCCCGGGATACAGGGCTTGATCCCTTGGTCGGTCAGGGCCTCGCGGAACCGTGCTGCGCACCTGTCATAGTCGCGATCGGCGATCATGACCTCGGCGGCGTCGGGCAAGGCGGTCGCGGCACCGCGATAGTCGCTGACCTGCCCTTCGGTAAGAAGCAGGATCAATGGCTTGCCTTCGCCATCGCAGACCGCGTGCGGCCTGGAGTTCAGGCCGCCCTTGGTCCGTCCGATCCGACGGGGATTGCAGGTTGACCAGAAATCGACCCAGTGGGTCGATTTCCAGCCGGAAACCCCCTTTTGAGCAGGCGGGGGCGGTGCAATGCGCCTTGAGGTGCCCTCGCCATTGGTTCTCGGACCAATGGCAAACCACTGTCTCGACGTCGCTCATCACCGTGTCGGTTGCGCTGCTTTGGGCGGCCAAAGTGGTAAAAATCCAGTCGAACACCCCGATCCGGCTCCAGCGGATGAAACGGTTATAGAGCGTTCCGGTGGCCCATGGGTGGCCGGCGCGTCCCGCCACATCAGCCCGCCGCGGATGACATGGACGATGCCGCTGATCACCCTGCGGTCATCCATCCCCGGAACCCCGCGCGGCTTGTTCGGCAGAAGCGGCTGCAACCAGGCAAACTAAGCTTCGGAAAGCCAGAGCTGGTCCGACATCGCAATCTCCCATCCGCTGGGAGCTTGAATCACATATCACCACGCGTTGGACTCCTGGTTAGGCGTCCTGAGCATAGGCTGTGGGTGTGGGGCCGACATTCCTGCCGGATACCTTATCCGATCGACGGCCAGTGATCGCTCCGATGAGCCCTTGGCGAGTCCCGGTATAAAATCAAGGCGGACTTTACCAAATCGGAAAATGCGTGAACCCAAGAGAGCCTGGGAGCATTCACTGCTTTCACTTTTAAGATCCGTCGGTTAATCTTTGGAACGATGAGGAAATATGTTTCTGGCTGTCCCATGTGGGGCGTCGCGATCGCAGTCGCATTGGTGTGGCCCTGCCTTGTGCTGGCCGATCAGGCGCATGTCGTTGGTCCGGCCCTGGTGGTCGATGGCGATACGTTCGACATAGGTGAGACGCGGATCAGACTGCATGGCATCGACGCCGCGGAGATGTCACAGCGCTGTCGAGATGCCAAGGGCAAGGAGTGGCGCTGCGGTCGGTCCGGTGCGCGTCGGTTGAACGAACTGGTCGCAGGGAAAATCGTCAATTGCGAAGCACTTGATGTTGATTTCACCGGTCGCGTGGTGGCGCGCTGCAAGGTCGGAAAAATCGATCTTGGCAAGGAGCTGGTCGAGGAGGGGCTTGCCTGGGCCTTTGTCCGGTACTCCTCGGATTATCTGAACGACGAGGAAATTGCCAAGGCGAAGGCCCTTGGAATCTGGGCCGGCGACGCGGAACCTCCCTGGACCTACCGTTCGCATCGCTGGGAGGTGGCGCGGCAGCAAGCACCAAAAGGATGCACGATCAAAGGTAATATCAGCCGGTCAGGCGAAAAGATCTATCATCCACCCTGGTCCTCGACCTATGCCCATACCCGGGTTAGCCTGGACAAGGGCGAACGCTGGTTCTGTAGCGAGGAAGATGCGCGGGCGGCCGGATTCAGGGAAGCCCACGACCGGCTGTCAGACGAGGGGCAGGGCAAGTGATCCAACACACAGGCCAAACGCGGCGAGACAACAGGCGGCGTTGATCGCATGGTCGGCCAGGTCCGGGTCACCGGACTCGTAAGCCAAGCCAAGCAGAGCGAGCGCTCCCGCGACGATACTCCAGAGCAGAACGGCCATGGCGTGGTCCTTGATGGGGTCATGCCGCATTCTGGCCTCCCGTGGTAAACCGAGGGTTAAGCGTGAGCATTAACTGTCTAGGACAAAAGGTTACTTAATCGCAGGTTAAATCTCGACGTTCCCGTAAAGGTGGATTGACTCATCCGTCCCGGAAGGCGAGAAAATCAGGCTTCGAACGGGCAGTTTCGGGAGGTCATTTCAATGGGCAATAACTTTTTCCGGCTCATCTATTACATTCTCGTGATTGCCTGTGTAGGTGTCAGTTCATATCTGTCTTACAAGGGATTCAAGTCCAGTTTTGGAGAATTGGCGCTTCCCTTCACCTTTATCTTGGCGATCGGCCTTTTTGGCGCCGATGCGCTCCTTCAACGCAACCGCGAAAGGGGCGCCAGCGTCTTTCCACCTCTGTTGATCTTTACCTGTTTCGCGGTTTTTTCGACTGTCAGCAACTTTAACCACATCTATACCACGTTCATGCAGGGGGATGTGGTGCGTCAGTCGCTCACCAGCGAATACGGCGTCTTTCGCAACAACCTGACATCGACCCGGGAACGCCTCCTGCAGACAGATGCCTACAAGTTCACCATGGAGCGGCGAGCGGATCTGGAGCGCGAGTTGGCGCGGCTGGAATCCCAGGCCTTCGACCAGTTGCGGCCCGGTTGTGGCGAGCGCTGCCAGGTCCACCTCAGGACAATCTCCGATATTCTTGGAAAGCCACTGTCCGATACCGCCATTCCACCGATCGGATCGGACAGTGATGTCGTGCGTGCCTGGTACGATAACGTGAAGACAGCGGCGCTCCGGGATTTCGACGCCCTCTCGACCACCAATGACTTTCCCGCCCTGTCCGCCCTGCTTGAGGACATCGATGCCTCGCTCAGGGCCTATGATACACCGGACCGTGCCCTCGCGGCGGATCAGGGGCTCGCGGTCCTCAACACTCTTGCGAATGAGTCCGAGGAAATCGAGCGGCGCGCGAATGCGATCCTGCCCACGGGATCCGAACGGGTCCAGCACGCCAAGATCGACCGGACCATGGGCCGTCTCGGCGAGATCGTCTATTCCCTGGAAAATGCCTTTGTGCAAAGGCCCAATATTCTGGCAACGATCCTGTCGTTGATCCTCGCCTCGATCATTGACATATTCCCGGTGATTTTCGCGCTCGTGGCCTTTTCGCCGGAGGCGGGACGTGTTGGTACAACCCAGCGATCGCGACGCGGCAGTCCGGTTCCGCTGGATTGATTGGCGGATTTGACTGATCACGAGGAGCGGATCATGGCCGAAAGCCCCTTCCATTCCGGCGCTCCCCGCGACCCGGCGGTCGAGACGCCAAAGGTCGCGGCTCCCGAGCCTTTACGTGCTCTCAGGGACGACTTGCCGCCCCGGGGCAGAAGCCTCGGGGTAGAGGATGAGGGGCCCTTGCCGGAAGCGTGGCAGTCGCCCCTCCTGAGCGAGGATATAGGTGCCAAGACTGGAAATTATATCCTGAGTTTCGGGTTTCCTGGATCGGGCAAGACCACGCTGCACAGCTTTCTATTGCGCTACCTGATGACCGCGGGCCCCTACAAGACCGAGCCGATGCAACGACGGTCGAGTTCCGGCGTGGATTACGAAGTCAACCGGATCGTCACCGAATGGATGGGGCAATGGCAGGGGGGGCGCTTCCCGGAAGCAACCGCGACGGGCGAACATGAAATCCGGGAGCTTGCTTTCGAGGTTCAACCGCTGAAGGGCGTACGGATGCCCTTGGAGTTCTCGATCCTCGAGATTTCGGGCGAAATGATGCAGACCGTGATTCCGCGCAAGAATCAGAACCCAAATCTCTCACGGATTATTCGGGAACTGGTGGGCAATCACCGCATCAGGCTGATCATTCTGTTGATCGTGCATCCGGAGGTGCATGAGAACGACGTGCTGTTTACCAATTTCATGACCTATCTCGATGCCAATCTCGGGTTTGACATCCGGTCCCGGGCGCGTCTCGGGATCGTGATTTCCGATCCGGTGAAGGCGCTCGACTACCTTAAGCGGTACAAGCCGGACTATCAGCATCTCGCCGAATTGCGGGGAGACCATGTCGAGGAATTTGTTCAGCACTTTGCGCCCTCGACCTATCGCATCTATCGCGAATGGCCCAATCCCCGGCACAAGATGATCACGCGGCTCTATATCGGTCAGGTCGATGAATGGGATGGCGGTGTGCGGCTGGTGCGGCCCGATTATACGTCGATCTCAAAAATCTTCGACTGGATCTATTTTCAGTTCAATGGCCGTTATCCAGGCATGACCCGATTGCAGCGGATGATGTCCTGGATTCGCTCATGAGCGACGGAGAAGGGGCCGTCCTCGGTCGCGTGGTCTTTGGAACCGCGCGGGGCTTGTTTGCAATCGGGACCGGGGCTCTGGCCGGAGCGGCCGAGAGCGCGGATGCTTTTGAACTGCGCGCCGCCGATCCGCGCAGGTCTCTGGTTCCCGCCATGGATCGTCCGATCCTGCTCCGGCGGGCGTTGCGATTATCCACGGGCGGGCATGTCGATCTGATCGCTGTGGCGAATGGCGTTAGCGATCTGGAACGGCGCCCGGGCTTTCTCGGCTATGGGATCGCCGTCGAATACAGTGATCTTGACGGCTATCAGGATGCGATGGGGCTGCTGTGGGAGGAGTTCCGGCCCGCCTTCGAGCATTACACCGAGGCCAACCGCTTTCGGGATGGGGTGCCGCCCTTCGTGGTGCCGAAGGTCAAGGGATGGAGCGGTGCGCTGCCTTCCCTCGCGGACGCCGGAAGAAAGACGCCGCCGATTCTGCTGACTCTTCCAGACTGGTGGATGCATGCTCGGTTTGTGACCGACTTTCTGGACACCACGGCACGCTGGAGCGGGCGCGAAGCGGCGACGGTGTTGGTTGGAGCTGATGACCGGCCAGGTGCGTTCGCAGCGACTCCCGAACTTTTCGAGCGGATGAATGAAGAGACCGAACTGCGGGCAGAGGAGGAGCGCAAGCGGGCCGACGAGGCCGAACTGGAACGCGCTGGCGTCTCGCTGGGCCAGGATCATCTGGCGCGCAGGCGGATCCAGCGGCTGGAGGATCAGGTCCGAGGGCTGGAGCGTGAAATCAAGGGATTGAAGCGTCAGCTCTTCATGATCTCCGCGCCGGGGATTGCCACCGAGGGGCCGAAAGAGCGGACGATGGGGGGAATTCAGTCCTTGCTGGAAAACCGTTGGGTCCTGTCCGGCATGGCAGCGGCGGGGGTAGGGATAATCATCCTGATCGCCACTCTGTTCCTGCTGGGGCGGGAGGAGGAGGTCGCAAAAACAGAATTGCCCAACAAGACCAGTATCTCCGTCCCGGCGCGCTCCACTGTTAATGGTGGGGCTTCGCCGCCCTCCGCTCCGATCGTTCCGTTAAACCCCGCAACGCCGGAGAGCTCATCGGCTGTGGCAGACCACCCCCTCCCAAAACCTTGATGCGTGATCTCGTCCTGTACCGGAATGCCTGATGACAGCTGATATCAGCGCCGGGAGGAAATCATCCCGGTGTTGAAGCCGCCCATGCGCAATTCCCCGAAGAGACGCTGATATTCGATCTTGGGGCAGCGATTCATCACGACCTTAATTCCACGGGCCTCGGCACGCGCGGCGGCGGCTTCGTCGATCACACCGATCTGCATCCAGATCGTTTTCAACCCGCGATCCATCAGATGTTCGAGGCTTGCATCCACCACCGCGCCCGCTTCGGAGGAACGTCGGAAAATATCGACCATGTGGATGTCGCCCAGACCCGCGGGCAGGCTTGCGAGGTCGGGATGAACCGTTTCCCCCAGCAACGTTTCACCGCGATAGGCGGGATTGACCGGAATGACCTTGAAGCCCTTCAACGACAGATAGCGCGCTACGTAGAACGAGGGTCTGATCTGGTTTTTTGAGACGCCGACGCAGGCAATGGTCCGGGTTTCTGTCAGGATCGCTCTCAGATCATTGTCGCTTGGGATCATGCTGGACCTCCGGAACGGACTGGACAAAAAAACGCCCGGAACATCGCCGGGCGTAAAAGTCGGAACGAGGGACAGTGAGATGAGGCGGTGGCAGTTCCAGACACGCCGCCTGTGAGAAATATGTGCTCCACAGGGAGCATATTGAAGCCCGATAGAGCAAACGTGATAGCCATGTTATCCGCGCCCCAGCGCGGCGGCGTAGAGCGCCACCGCGGCGGCGTTGGAGACATTGAGCGAGCCAAAACTGCCCGCCGCCGGAATTCGTGCCATCCGATGACAAAGCTTGCCGGTGAGTTCTCTCAGGCCCGGCCCTTCCGCGCCCAAGGCCAGGGCAAGCGGTTGGCGCTGGAGACCGGCGAGAGCGGAGCCGAGGTCCATTTCGGCCGCGCCGTCGAGGCCGACGATCGCATAGCCCATGTCCCGCAATTGCCCCATCGCATTGGCCAGGTTGGGCACACGCAGATAAGGTTGGCGCTCCAGTGCGCCCGAGGCGGTTTTGGCCAGGGCGCCGGTTTCCGGTGCTGAATGCCGATGTGGTGCGACCACGGCCCGGGCGCCGAAGACCTCGGCGGAGCGCAGGATTGCTCCGACATTATGGGGGTCGGTCACACGATCGAGCAGAAGGACGAGAGGCGCCGCGTCCCGGGGCGCGCAGATTTCCGACACGGATCCCCAGTCCAGCGGCTCCACTTCCAGCGCAGCGCCCTGATGAACTGATTGTGGATCAAGGGGAGCGTCGAACCGGCGAGGATCAACGATGCGCGGCTCCAGCCCTCCGTGCGCAACCGCCTCACCCAGACGATCAAGCGCGTTGCGCGTCACGATCAGTGACCGGCGCACCCGCGCCGGGTTCTCCAGCGCATCCCGGACCGCGTGCAAACCGAAGAGCCAGATCGTTTCCGCGGAATCAGCGCGCCTGGCACGCTCCTTTTCCACAGCCCATGCCGGTTTCTTGACCAATCCTGTCCCCAGTTCCGAGTCGCCCTTCCGCGAAGTGCCATGCTCTTTCTCCGCATGCAATGTCGGCAATGAATCCTCCTTCCTCTCAGGCGAGCACCGACAATAAGGCCCCGTGATTCGAACTGAAGGCGGAGGGGCCCTGGCCTCGGGGAGCTTTCGCGGAGCAAAGGGTGGGAGGGGTCTCGGCTCAGGCGTCGGCGGGCTGTTTCAGGCGTGGTCCGGACACGATCCTTGCATCCATCAGGTCGCCGATCTGGCCGGAGCCAAGACCAAGAACATCCGCGAGAACTTCCTCGGTATTTTCCCCGAGAACAGGAGCTGGCCGAGGGTCGGCACGGTCATGATCGGAAAAGGCGAAAGGTGTGCCGGGAACGAGATACGTCCCGATTCCCGGTTGGTGCACTGGCTTGAACATGGGATTGTCGATCGAGAGGTCGGGATCCTCCCGCAGGGCCCCTCCGAAACTGCGAAAGATCGACCAGGTGACACCGGCCTTGGTGAAGGCTGTGGCGAATTCGTCGACCCGGCGGGCGGCGAACCAGGGGGCCAGCACCTCGGTGATCGCGGCGCGGGCGAGGAAGCGATCGCCCTCTCTCGAAAAGTCGAGGCTCAGCCGTCTGGCAATGGCCTCCATTTCCGCCGCCGACCCTGTCACGGTTTCGATGGCGCGCCATTGGCGGGCCGTCAGGCCGATGATCATCACCCTTTGGCCATCGGCGCAGGCAAAGTCCTGGCCATAGGCACCAAACAGGGCATTGCCGTATTTTGGCCGATCGGAGCCGTTGATGGTGACTTCGCCGATGATCCCGAGATTGCCGAGCATGGCCGCGGCCACATCCTTGAGCGAAAGCTCGACCTTCTGGCCAAGCCCCGTCCGCAGCCGATGGCGCTCCGCTGCGAGAAGGCCGAGCGCCACCATCTGGCCTGCCACACAGTCCCAGGCGGGAAGGACATGCGCCACCGGTTCGACGCTGCCCTCAGGTCCTGTCGCCATTGGAAAGCCGAGGGAGGGATTGACGGAATAATCCACCGCCGGTCCCCCATCCCGAGTTCCCAGCAGCGACACCAGGATCAGGTCATTGCGCCGTGCGCGCAGCAATTCATAGCCGAGAGGTCCGCGCGTCCCGAGATTGGTCATGAAACAACCCGCATCGGGACCGGGCGCGCAGATCAGATCCCGCAGGATCTCCTGACCCTGGGGCGTTCCGAGATCGATGGCGACAGAGCGTTTGCCCTTGTTCATACCGGCCCAGAACAGGCTCTGGCCCGTGGCTGTCACGGGCCAGCGTGCCGAATCCATCCCGCCTTCGAGCCGATCGACGCGGATCACATCGGCTCCCATCTGGGCGAGCGTCATCCCGGCGAGGGGCACCGCGACGAAGGCGGAACTTTCGATCACACGCAGACCGTTCAAAATCCCAGCCATCCGGACCCCCGACAAGATCGATTGTGACGAAACGATCTTGCTCAAATCGGAAGGCGCAGTCCACGCGACCTAGGTCCACCACCTTAGGCCCAGGTGACCTCGGCGCGCATGCAGATCAGGTTGTCTGAATTGAGGGTGCAAAGGGTTTCCACGCCATCGACAGGTCCCAATCCCTGTAGCCGCGATCTATCGAAGTGGAACAGGGGACGAATACCGCGGAAGGAATAACGGCTTGGCCTGGCGCCCCCCTTCTGGTGTCGCGCGGCCTCCATCAGGAGAATTGCCTGTAAAGGGCCATGCACCACCAGTCCCGGATATTTCTCGACCTCGGTCGCATAGGGCAGGTCAAAATGTATCCGGTGGGCGTTGAATGTCACGGCGGAAAAGCGGAACAGCCTGACCGTATCCATCGACACCGGCTCGGTCCAGGCAGGATCCCCGGGCGCCGGAACGGGAGGCGGTGGCGTGAAGCGTTCGGGCATCGGAGCATAGACGATATCCTGCGCCTCGGTCACGGCCAGCCCGCGCTCGGTGGAGAGGCTGTGCTCGAGGGTGACGAAGACCATCCGTCCGGTGGCGCCGGTTTTTTCGGTCACCGCCTTGATCTCGGATCGCTTGTGAATGCGTTCTCCAATCCTGATTTCATCATGGAAGTGCAATCTCCCACCCGCCCACATCCGCCGTTCCAGGGGAATCGGTGGCAAGAAACCTCCCCGTTCGGGATGTCCATCCGGGCCGAGCCGCGACATCGGAGAATCTGGCAGGAATGCGATCCAGTGCCAAAGCGGCGGCAGGGGGCCGCCCTCGACAAGGCCGGCGGCGGCGCGGTCTCCGGCATCCATGTCAAGGGTCGCCGCGAGGGCGGTCGCGGCGAAGGCACTCACATTGTCCTCGGCTTGCTCGACCTTGCCCACCCAGTTCGAAAAATCCATTTCCGATGTCATTGCCCGCCCGTCCGATCATGGTTTGCGCCACACTACTTGCACCGGCCTCTTCGTCAATTCGCTCTATGTTGGACATTCGGATAGTGGGGGCGCGAGAGCTTCCGGGACAGAAGGCGGGGATGGCTGTTCCGATGGGGCCGGTGCCGAAGAAAAGGATTGAGGGTGTCCCGTGTCACAAACCTGATTTCTGGTCTGGACATCATCCGACAGGTGCCGTAACCAACGCGGCGTCGGTTGGGAGTTCTCAACAAGGCCCGGGTAGCTCAGGGGTAGAGCAGCGGACTGAAAATCCGCGTGTCGGTGGTTCAAATCCGCCCCCGGGCACCATCATGCCATTGGTCTGATTGGTGCTCTTGGTTCTAATTTTGCAAAATATCCTAGGTTGTGTCTGTATTCATCCAGGCCAGTCGAGTGCTGAGACGAGGAAGACGAAGCCCATGACGCTGGAGCGGGTTTTGTCGCAGCGGTGGGCGATCCGGCGGAAGCGCTTGATGAGCTGAAAGAAATTCTCGACCTTGTGATGCCCGCCATCAGCGTCCCCCCGGCAAGTCACGCCAGCCCGCCGCATCCACAAAGAGCCGGTTGTCGGCGCCGCCCCGCCTCCGCGTCCCGCTTACGACCGGCCGACATTCTGCGTTCCGGCCCAGAGCCGCGGCCGTCCTGATATCCGAGGTCTCCGCTTCTGCGGCTTCTTCGCGCTCTTTGTCACCCATCTCAACACCTCCATCGGCTTCAAATAGGCCGTCTTGGATGTCTCAGGAAACCTTGGAGCGGGGGAAAGCGCATCAGTAGATGGTGTCATGCCGGTGTTTGGGAACATGTCTTCGAGACGCTGACGGCGGATCGCAACAACCAATACCTGATGATCGACAGCACGATCGTTCGCGCTCATCAGCCGGCAGCCTTTGGAAAAGGGGGCCAAAGATCAGGCGCTCTGAATGTGGATCGGCGTGGAATGCTGACCCTCTGAGCGGGTGGATCGGCGTCCAAAATTGACCCGCCTGTTGCGCTGTTAACCAAGACTGCCTGTCCTAGTTTTGGATGAGTGGGATGGGGATGAAGGGCGTGGATACGATTGCGCGGGTTCGCCGCGAGCATCTTGTGCGAGGTCGATCGATCAGGGAAATCGCCCGCCAACTGAACATCTCGCGGAATACCGTGCGCAAGATCTTGCGGTCTGGAGAGACGGAGTTCGGAGCGATGTCTGATTTTGTGTGACGGGGCTTAGTCGAGCGGCGCTGGTTTTGGCGAGATCGCTGATCGCGAGCCTGTCATTGACTTTGACGCCTTCGATGACACGAGGCAATTGGTTTGCGCCTTTCAGGCGACGC
>JBMDWT010000053.1:0-27224 GCA_048594665.1 Amaricoccus sp. | reverse complement strand
TTGTGCGGACCGTATTCCTTAGGCGCGTCCTTCCATTGCAGACCGTTGCGGATCACGTAGACGATGCCGCTCACCACGCGTCCGTCATCCACGCGAGACACGCCGCGCGCGAGCGGAAAGCAGGCCGAAATCCGCGCCATCGACCAGATTAGAGAGCGGATCAAGGTGCAGGTTGCCGATGCCGCGCACAGATCCACCGCCGGCTCCCGAAGCAAGCAGACAATCCTCTTGGGCCGCGGTGCGAAGGCAGTATGGCCCGGCGGCCGATGATCAATGCCCGATGAGCCCGCCGCCGCCTGTTTCCCCTTTCGACAAGGCTTTGCGCTTTGGGGGTTCCAAACGTTGAAGCCGATCCTTTAATGCCGGGAAGGGGACAAGCCTGCGTCTTCTGACCGCATCTTGGGGAGTTTTCCATGAAGAACCTTTTCTTGACCACCATCGCCCTCGTTGCCATCTCCGCCCCTGTGCTCGCTGAGATGCCACGCGTGGAGCCGATCTCGTCAGTTACGCCGGTCTCCGGTCCCTCAACTCAGGTGCGCATCTGCGCGGGAGCGCCCGGGGGGGCCTATCACTCGATTGCCTCCCAGATGCTTGGCCTCGTGCAGTCCGCGGCCGGGATCCCCGTTTCCGTCGAATCCTGCGGTGGCACGGTCGGCTCGTTGCGGAAGCTTGCGGCGGGCGAGGCGGAGGCCGCGGTCGTGCAACTCGATGGGCTGGTCTGGATCAAGGATACCGCCCCCGACCTCTATGCGAGGATCGCACCGGCCGCGGCCGTCCTGACAGAGGACATGATCGGGGTCTGTCGTCGTGACACGGATTATGAAGACCTGAACGACATAGCCCAAAACCGCGGTGCTGCGATCGCCGTCGCCGGCGGCGCGGAATCGGGCTCCTTGCTGACGCTAAATGTCCTCGCAAGCTTCGACGAGGGTTTTGCCAAACCTGATTACCGTCTTTCGGGATCCTGGGAACAAGCTCTGGGCGATGTGCGCGGTGGCCTTGCCGCCTGCGCCTTTGGAGTGATGTCGACCGACGCTCCGGTGTGGCGAGACCTCAACGACGATTTCGGCGCCGACCTGCGAATTGTCGGTTTCTGGGATGGAGACATGCGAGATCTGAAGCTTGCTGACCGCCAAGTCTATGGCTGGCGCGCAATCCCGGAGGACATCAAGTCGCTGGATCAGCTGCTCGACTGGAACGGCAAGGGGCGGCTTTGGGAGCCCGAGGTGGGTACCGTGCCCGCGCTGGTGATCTACCGGACCGACATGCTGCCCCAAGGCTCCGCGCCGCTGACCGACGCGGCGACCGCCGTGGCGAAACTCAAGCCGACAAAGGAGTAACCGGCGCATTCCACCGATCCCGCCTTTCAATTGCCGGGCAAATGCCTCAGAAGGCGTTTGCTGGCCGACTGGCGGAACAGACCATAGTGTTTCTTGCTGTGAAGGGTTCCGAGGATAGCGGAGACAACCCCTCGATGCCACGGATCGAAGGTACATAGGCATACCCTCGCAGAGACGTGATCCCAGGCGAGGGAGCAGCGCCGGTGCCCAGCTAATCCATTTCGTTTTGTTGTCCGAGGGGGCCGGCTCCTGCGCAAACCTCTCACAGGCGGTGGTTCTGTCAGAAAGCTTGCGCAGGTTTTGTTCTGCCATCAAACTCCGCTCAGCGTGGAGATGCCGCGGTCAGACGCCCCCTAGTCCGAGTTCCCGTAATCCTTTCTCACTCGGAGCAAGATGGATCACGCGGCCACCGCAGATCGTCAGGGCTATTTCCAGATCGGGGATTTGAGCCGGGTCCGTGGCTTCGATGTTCCCGCCCAGCATTACGAGATCGGCTGCGAGCCCGGAGCGAAGAGTTCCCGTTACTTGGTCACGATGCGCCGCCCAGGCGCCGCCCGCCGTATAGGCGCGCAGTGTTTCCATGAGGGACAAGCGCTCGTCACGGGCACTATCATAGGGCTTTCGTGTCAACGCGGCGGAGATACCCCGTAGAACCGAGACATCGGCCACCGGCCAGTCACTGGAGAAGACGACCGGGGCGCCCGACTCGGCCAGACCGCGCCACCGGTAGGCATCCCCCCAACGCGCCGCGCCAATCCGCGAAAGCGTCGGCTGGAGCGGAAAGTCCATCGCCCCTGGCGCATGCGGCGGTTGCAGGCTCGCGGTGATCCCCAATACCCCCAGGCGGGGGATATCGGCCGGGTCAATCACCTCGATATGTTCGATGCGGTGGCGACTGTCGCGGGGACCGTTGGCAACGCGGGCCGCCTCATATCCGTCGATGACCGTCCGTACCGCGCCATCGCCGATGGCATGGACAGCGATCTGCAGGCCCCGCCGGTCGATCTCGGTGGCGATCCGGTCAAATCGCGCCGGCGGGAACAAAGGCTCGGACCGGTGGCCGGGCTGGTCAGGATAGTCATGCAGCATGAAGGCGGTTCCGCTGTCGATCACCCCGTCCATGAACATCTTGACGAAGCCGGAACTGATCCAGTCATCGTCAAACTCGGTGGCCATTGCCGAGGCACGGTCGAGAGCGTCCAGCCCCATATGTGGCTTGAAATGGAACGGCACCTTCACCCGAAGAAGCAGCGTGCCCTCAGCCCGCATTTCGGCCAGCAGCTCCAGCGTATAGCGGTTGCCATCCATATTGACGAGGCTGGTCACGCCCTGCGCCGCGCAATGCCTCATTCCTCTCAGCAGCAAGGCCTTGTCGGCGGCGCGCTCCGCCTCGGTCGGAGGGGGGACAGGCTCCTCGCCCGTTGCAATTCCAAGGTTGATACGCCCTTCGCCCGCGTAGACAAGCAAAGGGCCGAACGCCTCGAACTCGCGCAGTTCACCGGTTGCGAGGCCATCCCCGCCCATGACAACCTCATGGCCATGCGGCATCTTTGCGCCACGCAGCAGCCCGGCGGCCTCCAGCGCGGCGGTGTTGGCCCAGACCGTGTGCAGGTCAGGCGACATCATCGCGATCGGACGGTCGGAAATCATCGCGTCGAGATCCTGGCGCGTGGCGGGCTTGCCGAGGATGTCGTAATGCGCCTCCTGCGCCATGAGCAGCGGCATGTCGGGATTTGCGGCGGCGAAACCGCGGAAAGCGGTGCCAACGGCCTCGGCTCCATGCAGATGACCAATGCGCAGATGTGTCAACTCCGCGCCGCCAAGTCCGAGGTGAACATGGCCCTCGAAGAAGCCGGGCAGCACCGTTCGACCGCATGCGTCGATGATCGTCGTACCCGGTCCAGCCAATGCCGCGATCTCTGCCACGCCGCCCACTGCGAGAACGCGGTCGCCGACAAGGGCCACCGCCTCCGCGCGGGGTTGGTCCGGATCCATGGTCAGGACATGGGCGTTGGTCAGGATCAAATCGGCGATGGTCATCAGGCGCTTATTCCGGGAGGGGGAGGGTCACGGATGCTTAGGCTTACCTCAGCTTGATGGCGAAATGCTTGCGCACCGGTTCTTCAATGGTCCAGGTGCCCTTGAACGTCGGCTCGACGACGAAGGCATCGCCGGGCGTCATTGTGACCGGCGTCCCACCATCGGGGGTGATGGTAAGGCGGCCCTCAATCAGGTGGACGAACTCATAGAACTGATAGCTGGCGTGCCAGGTACCCGTCGTTGCCTCCCATGTGCCGGAGATCATGCTGCCATCCAGCGAGGCGTGCTGTACCCAGTAGCGCATGGTCGGTTCGCCATCGATCTTGGTCCAGCCCTCCAGGTCGGTGGTGATGGGCTCCGGGCCCGGTTCAGGAAAGCGAAATACAGTGTCGCTCATAACTGTCCTCGTGAAGTGCCTCTTCAGTCCCGGCTCTTGGTAGGCGGTCCGGGCACGGCGCACAAGTCAGACGATCGGAGCGGGTGCCCGACCCGCGAGGGGACTAGCGAGGGAGCACGAAATCGCCAATGACTGATGTGCGCGAAGGGCGCGGGCGGCGAAAGGAAAAGAACATGGAAATCCGCGGGGCCAAGGCATCGGATGCCACGCATCTGGTGCGCTTTATCAACATGGCGGCGGACAACCTGCCGCTCCACTTCTGGAAAAAGACGGTCGGCTCCGGGGGCGACCCTTGGGCGCTCGGACGGGAGCGGGCCGCGCGAGAGACAGGGAACTTCTCCTATCGCAATGCCTGGCTGGCCGAGGTCGATGGCGAGGTCGGCGCCTGTTTGCTGGGCTATGCCGCCGAGACGGACTCCAGCCCGATCGATCCGGACACCCCGCCGATCTTCGTGCCGTTGCTGGAGCTGGAGGCGCTGGCACCGGGGTCGTGGTATCTGAATGTCCTGGCCACCTACGAGGCCTTCCGTGGCAAAGGTTTGGGCAGCGCATTGCTGGCACATGCCGAAACAATCGCAGCCGATACCGGCCATGACACCATCAGTTTGATTGCCGAAGATACGCATCTGGACGCGCTCCGCCTCTATGCGGCGAAGGGCTACAGGGAGATCGCTCGGCGCCGGGTCGTCAAGGAGGATTGGCAGGTCGATGCAAGCGAATGGATCCTGTTCGTGAAGCAGCTGGCTCTCACCTGACAGAGCATTCCCAAGGTTCATCCCGCGCGGTCGTGCGCGGCATCTGGTGAACGTCTGGTCGCGGCCTTGGTGGTAGAGTTCCAGCGATATTCGCACGATTGACAGCACCCCGGCAGGGCGCATCGCCCAGCCTCGGGAGCGGAGAGAGAACCGGACTTCAGGCGATCGGCCGCTCTCGCGATGAGCGCAGGGCAGAAAGTCATGCTTTGTCGACAATCGCGGACGTCCTGTCGCCCTCACGATAACACTGGTTCAACGAGGCGACGGATCTGGCGGGAGTGACCCGCTATGAGATCGCGAAGCATCTCGGTGGGAGCGCGGCCCGCGTGAGCCCTTGATGCACGGGTCTGGTTCCCAGATCGGCTGGAACCCGCCCGGTTCCGCGGGGTTATTCCACGGCAACGAAGGAGAGTTTCATGGAGAAGGAACATCATCAGGGGGAGGAGGACCTGACCGAGGCCGGCCCCCACCGAGCGCAAAAGCAAGTCGGCCAGGATATGCGTGATCCTCAGGATCAGCCAAAATCGGACGACAGGGCCAGAGCCGAAAAGCTCGTCGACGTCCGCGCCTCCGGGAAAGGACCCCACCGTGGGCGACCCCACAAGGACAATCAACAGCTAAAAGCGTGACATCCGCCTCTGAGGGCGGTGGACCCTCTCAGGAACGAGAGAAGACGAACCCCCTTGATGTTCCACCGCTCGTTTCATATAATATTCTCTCTGAATCGCATTTGTTTTCTTCGCGTCAATTCAGATAGGAGTGCGCGAATGCAACAAAAAATCCTTTCTTTACTTGTTCTGTTTGTCGCGCTGCCGTGGGGGATCGAGTCGATTCCGATCCGGGAGAGCGGCCAGGTCAAAATAAACGGGGCAAGTCTCAACGGTGTCAGCCTCAACAAACTGTCAGCGAACAAACTCGGCGCCAACGCACTTGCTACGAATAAGCTGGGTTTGAACGGTGTGTCGATCAACGGTCTTCAGGCAAACTCTGAAACGCCCATTGCGCGGGTGCGGTTTGTGACATTGTCCGACGGCACCCGACTGGGAGCGGAGCCGTAGGCCGGGCGCCAGCGATCGCGGCAATATTGGTTGGGATCCTCGTATCGGCTCCGGACAAGGCCGCGGAGGTGACGGTCCGCATCGAGGGCAGCGAACTCGTGGTCGCGGATGGATCCCGTCTAGTCCCTCGAATGGCGCTCGTCGGGGCGATCCTGAATCTTGACCTCCCTGACGGCTCGAACTCCGATGTCAGGATAGATGCGATCACGGTCGATCCCCAAATCCCGTGGGGCGATGTCATTCTTTATGATCTCAGCATCGCGGAGGCCCCGGGCCATTGGGAGCCCGTCTGCGCGCCCGAGGCCGACGGGACTCCCCATGCCATTCTGCGCCCGACCCCGGACGGCCGGATCGCGGTCTTCTGCACAGCCGGCGCGCTTGGAAAGTGCATCCGCTTTGGCTACAGGCCCTGGGCCAACCAGATGGGGCGTTCGCTCGAGCCATACTGGCAAGCCTGCGTCCGCATGGTCCGCGCCGATTATTGCGGCAATGACGTTGGCACGACGCGGGACGGCATGCTGATCGACATCTGGGACAATATTGGTATCCAGGAGCGAACCGGGCCGACGGACTTTTCGTTCGAGGCCGCATGGGGACCCGAGGGCGCAGTGTGCGTAGCACATCCCCGTGTCCCACAACATGTCTCGCTGGTCGGGCTGGCAGAAGCCTGCCCTCGGCTGTTGGGACGGATCGGATCTGCTTGCACCGAGGAAGCGGCGCGCAAGCTTGGCGAGCCGCTGATCTACAATGCATCCCGCGGCGACGGAATTCCCGAGGCCGAGCGCCGATGACAGGGAAAAGCCGCCACGCCTGAGGCCCGAACTCGAAAGGACACTTCCTTCGCACTGCCACCGGCTGTCTTTACAACCGGCCTGAAACTCCGCGCTCAGGTCCCTGTCAACAAACCGGGTGAGGTGCCAGCCGACGGATCGGCCGGCACCTCTCAGGCGGCGCCCTGGATTTTGAAGGCGGCGCCTTCGGGCAGTTCGATATTGATCTCGAGGGTGGATGAATCGTCCCCACGCTCGACCTTGACATCGACGCCTTCTTCGCTCACGCGAAGATAGCGCCGGACGACTTCGAGGATATCCCGCTGCAATTGCGGTATGATATCAGGCTTCGAACGATCGCTACGTTCCTGCGACAGCAGGATCTGGAGACGATCCTTCGCAGTCTCGGCGGAATTCCCGGGTTTCGGTTTGCGAAGAAAGCTGAACATGGTCAAGCCGTCCTGCGCAGCAACCGCTGAAGCAGCGAGGGCCGCTCCATCTCGGTTCGCAACTCAACCTGTTCTCCCATCAGTCTCGCAACCGCGTCTTCATAGGCTTTCGCGGCGGGAGAGGCGGTGTCGAACACGATCGGCGTTCCCACGTTCGACGCCTTAAGCACCGATGAGCTTTCGGGAACGATTCCCAGAAGCGGAATCGCCAGAATTTCCAGAATATCTTCGAGCTTCAGCATCTCGCCGAGCGCGACCCTCCTCGGGTCATATCGCGTCAGCAGCAGGTGAGGCTTCACCCCCCCTTCTCCCAGTTCCGCCTTGCGTGTCTTGCTGGTCAAGAGCCCGAGCACGCGGTCACTGTCGCGAACCGACGAAACTTCCGGATTGGTCACGACCACGGCCTCGTCGGCGAAATACATCGCGAGATGGGCTCCGCGCTCGATCCCGGCGGGACTGTCACAGATGATATAATCGAACTCCTTCCGGAGCTCGTTCAGGACCTTGCCCACGCCCTCCGTCGTCAGGGCGTCCTTGTCCCGGGTCTGCGAGGTCGGGAGGATCGACAGGTTTTCGAGTCGCCGGTCGACGATGAGCGCCTGCCGGAGCTTCGCGTCCCCCTGGATCACGTTGATGAAATCGAACACCACGCGGCGCTCGCACCCCATGATCATGTCAAGGTTCCGCAGGCCGACATCGAAATCGATGACCACGGTTTTCTTGCCTTTCATGGCAAGACCGGCGCCGATCGCAGCCGTCGATGTCGTCTTGCCGACACCGCCTTTTCCGGATGTGACCACAATGATCTTGGACATCATGTTTCTCCTAGATCGATATCCAGCCGCACGGAGTCGTCCGGTAATCAGGATATCGCGACAAATCACGATGCTATAGCGGGCGGTCCGAGGCAACCAGACCGGACTCTGCTCTAGCGGGCTTGTTTGATCGTTTCGATGGCGAGTTCGCCGTTTTGAAGACTGATCTGCGTTGGCAAGCGGAGCGCCGCCTTCTCCATCTCCTCCCAGGTCAGATACTTGTCGGCAATCGCAACCAGTTCGGCTTCGAGGCTCTGGCAGAAAATCCGCGCGGCGACATCCCCCGTCGACCCCGCCATCGCACGTCCGCGCAAAGCGCCATAAACATGGATGCTGCCCTTTGCGACCAGCTCGGCGCCCGGGCTGACCGAGGCGACCACGATCAAATCGCCCCTCTCTGCGACGATCCGCTGGCCGGACCGCACCGGTTCCAGAATCAGGACGGTGGAGGATCCGGATTCGCCAGTGCCAGCTTTCTCTGGCGCGGTCGCCTTGGGCTCCGGCAGGCGCGGGGTTTCGTCGGCGGAGGTATCGGGCGCCGGGACGGGAGCGGGAGGGGATACGACGCGCTTTGGCGCCTCCTGGAAATCATCCGTGGCGCGCCCTCCCTGAAGCGTCAGGAAACCGGCCCCGCGCGCCGCGACCCCTTGGTCCGGCGTGCCGTTCATGATGCCGAGCGGATGCAGCCGCCGCGCCCGCAATTCCCGAGCGAGCTTTACGAATTCGGCCTTGGACTGGATATCCTCGGCCTCGACCAGATCGACGACGAGGGGGACATCCAGGAAAAAGCGGGGAGATTGGCGCATCAGCTTGTCGAGGGACGCGAAGAAGTCCGTATCGGCGCGGTTGCGCATCCTGATCACGATCGCGGTAAACGACCTTCCCCGAACCTGAAGCGCGGTCTCGGGAGGGGTGGCGGCAATCAGGTCATTATCCACTTCCATGCAAAAGATCCTGCCTCATCCGCCGATTCCTCAAGCTTACCGCCCAATATTGACAACATATTGCAGGGTCGCGGCGCAAACAACACCGTATTTAGGCCAGCATCGGGAAGCCCTGTGCCGCACCGCTGAAAGACGGGATTTTCCGGTTAATCCATCGGGGAAGTCCGTCGGGCGGGACCAAGGGCCGCGCTTGATCTTCGCGATCGACCGGCGGACTGTCCCCAAGGTCGGGACTTGCCAGCCGGTTTTTTGTGGGAGAAGGTCCGAACGTCCGGGCCGCGCTCAGCACAGGAATAATATGTCATGGCCCATGGCCTCTCCAGATCAGACGTCTCCATCTCTACCGCCACCGGATCAAACCGGCCGGATCTCTCGAACGCGGCGATCCGGACCGCCCGCGAGGAACTCGCCGCCTGCTTTCGCGAAGCGGCCCGCAACGGTTTCGAGGAAGGGATCTGCAATCATTTCTCGGCTGTCGTCCCGGGGCATGATGACCTGTTCCTGGTCAATCCCTATGGCCACGCCTTCCGTGAGTTGACGGCCTCGCAGCTGCTGATCTGCGATTTCCACGGGAATGTGCTCGATGGCGCGGGCGAGCCGGAGGCGACGGCCTTCCATATCCACGCCCGGATTCATGCGCGGCTGCCGCGGGCCAAGGTCGCCTTTCACACGCACATGCCCTATGCCACCGCTTTGTCGATGACCGAGGGCGATCCTCTGATCTGGGCGGGCCAGACCGCGTTGAAGTTCTACGGACGCACGGCTGTCGACCATGATTACAACGGTCTTGCTCTTGATTCCGCGGAAGGCGACCGGATCGCCGCGGCGATCGGCGAGGCCGATATCGTTTTCATGAAGCACCACGGCGTGATGGTGCTGGCACCGACCATCGCCGAAGCCTGGGACGACCTCTATTATCTGGAACGCGCGGCCCAGGCCCAGGTGCTGGCCATGTCGACGGGCCGCGTGGTGATGCCCGTCGCGGCGGAGGTGGCAGAGGCCACCTATCGCCAGATGCGCGAGGCGGATGCCGAATCCGCCCGCCTCCATCTCGCCGCCGTCCGTCGCCGGCTGGACGCCGAGGAGCCCCAGTACCGGCATTGACCCTGTTCAATCGGGGCCCGGCAAGGCGTTCTCAGGCTTGGGCGGGGACCGCGTCTGCGTGTCAGTGGCAAACAGGCGCCGCTTCCGGCGAGGATTGTCCGTACTCTCCCGGAAGTTTAAAAAGCCCTCCCCCAGAGGCTTCAAACCTCGCGTCCGCGCGGAAGGCCCGATCTCCTCGCGGGAGCGTTTCCGAGAGGCGGTCGCCGTCGCTCCGGCGCGAGTTTGTGTCTGGATCAAGCACGATACCTCCGCCAGGCGCGTTCTCTCAGGAGCTTCGGTGCCTCGACCGTGGAAGGGCAACCCTATCGGCAATGCTCCGCAAGGCATCGTTTCGAAGGGGTGCGAGGGCTTGCGGGAAAATACAATTCCGGAGAATTGCCGGATGTGATTGGCGAACGCATCCAGAGGTTCGAGCTCGCTCCGGATCTCCTCCTCTTCTCCGGTTTTGGAATGTATCCGTGTTTCTTGAGTAACAGCCGAGCGCCGCCCCGGTAGGTTTCCATCATGGGATTATTCGCCTGCGCCCCGTCCAGGCACCGGATGGGACAGGCGCGGATCGTTCCCTCTCCTCCCGTTGAGCCGCCCGGTGTCTGGGCTGCTCACGTTATCCAATGCCCCATGCGGATCTGAGCCTTGGGATCGCCATCGTGGTCGGCGGTGGTGGCGATGATCACGCCCTGCCTGTGGATTTGCCCGACGTGGCAAAATGGAGTGCTGGCGGGAAGGGCAGGCATTCCCTGCGCTTTGAGAGAGGGTCAGGAAGAACAATCGGGGCTTTTCCGGCAAGATCACGGACGGGAAGCGACAGCCCAGCGATCAGCCACCAGATCATCGTGCGCCGCCAGAAAGATACGAAACAAGACTGCCGGTTCAATCCTTGTTCCGTGTGAGGCGCACGGACGATCCAAGGGTCGTCAGGATCGGAACTTGGCCAGGAGCGCTTCGGATTGACGCGCAAGAAGGCCCGCGTCTACGCCAATCGCGGTGAAGGTGGTGCCGAGTTCGATGCAACGCTTTGCAAAGGTTACGTCGGGGGTCAGAATGCCCGCGGGCTTGCCGGCGGCGCGGATGCGGGCGATGGCGCCCTCGACGGCGGCGACGACCTCCGGATGGCCGGCGGCGCTGGGGTGACCGAGGCTCGCGGCGAGATCCGCTGGCCCGATGAAGACACCATCCACGCCCTCGGTCGCCGCGATCGCCTCCAGTCGATCGAGCGCTTCCCCGGTCTCGACCTGTACGAGCAGACAGAGTTCCTCCTCGGCCCGCGTTGCGTAATCCTTGACGCGGCCAAAGCGGGTGGCGCGCGTCAAAGCCGAGACGCCGCGGATGCCGGCGGGCGGATAGCGCATGGCGGCCACGGCGGCGGCGGCCTCCTCGGGCGACTGTACATAGGGGATAAGCAGGGTCTGCGCCCCGATGTCGAGAAAGCGTTTGATCAGGACCGGGTCGTTCGTCGCGGGCCGAACCACGGCGGCGGTTGGATAAGGGGCGACCGCCTGAAGCTGCGGCAGAACGGTCAACGGGTCGCCGGGGCTATGTTCCGTATCGAGCAGCAGCCAGTCATAACCGGCCCCGGCCAGCACTTCAGCGACATAGGAGCCAGGAAGCGAGGACCAGAGGCCGATCTGGCTCCGTCCCTCCCCGAGGGCGGCCTTGAAGGCATTGCGCGGCAGATCCATATGCCTCACTCCCCCGAGAACGAGATGCCGATGGCGCCGAGCGGGCCGTAATCGGCCTGGATCACGTCGCCCGCCTTGATATCGAGCGCCCGGGTAAAGGAGCCGCCAAGGACGATATCTCCCTTGCTCAGACCGGCCCCGACCCCGGCGAGCTTGTTGACCAGCCAGGCAATGCCGGCGGCTGGATGACCCATGATCGCGGCGGCGAGGCCGGTATCCTCGATGACGCCATTCTGCGAGAGAACCGCCCCCACCCGCGGCAAATCCACGTCGAAGGGCCGCACGGGACGCCCGCCCAGCACGATGGCGCCGAAGGCCGCGTTGTCAGCGATGGTATCGACGATGGCACGCGGCACTTCGGTGCGATAATCAATGATCTCCAGGGCGGGCGTTACGAATTCGGTGGCGCGCAGCACATCATGCACCCGGGTGCCAGTGCCCGAGAGATCCGCGCCCATGACAAAGGCCAGTTCGACCTCGATCCGCGGCTTGATGAAACGGCTGACCGGGACGCGGGCCCCGTCGCTGTAGAGCGCATCGTCGAGGATGCGGCCATAATCGGGCTCGGTCATTTTCGACGCTAGCTGCATCGCGCGCGAGGTGAGGCCGATCTTGTGCCCCACCACCTTGGCACCGGCGGCGAGGCGCGCCTCGGCCCAGAGATCCTGGACCCGGTAGGCGTCGGCGAGCTGCATGCCCGGATAGGTCTTGGAAAGCTGGACCACGGGGACACGGGTCTTTTCCGCGTTCAGGATCGAGTCGGCGGCGGCGCGGAGTTCGTCTTCGGTCATCGGCATCTCACTTGATCGGGGCGCGCGGCAGCTTCGCCTCGCCCGGTTCCATGACATAGGTGTAGGAAAGCTGGAGCCAGGGGGCCGGAACGTCCGGCCGGTCCGGGGCGGGTTCGTCATGGACCACGAAATCCCCGGTCAGTGCCTGGGTCACGCCGAACTGCACGTCCGAGTCGATCCAAGGGCAGGAGGGATCGAAGACCTGGCTGATCAGCGTCTTGTAGCCTTCCTTGAAGACCAGGGCATGGAGATGCGCCGGGCGGTAGGGATGACGGTTCTGTGCCCTCAGGAGGCGGCCGACCACGGTATCGGTCGGGATTGGATAGCCGATCATCTTCACCGTCCAGAACCAGAAGCGCCCGTCGGCATCTGTGGTGAATTTGCCACGCAGGTTCATCTCGGCCTGATCCGGATCCTGGTTCTCGTAGAGCCCGACCGGGGAGGCATGCCAGACATCGACCTCGGCCCCGGCGATCGGGTTGCCGTCGCGGTCCTGGACGCGAGCGGAAACGAAGAGCGGCGTACCGGGCGTGTCGGAGCGGATGATCGTGCCGCCATTCTCGACACGCGGGCTGTTCAGCCGCCAGAACGGGCCGAGCAGCGATTGCGACGTCTCGGTCTGGCCGCCGTCGCCGTTGTTCAGGAGGCAGACCAACGTCGAGACACCGAGCGAGCCCGACATGAGCACGAATTCATTGTGCGTGTCGCTCGCGAGCTTGCCGATCTCGTTCAACAGCGCGGTCGCGTCGCGGAACTCCTCCTCCGTAAGCCGGACTTCGCGGATGAAGCCGTGCAGGTGGCGCACCAGTGCGACCATGATCTCCCGCAGGCGCGGGTCCGTGGTCTGTTCCATCACTCTGGTGACGGCTTCGGTGACATCGGCCTCTGTCTTGATGGCCATGGCTTCCTCCCTGCCTGATACCAGCCGACTGCCATATCATCGATTATTTGTAAAGGATCGATGTGAGAGAATGACGGGACAGGTATCGAAACCCGGGCCTTCTCCGGGTGATATCTTATTTATAGGTATTTTGGGCAGGGATGGTCCGCGTGCTCACGCGACAGGTTTGACAAGAATAATCGTTTTTATATAGCACTGTCGATGAAGCAGGAGGAATCGCCTATGGCGGGCAAAATGGCATTGCCTTTCGGCACCGCTCCCATCCCAGGCGCGGACGACGGCAAGAACACGATCTCCAGTCAGCTCGTGGCCCGCCTGCGCGAGGCCATTATCTCCGGTGCGATGCCGGCGGGGGCCAAGATCAACCTCGACGCAGCCAAGACCGAGTTCCAGGTCAGCCTCAGCCCACTGCGCGAGGCGCTGGCCCGGCTGATCTCCGACGGGCTCGTGCTCTTCGAGGACAATCGCGGCTATCGGGTGGCGCCGGTCTCGCTCGCCGATTTTGAGGAGATCGCGCGGCTGCGCGACCAGTTCGAGACCTATGCCCTGCGCGAAGCGATGCGCCGGGGGGATCTCGCCTGGGAGAGCGACGTGATGCGGGCCCTGCATTTCCTGAACCGGACCGAGCGCGACGCGGCCCGGCCCGAAACGCTCGAGGCCTGGGAGGGGGCGCATCGCACCTTCCACCTGACATTGATCGCGGGATGCGGAATGCCGATTCTGCTGCGATTCTGTTCGATGCTGCTCAATCTGAACGATCGCTATCGGCGGACGTTCCTGCGACGGACCTCGGGCGACCGCGATGTGATGATGGAGCATAGCGAGATCGCCCAGGCGGCCGTGGCGCGCGATGGGGATTATGCCTGCGAGCGGCTCGGTGAGCATCTTTCGCGCACCGCGACCAATCTGCGACGGCACCTTGAGGAGCATGGCATCCAATAGAGCATTTTCAGCGAAAGTGTATTCGGTTTCGCGGCTCGAAAATGCGCAATATCAAATAGCGAGAGCGATTTCCAAGCAGGCGGAATCACCTGCCGATTAAGAAATCGAGACAAAACAAAATCATAGAGCGGATGATCCGGTGCAATCAGATTGGAAATCCCTCTAGAGGTGAATTTTCGGAAGGGAAAACGGATGGATATACCGCTGCGAAGACCGATCGGCCTTGCGCATTTCTCGGCGATCGAGCTTGAGCCGGCGGAGCTTGTCGCCGCCGCCGCCGCCGCGGGCTTCGGCGCTGTCGGGCTGCGCCTGTTCCCGGCCTTTCCCGGTGCGCCGTTCTATACGCTCAAGGCCGGAAGCACGGCGGCGCGGGAGGTCCGGCGGCGCCTCGATGACACCGGCCTGGCGCTCCATGACATCGAATTCGTGGTCATCGGCCCCGGCTTCGATCCCGCCGCCGCTCTGCCCGTGCTCGCGGACGCGGCCGATCTGGGTGCCCGGCGGCTCAGCGTCTGTGGTGACGATCCCGACCGCCAGCGCCTGATTGCGCGCTTCGCCGCGCTCTGCGCGGTGGCCGCCGAGGTGGGCATGGCGGTCGATCTCGAAAACATGGGCTGGCGGCCGACGCGGTCCTTCGCCGACAGCCTCGCCGTGGTCGAGGCGGCGGGGTGTGCGAATGCCGGTGTCCTCGTCGATGCGCTGCATTTCTTCCGCAACGGCGGCACGATCCCGGCACTCGCCGCGGCACCCCATGCCCGCGTCCGCCACGTCCAGCTCTGCGATGTCCGAGGGGCCGGGCCGGAAACGGACGAGGCACGGATCGCGGAGGCGCGGACCGGACGTTTTGCCCCCGGGGCAGGGGAGCTGCCGCTCGTCGAACTCCTGGCGGCGGCGCCGCGGGAAGCGGTCGTCTCCGTCGAAGTTCCCCTGTCGCAAGGCACTCCGGTCGAGGCGCATCTCGCCCGGCTTTTCGAGGGCGCAGGGCGGATCCTGCGAGGGGTAAAGGACAAGGAGCCTGTTCGGGAAGGGTCCCGGGGGCACTGAACGGTCGCCGATACCCTCGGAGGCCCTGCCCTTGGGCATCGGCGCGGCCGCCAACGGGAACAGGTTGGCCGACCGAGGTTTCGCCCGGATCGGGGCGCAGACCGCGCGGCTGGTCCGGCCAGCGCCCCAATGCCTCGGCGGGTTGGTGGTGCCGGTCAGTGGAGCCCGAACTCCGCCATGAGACGGCGGCGCATGGCGACAAATCCGCTTTCGCTCCGGTCGCGCGGACGCGAAAGGCCGATGTCGATCAGGCGCGGCACAGCGCCGACCCCCTTTGACAGGACCAGCACCCGGTCGGCCAGATAGATCGCTTCCTCCAGATCGTGCGTCACCAGGATCATGGTGACCCTCTCCTCCCGCCAGATCCGCGCCAGCTCCTCCTGCATGGTCAGCTTGGTCATGGCATCCAGCGCGCCAAGCGGCTCGTCCAGCAGCAGGATCTCCGGTTGCACCGTCAAGGCCCGGGCAATGCCGACACGCTGCGCCATGCCGCCTGACAATTGCCGGGGATATGCGGTCTCGAAGTCTGCCAGACCCACCAGCTGGATATAATGCCGCGCCCGCGCCTTGGCCTCTGTCTTGGAGAGGCCGCGGACTTCGAGACCGAAGGCGACATTGCCGAGAACCGTCAGCCAGGGCAGCAGCCGCGGTTCCTGAAAGATGATGGCGCGCTCGGTGCCGACACCCTGGACGCGGCGGTTGTCGATCAGGACCTCGCCCTGGTCGGGCGATTCAAGGCCCGCCAATATCCGGAGCAATGTCGTCTTGCCGCAACCCGACGGGCCGACGATGGCAAGGCTTTCACCGCCGCGGATATCAAGCCGGAGGTCCCGCAGGACATTCAATCGCTGCCCGTTCAGCGAGAAGGACTTGGAGAGGCCACGAATCGTGACCTCTCCGCCGCGGGTGTTCTCGACCACGCTCATGATGCCTGCCTCAGTTGGTGACTGGACGGTCCGCCGAGGTATAGAGAACCTGCGTCACATCCAGCTTGCCCGCCGGGACCTTGCCTTCCCGCACCAGAACATCGATCCAGAACTGAATGTCCCGATCCACCGCCAACCCGCCGGGACGCACGCCGTATCCGAGAAAATACTGCGCCACATCGGGATTTTCGGACCGCTCGGCCAGCGCCTTGGCAAAGATCGCCTTGGTTTCCTCGGGATGCTCGCGCGCATAGTCCAGCGCCTTCACAGACCCGTCGAGGAAGGCTTTCGCCTGTTCCGGATGCGCCTCGATCCAGTCGCGGCGCAGCACGATGAAGCCTCCCGCGATGTCGCCCAGAACGTCGGTATCATCGAAGATCGGCCGGATCCCCCCTGTCTTGCGGGCCGCGCCCTCGAAGGTGGTCTGCCAGTAGCCAAAGGCGGTGATATCGACCTGTTTCGAGCGCAGCACCTGTTCCAGCTGCGGCCCCGGCACGACCACCAGATTGGCGGAATCCTCCGGCAGACCGGCCTGATGCAAGGCCTCGCGCACCGTGTAGTCCAGATGCGCCCCGAGCGTGTTCACCGCGATGGTCTTGCCCTGGATATCGGCGATGGATTTGATCGGGCTGTCGTCGAGCACATAGAAGATCGACTGCACCTGGTCGTTGATGCCGTTAGACGGATAGACCGCCACGAAGTCATTGCCGGCCGCGATGGAATTGAGGACCGCGGAGGTCGCGGCGGAACCGATGTCGACGCTGCCTCCCGCCAGGGCCACAAGCGAGGCCGGTCCGCCCTGGGCATAGCCCACGTTTTCGATCTTGATGCCGGTGCCGTCGAAATAGCCGAGCTCATCGGCCAGCTCGAATGCCGAGAGCCCGCCCTGTGTGGCCAGATAGCGCAGGGTCACATCCTCGGCCGTGACCAGTGTCGCTGTGCCCGACAAGAGCGCCGTCAGGGCAAAGGTACGGAAAATATTCGTCATGTCAGTAGCTTTCTTTAGGTGTTCTGAGAGATGTCCGGGTCAGCGCGCGATGTCGGACCAACGGCACAGGCGTCGCTGGAGCGCGACCAGCGCAGTGTTCGCAGAGAGCCCGAGGGCCGCGAGCAGGAAGATCGCGCCGAACATCATGGGAATTTCGAAATTGTACTGGGCGTTCATCACCTGGAACCCCAGGCCCTTGTTCGCTCCGATCATCTCCGCCGCGATCAGAAGCAGGAGCGCGGTCGTCGCCGAAAGCCGCAACCCCACAAAGATCGCCGGCACACTGGCCGGCAGCACGATGCGCCGGAACACGGCCAGCCGGTTCGCGCCGAAGGTCCGCGCCATCTCGATGATCTTGGGGTCGACTTCCTTCACCCCGCCGATGGTCGAGAGCAGGATCGGGAACAGGGTGGCCCAGAAGATTACCGCGACCTTGGAGGCTTCTCCCAGGCCGAGGAACAGGATGAAGACGGGATAGATCGCCAGGGCCGAGGTCTGGCGGAACAGTTGCAGGATCGGATCGAGCGCCTGTTCCACCGACCGCGTCTGTCCCATGAGCAGGCCGAGCGGAATGCCAAGCGCCACGGCCGCGCCAAAGGCGATGCCCGCGCGCTGAAGGCTGATGGCAATGTCGCCGAGGAGCCGCCCCGAGGCGAGCGCCTTCCACGTTACCGCGAAGATCTCGTGCAACGGCGGAAAGATGGTCGGATTGACCCAGGCCGCCGTGGCCGCGACCTCCCACAGCAGCAGAAATCCCACCAGCGCGCCATAGCGGGACAGGGCGACCTGTCCGGCTTCGATCGCCCGGCGCGGCAGTGCGATCTCAAGGGATCGCGGACGGGTGGATGTGTCAATGCTCTGAAAGGTCATGGCATCACTCCGCGGCATGGGCCGCGCCGCGCAGCGCCGTCCAGCAGTTCTCGGGAAACGGCAGGCCGAGATTGCCGCGCAGGGTGCTGGCTTCATATTCCGTGCGGAACAGGCCGCGCCGTTGCAGTTCCGGCACCACCAGATCGACGAAATCGCTCAGCCCCGTCGGAAGCCAGGGCGGCAGGATGTTGAACCCGTCCGCGCCTTCGTTCTTGAACCAGTCCTCAAGCGTATCGACGATCTGCTCCGCTGTGCCGACCACGGTGAAATGACCCCGGGCACTGGCCACCCATTGATAGAGCTGGCGAATGGTGAAGTTGTTTTCGTCCGCGATTTGCCGGATCAGAGCCTGGCGCGATTTCATCCCCTCGGTCGGCGGGGCAGGAGGCAGCGGACCGTCCAGATCATAGCCGCGCAGATCCAGGGTGCCCCCCGTCAGCCCGTTCAACAGCGCAATCCCATCCGCTTCCAGAATAAGGTCGGTCAGCCGGTCATACTTCCCGCGCGCCTCCGCCTCGGTCCGGCCCACGAAGGGCGACACACCGGGCATGATCAGGATATGATCGGGGTTCCGCCCGCCCCCCCGCGCCCGGGACTTGATGTCGCGATAGAACTCCTGCGCCGTGTCGAGCTTCTGATGGGCGGTGAAGATCACCTCCGCCGTGGCGGCGGCCAGCGCGCGTCCATCGTCCGACTGACCCGCCTGGACGATCACCGGATGGCCCTGCGCCGAGCGGCTGATGTTCAACGGCCCCTTGACCTTGAAATGCTCTCCCTTGTGATCGGTGTCATGAACCCTGGCGGGATCGAAGAACAGACCCGTCTCCTTGTCGCGCACGAAGGCATCGTCTTCAAAGCTGTCCCACAGCTTTTTCACCACATCGACATGCTCGGCGGCGCGGCGATACCGGACGGCATGCGGATGCTGCTGGTCGAGGTTGAAATTATGCGCGGCACTCTCGGTCGCCGTCGTCACCACGTTCCAACCGGCCCGCCCCCCGGAGATCAGATCGAGCGAGGCGAATTTCCGGGCGAGATTATAGGGCTCCTCATAGGTCGTGGAGGCCGTGGCGATAAAGCCGATATTCTTCGTCAGGGGGGCCAGCGCCGAAAACAGCGTCACCGGCTCAAAGCCCGCCACCTTGGCATTGCCGCCTTCGATCCCTCCCCCCCAGGCGATGCTCAGGCTGTCGGCGAGGAAATAGGCATCGAACAAGCCACGCTCGGCTTCGCGCGCGAGCGTCAGATGGAAATCGAAGCTGGTCGCGCCGTCGGCCGGACTGTCCGGATGGCGCCAGGCCGCGATATGCTGGCCGCCACCGGGGAGAAAGGCGCCAAGGCGAATCTTGCGGGTCATGATATGGGGTCTTTCGAAAAAAGCCCGGTGTTTCCACAGGGGGGGTACGGGGTTCAGGCACGACCTTCGCGGGTGGCTACGCGAGGTCGGCTGGCACGGATCGGTGTTGTTTCAGAGGGGGGGTCGGTCTTGGTTATGGATCAAGGCGAGCGCCGGACCGGTTCACCGCCCGGTCGGGCCCGTCAGGAAGAACATCCCTCGCCGGTGGACCATCGACAAAATCCCCGGCGAGGCGGAGACATCGCCGCCCGCCGTCGCCCGCGATCCGCGGAAAACCGTGACCCGCGGCCCCGCGCCCGACGACCTGACCAAGCGAGGCCAAGAGGTCGGCGCGTTCAGAAGAGAGGCCTTTCGCCCCCCGGAACGCCACGGGTCGGACAACGGTCGGATCGACCAGGGCACGCGTCCTCGATGGCTTGCTGAGGCTTCCGGGGAAACCTGCGACACGGAGGGACATGGATCGACTCCAAAACACGATTCGTCTTGTCGTGTATTCTGACGCGTCCGGGCGCCGGTTGCCATTTCAAAGATTCGCCGGTGGGGAGTATCAATATGTTGTCCCGAGAGGCCTCCGGGGTCATTTTTCCTCTTTCGCCACGAATCGAGGGCGGGACACAAATCCCATGTCATTCGGGCACGGTTCATCACCGCGCCCTCCGGCCAGAGCCGTGTCGGTTCGCACTGGCCCGCGTCCAGTGCTCCCTTCGTTTGGATTTACGCGATGCCTCATCGAATGGGTCCCTTCGATGAGACATCGCGATAAAACAAAGTCCCAAAACATTTTCAGCGCAAACCTATTCGGTTTCCCGACCCGAAAAATGCGCCATATCGAATGGCTCTAGGCCAGCGCCCCCCCGAATTGGGCGAGCAGTTGCGACCAGGCCCTCTCGGCCTGCGCCGTGTCATGGCGGGGCGAATCCGGCGGAACCCAGCCATGCTGGGCCGGATAGACCTCGACCACCGCCCGGTCGCCAAACGCCTCCTTGAGACGGATCTTGGACTCCGGATCCTCCGCGTCATCGTTCTCGGCGATGGCAAAGAGAAAGGTCGCCCTGGTCTCGGGGGCCAGCAGATGCGGGCTGTCGGGTGCGCCGGTCGCAACTCCCCCGCCATGAAACGAGGCCCCCGCGCCGACCCGGTCGGGCAGGGCGGCGGCGGCGCGGATCACATAGGATCCGCTCATGCAGAAGCCCATGACCCCGATCTTCCGGTTCGTGTCCACCGCGCCCTGGGTATCGAGCCAGGCCGTCATCGCCGTCGCATCCGACACCACCGCCGCGGGTGTCAGCTTCTTGGCATAGGGCCGCAGCCGGTCGATCGCCCCGAACAGCTCCTCGTTTTCGCTCACCACCGCGCCCTTGGCATCGCGATAGAATGGATTCACCACCAGAACCGCATAGCCGTCCCCGGCCAGCCGGTCGGACATCTGCCGGAAGGCGGGGCGCAGCCCGAAGATATCCGGCCAGATGATGACCCCGGGCGCCTTGCCCGCCGCCGGATGCACAAAATATCCATCGATCGTGCCATCCGGCGTGCCGATCTCGACATCGCTCCCGGTCAGCTCCGCGGCCCTGGCGGCACCGCGCCACAGGACGCCGATCCCCGCCGCTCCCGCCGCCGCGCCAAAGGCCCGCCGCGTCAACCGGAGGCGTTCGCCCGGCTTGAAGGCATCTTTCTCACACATGGGTGGCTCCTTTGTTTCGTTTCCTGGTCACATGGGCACGTGCCTCAGTCTAACCCCAACCGCGCCGCGCGCACATCACAGCCCGTTCAGATCATCGCCCGGCTCCCGGCCGTGGCCGTCGGCCCCTTGGCGATCGGGTACCGAAGTCCGGAACGGCTGGATCTGTCCCGGTCGGCGCATTGGATCGGCCGGGTTCCGGATGACGACCGCGCATCGCGGACCAGACCACCCTTTTGTAATTTCACTTTAAAATCAATATATTATAGCCTGTCCGGCCGCGGACACTTTTCCGGATACCCGCAGGCTCGGCGGTTCGGGGGTTCAGCGGCGGCGTCCGAGGTCCAGATGACGCATCACCGGCGTTGCCAATATCCCATGCAAAAGGATCGACAGAAGCACCACGAAACAGACCGTAACCCAGAGGATCCCGGGCTGATCGAACTCCCGTATCCCCAAGGCGAAGGCGAGATAATAGAAGGATCCCAGCCCCCTGATCCCGAAGAAGGCGATGACCGCCTTTTCCCTCGGAGGGGGCTTTGCCCCGATCAGGCCGATCCAGCCGCAGAGCGGCCGAACCACCAGGACGATCAGGAGGGCCACGATGACGACCGGCCAGCTCAATCCATCGAAAATGGATCCGGCCGCGATGGCCGCACCGAAGCAGACGAGCAGCACCATCATGAGGAGCCGTTCGATCTGTTCCGCGAAGGCATGCAGGTTCTCGTGATAGTCATGCTCCCGTTCGGAGGCCCGCAAGGTCAGCGCCGCGACAAAGACCCCGACGAAACCATATCCATGGACCAGTTCGGTCAGGCCATAGCTCAGGAGGGTAAAGCCGAGGGCCACGAATCCGTCGCCGGTCCGCGAGAGTCTGGAGCGGGCGGGCAGGCGGAAGGTGACATGGCCAAGCGCCCGGCCCACCATCCATCCGACCCCGACCCCCGCGGCCAGTCGCCAGAGCACATCCATCATCAGCCAGTCCAGGACCACCGGCGCCCCGGTCTCCTGGGAGGCGGCGAGCGCTATGGCGAGATAGACGAAGGGAAAGCTCAGCCCGTCGTTCAACCCGGCCTCGGCGGTCAAAGCGAAACGGACTTCATCCTCGCCGCTGTCCCCCGGCGGTCCGACCTGTACGTCGCTCGCCAGAACCGGATCGGTCGGAGCAAGCGCCGCTCCGAGCAGCAGCGCCGAGGCGAGGCCGAGACCGAGCAGACCCCAGCCGAGAGCGGTGATGAGAAGGATGGTCAGGGGCATGGCAACGCCGAGCAACCGCCAGACCAGCGCCCATTGCCGCATGTCGAGGGGGCGATCAATCCTCAGGCCAGCGCCCATCAGGGCCACGATGATCACGAACTCGGTCAGATGTTCGGTGAGGAGCCGGCTCTCGAGGGGATTGGCTTCCAGAACCGAGGAGAGAAACGATTTTCCGATCAGGGCGCCGAGACCGATGCAGGCAATGGGAAGCGACAGGGGCAAGTCCCGCAGTACCAGGGGCAACCAGGCCGTCAGGAGAACCACGACGCCGACGAGGGTGAGAAAAACCAGGTAGATATCCATCCGGGAGCCTCTGTCTGGTAAAATCCGGGCGCATCGCTCCCGCTGTGAGCCGCCGGGCTCCTTTTGTCACGCGAGGATGGGGGTGGCGTCTCCCGGAAAGCTCTCGATCAAGGCATCCACCACCGCCCGCAGGGCTTCCTCGGTGTCCGCGCCCTGCTCCAGGGCCTGGGCATGGATCCGGCGCTGATGAGTGGAGGAGGTGCCTTCGACGACGATCCGGCGCAGATCCGTCAATTCCTCGGCGCAACCAAGCGCGCGGGCGTCCTCGAGCGTCAGTCCGATCAGTTCCTCGACCAGCGCGGACATGCTGGTAAGCCTGCGCCTGCCGTGATCGACGAGTTCGCCCCCGGATCCGTGGCGCTGCGCACGCCAGCGGTTTTCGAGGATGAGAGTGGTGGGATAGCGCCGCCACTGCCGGTTCTCGCAGCGGAGCCGATAGAGGAAGGCCAGAAGCGACTGATAGAGCGCGGCGAGGGCCGCCACATCGGCGAGGCGCGGACAGATATCAGTGACCCGCTGCTCAAGCGTTTGAAAGCGGTCCGATGGGCGGATATCCCACCAGATCCGGGTGGCATCCTCGATACAACCGGCCGTGACAAGGTGATCGACCAATTGCCTGTACTCCGAGAAGCTCGTCATCGCATCGGGAAGCCCCGTGCGTGGCAAGGCGTCCATCACCGTCAGGCGGTAACTTGCAAGACGGGTGTCCCGGCCCTCCCAGAAGGGCGAGGATGCGCTGAGGGCCAGAAGATGCGGCAAAAAATATGCGACCTGATTCATCAGATCGATCCGCTGATCGTCATCTTCGATCCCAACATGCATATGCATTCCGCAGATCATCAACCGATTGGCGGGTTGACCGATGTCAGACCAGATACCCTCGTAGCGTTCCTTGCGCGTGTGGCTCTGATCGCGCCACCGCGCGAAAGGGTGTGTGGAGGCGGCGATGGCCCGATAACCAAAAGCTTTCGCGGTCTCGGAAATCGCACCTCGCAGCAGCCTCAGCTCCGTGACAGCCTCGGCGACCGTGCGGTGGGGCCGGGTGCCAACTTCCACTTGGCATTGCAGGAATTCGACGGAAACCTGATCCCCGAGTGCCGCGCGGCAGGCCGCGAAAAAGGCGTCCCCTGGCTCGGATACGACATCCCGGCTTGCTGGGTGGACGATCAGATATTCTTCCTCGATGCCTAAGCTAAAACTTGGACGATCCATATCACACCTCGATTGCCACCATGGCGAACGTTTGAATGGGCAAGCGGTTCACACCTGCCAATCGACCCTTTGAGGTGAGTTCTCGTCAGGCCTGTTCCGCTGATGTCCGCACGGGCCCCCATGTTGATATTCGGAGGGGCTCTCGATGGACGCAACGCGCAGGATTACTCCCGCCGGAGGAACAAAGGCCGTGAAAGTTTCCGGGCCGACGACGGTGACAATGTGGTTTCGAACCAGATCGCTCCATCGTCCGGATTTTGTGACGCGGCGGTGCTTGCATTAATTTGCAGGAATTTCTGGTGCCCCTGCGAACACGGGGCAAGATCATTGCGTCGGGGATTCTCTGAATTCAATCGCGACGCCTCAGAAGGCCACAGCTCCTACCATCGCCGCCGCGCCCATCAGATAAAGTGGGTTGATGCGGCAGGACATCAGGATCGCAAAGACGACGGCGCCCATCATGCAACTTACCCAACTGGTCAGAACACCCTCGCCAATGCTGATGACACCCGCGAAAAGGAGGCCGATGGAGACCGGGGCGAGACCATGCTGAATCGAGGCCCGCCAAGGCCAGGCGCCAAGCCGGTTCCAGATTCGCCCGACCATCAGGGTCAGGAAAGCCGAGGGCACAAAGAAGGCGGCGATGACCACGAGTGCGCCAATAGGTCCGGCCACCCATTGCCCGATTGCCGCGACCATCATCATGTTCGGTCCCGGTGCCATCTGGCCAATGGTATAGAGGTGAACGAGCTCCTTGAAGGTAAGCCATTGATGAACGTCCACCGTCAGATGACGCAGCTCGGGAAAGGCGGCCATACCTCCGCCGATGGTCAGCAGCGACAGGTAGGAAAAGACCCGGATTAGCGCCGGCAGTTGCTCCATTACTCCCTACCCGCGCGTGGCCGATACCAAAGGATCGCCAACCCGCCGACAAGGCCAAGGACCACCGGCACCGACAGATGCAGGACTGTTACCCCAAGGATCGTCAAAACCACGAAGACAATATCGGAAGCCCGGTGGACGGTCTTGAGACCAAGTTGCATTGACACTGCCAGAACCATCCCCACGGCCCCCGCCGAAACGCCATGCAGAACCGCGTTGCCGATCCCGCCCGGCCCCGACGCTCCCCGATAGAGGATCGCCGCGAGCGTCATCAGCACCCCACCCGGCAGGCAGATCCCCGTCAGTGCCACCGCCGCCCCCGCCATACCCCGCAGGCGGTCCCCAACGAGAATTGCCATGTTCGAGGCATTGAGGCCCGGCAGCGACTGACAGATCGACAGCAGTTCAAGGAAAGTCTCGTCATCGAGCCAGGCCTGCCGGCCGACAAGCGCCGTGCGCAGATAGGCGACCACGCCGCCGCCAAAACTCGTCGCCCCGATGACGAGGAATACCTGGAAGATCCGCGCAAGACCCGGCGTTTCACTCATGGCTGCGCGGCGGATTGCCCCTCAGACGATAGACCACGCCGGTCTTGGTCGTCCCAAGCGATACCCAGTCCTTGGCCAGTTTCTGAACTTCGATGAAAAAGGCATTGCTCCGCTCGACCGCCTTTGCATTCAAATCCGCCCGCCGTTCAAAGCGCATCTGATAGGAAAACTCCCCCACCAGTTGCCGCTGGTCGCCCCGGGCGCGCCAGACGGAGACATTGCTGTCGGCATAGACGCCCTTGCCGAAATCGAGCCGCCCGAGGGGCTGCAGCACCTCCTCGACCGCGGTGCGGTTCACGAGCTGTACATGCTCGCGCTTGCCACTGAATACCGGCTCCAGCACAGGGAACATGCTCGCTAGACGATGCGCCGCGCTCTGCTCATCCTGGATTGCGCTGGCATGTCCCCGCACGTCCACCGTATGCGAATAAAGTGTCCGTATCCCTCCGAGCCGGTCCTTCAGCGGCAGCAGCTCTTCTTTGAACTTGATCCGGTAATCGCCCGGCACATGCGGCCGCATATCCTTGAGAGTCGCTGTTGTCCGGTCCGGATGCCGAAACTTGCATACCAGCTCCGGGTCACCCGTCGGAAAACCGTCCTCGTAATGGGTGCGCCGCCGCAGGATGAAGCCACTGTTGTAGAGCGCGAAATCCCGTGTATCGAGGAACAGCACTTCCCGGATCAGTGGGCGCACGCCCTCTACCTCGCTCCCGTCGAAATCAACTCCGGTTGCCTTCGCCGCCTTGCACATGATGCGCGAAAAATCAAAGAAACTGCGCACGCTGACGAACCGCTCGCCATGCAGGATGATCTTCGCCTCGATATAGGTGATCTCATCAAGTGGCCGACCATCGGGATAATGCTCGGGATAGCCTTCCTCGACCGCCGGAGCGTTGGATTGATGCAAGGATTTGGCCAATGGGATCCCCGGCTCATGTGATCGCGGCTCGACTGCCGCGACACGAGCCCTAGCCGATCTTCATGAATCGCCCGTAACCGGATCGCAAATCCATGTGCCTGCCAGCTGCCCGATACCAAGGCCTCCTTATCGGCCAAAGATAAAATCCGCGATCATCCTTTATTGGAGTGCGAGATATTTTGGCCAAGCCGGCCCCAGATGCCGGCTTGGACTGCTCACCCAGTCCGCCGCGTATCTTGTCACTCGGCTGGACGCATATACCGCCTCGGATTGCGCAGAGGTAAAACCTGCCAGGGCAAAGCCCGCTGAGGAAATTTCTCTGACATCCAGACGGGGGGAGGGGTTCTCATATGCGGCAGGCTATCGCCTGGGCGGCGGGATCTGTAAAATCGTGACGAATCCGACGGTTTGGAGGCCTCCGGAATGAACCTATTCGAATGTTTGGCATTCTGCGGGCCTGCAAGCCTTCGATCAATATCCTCGCGGTTCTTCCTTCTTGGCGTGGCACTGTGTGTCCTGGGTATGCTCGGTGCCGCGCGGGCGGCGGAGATCGGGTTTCAGTGTCCGGCGGGATCAAATGGTCGCGAGGCCGTTGGTCTCACATATGCCAATGAGGTGCTAAGTGTTTCTGGGTCCGACGGCACAGTGGAGTTGCCGGCCAACCTCGACGGCGATGTCCGCGCTCAGTTCGGAATCTCCGGTTTCGGCCCAGCTGAGCAAATGATGCCGGACCCGGGAGCACTGGACGCCTGCCTAGCCGCGGGCTTGAAAAGCCATGGTGGCGTGGCGAGCGACGAAGCAGCCGTTGCCTATGAACTGGCCGAATGTCAGGCAACACTCGCGGGCGCCCTGTCCCGGCAACGCGTGGATCTCCATGTCACGGCCAGTGTGATCGACCCTGGCACCGCGATGGTATTCATTCAGCGCACCTATCAGGTGCCGAGCACAATCACCGGAGCGCCCCTTACGCTCGACGAATTCCCGACACGTGATTGCCCCGTCCGGTAGGGCGCATTGCGCAGCGCCTGTCCGAGGCACAACGGACATCGGCAACCGAGCTTTGCCATTGAACTGCGACATTGAGGGCCAACAACCGGGTTCGAAGGGATGTTTAGCGCGTTTTTCGACCGTTTTGAATCGCATGGGGATTCCCGGCGGGTGTGATTTCTGATTCAGAATCCGTGCTGGCGAAGGAGGCCAGCATGGATGGCCAAACCTCTTTCGATTGATCTACGTTCTCGGCTCCTGGCGG
>JBMDWT010000052.1:0-13642 GCA_048594665.1 Amaricoccus sp. | reverse complement strand
GCGGGGGGCCGTTGGGGACCGGGGGGCCCGTGGTTCCGCCCTCGGTTGGGGGTGTGGGTGGGGCGGACCGGGCTCCGCCCTATGCGCAGGCGCGCAGGGCGCTCAGCAGAAGACATGGGCGGCCGCCGGGTCGAAATCGAGCGAGACCGTCTCGCCGCGGATCAGGCCTGACACCACCGGATCGCCAAAGGGCAGGCGGACGGAGAGGGATTCGCCCCGGCCGGTGCGGGTGGCGATATGGTAGGTGTTGCCGAGGAAGGTGATGTCGGTGACCGTGACCGGCAGTCCCGCGCCGGTCCCCCGGGTCAGGCTGATCCGCTCGGGCCGCAGGAGCAGCGTCGCGGCCCCCGGTTTCGCGGTGCCATGGACCGGCACGCCCCGCACCAGCCCATCCCCAAGGCGGAGGTCGGCGACGGTTCCTTGGCTTGCCACGATCTCGGCCGAGAGCACGTCGCTGTCGCCGATGAATTCGGCGACGAACCGGGTCGCGGGATGGGCATAAAGCTCGGCGCCGGTGCCGACCTGGTCGACACGGCCCTGGCTGAAGACCGCGATCCGGTCCGACAGGCGCAGGGCTTCCTCCTGGTCGTGGGTGACATAGAGGATCGTCACCTCGGTCTCCTGGTGGATGCGGCGGATCTCGGTCTGGATCTCCTCGCGCAGTTTCTTGTCGAGAGCGGAGAGCGGCTCGTCCATCAGGAGCACCGGCGGATCATAGGCGAGCGCGCGGGCCAGGGCGACGCGCTGCTGCTGGCCGCCGGACATTTTCGCCACCCGACGGTCCTCGAAGCCTTCGAGCCGGACGAGGCGCAGCATGTCGCGGACCTTGGCGGTGATCTCAGCCTTGGGGCGGCGGCGGACCCTGAGCGGGAAGGCGATGTTCTCGCCGACGGTCATGTGCGGAAACAGGGTATAGCGTTGAAACACCATCCCGATGTTGCGCTGGTGCGAGGGGCGATCGAGGAGCGTGCGGCCTTCGAGGAGGATATCGCCCCGGGTCGGTTGCTGAAAGCCCGCGAGGATATAAAGCGTCGTGCTCTTGCCCGAGCCGGAGGGACCGAGGAAGGTGAGGAATTCACCCCGGCGGATGTCGAGCGTCACATCATGGACGGCGACGACATCGCCGAATTCCATACGCAGGCCCTGAATCTGGAGATAGGGAGCGGTCATGTCGCGTCTCCTTTGCGCAGCAGGGCGGCGAGGATCATGAGGATGAGGGTGAGCCCGACGAGCAGGGTCGAGGCGGCGGCGATGACGGGGGTCAGATCCTGGCGCAGCGTGGTCCAGATCTTGACCGGCAGGGTCTGCAAGGTGGGGCTTGCCATGAAGATCGCGAGCACGACCTCGTCCCAGGACATCAGGAACGAGAAGATCGCGGCGGCGAAGAGGCCATGGCTGATGCCCGGCAGGGTGACGCGGATCTTGGCCTCGAGCGGGCTCGCGCCGCAGAGCACGGCGGCGTCCTCGATGGATTTGTCGAAGCCTTCGAGCGCGCCGGTGATCGCGATGATCGAGAATGGCAGGGCGATGATCGTATGGGCGATGACAAAGCCGAGGAAGGTGCCATTCAGGCCGATCTTGAGAAAGAAGGCATAGAGCGCCACCGCGAGCACCACCACCGGCAGGATCATCGGGGTGAGAAACAGCGCCCGCAGCGTCTCGACCCCGCGAAACCGGCCTCGAGTGAGGCCGAAGGACGCGAGCAGGCCGAGGAAGACCGAGGCCACCGTCACCACGAGGCCGATCCGGAGCGAGGTCAGCGCCGCCTCGATCCAGCGCGGATCGGCGAAGAGCTGCTGGTACCATTTCAGCGTCCAGCCCGGCGGCGGAAAGATCAGCCACTGCGACGAGCCGAAGCTGAGCGCCACGATGAACAGGATCGGCAGCAGGAGAAACAGCGCGACGAGGATCGTGAAACCGACGAGCGGAGCCTTCCACGCACCGAGGCCTTCGAAATTCAGGAGCATCAGACGCCTCCCATCCGGCGGGTTCCAACGAGCCGCGTTTGCAGGGCATAGAGCCCGAGGGTGATCACGAGCAGGACAAAGGCGGCGGCCCCGCCCATCCCCCAGTTGACCAGCGATTGCACGAACTGGGCGATCAGTTCGGCGAGCATCATGTTGGCGGTGCCGCCCAGCAGCGCGGGGGTCACGAAATAGCCGAGCGACATCACGAAGACCATCAGCGCCCCCGACAGGATCCCCGGCAGGGCGAGCGGCAGCAGCACCCGGATCAGGACCTGGGTCCGGCTCGCACCGCAGAGCGCGGCGGCTTGCGGGATCGCCGGATCGATGGCGCGGATGATGCCGGTCAATGGCAGGATGACGAAGGGCAGCATGATATAGGTCATGCCGATGGTGACGCCGGTCAGGTTGTTCACCAGGGCCAGCGGCTGGTCGATGATCCCGAGACCCATCAGCGTCTTGTTGATGACGCCGGTGCGTTGCAGGAGCACCATCCAGGCATAGGTGCGCGCGAGCAGGTTGGTCCACATCGACAGGATCAGGATGGCAAAGATCACCTGCGACCAGCGCCGCGGCATGATTGCGAGCATCCAGGCCACCGGAAACCCCACGACGACCGAGATCAGCGTCACGAGGCCGGAGACGAGGAAGGTGTTGAGAAAGATCCGCAGATAGGTCGTGGAGCCGAGAAGCTCGACATAGTTCTGGAGCCCGGGCTGGGGGTCGGTCACGCTGCGCAGGAGAAGCGCGGTGACGGGCAGCACGAAGAAGGCAAGGACGAGGAGCAGCGCCGGAAGGACATAGCCGAGGCCGCCGCGATCGGCCCAGCCGAGGGGGGCGGCGGCTTTGGGCGAGGCAAAGGGCGCGGGGACCGCTGACATGGCGCTGTTCCTTGGTTGGAGAGGGTTATTGGGCCTGCCAGGCGTACCAGCGTTCGCCGATCGCATCGCGGTTCGCCGCCCAATAGGCCATGTCGGCATTCACCTGGGGCGCGGATTGCGCGTCCGGCAACGTGGCGCGGACGCTCGCCTCCATCAGGGCGGGGGAGTCGAGATTGATCGGGGCATAACCGGTGGCGGCGGCCATCTTGGCCTGGGCCTCGGCCGAGGTGGCCAGCGCGATGAATTTCATCGCCTCGGCCTTGTTCGGGGCGCCCTTGGGGACGACGAGGCTGTCGGCGGCGGTGATGTTCTGGTCCCAGGAGGTTTCGACCGTCACCCCGGTTTCGGCGAGCGCGGTGAGGCGGCCGTTCCAGAAGCTGCCGAAGGGGGCCTCGGCGGAGGCGAGCAATTGCTGGGACTGGGCGCCCGAGGACCACCAGATGATATCGTCCTTGATCGTGTCGAGCTTCTTGAAGGCGCGGTCGAGATCGAGCGGATAGAGCTGCGCGGGGGCGACGCCATCGGCGAGCAGGGCCGCCTCGATCACGCCGGGGGCGGACCATTTGTAGAAGGTGCGCTTGCCGGGGAATTTTTCGGTGTCGAAGAGATCGGCCCAGGTTTTGGGACAGGCCGCGACCGCGTCCTTGTTACAGCCGATGACGAAGGAATAATAGAAGCTGCCGACCGAATAATCGGTGACAAAGCGCGGATCGAGTTTCGATTTGTCGATCACGCCGAAGTCGAGCTGTTCCAGCAGTCCCGCCGGTCCGGCCTGGGCCGCGTAATCGCCTTCGACATCGACGACATCCCACGAGACATTGCCCGCCTCGACCATCGCCTTGATCTTACCATAGTCGGTGGGACCGTCCTGGAGCACGGGTTTTCCGGTCTCGGCGGTGAAGGGCTCGATCCAGGCGGCGGCCTGGGCGTCCTGGGTGGTGCCGCCCCAGCTGGTGAAGACCATGTCGGCGGCCGCGGCCGGCAGGCTCGCGCCGAGGAGCAGGGCGAAGGAAAGGGTCAGGCGCATGTCGGGCATCCTTGTGGCTGGAAGGGCATCAGGCGAGGACGGGGACCGGCGAGAACGGCGCCGGTTTCATGATCTTGGTCTCCGCGACATCGATCAGGTCGCGGATGCGGGGCAGGAAGGCGCGCCAGTCGGGATCGGCCATCAGCGCCGCCCGGCGGGCTTCGCGATCGTCGAGCGAGGCGAAGGCCCAGATATGGACGATCTGGTTGATCGGCCCGATTTCCGAGGAATAATAGCCGACCAGCGTGCCCAGATGGCGGCGCTGGATCTCGATCCCCTCGGTGACGGCGGCGAGATAGTCCGGGATCGCGCCGTTTCTCAGGCGATAGGTGCGGATCTCGATATACATCAGCGCATCACGAACGGATCGGGGATGGGATCGTCGGAGGTGCGCAGCCAGACGGTCTTGGTGCGGGTATAATCGAGGGCGGCGGCGAGGCCGCCCTCGCGTCCCTGTCCCGAGAGGCCGTGACCGCCGAACGGGGCGATGGGAGAGACGGCGCGATAGGTATTGACCCAGACGATGCCCGCGCGGATCCCCCGGATCATGCGATGGCCGCGGGCGAGATTGGTGGTGAAGACCCCGGAGGCGAGGCCATAGGGTGTGTCGTTGGCCAGCGCGAGGGCTTCCTCCTCGGTCTCGAAGGAGACGACCGAGAGCACGGGGCCGAAGAATTCCTCGGCCAGCGCCGGGGCATCGGTGCCGTCGCAATCGAGGATGGTCGGGCGCCAGTACCAGCCGGGGCCCTCGACCGGCCCCCCGGTGATCATCCTTGCCCCGGCGGCGACGGAGCGGGCGATGAGATCGGCCACGTGGGTGCGCTGACGCTCGGTGGCGAGGGGGCCGATTTCGGTGGCCATATCGAGGGGGGAGCCGAGGCGGGCGGCCTCGGCCTTGGCCCGGAGGCGGGCAAGGAAGGCGTCCTTGACCGAGCGTTCCACGATCAGCCGGGAGCCCGCGACGCAGCTCTGGCCGGCGGCGGCGAAGATGCCGGCCACCTGGGCATTGGCGTCGCTGTCGAGATCGGCGTCGGCGAAGACGATGAAGGGCGACTTGCCCCCGAGTTCGAGCGAGGTGGAGGCGAGGTTCTCGGCGGAATTGCGGACGATGGCGCGCGCGGTGCCGGGACCGCCGGTGAAGGCGATATGGTCGATCCCGGGATGGCGGGTCAGCGCCGCGCCGCAGGCGGGGCCGAAGCCGGTGAGGATATTGACGACCCCGGGCGGGAAGCCTGCTTCATGGACGAGCCGGGCGAAGGCCAGCATGGGTCCGGGCCCCTCCTCGGACGCCTTGACGACGAGCGTGCATCCAGCGGCGAGCGCGGGTCCGATCTTGACGGCGGCGAGGAAGAGCTGGCTGTTCCAGGGCACGATGGCCGCGACCACGCCGACCGGTTCGCGGCGGAGCCAGACCTCCATGTCGGGCTTGTCGATCGGCAGATGCGCGCCTTCGATCTTGTCGGCGAGCCCGGCGTAATAGCGGTAGTAATCGGCGACATAGGCGATCTGGGCCGAGGTCTCGCGGATGATCTTGCCGGTGTCGCGGGTCTCGATCTCCGCCAGATCGGCGGCATGGGCGGTCACCAGATCGGCGAGCCGCGAGAGCAGCTTGCCGCGCGCGGTCGCGGTCATCGCAGGCCAGGGACCCGCGCGAAAGGCCCGGGTGGCGGCGGCGACGGCGCGGTCGACATCGCCCTCGCGGGCCTCGGGCATCTCGGCCCAGGGCGCCCCGGTGGCGGGATCGAGGCTGGCAAAGCGCGCCTCGCCGTCCTCGAAGGTGCCATCGATATACTGCTGGAACCGGGTCATGCGAAGGCCGGCATGACGTCGGCGATGAACCGTTCGAGCGAGGCCTTCTTGCGTTCGAAGCTCATGCCGGTGTCGATCCAGAACGAATATTCGTCGTATCCCATCGCCTCATAGGCCTTGAGGCGCGCGATCACCGTCTCGGGCGTGCCCACGACATTGTTGGCGCGCATGATCTCGGGCGAGATCATCGGGTTCCTCAGGTCTTCCTCCGACAGCGGGCTCATCAGGGCCTGCGAGATGGCGCGCTCGTTCTTGAACCAGGCGAAGAAGTAATTGTAATAGACCGACATCTCCCGCGCCGCGATCTCCAGATCCCCCTCGTCCGACCCCACATAGGTGTGGCGCAGCAGCATGATCCGGGGCCGCGGGATATCGGGGAACTTGGCACAGGCGTCGTTGAAACGGCTCATCAGGGTGGTGACTTCCTCATCCCCCTGCCAGAGCGGCGTGACCTGCACGTTGCACCCATTCGCCACGGCGAACTCATGGCTGTTCGGATCGCGCGCGGCGACCCAGATCGGCGGATGCGGTTGCTGGATCGGTTTGGGCGCCGAGGTGGTCTTGGGGAACTGCCAGAATTCGCCCTCGTGGGCATAATCGCCCTCCCAGAGCCCTTGCACCGCCGGGATCAGCTCGCGCATCCGCTGGCCGGCGGTCCAGGCGTCGAGGCCGGGCATCAGGCGCTCGTACTCGAAATTGTAGGCGCCCCGCGCGATCCCGAGCTCCAGCCGCCCGCCGGTGATGACATCGGTCATCGCCGCCTCGCCCGCGAGCTTGATCGGATGCCAGAACGGGGCGATCACCGTGCCGGTCCCCAGACGCGCGGTCTTCACCCGCGACGCAAGATCGGCGAGGTTGATGAAAGGGTTCGGCGCGATGGTGAAATCCATCCCGTGATGCTCGCCGGTCCAGATCGAATGCATGCCGCCCTGGTCCGCGATCTCGGCCAGCGCCACGAATTCCTCATAAAGCTCCGCATGGGTCTGCTCGGGCGTCAGGCGTTCCATATGGACGAAGAGGGAGAATTTCATCGGGTCATGCCTTCTTTCCAAGGGGGTGGACGCGGCCGGTCGCCTCGTTGCCGAAATAGACGCCGAAATTGCCGAGCGCGCTCTCAAGGGCGAAGCGGCGCAGGACGTCGCGGGTGGGCCCGTCGGCGACACGCTCGAAAGGCAGGTCCGCGAGCGGATAAAACCGCCCCTGACCGGGCACACCGAACCCTGCGTCGCAGCGATAGAGGATATGGTTGCGCCCCGTCGCCCGGTCCTCATAGACCGAATAGACAAAACCGACATGGGTCGGCAAACCGATGGTCCGGAGCAGGAAGCCGCGCAAGGCGGTGGGGTCGTTCGCCTCGGTGATCGGCGCGGAGGGCAGGCTGAGCGGTCCCTCCTCCGGCCCGAGCAACAGGACACCGCCCTCCCGCTCGACCAATGCGCCGACCAAGGCCGCGCCCTGGGCGGCGGCGGCGACGGCATCCGCCAGGGTCGCGGGCTTGACATAGGTGCCGCGCGCATAACCGAGCCCGTTGGAACCCGAGTCGGCGAACCCCTCGACCCGGCCGATCAGGATGGCATGATCGCCCGCCTCGATGATCTGGTGGGTCGAACAATCGAACCAGGCGCTCGCTCCCTCCAGGACCGGCGCGCCATGCGGGCCGGGGCGCCAGTCCACGCTGGCGAAACGATCCTCCGAGGGCCGGGCAAAGATGTTGGAGACGGCTTCCTGATCCTCGGCCAGGATATTGACGGCGAACCCCGGCGCCTCGGTCAGGGTCGTATAATTATAGGACCGCTTGGCCAGACAGATCAGCAGGAGCGGCGGATCGAGCGAGACCGAGGTAAAGGAATTGGCGGTGAAACCGATGGGCGCGCCCTTGGCATCGAGGGTGGTGACCACGGTGACACCGGTCAGAAAGGCGCCGAAGGCATTGCGCAGGGCGCGCGGATCGGGAGCGTCGGTCATCGGACAATATCCTCTGCGAGCCAGTCGGCAAGGGCGCGGTTGACGGCGTCGGGCGCGGTCATCGGGACCATATGGCCATGGCCCTCGATCACCACCGCCCGCCCGCGCGGGGCGGCGGCGGCCATCTCCCGCGCCATCGCCGGGGTGGAATTGGCATCAAGCGCGCCGGTCAGGAACAGGGCCGGACAGGTCGCGGCGGGCCAGGCGTCGGCATAGATCGCATCGCCGGTGGCGAAGGCCTCGTAGGCGGTGGCGTAGCCGTCCGGGCTGACCGCGTCGAGCCAGTCCCGCACGAGGCCATAGGAGGCTTGCGCGGTGTCGGTGCCGAACCAGCGCGCGAGCGGACCGGCGCTGTCGCGATGCCCCATCCGCAGGGCGCGGGCGCGGGCCACCACGGCGGCGGCGGCCTCGGGCGCGCGGCGGTGGACGCCGCAGATCAGGGCGGCGCGGGCGATGCGCTCCGGATGGGTCGCGACCATGCCGCCGGTGATCAGCGCCCCCATCGAATGACCGGCGAGATTGACACGGTCGAGCTCGAGATCATCGAGGCTCCGGGCCAGCCAATCCACGAAATCGGGAAGGCGGGCCCCCTCGCGCAGGGGCGCGCTCCCGCCATGGCCGGGCATGTCGAGCGCGATCACCCGGGCCTGCGCCGAGAGCGCGGCGATCTGCGCCTCCCAGGCCTCCAGCCGCAACCCGACGCCGTGGACGAGGACAAGGGGCTCCCCCTGCCCCAGCGCCACATAGGCGGTGCGGGAGCGGGTCTCAGACCGCGGCGGGATTCTGGACGTCACGGCCGAGATCCTTCAGATCCTGATAACGGTCGCCGATCCGGTGATGCGGCCGACCGCCGACCGAGGCACCGAGCGCCAGGACGATCTCGTCGGCGGCCGGGGCATCGGGGATCGCGGTCTGGATGGTCAGGTAATGCGACCGGCGCCCCTCGTCGTTCTTGTCCATCAGCGGGATCATCAGCGGCGCATTGGCCGCCCCCCGCGTGTTGCAGAAGGCGAGATAGGATTTCGCCCCCACCGCCTCGCGATAATGATTGCCAAAGCGCAGGGTGTGGATCAGCGCGGAGGCATGTTCGATCTCGCCGTCGAGCCCGACGATCGCGGATTTGCCATAGGCCTCGACCGCCTCGCCGGACCCAACGGCCTCGATGATCATGCCGGTCAGCAGCTTGCCGAGCACCGGGGCCGCCTCGTGGATCGCGGGCTTCAGATCCTCGACGAAGCCGAGACCCGCCCAGGGGTTCTTGACCACGGCGATGGCGGCATAGAGGCGCAGCGGGCTCGGCGCGGCCTTCCCGCCCTCGATCAGGGTGGTTTCGACCTGCAACAGGGTCTTTCGGATCTGGATGGCCAAGGCTCACGCTCCCGGGTTTCGATTCTACTTGTCTTATGGTATTATGGTATACCACAAGCCACGGCGTCAAGATTGCAGTGCCGGTCTCCGCGGGATAGGGTGAGCGAATGGATGAGAATGTGCAGGAAACAGGCAGTCTGCGGATTGAAACGCCTCCGACCACGCTGCGGGCGATGGCGCTGGAGCGTCTGCGGGGGGCGATCATCTCGGGGATGTTCCCGCCGGGTCAACGCTTGGTAGAGCGGACGCTCTGCGAGCAGCTCGGGGTGAGCCGGTCGGTGATTCGCGAGGTGATCCGCCATCTCGACGCCGAGGGGCTGGTGACGACCGCCGGGGCCGGCCCGAGCGTGGCGCGTCTGGACTGGGAGGATGCCCGGCAGATCTACGAAATCCGGGCGGCGCTGGAATCGGCGGCGGTGGAGGCCTGCGCGCGGGTGGCCGATGCCCCGGTCAAGGCGCGGCTGGGCGCGGCGCTGGAGCGTCTGGAGGCGCGGGCGGCGGCGGGGGATGCGATGGGTATCCTCGATGCGACCGAGCAGTTCTATGACACGGTCTTTACCGCCGGGGGACATCCGATCGCGGGTGAGATCGTCCGGCGCCTCAACGGCCGGATCGCGCAACTGCGGGTTTTGACGCTGGGCACCGAGAACCGGATGTCGAGCGGCCCCCGCCGCATCCGCCAGATCTTCGAGGCGATCGTGGCCAACCGGCCCGGGACCGCGGGCGAGGCCTGCCGCGTCCATATCGCCGAGGCCTCCGCCCTCGCCGAGTCTCTCCTCTCCCAGCCGTAGGGCGGGCCTCGGCCCGCCACGCGCCTTCCGATCGTAGGGCGGGCCTCGGCCCGCCATCCGTCGTGGATTACGCCTGGCGCGCCTTCAGCTCGCGGCGGCGCGCATGGAGGATCGGCTCGGTATAGCCCGACGGCTGGACCCGTCCCTCGAACACCAGATCACAGGCCGCCTGGAACGCCAGTCCCTCGAAGCTCGGCCCCATCGGGACATAGTTCGGATCCGCCGCGTTCTGCTGGTCCACCACCACGGCCATCCGCCTGAGGACATCGCTCACATCCTCCCGGCTGACCACCCCATGATGCAGCCAGTTCGCGATATGCTGCGCCGAGATGCGGCAGGTGGCCCGGTCCTCCATCAGGCCGACATCGTTGATATCGGGGACCTTGGAACAGCCCACCCCCTGATCGATCCAGCGCACGACATAGCCGAGGATCCCCTGCGCATTGTTTTCCACCTCGCGCAGGATCTGGTCGGGGCTCCATTTCCGATAGCTCGCGGTCGGGATTTCGAGGAGCGATTCCACATAGGCCCGCCGTCCGCCCCTGGCGAGCTGGGCCTGGACGGCGAAGACATCGACCTTGTGGTAATGGAGGGCATGCAGCGTCGCCGCCGTCGGGCTCGGCACCCAGGCGCAGTTCGCCCCGGCCTTGGGATGCTCGATCTTGGCCTCCAGCATGGCGGCCATCCGGTCGGGGACGGCCCACATGCCCTTGCCGATCTGGGCCCGGCCCGACAGCCCGCATTCGAGGCCGATATCGACATTCTGATTTTCGTAGGCGGTGATCCAGCCCTTGCGCTTGATGAAGTCCTTGCGGCTGAACGGCCCCGCCTCCATCGAGGTATGGATCTCGTCGCCGGTCCGGTCGAGGAACCCGGTGTTGATGAAGACCAGCCGCCGGCGCGCCGCGCGGATGCATTCCTTGAGATTGACGCTGGTGCGCCGTTCCTCGTCCATGACGCCGATCTTCACGGTATTGGCGGCGAGGCCGAGCACCTTCTCCACATGCGAGAAGGTCTCGTCGGCGAAGGCCACTTCGGCCGGGCCATGCATCTTGGGCTTCACCACATAGATCGAGCCCGCGCTCGAATTGCGGGGGCCTTCCGTCTTGGCGAGATCGTGGCGCGCGATCAGTGTCGTGATCATCGCATCCATCAAGCCTTCGAAGATCTCGTTGCCGTCCCGATCGAGGATCGCGGGCGTCGTCATCAGATGGCCGACATTGCGGATCAGCATCAGGGCGCGACCCTTGACGGCGAGTTCACCCCCGTCCGGCGCGGTGAAGACCAGATCGGGGCCAAGCCGCCGGGTAATGGCGCGCCCGCCCTTCGTGAAGCTGTCCGCGAGGTCGCCCTTCATGAGGCCGAGCCAGTTGCGATAGGCCGTGACCTTGTCCTCGGCATCGACGCAGGCGACGGAATCCTCGCAATCCATGATCGCCGAGACCGCGCTTTCGAGACGCACATCGGCCAGCCCCGCCTGATCCCGCGCGCCGATCGCATGGGTCCGGTCAAAGACCAGCTCGACATGCAATCCGTTGTTGCGCAGCAGAACCGACTGAGGCGCGCGCGGATGGCCGCGGTAGCCGACGAACTTCTCCGGTTGCGCCAGCGGCATGTCGTCGACGAGCAGCGCCCCGCCCTGAACGTGATAGCGCCGCGCATCGGCATGGCTCGTTCCCTCGACCGGGAAGGCCTCGTCGAGAAACACCCGGGCCCGCGCCACGACACGCGCGCCGCGCCCCCGGTCGTACCCCTTGGCGGCCGGGGGCGGGAGGCTGCCCATGGCGTCGGTGCCATAAAGGCTGTCGTACAGGCTACCCCAGCGCGCATTCGCCGCGTTGAGCGCGAACCGCGCATTGGTGATCGGCACGACGAGCTGCGGACCCGCGACCGTCGCGATCTCCGGATCGACCCCGTCGGTCTCGATCGTGAAATCCTCGCCCTCCGGCAGCAGATAGCCGATGTCTGTCAGGAAGTCCTTGTAGGCCTCGCGCGGCTTGTCCCGGTGCGCGAGATGCCACTCGTCGATCCGTTTCTGCAGCCTGTCGCGCTCGGCCAGGAGCGCGCGGTTGCGGGGGCCGAAGTCATGCGCGAGCGCGGAGAAGCCAGCCCAGAAGGTATCCGGCTCCACGCCCGTGCCCGGAAGCGCCTCGGTCTCCAGAAACGCCGCGAGTTCGGGCGCGACCCGCAGGCCCCCCCGGTCGACGAATGGGCCCTCGGCGCGCGATCCAGACTGCTCGTTCATGATGACCAGGTTCCTCCCACGGGTTTGGTACGACCAATGGATGGCTGGACAGGAGCCGCGAGCCATCTCGGCGCATCGTCTGGGTAGCACCGGTCGCGGGGAGGTTCGAGAGGAATCAACCCCCGCGCGCCCAAAGCCTCCCGGGTCAAAACGCGCCCCCTTATTCGGCGCCTGTCCACGGAGCGAGGGATTGGTTATGAAAGGCGGAGGGCAAGAAGAAGGAGATACCGTTGAATTCCGCTTCCGAGGCGATTGCCTCACAGACCGGGTTCGGCAAACTGATGAGGGGGCTTGGCCGGGCCGTCGCGGGCGCCCTTCTCTTCGGTCTGCCGATGCTGATGACAATGGAACTGTGGCAGTTCGGCTTCTCGATGGACCGCTGGCGGCTGCTGCTTCTGCTCCTGCTGGCCCTGCCGCTTCTGGTGGGGGTGGTGCATCGGCTCGGCTTCGAGGATACCTTCGACTGGCGCGAGGATCTGCGCGACACCTGCGTCGGGCTCGGGATCGGCATGGTGACCACGGCGACGGTCCTGACGCTCTTCAACACACTGGGCGCGGGCATGTCGGCCTATGAAATCGTTGGCAAGATCGCCGTCCTGTCCGTGCCCGCGGCCCTCGGCGCCCTGCTCGCGCGCAGCCAGCTCGGAGAGGACGATCCGGCCGAAGGCGACGGGCAGGCGCTCTCGGGATATTTCGGCACGCTCTTCCTGATGCTGGTCGGCGCGCTCTATTTCGGCCTCAATATCGCCCCGACCGACGAGATCATGGTGATCGCGCACAGCATGACCCCCTGGCACTCGGCCGCGACCCTTCTTCTCTCGCTTGCCCTGATGCATGGCTTCGTCTTCGCCGTCGGATTCCGCGGAGGCGCCGAACGCGCCCCCGGCACACCGGCGGGAAGCGGTTTTCTGGGCTATACCCTGCCGGGCTATGTCCTCGCCCTCGCGATCAGCCTCTACCTGCTCTGGACCTTTGGCCGCGTCGATGGACTGGGCGCCTTTCCGATCCTGATGGCCACGATCGTCCTGGCGTTTCCCGCCGCGATCGGCGCCGCCGCCGCCCGGCTGATCCTGTGAGCGCCGATCCGTCGGGCCGGGACAAAAGCCGCGCCGACCGGGCGCAATGGGGCATCGGGCTCGTCTCGGCCCTGATCGTCGCCCTGATGCTCGGCCTTCTTCTCTTTCACGCCTGGCGGGGCACCGACGGCCTGCCCCAGCTTGAAATCACCCAGAACCCCGCGGAATCCACAAGCGATCAATTGCGCTTCGTCGTCGTCAACAAAGGCGCGCGCACGGCCAGCGACGTCACCATCGCCCTCACCTTTCCCGGTGGCCCGGAAACGCGCCGGATCACCATCGATTTTGTCCCCGCCTATTCGCAGGTGACAGGGGCCTTCCTCCTCGACCCCGCGGCCGGGGCGCTGCCGCGCTCCCTCGGCGTGGAAAGCTATCTCGACCCCTGACCCCCCCCCTCAGACCACGAAGCCGCACTGGGAGGCTGGTGTTCTTGTGTCCATGTTGCGGCCTCGGTTGAGGTGGTCGTCGATCTCGGCGGCGGCGCCGATCATCCGGCCGTACAGAAAGACCGTGAAG
>JBMDWT010000051.1:0-21544 GCA_048594665.1 Amaricoccus sp. | reverse complement strand
CGCCACCGACTTTCCGCAACCTCCCATCGCCATGCCCAGGCTGATGCCTTCAGCCTGTAAAACGGCACTGCCGCCGATTTGACCGTGTGATAGCGACAGATGGCCTTGGTCGGACCGACGTCAATTAACCTGACAATGCCGCCGCAGAAGGTGTCGCGTCCCTCAGAAGTCCGAAACCTTGCCCCAGGCCGACGTCGCGAAGCGGGAGGGATGATAGGGCTTCGGATCGACGATCGGCTCCGCGCCCGAGGCGATGTCGGCGATCAGATGGCCCGCGCCCGGACCGATGCCGAAACCGTGGCCGGAGAAGCCTGCGGCAAGGATGAAACCCGGCAGGCTCTCGATTTCGCCGATCCCCGGCACACCGTCCGGCGTCGAATCGATATAGCCGGCCCAAGTGCCGGTGATCCGCGTGTTCCTCAGCTCCGGCAAAAAATCGAGCGCGCGGCGATGAATGAGGCGAAGCGTGGCCTGATCCGGTTTGGGGTCGAGAATGCGCATCCGCTCCATCGGCGTCGGCTGGTCGAGCCGCCAGCGCGACACGGTCTCATGCCCGCTCCGCAGGCCTTCGAGACCGCCGGGGGACAAAAGCCGCCAGCGCTTGACGAACATTGGCAGGAACTGCGGCAGGAACCGTAGTTGCTGGGGCGTGGGATCGACGCGGGCGCGGCCGCTGATCGAGAGCGTGTGATCGCCGTTGCTGCGGCTCGTGACCGAAATGTCCTTCGTGTGCAGCGCGGGGGGGATCCCTGCGGCGTTCGACACGGCAACGATGGACGAGCGGATGGAGGCCTGTGGGAAGCGAATTCCGAGCTGTCGGCAGAAGGAGGAGGCCCAGGCGCCGCCCGAGAGAATGGCGATCCGCGTGTGGATCGTACCGTGTTCGGTGACGACCGCGCTCAGACGGCCGCCCTCGGTCTCAATGCCGCGCGCCGCGCAATTCTGGATAACCGTGCCGCCAAGCTTCATTATGGCGCGGGCGACGGCGGGCGCGGCCTTCGACGGATCGGCGATGCCGTCGCTCGGCGAAAAGACGCCGCCCTTCCATAAACGCCCGGTCGCCCGAGCCCTGTCGGCCGCCTCGGTGGCCGAAAGCATGTGCGTCGTCACGCCGGCGGTCCTTGCAAAGTCGCGCCAGCGTGCCCAGCCCTCGATCTCGGCTTCGTTGTCGCTGAGATAAAGCAGGCCGCAGCGGCGAAAGCCGGTATTCTCGCCGGTCTCGGCCGCGAAGCGTTCCCACAGATCGATGCTTTTGGTGGCCATGGGAAGTTCACGCGCATCGCGATTTTGCTGACGGCACCAGCCCCAGTTCCGGCTCGATTGCTCCGCTCCGACGCGGCCTTTCTCAAGCAGAACGGTCCTCAGTCCGCGTCGTGCCAGGAAATAGGCCGTAAAGGCGCCGACAATGCCGCCGCCAATGACGACGACATCGGCCTCTCGCGGCGGGTTCGAAGGGGTCTCGATAAGGGTCAGGGGCGCGGGCATTGGAATCTCCATGTCTTGAGCCCAGACTAGGTGCCCGTCAGCCGCATGAGGAACCGCGGTTCCCCTCGGAGCGGCAGAAAATTCTGGTCTTTCCCCACGCCTCGAAATCTTGTGCGCCCTGCCCAATGGCCGGGTTTGATGGACAAGGGATCAGTCTATGCTAACGTAGCTGGAACAGGCGGCGGAATTTTATGCCGCGTTGGATGACGGAAAGGCCGCGGGCCCATGATAAAACTCGACCGGACGGATATCAGGATTCTTTACGAGCTGCAAAGAAACGGCCGGATCACCAATGTCGAACTGGCCGATCTCGTGCATCTGTCGCCCAGCCCCTGCCTGATGCGCGTCAAGAGGTTGCAGGCGGAGGGCTATATCGAGGGCTATTCGGCACAGATCAATCTCGGCAAGCTTGGCCCGACGCTGACCGTCTTCACGGAAATCACGTTGAAAAACCACCGGCAAATCGATTTTGCCCGTTTTCTCGCCGTGGTTGGCAAGATCGACCAGGTGATCGAGTGCCATCTCGTTTCGGGAGGCTATGATTACCTCGTGAAATTCGTGACCGCCGGTATCGATGAATATCAGACGATCATGGAACGCCTGACCGACATGGATATCGGCATCGACAAATACTTCAGCTTCGTCGTGCTGAAATCGCCGATCGCGAAGTCGCACCTGCCCCTGACGAGCCTGTTTCCGGTGTGAGTCCGCCCAAGGCGCGGTCGTCGTTATACCCCGCCATACCGCCGCTTTAGTTCCGGCTCCAGCGCCAGAGTGTCGAGCCAGGTCGGATCCAGCTTCGGAACGGAGGAGAAGAGCAGCTTCGAATAGGGGTGCTTTGGCGTCTTCACGTCCTCGCGTGTCAGATGCTCGACCTTCTCGCCGCGATACATGACCACGATCTCGTCGCAGATCGCCTCGACAACCGAAAGGTCGTGGCTGATGAAGATATAGGAGAGGTCGAGTTCGCGCTGCAACTCCTTCAGCAGTTCGATGATCGCGGCTGCGACCACGGTGTCGAGCGCGGAGGTGATCTCGTCGCAGATGATCAGCTTGGGATCGGCCGCGAGGGCTCGGGCGAAATTGATGCGTTGCTTCTGCCCACCCGACAGCTCGGACGGATGGCGATAGCGCAACGCCTTTGGCAGACGCACCATGTCGAGCAGTTCCTCGATGCGGGCCGCGCGGGCCTTGCCCGTCAGACCGTGATAGAAGCTCAGGGGCCGGCCGAGAATGTCGTCGATGGGCTTGGTCGGGTTCAGCGCCGTATCGGCATATTGAAAGACGATCTGCATTTTGCGCAACTGGTCGCGGCTGCGCCCGCGGGCCGCGTGGTCGAGTTCCTTGCCGTCGAAGACGATGTTTCCGGCACTGGCGGGCAGGATGCCGGCGATGCATCGCGCCAGCGTCGATTTCCCGCAGCCGGATTCCCCGATGATGCCGAGGTTGCGGCCCTTCTCGACCGACAGGCTGACCGAACGAACCGCCTGGACCAGGGGCAGGCCATCGGGCTGGATCGGTCCATAACCGGCGATGATGCTCTCGACTTCGAGAAGCGGGCGAGGCTGCTCGATCGGCCTGGCGGCGAATTGCGTTTCCCTCGGCTCGAAGGCGGCCAGAAGGTCCCGCGTATAGGGATGCTTCGGCGTGGAAAGGATCGCCTGCGTCGTGCCGACTTCCTGTATTTCGCCTCCCTTGAGCACGACGATCCGGTCGGAGATCTGAGCGACGACGGCGAGATCGTGCGAGACATAGACGCCTGCGATGCCACCGGCCTTCATCACCGACTTGAAGGCTTTCAGGACGTCGATCTGGGTCGTCACGTCGAGCGCCGTGGTCGGCTCGTCGAAGATGAGGAGCTTGGGGTCGCCGATCAGCGCCATGGCAGCGGCGAGACGCTGCAACTGCCCGCCCGAAACCTGGTGTGGATATCGGGCGCCGATCGTTTCCGGCGAGGGAAGCGACAGCGCCTTGAAAAGCTCGACGGCGCGCCGACGCGCCTTGTCCGGTGTCATCAGACCGTGGATTTTGGTCACTTCGATGACCTGATCCATAATCGTCTGCGACGGGTTGAAGGCGGCGGCGGCGCTTTGCGGCACATAGGCCACTTCCGTACCGCGCACGGCGGAGCGCTCGCGCTCCGAAAGCTTTGCCATGTCCTTGCCATTGACCACGACCGTACCGTCCGAAACGCGGCAACCGGGGCGGGAATGACCCATCAGCGTCAGTGCAATCGTGGTCTTGCCCGAGCCGCTTTCGCCGATCAGTGCCACGATCTCGCCCTTGGCAATCTCGATATCGACACCCTTGATAATCTCGATACGCCGACCGGAGTCGGTGGTTGCCTCGACACGCAGGTTCCGGATTTCGACAAGCTTGCTCATATCAGACGCTCCGGTCACGGATCTTGCGGGGCAGATTGTCAATCAGCAGGTTGACGCTGATCGTCAGGCTGGCAATGGCAATCGAGGGGGCGATGACGGCCGCGGCTCCCAGGGACAGGCCCTGGATATTCTCATGCACCAGCGCGCCCCAGTCGGCCAGCGGCGGCTGCACCCCGAGCCCGAGAAACGACAGGCCCGAGAGCAGCAACACGATGAAGACGAAGCGAAGTCCGAAATCGGCGAGAACCGGCCGTATGATATTGGGCAGAATTTCCGAAACCGCCAGATAAAGGGTGCTTTCGCCGCGAACGCGGGCAACCGTGATGAAGTCCATCGTGTTGACATTCACCGCCAGAGCGCGGGCGAAGCGGTAGGAGCCCGGGATATAGATGGCCGCGAGCGTCAGGATCAGGGCGGGCAACGACGAGCCGACGGCGGCCACGACGACCAAGCCGAAAAGCTTGCTGGGGATGGAAATCATCGCATCCATGAAGCGGCTGAGCACGGTATCGAACCAGCCGCCGATGATCGCCGCCGCCATGCCGAGGATTACACCGCTGATCGAGGCGATCAGTACACCGGCGAGTGCGATGCCCAGCGTGTAGCGCGCGCCCAGGATGATGCGTGAGAGCATGTCGCGGCCGAGATAATCCGAACCGAGCCAGAATTTGGAACTGATCGGGCCGAAATAGTCAGTGTCGACGATCTTGCCGATTGGATAGGGCGCAATATGCGGTCCGAGGAGTGCTATGACCGCCCAGAACAGGATCACCAGAAAGGCGACCACGCCGACGGGGCTGACCCTGTGGCCGAAAACACCGGTGTGAGAGAGTGACGAGGTGCTTTGCGTCATCAGCGGAGCCTCGGATTGGACAGGATGGCGATAATATCGGCAAGGGTAATCAGGACCAGGTAGCCGACGCAGAAGATCAGGGCACAGGTCTGGATCAACGGCAGATCGCGGGTGGCCACTGCGTCGACCATCAGCTTTGCGATGCCGGGATAGTTGAAGATTGTCTCGATGATGATCACCCCGCCGATCAGATAGGACAGCGAAAGTGCCAGCGCATTGACGATGGGACCGAGCGAATTGGGCAAGGCGTGCCTGAGCACGACCCGGACGCGAGAGGCACCCTTGAGCTGGGCCATCTCGACATAAGGCATCGACAGCGTCTCGATCACGGCGGCCCGGGTCATGCGGATGATCTGAGCCGAGACGACAAAGGTCAGTGTCACGACCGGCATCGCATACATACGCAACAGGTCGGAAAGCGAATGCACCTCGTTGACGAAGGAAATCGCCGGGAGCCATTTCAGATAGACCGCGAAGATCAGCACCGCCGTCGAGGCGACCACGAATTCCGGGATCGAGATCACGCCGATGGTCAGCACCGTGACGATACGGTCATAGACCGAGCCGCGCAGGACCGCGGCGGTGATGCCCAGCGTCAGAGCGAGCGGAACAGACACGAGAGCGGTGATGCCGGCGAGCTTCATCGTGTTGAGGAAGCGATCGCCGATCAGCGTCGTGATCGGCATGTCGTTGGCGTACGATTTGCCGAGATCGCCGGTGACAACGCCAGCGAGCCAGCGCAGGAAACGCTGCGCTGCCGGCTCGTCGAGATGCATGGCATGGCGGAGTCCCTTCACGGCCTCCGGGGTCGCGGCCTGGCCGAGCAGGATGGTGGCGGTGTCGCCCGGCAGCATGTTGGTGGCGAAGAAGACCGCGAAGGAGACGATGAGAAGCGTGACGACGCTGAGGACCAGCCGCTTTCCGATCATGCTTGCGATTGCAGCGTTCATGAGAGATCTCCAGTTGCGGACCGACGGACAACAGCCACACCGCTTTTCGGACGAGAGCGGTTTCCGATCCCGATGGCGCCGGATCGTCCGCTCCATGATTTTGTCTGGTTGCGATTCCCTGATCGTCAGGGGAGTGCACTGTCTAGAAATCGCTTGAGGCATGCCGGGCGAAAGGGGGGTCGCGCTGTCCGGGAGGGCCTGAGCTCCGGGCAGCGCGGTCGAAATCAGGCTTCCAGCCAGATATACTCGGCCATGGCATAGCCCATCATGCCCCCGAGCGGGTTGGGCTGCAGTCCCTTGACCTTGCTGGAAAAGCCATCGGCATTAGTCGTATAGGCCGGGATGATGGTACCGGCTTCTTCCGAGATCATGGTCTGCATCTCGTTGTAGATCTCGTGGCGCTTGACCTGGTCGAGCATGCCGCGCGCTTCCATCATCATGCTGTCGAACTTCGGCGACTTGTACTGGCTTTCGTTCCACGGCGCGTCGGATGCATAGAGCAGTGAGAAATAAATGTCCGGCGTCGAGCGCGGGTTGATATTGCCGAAATGGATCGGCGCCTTCAGCCAGTACTTGTCCCAATAGCCATCCGAAGGCACGCGCTGGACATCGAGGGTCAGGCCGATTTCGGCGGCCGAGGCCTGGATGATCATTGCCATGTCGACGGAGAAGTCGGCTGCCTCGGAGGCAATGACCGGGATCGACTGGCCTAGAACGCCCGCCTTCTCGAAATAGTGCTTGGCCTTGTCGGGATCGAAGGTCTTGGGCTTCAGGTCGGGGTTATGAAAGACATTGGCCTTGGAGATCGGCTGGTCATTGCCGACTTCGCCATAGCCGCGCAGCGCCGCGGTGATGATCTGCTCGCGGTCGACAATATATTTCATGCCCGTGACAAAGTCGGGTTTGTTCATGTCGAGGCGGATGTTCAGATTGGTATAGGCTCCGACGGTCGATTTCAGGAGCTCGAAACCATCCTGGGCTTCGACCAGCTTGACGGAGCGCGGATCGACCGAGGAAGCGAACTGAATATCGCCAGCGAGCAGCGCGTTGACGCGGGCATTGGCGTCGGCGATGGCGAAGAACTCGAACGAGTCGAGATGGGGCAGGCCCGGCTTCCAGTAGTTCGGATTCTTTGTCACGACCGAGCGGACACCCGGCTCGAAGGTCTCCAGCACGAAGGCGCCGGTGCCGATGCCCTTGGAAAAGTCGGTCGTGCCGTCCTGGACGATCATGAAATGGTGCAGCGCCAGGATGAAGGGAAGGTCGGCGTTCGCGGCCGTCAGCACGATCTCGACGGTGGTGGGATCGATCGCCTTGATCTCGGTCATCTGGGCCGCGATCTTGGCCACCTTGGAGCCGACGGCCGGATCGAGATGGCGCTTGAGGGAGAAGACCACGTCGGCCGAGGTCAGGGCCTTGCCATTGTGGAAGGTGACGCCCTTGCGCAGTGTGACGGTCCAGGTCTTGGCGTCCTTGGTTTCGAGCTTTTCGGCGAGTTCCATTTGCGGAACGCCGCTGACGTCGATGAAGGTCAGGCGGTTGTAGAGCGAACAGCAGCGGACGTAATCGGTGCCGAGCGAGGCCTTTGCCGGGTCGAGCGTGTCGGCGTTCGAGGCCGAAATGCCGGCCGCCTTCAAATGGCCACCCGAGACCGGCGTGTCCGCGACCGCGGCCCCGGCACGGCCGAGGATGGCGCCGCCCGCGGAAAGTGCCACGCCGCCTGCCAGCATCATCCTGAGCAGATCGCGACGGGAGGCGCCGCGACGAATTGCATCTTCGACGCGGGCGTCATCCGATTTGGTCCAGTTGATAATCTTGTTGGTCATGTCATTCCCCTTCGTTGGTCTGATCGGGTGACGTCCGTTTTATGCGGACTTTTCAGCACCGGTGCGTATTGCCTGCGTCGTCCCTTTTTCGCGCCGTCTCACTTCTGGCGCGTTGTGGTACCGGCGCGGGCGCCTGGGCTCTATCGTTATGAAATCTGCGTAGTCCGTTCGCCAAAGGCTGATGTCGCACTCGGGCTGATCTTAAGCAGTCTGACATGTCCGCCCTGGTGTATCGTTCGATTTGCTCCGGAATGGCGGCATAAAATTGCGAAGTTTCTTGCCGCGGCAATATTTCGTCGAAATACCGCCACGGGCTGTTTTCAGGCTCTCAGGCCAGTACCTGCCGGATGTCCGGATCTTCGAGCGTCTGATCGAGCGTCTGGCGTGTCCTCTCGATGATGGCGTCGATATCGGTATCCGCGCAGCAGAGCGGCGGCGCGTAGCCGAGGACCCCTTGGGGGAAGGCGCGAATGACAAGACCGTTGTCCCAAGCGCGGTCGAAAATGCGGCGGGCGGGCTGGCTGGCCGCGGGGAGCGGCGTCTTTTTGGCCTTGTCGGTTACGAGCTCGACGCCATAGAGCAGGCCCCGACCACGAATATCGCCCACGAGGGGATGATCGCGCAGGCTGTTCAGACCGTTCAGCAAACGCTTGCCGGCCTTCACGCCGTTTTCGAGCAGCCCGCCCTCGTAGAGTTTCAGGACTTCCAGCGCCACCGCCGCGCTTACGGGATGGGCGGAATAGGTATAGCCATGACCAACCGCCGCGTCGCCCGCGCCGTCGGCGATCACATCATAGACATGATCGGCCATGAAGACCGCGCCCATCGGCACATAACCGGAGGTCAGTCCCTTGGCGACCGTCATCATGTCCGGCACGATGTCTTCGTCGGCGCAGGCGAAGAGCGGGCCGACGCGGCCAAAGCCAGTGATGACCTCGTCGGCAATTAAGAGCACGCCATATTGCGCGCAGAGGTCGCGCATTGCCTTGATCCAGCCCCTGGGCGGCACGATGACCCCGCCTGAACCCTGAATAGGTTCGGCATAAAATGCCGCCACGCGATCCGCGCCAATGGTCTCGATCTTTGCCTTGAGTGCCGCGAGCGAGGCGGTGATGATCGTCGCGTCATCGGAGCCGACCGGATTGCGATAAGGATAGGGCGACGGAATCTTGTGCTGCCAGTCGAAGGGCAGGCCGAAACCGGCATGGAAGGCCGGGAGGGCGGTCAATCCCGCGCCGACCGTGCTCGAACCGTGATAGCCCTGCTGGATCGAAATGAACTGATCGCGCCGCGGCTCGCCCTTGGCATTCCAGTAATAACGAACGAAGCGAATGGTGGAATCCACCGCGTCCGAACCTCCCAAGGTGAAATAGACGCGGTTCAGATCGCCCGGCGCACGCTCCGCCAGTTCCGCGGCAAGCCGGATCGCCGGTTCCGAACCGAGATCGAAATAGCCGGTCGCATAGGGAAGTTCGCGCAACTGCTTCGTGGCGGCCTCGATGATGCTTTCCTGGCCATAGCCGGCATTGACGCACCACAGACCGGCGAACCCATCGACCAGCTGGTGGCCGTTGGCCTCGGTCACGGTCGCACCGGAGGCGGATTTCAGGACGCGTACACCCTGCCGCTCATGCCCGCGATAGGAGCTGACGGGATGGATGAAATGGGCGCGATCGAGTTCGATCAGGGAATTGGCAAGCATGGTCGATCTCCGATTTGTCTCAGCCGAGGGCCTGGCTGGCGAGGGCATAGATGTTGCGCAGGGGCGGTTCGGCATCTTCGATCAATGGACGCCGCATCGTCACACCGCCGCCGACATGGACAAGGCCGATCTCGGAAAGCCAAGGCGCAATGCCTGTTTCGCTTCCCGTATCGACCCGTAGGAAAGAGCCCGGGCGGGAGAAGGCGAAATAGGCGATCAGCGCACGGGCCGTTTCGATATCGGGCGCAATGACCGGGCCGATGACCTCGCCGCGTCCGAAGGGACGGATCGCGCCCCAGGCCTCGATGCCATCGCCCTTGCGCATCACGGCGATGCGTCCATGCTCCAGCAGCGTATCAAGGAGCGCCGAACGGTCGGCATTATGAGCTTTCCGGTCAAGCGCCCTGACGGCCTCTACATCCTCAGCCCGCATGTCCTCGACGCCTTCGGGTCGCTCGACGGCGCGAACCGGTCCCTGATGCTGAAGGATCGTGCCAGTGGCTACAAAGCCGAGCTTTTCATAAAGCGGCAGGCCTTCCTGGGTGGCGATGAGGCGCAGCGGCCGCTTGCCCGCGAGTTCGAAGGCCCGCTCCATGAGCTTGCGACCAAGGCCGAGGCCGCGCATGGACTTGTCGACAATCACCATGTTGATTGTTGCATAATAATCGCCGAACGGCGTCATGAAGGTCGTGCCGGTCACCCGGCCAGCGCCGTCCATCGCGGCAACGCCGATGCTCAGCCGATGGGCCATCTCCCAGTCTTCGCGGCGATGCGGCCAGCTTTCGGCGCGCGACAGCGCAACGGCTTCGTCAAGATGCTCAGGCCCGAAGGTGAGGAGGTCGATCTGGTTCCGCATGGATACTTCCTTTCGTGGCTGGAAGTGTCGGTCAGGATGGGATGGCTATTCGTCTGAATGGCGCGGCTGGTGCGCTATCTTTCGCCGAAGCGTGGGTGCGACGCCGCATCTTATGCTGCGATCCTGCCGGAACATGCCTGTGGAACGGATGACGATTGCCATGAAAGAAGCCCTAGCCTGCAATAGTCTGCCAAACAGGATGGCGGATTAAAAACTTTGTGCTTTCCAGACAGGTCAATTCGGGCCGCCGACGTCGCATGACCCGCCTTATGATTGGGTCAACGAAACAGAACGTCAGAGGAAGACCTTATGGCCCTTCGCCCAAAATACGTGTCCTTCGACTGCTACGGTACGCTGATCAATTTCGATATGGCGGGCGCGGCCCGCGATCTTTACGGTGATCGGCTCGACGAGCAGGCCATGCGGAAGTTCATCAAGAACTTCTCCGCCTATCGCCTCGACGAGATCATGGGTGCTTGGAAGCCCTATGCGGAAGTCGTTCACAATTCTCTTTCGCGCACTTGCGCGGCCAATGGCGTCCCTTTCAAGGACGAAGACGCGCAAATGGTCTATGAGCGCGTGCCGACCTGGGGGCCGCACGCGGATGTGCCGGCGGGGCTGGCCAAGGTGGCGAAGGAAATTCCGCTTGTGATCCTGTCCAATGCCATGAACGCGCAGATCATGTCGAATGTCGAAAAGCTCGGCGCGCCCTTTTACGCAGTCTACACCGCGGAACAGGCGCAGGCCTACAAGCCGCGCTTCAAGGCATTTGAATATATGCTGGACATGCTCGGCTGCGGCCCGGAAGACGTGCTCCATTGCTCCTCCTCCTTCCGCTATGACCTGATGTCCGCGCATGATCTCGGCATCGAGAACAAGGTCTGGGTCAATCGCGGTCACGAGCCTGCGAACCCTTATTACGGCTATGTCGAGATCGCCGATATTTCGGGTCTTCCCGGCGTGGTCGGTCTCTGACGAGACCGCCCGCGATCGCCTCACACGAAAAGCAAAGGCAAGGCTGATGAAATTCGTCTCCTATTGGCATGACACGGCCCCGTCCTTTGCGACGGCGGCGCAAGGTCCGGTCGAGGGCGCCTGCGACGTGGCCGTGATCGGCGCGGGCTTCACGGGGCTCGCGGCGGCGCGGCAACTGGCCAGGGCCGGAGCGAAGGTCGTCGTGCTGGAGGCGGAGCACGTCGGTTTCGGCGCGTCGGGCCGCAATGGCGGGCACCTGAACAATGGTCTGGCGCATAGCTATCTCGGCGCGAAGGCCGAGCTTGGCAAGGACCGCGCGATTGCGCTCTATCACGCGCTGGACGATTCCATCGATACGATCGAAGCGCTGATCGCCGAAGAGGGGATCGACTGCGATTTTCGTCGATCCGGCAAGCTAAGGCTCGCCTCCAAGCCCCGGCATTTCGACACGATCGCGCGCAATTTCGAGGCCCTCCACAGGGAATGCGATCCCGACACCGCGCTGCTTTCACCGGAGGATGTGAAACGCGAGGTTGGCTCCCCCTTCCATGGGGCCATGCTGTCGAAGAAAAGCGCCATGATGCATATGGGCCGCTATGTCGTCGGCTTGGCCGAGGCCGCGGCGCGCCATGGTGCGACGATCTTCGAAGGCGCGGCGGTGACGGAGCATGCGCAGGTGAATGGCCTTCACAGGCTGCGAACCGCGCGCGGAACGGTGGCAGCTGCCAATGTCATCATGGCAACCGGAGCCTATACGACCAGGAATTTCAGTTGGTTCCGCCGCCGCGTCATCCCGGTTGGCAGCTTTCTGATTGCCACCCGCCCGCTGACGCAAAGCGAAGTCCAGTCGGTGATGCCGGGCAACCGCACCTGTGTGAATACGATGAATATCGGCAATTACTGGCGGCTTGCGCCCGACAATCGCCTGATCTTCGGCGGCCGCGCGCGGTTCTCGGCAACCTCCGACCAGCGCTCGGACGAGAAGAGCGGTGCGATACTGCGCGCGAGCCTGGAGCGCATCTTCCCGCGATTGAAGGGGATCGACATCGACTATTGCTGGGGCGGCCTCGTCGATATGACAGCCGACCGCTATCCACGCGCCGGGCTGCATGACGGGCTCTGGTATGCGATGGGATATTCCGGCCATGGCGCGCAGCTCTCGACCCATCTCGGCATGATCGTCGCCGACGCCATCCTTGGCCGCGCCGACCGCAACCCCATGCGCGATTACCCCTGGCCCGCCGTCCCCGGCCATTTCGGCAAGCCCTGGTTCCTGCCGCTGGTGGGGCAGTATTACAAGATGCTCGACAGGTTCCAGTGAGGTCTCGCCCCTCGGACGAAAGGCCCGGATTGGAAGCAATCCGGGCCTTTCTGTTTTAAACGGTGGTCTCGCGGCCTTCGCTGTCCTCAGCCAAGCCCGCCCATATGAAAGCTCTTGGTCTCCAGATATTCCTCGATGCCCATCTGCGCGCCCTCGCGACCGAGGCCGGATTGTTTGACGCCGCCGAAAGGAGCGACTTCCATGGAGATAACGCCGGTGTTGAGCGCGACCATGCCGAACTCCAGTGCCTCGCCGACACGCCAGGCCCGCTTCATGCTTTCGGTGTAGAAATAGGAGGCAAGACCGAAGGGTGTGCCATTGGCAATTGCGATCGCCTCTTCCTCCGTCTCGAAGCGAAAGAGTGGAGCAACGGGACCAAAGGTCTCCTCCGTGGCGAGCTCCATGTCGGTGGTCGCACCCGTCAGCACCAGGGGCGCGGTATATTGCGCGCCATCCGGCAGCATAGGCGTTTCGGTGATGATCTTCGCGCCCTTGGACAGCGCGTCCGCCACATGGCGCTCGATCTTGTCGATCGCGGCGGCATTGATCATCGGGCCGATGGCAACACCGGCCTCGGTGCCCGGACCGACCTTCATCGCGTCGACCCGGGCCTTCAGCTTGGCGGCGAAGGTGTCGTAGACGCCTGACTGCACAAGGATGCGGTTGGCACAGACGCAGGTCTGGCCGCCATTGCGGAATTTCGAGGCGAGCGCGCCTTCGATAGCGAGATCGAGATCGGCGTCGTCGAAGACGATGAAGGGCGCGTTGCCGCCAAGTTCGAGGCTGAGGCGCTTGACGCTATCGGCCGCGCCACGCATCAGCAGCGAACCGACACGGGTCGAGCCGGTGAAGGAAATCTTGCGCACCGTCTCGTTGGCCATGAGTTCGTTGCCGATGTCGGTCGGCATGCCGGTGACGATGTTGATCACGCCCGCCGGAATACCGGCGCGTTTGGCGAGGACACCCAGCGCCAGCGCGGAATAGGGGGTGAATTCGGAAGGCTTGATGATTACCGCGCAGCCGGCGGCGAGCGCGGGTGCGACCTTGCGGGTGATCATCGCAGTCGGAAAGTTCCACGGTGTGATGATGCCGCAGACGCCGATCGGCTCCTTCATCACGAGAATGCGGCGATCGCGCGCGGGGGCGGGGATCATGTGGCCGTTGATGCGGCGCGCTTCCTCGGCGAACCATTTGACGAAAGAGGCACCATAGCGGATTTCGCCCCGTGCTTCCTCCAGCGGCTTGCCCTGTTCGGTGGTCAGGATCAGCGCCAGATCCTCCAGGTTTTCCATCATCAGATCGAACCATTTCTCGATGAGAAGCGCGCGTTCCGCATTGGTCCTCGCCTTCCATCCCTTCAAGGCGGCCTCGGCCGCGAGGATGGCCGCGCGGGTCTCTTCGCCGCCCATGTCGGGCACGACGCCGATGGCTGTCTGCGTGGCTGGATCGATCACCTCGACCACCTTGCCGGAGCGCGCGGCCACCCATTCGCCATTGACGAGGCCGGCTTGCCGGAGAAGGCCCTGGTCCCTGAGCTTCAACATGGTTTCATTCCTTCGAAGACGTAAGGGCGGCGATGACCGCGGCGGTGATCGTGTCGGTGGAATCCTTTCCCGGAAAGGTCCCTATCCCCTTGGCAGTGACGCTTGACAGCGCCGCCATTACCCGGGCCGCGGCGGATGTCTCGCCCAGATGATCGAGCATCATCGCACCGGACCAGATGGCGGCCATGGGGTTGGCGATGCCTTTGCCGGCGATGTCCGGAGCAGAGCCATGAACAGGTTCGAACATGGAAGGCGCGGAGCGGTCGGGATTGATATTGGCGGAGGCCGCGAAGCCGAGGCCGCCCTGGATGGCCGCGCCCAGATCGGTCAGGATATCACCGAAGAGGTTGGAGGCGACAATGACGTCAAGGCTTTCCGGTGCCATGACCATGCGGGCGGCGAGCGCATCGACATGATAGCTTGTGACCTCGACATCCGGATAGTCGGTGGCGAGGCGTCGGGTGATGTCGTCCCAGAAGACCATGGAATATTTTTGCGCATTCGACTTTGTGACGGATGCCAGCCTGCCGCGACGGGCACGGGCCTGCTCGAAGCCGAAGCGGAGGATGCGTTCGACGCCCTGGCGGGTGAAGATCGAGGTCTCGACGGCGACTTCATTGTCCATGCCTTGATGGACACGGCCACCCGCGCCTGAATATTCGCCCTCGGTATTTTCGCGGACGCACAGAATGTCGAAGCCTTCGGCCTTTAACGGTCCCTGAACGCCCGGCAGCAGCCGGTGCGGGCGGATATTGGCATATTGCACGAAGGCCTTGCGGATCGGCAGCAGCAGTCCGTGCAGCGATACGGAATCTGGCACTTCCGCCGGCCAGCCGACCGCGCCGAGCAGGATGGCATCAAAGCCGCGCAGCGTCTCGATCCCGTCTTCCGGCATCATCCGGCCGGTTTCCTTGTAAAAGGCGCAGGACCAGGGAAATTCCGTGCATGTCAGCATAAAGCCGGAGGTTTCAGCGACTGCTCGCAGCACAGCCCAGGTGGCGTCGATGACATCGCGGCCGATGCCGTCCCCGGGGATCAATGCTATTCCATAGGTCTTCATGCTATTCCCTTCGGACGGTTCGGAACGGCCGGCTTCCGTGGCTCGGCCCGGCCAGGAGTTCGGGTCAGTTGACGCAGACATAGATTTTTCGCACGGTTTCAATCGTCTTCCAGACGCCGGTGAAACCGGGCTTCATCACAAAACTGTCGCCTGCCCGGTAGGTGACCGGTTCGCCGCCATCGGGAGTGATTTCGATGACGCCCGAGAGAATATGGCAGAATTCGAAGACTTCGCCCTTGATGGATTTCGTTTCGCCGGGGGTTGCTTCCCAAACGCCGGAAAGAACCAGGCTGTCCTTCGCTTCGTCCATGGCCCAGGTCTTGAAGGCGGGCGAGCCGGCGATCAGCCGCTCGGGCAGCGGACTGGAGTCGCGGGGGGCAAAGGTTGGGTTCGGGTCGAGGGTCTTGAGCAGGGACATGTCAATCCTTTCGGGGTGGGGGCGATGAAATGCTGGTTCCGCTCGAAAGCCGCCAGCGTCTCCCGGTTCGCTTGAAATCGTCATTCACGCGGCGCAGCGCGCACCGAGCGCTTCGATAAATCGCTGGCAGGCGGCCATTTCGCTTTCAAGGATGAATTCGTCCGGCTTGTGAGCCCTGCCGATATCACCAGGACCGCAAATGACGGCATCGATGCCCGCGGCCTGATAGAGCCCGGCCTCGGTGCCATAGCTGACCGCGCCAATCGGCGCCTGGCCGGTCATGTCCTCCAGAAGCCGGGCGAGCGGTTTTTGGGGAGAGATTGCAAGTGCCGGATAGGCGCTGACCTCCTCCCAGTCCACTTCGAAACCGGCCGTCCGGAGCGCTTCGGCTCGGGCGTGGATCGGTGCCAGCAGGCTGTCCGGGTTCACGCCGGAGATGGCGCGGGCTTCCAGTTCCATCGTACAGAGATCGGGGATGATATTGATCGCCTTGCCGCCGACGATCGTGCCAACCTGAAGCGAGGAATAGGGCGGCTCGAAGGCCGCGTCGAAGGGGCCATGCGTCAATTTTTCCGTTTGCGCGATCGCCGCCTCAAGCACGCCTGCCATGGCGTGAATGGCGTTGAGACCGAGATCCGGCCGCGAGGAATGCCCCGCGCGGCCGCGCAAGCTCACGCGGACGGCGGCCTTGCCCTTGTGGGCGAGCACGGCCCGCATGTTGCTCGGCTCGCCTATGATTGCGCCGAGGGGCGGCGCACAGAGCGTGGGAAGCCGGGCGATCAGATGGGGTACGCCCCGGCAGCCGGCTTCCTCGTCATAGGAGAAGGCCAGATGGATCGGCCGTCTCAGCCCGGCCTGTGCCAACTGGGGCACTGTGGCCAGGACGGCCGCGAGATAGCCCTTCATATCGGTCGTGCCGCGTCCATAGAGCTTTTCGCCCTCGCGGCGCAGGCGGAAGGGCTGCGTCGTCCATTCGCAGGCTTCGGCCCGAACCACGTCCATGTGGCCGGAAAGAACATATCCCGGCACATCGGCGGGTCCCACCGTGGCGAAGAGATTGCTGCGATCGCCCTCCGGTCCGACAAGCACAGTCGCGTCCACGCCATGGGCTTTCAGGAAGTCGCGGATCCAGTCGACAATTTCGCCATTCGGTGTTCCGACGACGGAGTCAAAGGACACCAGCTTTTCCAGAATTTCGGTCGCGTTCATGACTTCCCCGATGCGGCTTTGATCCGTCCGTGACATGGGTGGGCGGTGCCTCAGGATGGCCGTTTTCGGCGGGATTCCATGCCGAACCCGCGGGCGTTTCGGTCGAATGTTGCGTATCGGCGGAATTTTCGGGCAAATTCTGCGGCGCACAGGCTTTATGATGGGTTCGCTGTCTCACATCGTTGCGACGGCCTGATCGTGAACAATGCGAAGGATGGATCGGTGATCGACGCCTTGATGCCGAGCGAAAAACTTCAGATCGATGCCTTTGCCATGGAGATCGGCGACGTGGCCGATGCCGATCTTGAGCAACTGCATGCGCTGTCGATCTCTGTCGGCTGGCCACATCGCGCCAAGGATTGGCAATTCCTGCGCGAAGTCGGCAAGGGTGTGGTGGCGACCGACGAGATCGGTCGCGTCATGAGTTCGGCCATGTGGTTCAGGCAATCCGCGGATCTGGCGACCATTGGCATGGTTATCACCTCGCCACGCCTGCAGACGCAAGGGACCGGCTTCTGGCTGATGGAACATGCGCTGAGAGATCTGGCGGGCGTCAACCTTCGCCTCAATGCAACGCGGGCGGCGCAGCGCCTTTATCTGTTGCTTGGTTTCAAGCCCGAGAAGACCGTCTATCAGTGTCAGGGCGTCGTGATCGATCCCCCGGCCGCTCCACCGGTTTCCGGCGAACTTCGCCTGATGACAGATGCCGATCTCGCAGCGGCGGTGGCCTTGGACGCGGGGGCCTTCGGCGTGGCGCGGACGGGACTGATGAAGATGCTTTTCGAGCATTCGCGCGGCCACGGCCTCTTCCGTGACGGCCGCATCGTCGCCTTTGCGCTGTGTCGCCGGTTCGGGCGCGGCCATGTGGTTGGTCCCATTGTAGCCTCGAACGATGAGGATGCCATGGCCGTCGTCGCCCCGCATGTCCGCGACCATGAAGGCCGGTTCCTGCGTCTCGACACGCATTTCGAAACGGGTGCGTTCGCACGTCTCATTGGACGCTGTGGTCTTGGCGTTTTCGATACCGTCCTGACCATGTCGCTTGGCAAGTCGCTCGCGGACTTCGCCTCTGGCGACGCGAACGCGCCCGTAACCTATTCGCTGGTCAGCCAGACGCTCGGCTAGCGTCGCTCGGCCTTCCAGACGCACCGACCGGAGGCCCGGTCTTCCCTCACACAGTCGGCCCGGGGCTGATTGTCCGCCCCGACCCTTTTTGCCCTTTCAACCGCCGCGCTTGAATGGTCGTCATGTTATAGCGCAAGGACACCCCCCATGATCGAACGAGAAGACAGTTTCTATATCGACGGCAACTGGCAGGATTTCACAGATGTGGAGCGTTTGCCCGTTATCAATCCGGCCTCGGAAGCGGTGATTGGCCATGTGGCCGGCGGCGGTGCGCGCCATGTGGGCCTCGCCGTCACAGCCGCCCGCGAGGCGTTTCCAGCCTTCTCGCAAGTGGCTGTCTTGGAAAGGCTTGGCCTGCTGGGCCGGATACACAAACTCCTCAGGGAGCGCGCCGACATCTTCGCAGAGGCCCTTACCCTGGAAATGGGGGCGGCGATCAGTTTTGCCCACGCCTCCCAAGTCCCCTTCGCCGCCGAGCATATCCGTGTGCAGATGGAAGTGCTGGAGAAATACCAGTTTGTAACCATTGACGGGACCCGTGCGACAGCCAAGGAAGCGATCGGCGTCTGCGCCTTGATCACGCCCTGGAACTGGCCGCTTTACCAGATCACCGCGAAGGTGGCTCCGGCGATTGCAACGGGATGCACCATTGTGCTGAAGCCCAGCGAATTATCGCCTCGCAGCGCACTGCTTTTTGCCCAAGTGATGCATGACGCAGGCACGCCGCCGGGCGTGTTCAACCTCGTCAACGGCACCGGCGAAAGCGTCGGCGCCGCCCTCTCGAGCCACCCCGAAGTCGACATGATCTCGATTACCGGCTCGACTCGCGCAGGTGTGCTCGTCGCACAAGCGGCCGCGCCGACCGTGAAGCGCGTCGTTCAGGAACTCGGAGGCAAGTCGCCGAATATTCTCCTTGATGACGCCAATTTCGAAGAGGCGGTTTCCAAAGGCGTGCTGGCGGGCATGCGCAATGCCGGCCAATCGTGCAGTGCGCCGACGCGGATGCTCGTTCCCGCGCATCGACTGGCGGAAGTCGAAGATCTGGCTGCCAAAACCGCGCGGGGGCTCATCGTCGGCGATCCGCTCGATCCGCGGACCAGCATGGGTCCGATCGCCAACCGTGCCCAGTTCGAACGCGTACAGACGATGATCCAGGCTGGCATCGACGACGGCGCAAAGCTGGTCTCAGGGGGCCTCGGTCGGCCGAACGGGTTGAACCATGGCTACTATACCCAGCCGACGATCTTTTCCGAAGTCACACCCGACATGCGCATTGCCCGCGAGGAAATCTTCGGCCCGGTGCTTGCCATCATGCCTTACAAGGATGAGGAAGAGGCTGTCACCATCGCCAATGACACGGAATATGGGCTCGGCGCCCATGTCCAGTCCTCCGATCGGGATCGCGCACGCAAGGTCGCGGCGCGGATCAGGGCGGGCCAGGTTCATATCAATTATCCGGCCTGGGATGGAGCCGCCGCCTTTGGCGGCTACAAGCGGTCCGGCAATGGGCGCGAATACGGGGTCTATGGATTTGAGGAATATCTCGAGACGAAATCCATCCTGGGATTTTGACATCATCAAGACTGCGAGAAGGCAAGTTCAAAGGTAAATGAAAATGGAACGGATGGAACAGGCGACGGCCCGCGCGGAAACGGCAATGACTCTTGAAACGTTGGAAACGCCCTGTCTGGTGCTGGACGCTGAGCGGATGCGGCGGAACATCACGCGGCTCAGAAACCGGCTTGACGGTTTCGGCGTCTCGCTGCGCCCGCATCTGAAGACAGCGAAGTCCGCCGAGGTGGCCCGCCAGGTCATGACGACGCCTGAGGGACCAGCGGTCGTTTCGACGCTGAGGGAAGCCGAGCAATTCGCCTTGGCCGGTGTTCGTGACATGATTTACGCGGTCGGGATCACGCCCTCCAAGCTCGCGCGCGTCCTGGAATTGCGCGCAAGGGGGGTGGATCTCGTGGTCATCCTCGATAGCGTCGATCAGGCCCGCGCGGTTGCCGGGACCTCGGTGACTTCCGGAATGCCCATTCCGGCCCTGATCGAGATCGATTGTGACGGCCACCGCTCCGGTGTCGCGCCGAGCAATCACGCCTTGCTTCTCGAAATCGGGCAGGCCGTGGCGGCGGGTGCCGAATTGCGCGGTGTGCTGACTCATGCCGGCGACAGCTACAAGGGCGGTGGTCCGGAGGCGCAGCAACGTTTCGCCGAAGCGGAGCGGGCGGCGGTTGTCGAGGCCGCGAAGGTCCTGCGTGCCTCCGGCCTGCCTTGCCCTGTCGTCAGCATAGGCTCCACGCCGACCGCGCACCATGCCACGGATCTTTCGGGCGTGACCGAAGTACGCGCCGGTGTCTTCGTCTTCTTCGATCTGGTGATGGCTGGCATCGGCATCTGCCAGATCGATGACATTGCTTTGAGCGTGATGGCAACGGTCATCGGCCACCAGCGCGAGAAGGGCTGGATCATCACCGATGGCGGATGGATGTCGTTGTCGCGCGACCGCGGCACTGGCAAGCAGGCTGTCGATCAGGGTTATGGTCTGGTCTGTGACATCGAAGGCAATCTTTATCGCGACATCATCGTGGCCGATGCCAATCAAGAACATGGGATTATCGCCGCGCGGCCCGGCGCGGGCGCGCAACTGCCCGATCTCGCGGTCGGCGACCGGGTCCGGATCCTTCCCAACCATGCTTGTGCGACGGGGGCCCAGCATGATGCCTATCATGTCGTACGCGGGAAATCACATACCGTCGAGGCCCGTTGGTCGCGCTTCGGAGGCTGGTGATATCCGGACATATCGAACATCGACACGGGATCAGGCGCTTCCTCCGGCAGGCCATTATGCGCAGGCAAGGATCGCCGGTGAGCCTCTCTGTATTTCTGGTCAGATCCCCATCCGGTCGGCGCGTCGCCCGCCGGTAATGCGTTCAAGGGGCGGGTTGGGCAGGCCATCGACAACCCGCCGCCGATCCTTAAGGCTGTCCGCGGCGTACCTGCCGACCTCGTCGGACTGATCGCCCAAATCGTCGGCGTCGGCAACAGACCGCGCTTCAATCCGGTCTATGCGAGGTGTCTGGGACATGCGAAACTGGTACGCACCATCGTTCCGGTACCACGGCTTCATTTTTCATTTGTGGTTGAAATCCATGCAATCGCGGTGATCGTAAGGTCTCTATTCATTCAGCGGGGCAATGGAAGGACTCGTTAGGCCGTAGAATCGTAAGCCCGCAGCCATAGCCAGATTGAGGCGAGCTGAACCATCGTGAGAAAGTTGATGGTCCCTCGATTCAGGGGACACCTTTGTTAAGTCTGTGAGGCATGGAGGTGTTGAATGGCGAAGCCAAGGCGGGAGTTTTATTCTGAGTTCAAACGAGAGGCGGTGGCCCTGCTGAAAAGCAGTAGACGACCGCTTGTTCAGGTGGCGACCGAGTTGGGGATTTCGCCATCGATGTTGCGGAACTGGCGGGCGCTGGTCCGCAGGGGACGAAGGCCCCAAGAGCAACGACGTCGATCGTGCTGTCGCCGGCGGACCAAGCCTCAGAGATCATAAGGTTGAAGTGTGAACTGGATCGCACTCGGATGGAGCGCGATGTGTTAAAAAACCATCCCGGATCGCGGCCCGCCTGCGCGGTACAAACAGCCCGTGTTACGCTTGGCGGCCTAGAGGGCAGTTGCCGATTGCTTATTGGTGGGGCACTGTCAGGTTATCGACGTGCCTGAGGCGCGTGCACAGCGATCGGTGATGATCAGCCAGGTTTCACAAGCCCGCTTGAAGGGCTTCCGCTTTCCTCGGTCCATCATCGCCTATGCCATCTGGGCGGTCCATCGGT
>JBMDWT010000050.1:0-4728 GCA_048594665.1 Amaricoccus sp. | reverse complement strand
GCTCATGCGGGAGAGCCGGGGCGCCAACGGGCTGATCGCCCGGGCCGCGAACCGCTTTCTCGGCAAGGCCGACCGCGAGGCGGCGGGCGTGCTCTCCGGCGCGCAGCGCCACACGCACTTCCTCGACAGCCCGAGGATCGCCCAAAGCCTCGCGACATCGGATTTCCGCTTCGCCGATCTGCGGCGCGAACTCACCACGGTCTTCCTGGTGCTGCCGCCGAACCGCCTCGACGCCTACGGCCGCTGGCTGCGGCTGCTGGTCTCCGAGGCGCTCCAGGACATCGCCCGCGACGCGGAGACGGCACACAGCGCCTCGGAGCGGCCCGTGGAGCCACGGGCCGGCTCGCAAGGCCTACAGGAGCGTCCAAGCGCCTCCTCTGCCCTCTCCGGGCCTTCCAGAGGCTCCCAGAGGCTTTCCACGCCCACGCTGTTCCTGCTCGACGAGTTCGCCGCCCTCGGACGGCTCCAGGCCGTGGAGCGCGCCATGGGGCTGATGGCGGGCTACGGCGTCCAGCTCTGGCCGATCCTTCAAGACCTGAGCCAGCTCCGCGATCTCTACGGGACACGGGCGAACACCTTCGTTTCGAACGCGGGTGTGCTGCAGGTGTTCGGCGTCAACGACGTCGAGACCGCGAAATGGCTGAGCCAGACCCTCGGCAAGGAAACCATTGGCTACGAGACGGCCACCCACCGCCCCGGCGACCTGTCGTCCTCCTCGGAGCATGTCACGGGCCGCGAGCTGCTGACCCCGGACGAAATCATGCGCCTGCCCCAGAGTCTGCAGCTTCTGCGCCTCCAGGGCATGCCGCCGGTGCTGGCGGTCAAGCTGCGCTACTACGCCGATACCGAGTTCGACGGGCTCTATGCCAGGGACGCCGCGTGATGGGCAAGGAACCACCCTTCCCCGCCTTCGACGCGGCCCAGCTCGCCGAGACTATCGACACGATCGGGCTCTTGGTCGCGAGGCTGTCGGACCGCGTCGACGCGCAAGGCCGGATCCTCGACAAAGTTCACCAGACCGCGACCGAGGCCCGGGCCGCCGCCTTCGCGGCCGAGAGGGCAACGGACTGGGAGCGCAACGCGGACTCGATCGGCGCCAGCCTGCAACGGGCGCTGGTTGCACCTATGGCGCGCTTCCGCGAGGCTGACCGGCTTCTGAGCAAGAGCGAGGAGTTCACCAGGGAAACGATCAGGCTGCTCGAGACCGCAAGGCTGCGCGAGGACCAGCGGCGCTACGAGCGCCTGCGACTCTGGAACAGCCGAATGCCCTGGCTCTTCGCGGGCGCAGTGCTTACGGGGATCGTGTTTACGCTGCTCGGGGTCCACTTTCTGAGCTACTGGCACCCTGCCTGCGGTATCCTCGGAGGGCGGTTCTCCACTGCCAACGAGGATGGGGTTGCCGGGTGCTTCTTTCCGGAGTGGTAGCGGGAGTGTGTGATAGCACGTGTCTTATCCCCGTTTTTCCCAAGGCGCGCCTCCCGTTAAAGAATCTTTCTTAGTTAAAAGTAGTTAGACCGAATCGGGAATCGGTTCATCTCATTGGCTTGAAATAGAAAATTTTGGGTGTGCCTGTATGTGATAGCACGTGATTCGATGTGTGATAGCACGTGCCTCAAAGACCATCGGAATGTGTGATAGCACGTGCCTCGGCGCGCCAGCGTGTCCTCATACGGATCAAGGGACCATTGGCGCCTGCTTCTTCGCTGAGCGTGTATGTGGGTAGACAATCGCGTTCGATGGCGCGGCGGAGGTCGCGGGCGAACTGTCCAAAAGGCATCGGAGATCCGCTTCGTTGCTGGAGATCGCGGAAGGTGAAGCACCAGCCTTCCGTGTTGTCGAAGCCATTGCCCGCGTGACGTCGGGCGAGCCGGTAGAGAAACCGATCCAGACCACCTGACAGTTCGAAATAGCCGCGATGAATTGACAAAACCTCCTGGCGCGAGCGTACGGCATTGTAAATCCATCGCGGCAGGGTGATCTGCGCGCCGATCGGACGCCCCTGCAAATCCTCCTCAAGAGTGAAATCGGCAAGCAGGTTGAAATCCTCAATGCGGTCCTTGTGGTGCCGGCGGATCGTGGTTTGAATTCTCGTGTCCCTCAACCGTCCGATCGCCGCTTTCAACCGCTCATAGTCCCGACCTGAGACGCCGCGCCCAATTGCCTTCAGCAGGTCGTAAGGCCGGAAAGTGATGGTCGCCGATGGCTCCCGGCCACGTTCGATACCGGCGTTGATCTGAGAAATAGCCCAGATCACGATATCGAAGTCATAGATCGTCGCGATGCCACCGCTCTTGGAGTTGATCTCAACTTTCTGACCGCTTGGTCCTGTCCATTCCAGATGGTCAGGAGAACGCTTCGCTAAGCTTACGAGCGGTGCTGACATCGCTTCCCGGTCGTCGCGGAAGGGAATGTCACCAACAAGGGCCACGAAGAGGTCAAGCTGCTCTTGGCGTGTGCTCATTATAAGGCCTCTCAATCAGAAGTGCGGTGTAAACATGTATGCACATATTTAGTGTATACACGTATACTCGCATACGTGTAACATATTTTATGGTCGAGATATCGGTCCTCTGCCCTTCTTTACGAAAAGCAGATCCAGAGCCTCCTCCAGCAACGCTTGAACTGTAGTGTCGCCCTCGACAGCAAGGAGCTTAAGCTGCTTCGCCACCTTGGGATCAAAATGCCCGGCGATCAGTTTTCGACCCTCGCGCGACGGCCGATGAAACTTAGCAGACTTCTTTTCGCTCCGCGCGGCGGGTGGCGTCACGGTACCGGGATCTTCCACGGGTTGAGGCATTGTCCGGGCCTGCTGGTCAAGGACGGCCTGAAGCGAGTTACGCGACATGATCATTCTCCGTAACCTGTGTGAATACGTGCATACACGTATACTCGTATAATCGTTTTATCTCCTCTGCCGCTTTTCCGCCTGGCTCAAGCTCCTGCGCGGTCAGTCCTGTCTGCTGGGCGCGAGAGTAAGCAACACGATTATGGATCCGCACAGGGGCAAGCACCGCGCCCATCTGGCGCACGGCCTCTTCAGTATCCGAGATTTCCCGCCCTTGTGCGGGGCAGAAAGTCAGCACGACCGCTGCGGGCCGGTCGTAGTGCCGCACCAACTCTAGGGTACGCGTCATAGCCATCACGTCGAGAATGGCTGGGCGAGTCGGAATAAGGATGAAGTCTGCCTGCTGAGCGGCTTCGTAAGCGATATCCTTGGCGAAGGGGGGCGCATCAATAATGGCAAGGTCGCAACCGGATTCCGCTGCCGCTTTCAACACATGCTGAAGCCGGGAAGGGGGGATAGAAATGACCGCTGGCTCGTCGCTCTGGCGCGTATCGTGCCAGAATGCAGCTGAGGCTTGGGGGTCAAGATCAAAGACGGCGGCCTGCCTGCCCTCTGCTTCAGCTGCCACCGCAAGGGCGGTCGCGAGGGTGGTTTTGCCGACACCGCCTTTTTGGCTGATGATTGCAAGGGTTTTCATGGCTGCGCCTGTTTTGGAACGGTAAGCATGTACACTCCAACTCGTATGCGATTAAACGTGTATACACGTTTGCAGGTATGCCGGTATACGTCAAGCATTGTGGCAGGGGTGCATTATCTGGACACAGATTCCGGTAGGTTTTCGCAAAACCATTGCCTTACGGATTTCAGCGGCAATTGGTTTATGAAAGGGTGAAAGCCGCCAATTCCATCGCCGTCGTGCTTACTTTCAGAACGGAGCGTTTTCGAAAGTAGCCCATGAAAACAAGCTACTTAACCGCAACCGTGAATCTGTGTCCCGATAATGTACTGATGCCTCCTTGACATTAGTTGTCAAATATGACTACATTCTTGGTATGCTACGCAACACACGTCCCGTTAGCTGGATCAAAGCAGCCCGGAAAGATTTCGACAATTTTCCTCAAGGGGCGCAACTCGAAATGGCCCGGGCGCTGACGATTCTGGCCGAAGGACAGATGCCGGATATCGCCAAATCGCTGACCGGCTTCGGCTCCGGCGTGATGGAGCTGGCGCTGAAGCACAGGGGCGACGCCTACCGGGTCGTGTACGCGCTGCAGATCGGCGACGATATCTGGGTGCTGCACGCCTTCCAGAAAAAGTCGAAGACGGGGATTAAGACGCCGAAGGCCGAAATCGACCTGATCCATGAGAGGCTGAAGCGGCTGAAAGAGAGGCTACGATGAGCGAGGACGATTTCGAGGTGATCCGGGGCAGCGGCAACGTATTCCGCGACCTCGGCTATGCTGACGCGGATCGCGAGCAGCTGCGCGCACTCCTGGCGGCGCGTATCGTCGGTGTGCTCGACGAGCGCAAGCTGACGGTGCGGCAGGCCCACGAGGAAACCGGCGTCGCCGCCGCCGACTTCTCCCGCATCCGCAAGGCGAAGCTTGACCGCTTCACCATCGACCGCCTGATGGCCATCCTGTCCGGCCTCGGGCAGGAGGTCGAAGTGACGGTCAATGTGCATCCGCGCAAAACAACGCGTGCCTCCGTGGAGATGCGGCCTTAAAACACGGCAGTTGAAAAGGGCAGGGACCGGATTCTGCGGTCCACGCCCTAAGTTGGGTCTATCTGCTGGTGTTGAAGGCCCGTACGGCTGAGCGGAACAGAATACCGTCATAAGGCGGGATTTTCGTCGAGGCATCGGTAAATGGTTGCGGGATGGACCTTGAAGGTCCTGGCGACGGCACTGATGGATTTTCCACTGCGGACGAGCTCACGGGCGA
>JBMDWT010000005.1:0-79099 GCA_048594665.1 Amaricoccus sp. | reverse complement strand
CTCCGACCATATTCATGAAGGCCAGCTCCCGCGTCATCACCGCCTCGCGATCCGTGAAGGCGGAGGCGATGCCATTGCAATAGACCCCGGTCAGCGCCGTGACGCGCTCCGACCGTGTCAGGCCCGGCAACCGCTCCGCATAACCGGCAACGATCGGTGCCAGCTTTTCGGCCGTCGGCATCTCTGTCCCCAGCGCCGCGATGCTGGCGCGCGCGGCGTCGTCGATATGGTCGGCCGGCACCGCGGGACAGGTCGTCGCCTCCGCGACATGCGGGGCCGGACCGCCGACGAGCTTGCGCGCACCGGCCACATATTCGGGCGTCGCGGCGCTGCCCGCCGCGTTCCCCCAGCTGGTCCGGATGTAATTCACCACATCCGAAATCTGGACGTCGGTCAGGACCGAGGCGAACGAGGGCATCACCCCCCACTCCCCGCGCGGGGGCACCCCTGACAACAGGACCGCGACCGCGTTGGCGGGCGGTCCGTCCGCGATCGCGGCGCTCCCCGCGAGGCGCGCCGCGACCCCGGTCACACCGGCGCCCGCCGGACCATGGCAGGTGACGCAGTTTGTCAGATAAACGCCCTCTCCCGACGCCCGGCTCTCCTCCGTCAGGGTGATGGGCGCAGGCGGCGCATCCTCCTCGGGGGTCGCCGGGCGGGTCTTGAGATAGACGGCGATCGCATGGACATCCTCGGGCGCAAGCTTGCTCAGGCTGTTGAACACCATCTCCCCCATCGGCCCGACCGCCGTCCGGTTATGCCCCGCGTTTCCGCCGGAGAGATAGATGGCAAGTCCCTCGACCGAATAATCCCGCAACGCACTTCGCGGGCTGTTGGAGATATCCGGCGCATACCAGGGCGGGACCGATCCGCCGGTCAGGTACCGGGATTTCTCTTCGACGCCCAAGGCGTCATGGGGCGAATGACAGGCCGAGCAATGCGCCAGCGCCTCGACCAGATAGGCCCCGCGATTGAATTCGGCATCCTTGCCGGGATCGGGCGTGAACCGTCCCGGCTCGAAGAACAGCGCCTGCCAGCCCAGCATGGCCGCGCGGATATTATAGGGAAACTCCAGGTCATTCACGTCGACCTCGTTGCGCACCGGCGTCACCGACTGGAAATAGGCCCAGAGCGCGTCGATATCGGCATCGTTGATCTTTGTGTAATGATTGTAGGGCATCGCCGGATAAAGTGGCTGACCATCCTTGCGGACGCCTTCCCGCAGGGCCCGCTCGAAATCCGCCTTGCTCCAGGTCCCGATCCCGGTTTCGGGGTCCGGGGTGATATTGGCGCTTCTGAGGATGCCGAAGGGGGTCAGGACGTCGAGGCCTCCGCTGAACGGCGCCCCGCCGTCGGCGGTATGACAGGACACGCATCCCGCCGCCGTCGCCACATACGCGCCCCGTGCGATCGGGTCCGAAGTCTGGTCTTGAGCCAGGGCAAGGAGCGGCGCCCCGGTCAGGACCAGGCCAAGGATCGCGCCCAGCCCCTTCCCGAACATCGCCTGGCCGCGATCCGATCCATCGGAAGAATAAGGCAAAAAAGGTGCCGATGCCCGTTCCACGAAATACCCCCCGCTCTCGATACATCATTCGGACATGAATTGCCCCTGACCGGGGTAAACTCCCCACCCCCCACTTTGGTTCCCATTCTCTTTGCCCCAGCCATAGGGTGGGCCTCGGCGAGCATTTCTCGCACAACCAATCCTCCTCCCGGGAAACCCGGATCACCGGCCCCCGGCAAAATGATGATTTTTGCCGCGCATGTCCTTTTCTCCGCCGGAGGGATGCGATAGCTTCCGGCCAGACCCGCCGTGCCCCTTCAGGATCCAAGCCCCATGAAGCTCGCGCCCCTTCTCTGCCTGACGCTGCTCATGGCCTGCCAGTCCCAGACCAAGGAAACCGATCCCTACAAGCCGCTCTATACGCCCCCCAGCGGCGGTTCGGCGGGACAGATGGGCGCGGGCTATTGCCTCTCTCCCCCCGCCGACAAGGCCGACCGCGTCCAGTGGAACCGGCTCTGCTTCCCGGTCGATGGCTAGGGCATTTTCAGCGGAAGCGTATTCGGTTTCGCGACTCGAAAATGAGCAATCTCAAAGGACGAGAGGGATTTTCATGAACCAGGGATCATGGAAATCCTTCTAGGGCACACCTGGATCGAAGTGGCACGAGGATCGGGAGTTTGCCCGTCATACGGGTCCAGGGCGCGCGACCTGACACCTTCGGGTCGGAGAACCGTCTAAAGCAGCGTCGCCGCCCCCCGGTCGAGATAAGTCTCCAGGAACTGATCGATCCGGGCGTGGCGCGGTTTGCGGAACACCTCCGACGGCGGCCCCTCGACCAACAGGCGCCCATGGTCGAGGAAGGCGATCTTCGATCCCACCGAGGCCGCGAAGCCGATCTCATGCGTTACCACCAGCATCGTCATCCCCGACTCCGCCAGCTTGCGCATCACATTCAGCACCTCCCCGGTCAGTTCCGGGTCGAGCGAGGCGGTCGGCTCGTCGAAGAGCATGATCTGCGGATCGAGCGCCAGCGCCCGGGCGATCGCTACCCGCTGCTGCTGCCCGCCCGAGAGCTCGCTCGGATAATGTCCCGCCCGCGCCGCGAGCCCGATTGCCTCCAGTTGCGCCATCGCCCGGGTCTCGGCCTCGGCGCGGGTCTGTCCCCGTACCGTCACCAGTGCCTCCGCCACATTCCCGAGCGCGGTCATATGGGGCCAGAGGTTGAACTGCTGGAACACCATTCCGATCCGGCCCCGCACCTTGCGGATCTGCGTCCCCGGCAGCCGCGTCCGCCGTCCCGACGGACCCACCGCGTAGCCCAGGGGATCGCCGTTGATCTCGATGAGCCCGTCCGTCGCCTCTTCCAGAAAGGCGATGCAGCGCAGGAGCGTACTCTTGCCCGAGCCGGAGGGACCGATCAGACAGGTGACCTCGCCGCGCGGCACATCGAGATCGATGCCGTCGAGCACCCGGGTTTCGCCGAAATCCTTGAAGAGTCTGGAGACACGGACCGCTGGACTGCTCATGAGAACCTGTATTTGGAAAGCCGCGCCTCGGCCCGGCGCCCGAGCGCGCCGCAGCCCTCGACCATCGCCCAGTAAATCAGCGCAAGCACGGTGAAACTCTCGACGAAGGCGTAATATTGTGTGCCGATCGCACTGACCGTCAGGGTCAGTTCCGGCAGCGAGATGATCGAGAGGATCGCCGTCTCCTTCAGGATCAGGATGGTCATGTTCACCATCGACGGCAGGATCAGGATCGTCATCTCCGGCAGGATCACCCGGCGCAGGGTCTGCGCTCCGGTGAAACCGACACAATCGGCCGCCTCGATATGGCCCTTGGGGATGGCATCGAACCCGGTCCGCCAGAGCTCGGAGTAATAGGCCGCCGCGTAGATCGTCAAAGCGAGGATCCCCGCCGGGATATTCTCGAGCGAGAGGCCGATGAAGGGCCCGCCGTAATAGAGCAGAAACACCTGCACCAGGAACGGCGTCCCCCGGATCAGCTCGACAAATCCCCTGAGCAAAAGCGCCAGGGGCCTTGGCCCGTACCGCCGCCCGACCGCCACCAGGAACCCGACCGTGATCCCGAGGCCCGATCCGACGACCCAGAGGAGCAGCGTCACACCCGCCGCCAGGGCGATCTTCGGAGCAAACCCGAGCAGCAGACCGATATCGAAACTCATATCCGCCCCCAGCGCATCCGGCTCTCCAACCCCACCCCGAGCCAGGCGACACAGAGATTGATCACCAGATAGATGAACCCGGCGGCGGCATAGAGCTCCAGCGGCCGATAGGTGCTGGCCGCGAGATCCTGCGCCATCCGGGTCAATTCCACCACCCCCACCACCGACACCAGCGAGGACGACTTGAGCATCATGATCGCCTCGCTGACCAGCGCGGGCAGCGTCAGCTTGACCGCGATCGGCAAGCGGATCCGCCGGAACGTGTCGAACGGCGAAAAGCCCGTCATCTCCGCCGCCTCGACCAGACCGACGGGGACGGCGCCAAGGCCGCCGCGCATGATCTCCGCCTGATAGGCGGCGGTACAGAGCGACATGCCGACGATCGCCGCCACCTCGCTCGGCACATCGAGCCCGATCGAGGGCAGCAGGTAATAGATGAGCAGCAACTGCACCAGAAGCGGTGTCCCGCGAAAGAAGCTCACGAACAACCGCCCCGCCGCCCGGGCCAGACGGTTCCGCGACATCATTCCCGCGCAGACCACGGAGGCGATCAGGAACCCGAGCGCGATCGATACCGCGCTTAAGGAAAGGGTCAGACGCGCCGCCTCGACCAGCAGCCAGAACAGCTTCCAGCTCATCGCGGGATCAGAACGCCGCCTTGGTCACGGTATCGGGCGTGTCGAAGGTCACACCGAACCATTTCTTCTGGAACTCGCCCAACCGGCCATCGGCCTTCATCTTGAGGATGGCGGCGTCGATCGCATCCATCAGGGTCTTGTATTCCGGATCCTTGCGGCCCGGGAAACCGAAATAGGTCTTCACACCAAAGGGCGGTTCCACCACCGCGAAGGTTTCGGGCCGCTGCGATGCGACATAGGCGATGTTGGGAAAGGAATTGGCCACCGCCACGACGCGGCCGGCGGCCAGATCGGCATAGGCCTCGTTGAAGCTGACATATTCCTTGATCTCGGTCGGGGGCGTCGGCAGGGTCCGGGCATATTCCTGCAACTGCGCGAGCTGCGCGGTGGCCTTGCCGCTGCCCACCACCTTGCCCGCGATCTGACCCGGCTCCATCACGCTGTCGTCGCCCGCCTTCTTCAACAGCGCGACCGTCGCCTCCGCCACCGGGGCCGAGAAGCGGTACCGCTCCATCCGCGCATTGGTGATCGTCGCCGGACCCGCCACCATGTCGAACTTGCCGCTCTCAAGGCCGGGCAGCACGCCGTCCCACGGCAGGGTGATCCATTCGATCTTGACCCCCAGCTCCTTGCCGATTTCGTTGAAGATATCGATGTTCATGCCGGCATGCTCGCCCGCGTCGATGAAATCGAAGGGGGCGAAGGCGGTCTCGGTGCCGACGGTCAGGACACCGGCGGCCTTGACGCGCTCCAGCGCATCCTCGGCCAAGGCCGCCCCGGCGAGCGACAAGGCCATCGCGGCCCCCAGGATTGATTTGAGAAGCATCGTCGCACCCCTTTGCGATGAATTTCGACAGGCACCCGACTGCTGAACCGGTTCGCGGCGAAGCGCAATCGTCCCAGGGACGGATGTCATGCCGGGCGCTGGATTTTGTCAACCATTTGCACAAAACCGCGGCGTCTGACACGCAATTGGGCATTGCCGGGGATCTCTCACTCCAGATCCATGCCCCGCTCCGACCCTGCGATCAGAAAGGCCGCGTCGGCCAATGCCCCCGTGGGCGCCAGGACCGAGCGACAGCACAGATAACGCGGCCGCCACTCGGGATGGAACCGGGCCTTGGCGGCCCGTTCCGCCTTGTATTCGACCACGCCCCCGCCACGCCGGTAAATCAATCCGGCGAACCGCGCCCAGAGATCGCCCCGGGGACGCGAGGAGAGATCCGAGAGCGGCGCGGTCCCAAGGCTGAATTCGAAATATCCGCGCCGGCTCATCTCCACGAGGATCGAGATCAGCAGGAAGTCCGCCGTCCCGGCCGGCGCGCCGGGCTCATGGCGCAGGATATCGACCGAGGCGGTGCGCTGCGCGGTCAGAAGATTGGCAAAGGCCACGATTTCCCCGGACCGCCGGGCGACCGCGATCGGGAACCGCCGGATATAGGTCTCGTCGAACCGGCCGACCGAGAACCGGCGCTCGCGGCTGCCCCGCGCCGAGAGCCAGGCATCCGAGATCCGCCGCAGGGTCGCGATCAGGGCATCGGCGCGGGGCGGGGGCAGGAACTCGACGGTCAGGCCCTCGTCCATCCCCTGCCTGTAACTCTTCCAGAGCGCGGCGCGGCCGGGAGCTTCCAGCGAAAAGCCGAGCAGGGGCACGATCGCCTCCTCCGCCATGCGATGCAGGGCGAGCCCCATCTGCGCGGACTGGGGGGTGAAGGCCTCGGGCGCCTCATAGAACACCGGCTCCGCCCCGGCGGCGCGGGCGGCGTCGTGGAACGACCAGGCAAGGGAGTCCCGCGCCTCCTCCGGCCCGACCGGCGCGCCGCGGGCGATCCAGGACCCGCCCCGGACCGCATAAGCGAGGACCGCCTCGCCATCCTCGGAAAACATCAGTCTCTTGTCGCCGCTGACCGCGACGAGATCATGGGCGGTGCCATGGGCCTCGATGATCGTCTGGGCCGCCGCCAGCGCCCGGGGCCCGGGGCCGTAGGAGGGCGTCGTGCGGGTTCGCATCGCCGCGAACAACAGGGCAAGCATGAGCAGGATGCTGGCGGTCAGGGTGGCGCGCAGGGCCCGCGGACCGCCGTCCTCCAGAGTGAACTGCCACCACATCCCGTCCGCGTAGGGCGCGGAATGCCGGGATATGAAATAGGTCACGGTGATCGAGCCGACGATGCCCGCGATCAGCAGCGCCCATTGCGGGGTCAGCACGCCCTGGGTGAGCTGGGCCGCGCGATAGAATTCGCGCCGGCAGGGCAGGAGCAGCAGCGCCATGGCCGCGAGGATGAAGGCCCGCTCGGTATCGTTCCCATGCAGGAGAGCCGCGAAAATCCCGAAGCCGAAGGCCACGAGCACCATCCAGAACGCGGCCCGGGACCGCCGGAAGATGCCATGAGCCAGCACCACCAGCGCGGAGCCGACGATGCTCGAGAGCAGCGCGCCGCCTTCCATCATCACCAGCGGCAGGACATTCTCGTATTTGTCCGCCGTCAGGACCGGATTGCGCAACAATCCGGAAAACATCATGAAGAGCCCCGAGCCAAGGACCAGCATTCCGGTGGCGAGCGGGATCACCGACTGCCCCGCCCGGAGCACCGGCGCGAGGCGGGTGAAGAGCACCCCGCCCCGTTCGCGTGCCATCAGGAATTCCGACAGCGAGAGCAGGACCATCGCCACGAGAAACGGCAGCAGGAAATAGATCAGCCGGAACAGCAGGAGCCCGGTGACCGCGGCGTTGACATCGACCGAGGGGCCGAGCGCTGCGATGATGACGGTCTCGAATACGCCGACGCCGCCCGGCACGTGGCTGGCGACACCGATCATGGTTGCCACGGCGAAGACCGCGACGAAGGCCGGAAAATCAATACCTTGCGAGGGGAGAAGCACATAGAGCGCGAAGGAGGCGGCGGTGATGTCCATCAGGCAGAAGCCGACCTGCCAGAGCAGGTCATGCCATTCGGGCGCGCGCAGCACGAAGCGCCCGAGCCGAAGCTCCGCCCGCCGGATCGAAAGCCAGCCGATGGTGCCCCCCATCAGGACCACCGCCGCCACCGCCATCGGCCGCAATGTCTCGGGCGGGATGGAGCTGAAGCCCTGCAATGCCCCCGGATGCAGCGCCAGCGCTCCGAGCCCGATCAGCGTCGCGCCGAGGCCATAGGCCACCGCGACATAGCCCGAGATCACCGCGACGTCATAGCCATCGAGTCCGAGGGCCGTATAGATGCGGTATCTGACCGCCCCGCCCGAGAGGGCGCTGAGCCCGATGGTATTGCCGAACGCATAGCCGAGGAACCCGCCGAGCGCGACCGAGGGCAGCGGCAGTTCCTTGCCGATGTAATGCGTCGCGGTCCAGTCATAGCCGATCAGCGCCGTATAGCCGACCGCCGTGGCCCCGATCGCGAGCAGATAGGTCTGGGGCGGCGTCGCCCGGATGCTGGCCAGCACCTCGTCGAAATCGAGTGGCGCCAGCAGGTGATGCAGCGCATAAAGCCCCAGCGCGAACAGGAGCAGCGTCACGATGACCGGCGCGTGTTTGCGCAAGGCCCCGATCAGGGAGCCCGCCGGTTGATCCGGAACCGTTGCCTCGCCATTCCCCGGCCCCTCCGCCAGACGTCGCTCTGCCATTCTGAAAACCACGCACCCCTGCCTTCGTCCAACCGAAGGTCTGGTTTCACTCCCGCCCGCCCCCGGATAGACCAGATCCCGGCGCAGAGCCAGAACTCCTCGTCGCCGCGCGGCCTTGACCGGACCGGCGCGAACGGGCACATCCCTCCCATGCACCCAGACCGTTGCGTTTTTGCAAATCGTGCCGTCCGCCCACCGGGCCCGCTCCTGTCATTGCAACGGGTCTCCCGGCCCGGCCGCGAGGGGAAAGCGATCGAGAATGTGAAAGTTCCCGTCCGCCATCTCGCCAAACAGACAGATATCGCGAACCTGAACGGGCTCCGCCAGCAAGGGCCGCGTCGGACCCCTGAGCGCCGCGAGAACCACCGCCACCTCGGAGGGTTCGAGCGGGCCGGTCAGGGTCATGTGAAAGCGGAACTGGTCCAGCACGAAGGGATAGCCCCAGCGTTCCAGATGCGCGACCTGCCCCGGCGTCAGGCCGGAGCGGTCGCGCGCCGGCGCCGCGCCCCGGAACGGGTCGAGACGCGTCACGCAATCGCCCGCCAGGGCCTCCAGCGCCGGGACGGGTTCGGCCGGCACCAGCGCCACGAACCGCCCCAGCGCCGCCAGCCGCAAGGGCAGCGCGAATGCGCCATGATCCCGGGCCAATTCCTCGATCGCATCGTCGAGCGCCTTGGGCGCGCGCCCCTCCGCCAGCGGGAACGGCGCCTTCAGCGTCGCATGGAACCCGTATTTCCGCGGGGCCGCCACCAGATCCCTGCGCGGACGCGGCAGGCCCGCGATCTCGATCCCTTCGCGCACGACACCCGCCCCCGGATCCCAGCCCAGCCAGTCCGCCCCGAACCGCGCCAGCGCGCTGTCGGCCTTCGGGGCAAAATACACCGCCCAACGACGGATATCCCGCATGGCGTACCTCCCTTCCACCGTGGCCCGCCCCATGCCACATGACGCCCCTTCCCCGCAACCGGCGGGAACGCTGACGCTGGCGAACGCCCGGCTGGTCCTGCCAGGGGAAATCCGGCGCGGCGCGCTCACCGTCACCGACGGCTGGATCACCGCCCTCGACACCGGCGCCCGCGTCCCACCCGGCGCGCTCGATTGCGAGGGCGATCACGTCGCCCCCGGCCTGATCGAACTGCACACCGACAATCTCGAGCGCCACCTGCAACCGCGCCCCGCCGTGCACTGGCCCGCCGCCGCCGCGATCCTCGCCCATGACAGCGAACTCGCGGGACTCGGGATCACCACCGTCTTCGATGCCCTGCGCGTGGGCTCGCTCACCACGCCGACCGCGGCCACGTCGAAATACGCCCGCGCCCTCGCCGACGAGATCGGCCGGCTGCGCGACCGCGACCTGCTCCGGATCAGCCACCGGCTGCATCTGCGGGCCGAGGTCTGCTCGGAAACCCTGATCGCGGAACTGGCCGAATTCCACCCCGCCGACCGGGTCGGGATCGTCAGCGTGATGGACCATACCCCCGGCCAGCGCCAGTTCGCCGATATCGAACAGATGCGCCGCTATTACCGGGGCAAGCGCGGCTATGGCGACGAGGAATTCGACCGCCATATCGACAGCTTGCGCGCCATCTCCCTCATCCACGGCGCCGCGCACGAGGCGGCGGCGGTGCGCGCGGCCGAGGATCTCGGGGCGATCCTCGCCAGCCACGACGACACCACCGCCGGACAGGTCGCCCAGAGCGCCGCGAACGGTGCCCGCCTCGCCGAATTCCCCACCACCCTGGCCGCCGCCCGGGCCTGCCGCGCGGCGGGCATCGCCGTGATGATGGGCGCGCCGAACCTGCTGCGCGGCGGCTCGCATTCCGGAAATGTCGCGGCACGGGATCTCGCGGCGGAGGGCCTGCTCGATATCCTCTCCTCCGACTATATCCCCTCCGCCCTCCTGATGGCGGCGGTCCAGCTCGGGCTCGAAGGCGGCGATCTGGCGGCGGGCCTGGCCACCGTCACCGCCGCCCCCGCGCGCATCGCGGGGCTCGCCGATCGCGGACGGCTGGAGGTGGGCCTGCGCGCCGACCTGCTGCGCTTCCGGCTGGAGGATCGGATGCCGATCCCGCGCATGGTCTGGGCCCATGGCAACCGGATCGCCTGACCCCCATCCACACCGACCGAGGCCCGATGCTCTCCTATCAACATGGCTATCACGCCGGCAACGCCGCCGACCTGCACAAACATATCGTGCTGGCCGAGCTGATCGCCCGCCTCACCGCCAAGCCGCGGGCGATCACCTATGCCGAAACCCACGCGGGCCGGGGCCTCTATGACCTGACCGCGCCCGAGGCCCTCAGGACCGGCGAGGCGGCGGGCGGCATTGCCCGGATCGACCCCGACCCCGCGACACCCTACGGACAGGCCCTCGCCGCCGTCCGGACGCGCCATGGCGCCACCGCCTATCCCGGCTCGCCGCTGATCGCGCGCGCGCTGCTCAGGGACCAGGACCGGCTGGCCCTGATGGAACTGCATCCGGCCGAGCACGCCGCCCTGCGCACGGCCCTCGCCGGGACGGGCGTCTCGATCCACCGGCGCGACGGGTTCGAAGGGCTGCTCTCGCTCGCGCCCTTCACCCCGCGCAAGGGGCTGGTGCTGATCGATCCCTCCTACGAGGTGAAATCCGAATACGGGGCGACGGCGCTCTTTGCCCGCCGCCTGATCGCCCGCTGGCCGGAAGCCTCGATCCTGATCTGGTATCCCCTGCTGCCCGCCGCCCGGCATCTGGAGCTGCTGGAGGGGCTCGATCGCCTGCCGGTCCGCCGCGACGAAGTCCGCTTCGCCGATCCCCCCGCCCGCGGCATGACCGGATCGGGCCTCGCGCTGGTGAATGCGCCGCATGGCGCGGAGGCGAGCTTCGAGGTTGCCCGGCGGATGGCGGGGAATGTGTTCGCTCCCGATCCGCGACGCGGCCGCGCCCCTTGACGGAGATCATGGCGCCCCGGTCCCGCCGCTCCGATCATGCCGCGACTTTCGGCCCTCGGCCTGTTCCGGGCGTGGTCCGGACTCCCTCAAGGTCCCGGACCGCGCGGAAACCCGAACCGGCGGAGCGGTGAACGAAAGCGGATGCGAGCGAAACACCGCTCCGAGGGAGACGCGCAATGGACAAGGCGGTCGAGAGAAAAATCCTGGAGGTGCTGGACCGGCACCGGATCATGACGATCGCCACCCTGCAACCCGACGGCTGGCCGCGAACCACCACGGTCGGCTATGCCAGCAGGGGGCTCGCGCTTTATTTCCTCTGTGGTCCGGACAGTCCAAAGGCGGCCAATCTGGCGCGCGACGACCGGGTCTCGCTGAGCATCGACCATGACCGGCCCGACAGTCTGGCCCTCACCAGCCTGTCGATCACCGCGCGGGCGCATCCTGTGTTCCATCCGGCCGAGGTCGAGACCGTCCTGCGCCTGATGCCCCTGAAATATCCTCCCGGGACTCTCTCGGGGATCCCGATGCCGACCTGCGACCAGGTGCGGATCTTCAAGGTGACCCCGGTGGCGATCTTGGTTCAGGATCACAGCCGGGGCTATGCCCACACCGACTTCGTCACCTGCTGACCCCCCCGGTTTGGCCAACGGCGGACCGAGGTCCGCCCTACGAGCCCTTGCGCAGGATGAGGCCCTTGGACGGGTCATAGGCAAAGACCGCCGCCGCCATGAAACCGGTCGCGCAGCCGATGACGACCAAGAGCGAGACCCAGGCCAGCTGACCATAAAGGGCGAAGCGGATCAGTTCGACCGCGTGGGTGAAGGGATTGAACTGGGCGATCCGGAACAGCATCACGCTCGATTCCTTCAACCGCCACAGCGGATAAAGCGCGGTCGAGGCAAAGAACATCGGAAAGATCACGAAATTCATCACTCCGGCGAAATTCTCCAGCTGCCGGATCACCGAGGAGAGAAAGAGCCCGATCGCCCCGAGCATCAATCCCGCGAGGATCAGCGCGGGCAAAACCAGGACGTAACCGATCGCGGGCGGCCGGATCCCCCAGATCCAGGCGATCAGCAGAAAGGCATAGACCTGCAGCACCGAGACCACGACCCCCGCGATCAGCTTGGCCCCGAGCAGGAACCAGCGCGGGAACGGGCTGATCAGGAGCGTGCGCATCGCCCCGGTCTCGCGGTCATAGACCATCGAGAGCGAGGATTGCATCCCGCTGAACAGCAGGATCATCGCGCAAAGCCCCGGGGCGACATAGACATCATAGAGCACGTAGGTCTGATAGGGCGGCGTGATCGACATGCCGAGCACCGCCCGGAACCCCGCCGCGAAGATGAAGAGCCAGACCAGTGGGCGCACCAGCGCCGACAGGAACCGCTCGCGCTGCCGGGCAAAGCGCAGGCCCTCGCGCCAGACGATCCCGCGCAGCGCCAGCATCCGACCGCCCCAGCCGAGGTTCATCGCACGGCCTCCGGCCCGAGCCCGGTCATCTCGAGAAAAGCCTCGGCGAGGCTCCGCCCGCCCGCGATCCCGGCGGCCGGACCCGCCGCCAGCACCCGGCCCCGATGCAGCACGACGACCTGATCGCCGCCTTCGATCTCGTCGAAGAGATGCGTGGCCCAGAGCACGCCGACACCCTCGCGGGCAACCAGTCCGCGCACCAGCCGCGCCACCTCCGCCCGCGCGCGGGGATCGAGCCCCGCCGTCGCCTCGTCGAGCAGGAGAAGCCTCGGGCGATGCATCAGGGCGCGCGCGATCTCGGCCCGCCGCGTCTGGCCGCCCGAAAGGGTCGCGACCCGCGCGGAACCCTTATCGGCCAGATCGACCTGTTCCAGCACCTCCGCCGTCCGGACCCGCGCCTGTCCTGGCCCGATCCCGTGCAGGCTGGCATGATAGGCGAGGTTCTGCGCCACCGTCAGGTCGGCATCGAGTGCCCGGCTCTGGAACACCACCCCCATGGCGGCGAGCGCCGGGCCGGGATCGCGCCGCACGTCATGGCCCTGGACCTCGATCCGGCCTTCGATGGAATCATAGAGCCGGGTGATCAGCGAGAACAGCGTGGTCTTGCCCGCGCCATTGATCCCGAGCAGGGCGACGAACCCGCCCTGCTCCACGCTCAGCCCGACCCGATCCAGCGCCCGGTGGGTGCCGAACGCATGGCTGACGTTCTCGACGACGAGGGCTTTGGTCACTCGACGACGAACACCGCTTTCTGCGACTCGCCGGTGCTGCCCGGTATGCGCAGATCATAGGTTCCGGGCCGGATTGCGACGAAGGAGATCCGCGCCGTGCCCTCCTCGTCGAATTCGATCGAGGACATCCCCATCGGCCGGATCTCGATATCGTTGACCACGACCTCGTTCACCCAGACATTGCGAAAGAAGTCCGGCCCCTCGACCGCGATTTCCGACGTCCCGTCGGATTCGATATCGATCCGGTAATATCCCCCCGACAGGAGCTTGTAGGGACCGGAGGATTTCAACGACCCCGCCGTGAGCTTGATCGGCTCCAGATCGGTCCGGTTGCTCCGCTCCATCAGGCCCGAGGGCCCGACCTTGATGTCGCGCGTCTGCGCCGTCGCGGGCAGAGCCGCCGCCGCGACCAGAACCGCTGCGATCAGAAATTTCATGTTGTTCCTCCTCAATTCGGCGAAATCGCCACACCCCAGGGCTGCTCGCCGACCTGGATCGACTTGAGGACCGTCAAGCCGTCGACATCGATCACCGAGACATCGTTCGAAATTCCGTTGGTGGTCCAGAGCTGCTTCTGATCCGGCGTGAAGGCCATCTGCCAGACCCTCTGTCCAACCAGCAGATACTCCAGCACCTCCCAGGTCGTGCCATCGACCACCGCGACCCGGTTGGCCGGCCCCAGGGCGACGAAGACCTTCTTGTCATCCTTGCTGATCCGGATTCCGACCGGCTGCAACGCCTCCTTCGGGACCCCGGGCACCTCGAAGGTGATCTTGTGGATGACCTCGTGCTTGACCGGATCGATCACGCTGACCGTGCCGCCGATCTCGGAGCTGACATAGAGATATTTGCCGTCCTCGGTGAATTGCGCATAGCGCGGCCGCTGATCGACCAGCACATTCGCCACGATCTGATCGGTCGCGGTGTCGATGAAATGCGCCATGTTGGTGGTCTCGGAGGTGTTCACCAGGAACTTGCCGTCCGGACTGATCCCCATCCCCTCGGGCTCGATCCCCACCGGGATCTCGGCGCGGATCGTCCCGCTCTCCACATCGATCGCCGTCACCAGATTGTCGTCCTCGTTCGCCACATAGAGCGGATTGCCGCTCGGATGCAGCACCCCGAGCTCCGGATCGGGACCGGAGGGCAGATCATGCACCAGTTTCCGCGTCGCCGTGTCGAGCACCTGCACCGTGTCGTCATCCGAGGCCAGGATATACAACTGCTTGCCATCGTGGCTCAGGATGATCCCGCGCGGCCGCTGTCCGACATCGACCGTCTCCACCACCTCCATCGTCTCGCTGTCGAGGATGGTGATCGAATTGCCGCGCTCGTTGCTGACATAGACCGTATAGGCCTGGGCCGAGGCCGCCCACAGAACCGCGAGACCGGTGACGCCCACGAGATTGCGCATGAAACACCCCTTCCGCTTCATTTGAAAACACATTTCGTCTCGGGCCGGTCGGTGCCGAGCGTATCGAGCGGCGTCACCTGATGCAAAAACCCGTCCTGCGGCGATACCGTCACCACCAGATTGTCGGAAGCCAGCAGGATCGGCTGGCGCAACTGGTGATCCCAGTCGCGAAAGCTCAGGGATTGCCCCTTGAACCCCGCCAATTGCAGGTCCGGCCCTAAAATATAATCCCGCAAACTCGCCAGATCGCCCTTGGCCGTCCGCGTCGCCGCCTCCCCGACCGCGCGCAGGGACAGCCACACATTGTAATCCTCGGGGCGCATCGGCCGCCCCGCCAGCTTCTGGAACCGGGTCTGCAATTGCGTGCCGCCCCAGGCCTCCATCGCCGGATGCCAGGTCACGGGCCGCAATCCGGCGGACCCCAGCACGGGGCGCGGATCCCAGGTGTGATAGGGCACGTAACCTGCGAAAACCTCGTTCTCGTCGGCGGTGATCACCACGTCATGATCGGGGGCGGACTGGGTAAAGACCGGCATCTGCGCCTGAATCTGCGTCAATCCGGAATCGGTGCGCCGCGCGCCGCCCGTATCCTCGAACACCCGATCCTCGACGATCCGGGCCCCGAATTTCGCGGCCGAAGTGCGATAGGCATCCCCGAGCGCCTTGTCCTCGGGATGCGAGCCCTCGATCAGGAACCAGTTGGTCCAGCGCTTCCAGGCCAGGAACTGCGCGACCGCGTCGGCCTCCATGCTCCGGCTCGGGGCGACATGCGCCAGATTGGCCCGGCAATCCTCGCCCCGCAACCGGTCGTCCGGGGCAAGATCGTTGAAGACCAGCGCCCTGTCCCCGGCGGCGTCGGCCAGCGCCAGCGTATCGGCGGCGTTCGCCATCACCGCGACATAGTGCACGCCCCGCCCCAGCGCCTCCTCCATCGCCGCCACCGCCCCCTCGGGCGGTACGTCGATCGTCTCGACGGTGAATGTCTGCCCCATGAAGGCGCCGGTGGTCATATTGTCGGCATTGGCCAGCTCGGCCCCGGCGAAACCGAGATCCTTTGGCGCGAGATCGAGGCGGGAAATCGGCAAGGGTGGCCGGTAATTCACCCGGATCACAGCCGCCGCGATGGTCACGGGAGTCTGGGCCGACACGGGCGCGGCACTCGGTACAACGGCGATCGTCAAAAGAAGCATGGCATCGCGAAAAACGCGTCGCATGGCAGTTTCCCCCAAATTCGGCGAGGTTTGTCCCCGCGCCCTTTTCACCCGGCCAATGCCTGAGCAGAACAGTCGCAAATTAACCGAAGACTTGTCCAGCCTTGTCCTTCGGGACTTTAGTCGCAAACCGTGCAAAAAGCCCCCCCGGCCCCTCGCCCACCCGATGAGAGGGGCTACGTTCCCGGGCAATCCTGTGTAAGGTCCCCCCCGGGGGGAGCGGACACCGGACGCCCCGCCGTCGAAAGCTGTCACGGCCCGTGGCAGCCAGATCAAGGGACTAAAATATGAAATCCATACTTTTCGCATTCGCCGCCATGACGGTCCTCGGGACAGGGGCCGTCTGGGCCCAGCAGGAAACCATCGAGAACATGGCCTCCGCCGAGGAAATCGCCAAGGTGAACGAAACCATCGGCAAGATCGGCTGCAAGGCCGTCGAAGTCGAAAAGGAAAGCGAAAATCTCTACGAACTCGATGATACGATCTGCGAGATCGGCCAGTACGACATAAAGCTCGACGGCAATTTCGCCATCATCAGCATGACTCGCGACGAGTGATCGAAGTGGCCGGGAGGGGGGCCGTCGGCGCCCCTTCCGGCACGGCCGGAAAGGACCCGCCCGGATGAAACGCCTGCTCCCCGCCCTTGCCCTGCTTCTCCTGTCCTGTTCGGCCCAGGCCGGGGAATCGATGTTCCAGGGGCGGAAGGCCGCCTGGTTCGGGGTGCATTTCATCGACACCTCGACCGAGGGCGAGGTCAACGGTCCCCGCGCCGATGAAACCGCGCGTCTCGCGATGATCGCGGACTATATCGCCGAGGGTCTCAAGGCCGGCGGTTTCACCCTCGTCGATCTGGCGCCCGCGCAGGCGGAACTCGATCGCACGGTCAATCCGGAACATTGCAACGGCTGCGACACCGCCATCGCCCGGGATCTCGGCGCGGATTATTCCATCGTGTCCGAGGTTCAGAAGGTCTCGAACCTGATCCTTGCCATCAATATCTATGTGCGTGATGCCAGAACCGGCGCCCAGGTCGCGGGTCAGGCGGTCGATATCCGCGGCAACACCGACGACACCTGGCAGCGCGGCGTGCGCTATATCCTGAAAAACAACATCTTCAAGCCCGAACAGCCCTGACATCGGTTTTCCCGCGATTTCCCGGCCATCGAATGAAACATTCGATTTGAAATCGCTTTAGCCGGGCGTGGGTTTCCAGGGCTTGACCGTTTCCAAAGGCCAACCCTCGGCCGCCCAGCCGTCCGCGCCGCCGGGATACCAGAACACATGGGTATAACCATGCTCCATCGCCCGCTTGCCCGCGTTCCAGGACATCCAGCAGTTGCTCATGCAGAAGAAGACCAGGGGCGCCGCCTTGTCGCCCTTGCTGACAAAGGCGAGCCCGGCGAGGAATTCGTCCAGCGAGGCCGGATCGAGCCCCTGATAGCCCATGTTGGCCAGCCATGTCGCGCCTTGGATCGATTGCCGGGGCGGATCGCGCCAGATCGTGCCCTCGGGCAGGTCGGGCGGACGGACCGGCACCGGCATCACATCGACGAACGGCACCCGGCCCGACCACCAGAGCGCATGGGCGGTCGCATCGTCGATCGTCATCGCCCCCCTGAGGGTCGCGGGCACCGGCGCCTTGTAGGGATCGCCGCGATAACCATCGGGCTCCGCCACCACGCCGACCTCGCGCGGCATCGGCGCGGGCTCCGCCGGCGGTGCGGCGAGATCGGCGGGACGCTCCTCCGGCGCGGGCTCCGGTGGCGGGGATGCGAGATCCGCCGGGCGTTCCTCCGGCGCGGGTTCCACCGGACGCTCGGCCGGCAGGGGTCGAAGCTCGGCCAGGGCGGCGGGGGCCAGGGCAAGCGCCGCCCCCGCGAGGATCATCCCCCTTGCCCAGGCCGGGGCGGTCAATTGGTCGTCTCGGGTTTCAGGTCGGTTCCCATGTCATTGAGCAGGGGAACGCCGTAATCGCGCAGGATCACATCGATCTGGGGCTGGACCTTGCGGATCGTCGAATTCAGCTCGCGCTTCCAGGCATCCTCGCCGTTCCGCACCCCCATGCTGATGCGATAGAAGAGCTTGGGCGCGCCCTGTTCGTGCATCAGCGGCGCGACGACGAGATCCTTGCCCGATTCCTTGACCAGCGGCCCGCCGACCGGTCCCCACATCACCGCGACATCGAGCTTGCCGGATTCGAGATCGGCCAGCATGTCGAGGTTCGGCGCCTCGACCCGGCGATCCACCATCATCCTGTAGCCCTCGGTCGTCGGCAGCAATCCGTTCGCGGCGAGATGGCTCGCCGCCGGGCTGCCCGCGATCACCCCGATCTTGCGCCCCTTGAGCCGCGGATCGGCCAGCGTGGTGACATCCCTGAGGTCGCTGTCGCCGCGAAACACCATGACATGGGTCGAGGTGTAATAGGCGTTCGTGTTCAGGACCAGATCGTCGCCCTGGGCATAGCCGATGATGACATCACAGGTATTGGCCATCAGCGTCTTGCGCACGAAGCCCTGGGCCATCGGAAACCAGGCATATTCCAGCGGACGGTTCAGGGTGGCCGAGAAGAGTTCGGCGATCTTGTTCTCGAAGCCCGAGCCATCCTTGCTGCTCATCGGCACATTGGCCGGATCGGCGCAGACCCGGAACGAGGTCCGCGACACGAGATCGGTCAGTTGCGCCGCCGCCGGCCCCGCGATCAGGCCGAGCGCGAGGGTCGTGCCCACGAGGGTTATGCCGAGCAGTCTATCCCATACACGCATTTTCGGCCTCGGTGAATTCGGGCGTCTTCGCCGCCTTCTTGGCGGGACGGCCCCGGGGAATCGCCTCCGACCCCACGGCCCGAAGATAGACGTAGATGTCATCAAGATAGCACATGACGTTCTTGTTGTCGCCGAACATCGGCATGACGAGGTTGCCCTGCTGCTTGCCCCCCGCGACGGTGGCGAGGAAATCCGCGTAGCTCAGGGTCAGCACCGATTTCGCTAGCGCGGGCGCATAGGACGAGCCCTGGCCATCCGGCCCGTGGCAGACGAAACATTCCGAATTGAAGCGCCGGAAGCCGGAGAAGGTGGCCCAGTCCACGGTTCCGTCGGCTTCGATCTTGTAGGTCGGGATATCGTCCTTGGTCATCCAGCGGCCATCCGTCATATGGGTGGCGGTGAAGTCCTTGATGTCCTGTGCCCTCGCCCCGGCCGAAAACAGAACTCCACCCGAGACGAGAAGGGCGAGAAGCAGTGAAGATGTATGTCTCATGACGGTCCCCCCTGGACCAACTGGAAATCGATTGTGCCTTGACAAGTGGGACGCATGACACGACCCGGTTCCCGATTGGCTCCGGGAAACAAAAGGGGCGCAACACCAGGGTGTTCCGCCCCCTTGCGAGCGAGTCTGGACGCTCTGGCTCAGTTCGGCAGAGAGAAGACCGTCAGCTGGCCGCCGAGCGCGGTATAATCGCTCAGCGCCGCATAGCCGCCCACCGCGCCGAGACCGTCGTTCGGATTGGTCAGACCGGCGGCGAGACCGATCCCGGCCCATCCCCCCACACCCGACAGCACACCGACATACTGCTTGCCGCCATGCTCATAGGTCATCACGTTGCCGATGATGCCCGACGGGGTCTTGAACTTGTAGAGCAGTTCACCCGTCTTGGAGTCCACCGCCTTCAGATAACCCTCCAGCGTCCCGTAGAACACCACGTCGCCCGCGGTGGCCAGAGCCCCCGACCAGACCGAGAACTGCTCGGGCAGCGACCATTTGATCTCACCCTTGCCGGCATCCCAGGCAATGAAATTGCCCATGCCGCCATGGCTGTCCGGCGCCGGGAACATCGACAGCGTCGCCCCGACATAGGGCTGGCCGGCGGTGTAGCTCACCCGGAACGGCTCGTAATCCATGCAGACATGGTTCGTCGGCACATAGAACAGCGAGGTCTTCGGCGAGAAGGCCGCCGGCTGCTGGTCCTTGGTCCCCAGGGCCGCCGGACAGATCCCGGTCGTATTGGTGTCCTCGCCGTTCTGGGCGGTGGACATCGCCGGCACCACGGCGGGACGGCCGTAATTCTCCGACTTCGGATCCATGTCGACGCCCGTGGTCCAGTTCACCGCCGGATCGTACTTCTGCGCCACCAGCAACTCGCCGGTCTCGCGGTCGAGCGTATAGGCCAGACCGTTGCGATCGAAATGGACGAGCGCCTTGCGCTGCTTGCCGCCGACATCGATATCCGCGAGGATCATCTCGTTGACGCCGTCGAAATCCCACTCGTCATGCGGGGTCATCTGATAGACCCACTTCGCCACGCCGGTATCGGCATCGCGGGCGAAAATGGTCATCGACCACTTGTTGTCGCCGGGACGCTGCGACGGGTTCCAGGTCGAGGGGTTGCCCGATCCGTAATAGATCAGGTTCAGGTCCGGATCATACGAATACCAGCCCCAGGTCGTGCCGCCGCCGATCTTCCACTGGTCGCCTTCCCAGGTCTTGAGCGAGCTGTCCTTGCCGACCGGCTTGCCGAGCGACATGGTCTTTTCCGGGTCGAACATCAGCTGATCGTCCGGGCCCACCGAATAGGCGCGCCACAGCTTGGCCCCGGTCTTGATGTCATAGGCGGTGACATTGCCCTGCACCCCGAACTCGCCGCCCGAAATGCCGACGATCAGCTTGTCCTTCACCGGCAGCACGGTCGCGGTGTTGGTCTCGCCCTTGGCCGGATCGCCGTTCACCACCGACCATTTCACCGCCCCGGTCTTGGCATCGAGCGCCACCACGGTGGTATCGGCCTGATGCAGGAAGATCGTGTCATCGGCATAGGCCAGCCCGCGGTTCACGGTGTCACAGCACATCACCCCGATCACGTCCGGGTTCTGCTTGGGCTCATAGCGCCAGAGGATCTTGCCCTCGTTGTTGAGGTCGAGCGCATAGACGATGTTCGGGAAGGGCGTATGCACATACATCACGTCGCCAACGACCAGCGGCGAGCCTTCGTGGCCGCGCAGCACGCCGGTCGAGAAGGTCCAGGCGACCTGGAGGTCCTTCACATTGGAGGCATTGATCTGGTCGAGCGTGGAATAGCGCTGGTTGTCGTAATGTCCGGTCTGGATGGCCCAGTTCTTCGCATCGCCGGTGGCGGAAAGCACGCTGTCATTGGCCAGCGCCCCGAAGGCGCCGCCGAGCAGCAGAGCAGCCGCTGTTGGCAGTAGATATCTCATTCCTAGCCCTCCCTGTGGGTTATTAACCGGAACCGACCGACGGTGCCCTCCGCGGGGCGCGCGCCGGAAAGACCTGGCCCGACATCAATTCTCTGTTTTCCCGGGTCTATCCGCCCAAGTCTTTCCGCAATAAAATGCGCGGGCCCCATCAGGGTCAACATCAAACCGGCGTCATTGGCATAAAGTAGTAGGGGGAAGCAGGGGATTTGCCTCCTTTCCGCACGGGCCCATAAAACTCTTTAAATTCAGTAAATTAATTCCCCTTTTTCGACAGGTTCACAGGGTGTCGCGCCCCCTTCCCCGTCGCGATTCGCGCCACCTCCCGTCGCGGATTGCGTCACCTCCACGAGCCCTCTTGCCGGACGCCGGGGATCCCGGCACGATCCCTTCCCGGGGAGCCGCGCCAGATGTTCGAAGACGAAGCCTGCCTTGATCGTTTCGCGACGATGTTGCTCGGCCTCTCAATCGCCGGAGCCGCGGCCGCGGGCCTCGACCCGGCGCCGGGACTAACGGAAGCTCTGATCGCCGGCGCCGGTTGGCTCACCCGCCTGAGAGGTCAGCGTCGGACAGATGCCGAACGCGTGCTCCGCGATCTCCAGCAGGACCTTCGGCGCGAATGGCAGAACTGGGGCTTCCAGTCCAGCCATGTCAACGCCAACCTCCGCGCGAGCGTGGTCGCAAGCTTCGAACAGGTCATCCCCCACTGCGCCCCCCTGCCCGCCGAACTGGTTGGCCAGCGCCTGAATCCGGAGGCAATATCGGATCTGGTCCTCCGCAAGGCTGTAAACGCCCTGCCCGAAATCTACGCCGACCCCAACCCGCACAACTCCGACGCCCACCTCGCCCGCAAGTTCCTGACCAATCTCACTACCCGCGCTTACGCCCGCCTTATCGAGGAACCGGAATTTTTCGAAAAACTGGTGCCTGCCCTTTGGCAGGACCTTCTCGACTCAGTGTCCCGCATAGATGCCACCACTCAGAACATCAACATCACTGCTCAAAGGATAGAAAATGCAACGTTAGAAAACAATGAAAAAATCAATTTTATTTTGATAGAAATGCAGAAGATAGGCCAGAATCAAATCAATCTAACCGAAAATCGGGTTGTCAGTTTGACGCAAACTTACTCCAAAAACGTGATTGATTTTGAAAGCGCCCTCGGCGAAATTAAAAACGCCTTCGAGGTGGCCGCCGAGGTAAAGAGTGCCGCACAAGGCGACGATGCCTTTCTAGCAAAAATGGCCAGGCTTTCCGACGAGGGCAAGGACGATGAAGCCGCCGCCGAGGCCGACCAGGCCTTAGCCGAATGGCAGGAACGCGAGGCCGAGCGCCAGACGCAGGAAAAGCAGAAGGCTATCATTATTCTTGAAGCAGGCCTGCGCGCCGACATCCTCCGCCGCGACCCCGCCTCCGCCGCTAGGCGCATCGCACAACGGGTCATCCTGGAAACCGCCGACTCCTCACATCACTTCGAATCCCTCCGGGCCGAACAAAACATCTGGTATATTCGCGGTCGCGACCAAGGCCTTAACTTATATCTCAGAATTGCACTGAACTTAGCTGCGATATGCGAAAAATATGCCCAGACGGACACAAGAACTGTCATCTCAAAATCTCTGCAAGCATCGGCTCTTGGAGCGCTTGGGGCGTCTGAGCGAGACACGTCTCTGTTGGACACATCGATCTCGCTTTACGAACAGTGCCTCAAGAGTACTACTGAACTTTGTGACGCAAAGTTGTTGGCGAATGTAAACCTAGGCCTAGGGGTATCTTTAACGCATCGAGGTCGACTAAATAAAGACTTAAATGAGATAATTAAATCAACTAAATTGATAGAATTTTCTATCAAAATTTTTATGAAAAAAGAATTACAGTTAGAAATTGGAAGCGCATTGTATGGATTAGGCCGCGCCAATATTGAAATAAATTCTATATCTGGGGAGATTGATTATCTAATTCTTGGCTGTATCGCATACTGCGATGTTTTAACTTATTGGACACCCATCCAAGGGAGCATTCGTTGGGCTAATTTGCAATCCAATCTTGGATCGTCATTAGCAAAATTAAGCACACATTCGAACGTTGAGAACAATCCTGTTGTATTTATGGCCACACAAAAATATGGAATATCAAAAAAAAGAGGAAATAGCGATTCTATTAAAATATTAAGAACTGCTATATATTTAATTTTTTCTTCTTTAAAGATTTATCGTAAACATCAGACAGATTTTTATCGCATAAATGCCAGAATGAACCTTGGAAATGCGCTCGCTTCATTGGGCATAAAGCTTCAAAGCAAGCGAAAACTTGTAATCGCGCGAGCTATGCTCGCCAACTCACTTGCAATGGCGTCAATAAGTCAAAACCCTTTTGAATGGGGACTGATACAATTTAATCTAGGGAATGTACATCAAGCGATTGGAGGGCTCGACGAAGATATTCAATCTTTCGCACTCGCTGATGAGGCTTATAGTCAGGCGCTCCGCGTCTATGATCCCAAATTAATGCCTGAATGGGCAATGGCCACTGGGGAGCAAGCTTCGGCACGAATGGCCGGTTCAATGATGGCAGAAAATGCGGAGATAGCGTACAGATCTGTGGAGCAATTTAAGGCGGCCGAAGCGGCGTTTTTCAAATTTGGCGACGCTGACCGCGCCAACCACTATGCCGCAAGACGGCAAGTGGCTGAAAAATGGCTTGCCATTCGGTTTCCCACTTAGTGAAAAAGTGCCTCCCAAAGGGCCAGTCGCCACTTCAACGCCTGTGCTAATTCTTTATCAAAGATGAACAGATTTGGATTATCTCATTATATCAACAGGATAACCCTGTGCGCACGCGTGCGCACCCGCTTGGGGCGCACGCGGCGGAGGGGGTCAATAGACGACGACGCCCCGGATGCTCTCTCCGGAATGCATCAGATCGAAGCCCTTGTTGATGTCCTCCAGCCGGAGCAGGTGGGTGATCATCGGGTCGATCTGAATCTTGCCCTCCATGTACCAGTCCACGATCCGGGGCACGTCCGTCCGGCCCCGCGCCCCGCCAAAGGCCGTGCCCTTCCACTGCCGCCCCGTCACGAGCTGGAACGGACGCGTCGAGATCTCCGCCCCCGCCGGAGCCACCCCGATCACGATCGACTGACCCCAGCCCCGGTGCGAGCATTCCAGCGCCTGCCGCATCACCTTGACGTTCCCGGTCGCATCGAAGGTATAGTCCGCCCCCCCGATCTGATCATCGCCCCGCTTGGTCAGGTTGACGATATAGGGGACGATGTCCTCGCCGATCTCGGTCGGGTTGACGAAGTGGGTCATCCCGAACTTCTCGCCCCATTCCTTGCGCTCGTTGTTGAGGTCGACCCCGATGATCATGTCGGCCCCCGCGAGCCGGAGCCCCTGGATGACATTGAGGCCGATCCCGCCGAGGCCGAAGACGACCGCCGTCGATCCGATCTCGACCTTGGCGGTGTTGATGACCGCCCCGACCCCGGTGGTCACGCCGCAGCCGATGTAGCAGATCTTGTCGAAGGGCGCGTCCTCGCGGACCTTGGCCACCGCGATCTCCGGCAGGACCGTGAAGTTCGAGAAGGTCGAGCAGCCCATGTAGTGACGGATCGGATCGCCATCGAGGGTGGAGAAGCGGGAGGTTCCGTCGGGCATGTAGCCCTGGCCCTGGGTCGAGCGGATCGCGGTGCAGAGGTTGGTCTTGCGCGAGCGGCAGGACGGACATTCGCGGCATTCGGGGGTGTAGAGGGGGATGACATGGTCGCCCTTCTTGACCGAGGTGACCCCGGGCCCGACATCGACGACGATCCCGGCGCCCTCATGTCCGAGGATGACCGGAAAGATCCCCTCCGGATCCGCGCCAGACCGGGTGAAGTCGTCGGTATGGCAGATGCCCGTGGCCTTGATCTCGACGAGGACTTCGCCCGCGCGCGGTCCTTCGAGATTGACCTCCGTCACCTCAAGCGGCTTTCCCGCCTCAAATGCCACGGCGGCAAGGGTTTTCATCGGGTTCTCCTCCTTGAATGAGATCGCCTCTGACCGAGATAAGACGCCCGGCTGAAGCGAAGCGTCATCGGCGATATGCCAGAAGTCTCACCAACGTATGACCGCCGTCCAGTTATTTTCCGCCGCGGATGGATACGACCTTAGTCGAGAGCAGTTGAGCCGTCAGTTCCCGATCAACAGGCAAGCGCTTGAATTCCGGTTTGTTTCGGGGCTTCGAACGTACAATGGATAGAACAGATCTTACGGAATATTGATTTTGACCTTGGCGCCGTTTCATACCAGTTTCAGGACGTCGGAAAGCCCGGCCAACATCCAATGGAGGAAACTATGACCTGGACGACCCCCAAGCTCGAAGAAGTGACCTGCGGTATGGAAATCAACATGTATTTCCCGGCCGAGGACGAACCCGTCCTTTTCTGATTAAGACGGGGGGGCGGCTCCTGAAAGCCGCCCCGGTTCAGGCGTCGGCACCGAATGTCCAGTTGGTGCGCATGACAGAAGGCCCGGGACTGCCAGATGAGATTTATAATTCTAGGCGCGGCGGCGGGCGGTGGCCTGCCTCAGTGGAATTGCGGTTGCTCCAACTGCGACAGCGCGCGCACTGGCAGGATTAAGCCTCTCAGCCAGTCCTCGATCGCAATGACCAGTGACGGCGAGTCATGGTCGATCATCAATGCCTCCCCTGACATTCGCCAGCAACTCTCGGCAACGACGGCGCTTTTTCCCAGCGGCCCGCGGGATGTTCCGATCCGGTCGGTTATTCTGACCAACGGCGACATCGATCATGTGGCTGGCCTTCTGACCTTGCGGGAGAAGCAACCTTTCACCCTGCGGGCAACGCAGGGCATTTTGGATATCCTGGCAGCGAACCCGGTGTTCGATGTTCTGGACACAACCCTGGTTGACCGCGCACCGATCGTCATGGACGGGATCTTCGAACCCGTCCCGGGCATCTGGGTCACCGCGTTCGCGGTTCCGGGCAAGGTTCCGCTTTATCTCGAAGGCGAGGCAGGGGTTGAAGTTCTGGAGGGAGAACAAACCGTCGGACTCGAGTTCCGAACAGGCTCCTCGCGCGCCTATTATGTCCCCGGTTGCGCGCAGGTCACTCCATTGCTCGCAGAGCGTCTGAGAGGCGCGGATGTCCTGTTCTTTGACGGAACCCTCTGGACAGATGACGAAATGATCAGGCTCGGGCTTGGCCAAAAGACAGGCCGGCGCATGGGCCATATGCCGATCAGCGGCCCGGATGGGTCCATCGCAGCCCTGGCCGATCTGAGGATCGCACGGAAAATATACATCCACATCAACAACTCCAATCCAATCGTCGATCCGGCCAGCGAGGAGGCGGCGGCGGTTCGCGAAGCCGGTTGGGAGATTGGATATGATGGACAGGACATCCGCTTATGACTGACATTTCGCGCACCTCTTTTGAGGCACGTCTTCGCCGGATCGGGGAAGATCGATATCATGACAAACACCCGTTTCATGCGCTCTTGCATGGCGGCGATTGCACACCCGACCAGGTGCGCGCATGGGTCATCAATCGATATTATTATCAATCCCGGATACCAATGAAGGACGCCGCCTTCATGAGCAGGGTGGAGGATCCGGCATTGCGCCGCGCCTGGCGGAGCCGGATCGAGGATCATGACGGCTCGGACGCAAAAGAAGGTGGCATCGAGCGTTGGCTGCGCCTGGCCGAGGCCGTGGGGCTCGACCGGGATTATGTCGCCTCCACCCGGGGTGTGATGCCCGCGACGCGGTTCGCAGTCGATGCCTATGTCAGGTTCGTACGGGATGCCACCTTGCTCGAAGCGGTGGCTGCCTCGCTCACCGAACTCTTTGCGCCTAAAATCCATGCCGAGCGGATCGAAGGGCTGCTGAAACATTATGCCTTCGCCAATGACAGTTCGCTGGCCTATTTTCGTAACCGCTTGGCGGAGGCACCGCGGGACGTCGCGTTCGGCCTCGGATATGTTCTCGATCACGCGGATACGGCTGAAAAGCAGGACGCGGCGGCGGCGGCTCTTACGTTCAAGACCGATGTGCTCTGGGCCCAGCTCGATGCGCTCCATTCCGCCTATGTCACACCAAAACGCATTCCGCCCGGGGCATGGCAGCCCGGCGAGGGTCTGGTCGAGGTCGCGGCATGACCGACTTTCCCGACGGATCGGTGCCGTTTTTCCCGCGAGGCGTCCGGATACACGACGACCGTGTCCGGGGATTCAAGGTGCTGCTCGCGCCGGAACGGGCCCTGAAACTCGACATGACCGGAGCCGCTATTCTGGGCGAGGTGAACGGTGACAGATCTTTTGAGGAAATCGTGACAATTCTGGCCAACCGTTACAATGCGCCAGCCGAGCAGATCGGCAAGGATGCGCGAGCGTATCTGTCTGGCCTGATCGACCGCCGCATGATGGAGATGCGCGCGTGACCGCCCCCCCTCCCCCCATGGCCTTGCTGGCCGAACTCACGCACCGATGCCCGCTGGCCTGTCCCTATTGCTCCAATCCCCTGGAGATGGTGGCGCGGGAGGGAGAGATGGACACGCGGCTCTGGTCCGACGTGTTCCATCAGGCCGCGGATATGGGCGTCCTGCATCTGCATCTGTCGGGGGGCGAACCCGCGTCCCGCCGGGATCTGGAGGAACTGGTGGCGGCGGCGCGAACGGCCGGCCTCTATGTCAACCTGATCACCTCCGGGATCGGCCTGACGGAAAAACGTCTGCGTACGCTCGATGAGGCCGGGCTCGACCATGTGCAGCTCTCTCTCCAGGGGGTCGATGCCACGATGGCCGACCGGATCGGCGGCTATGAAGGCGGTTACGATCGCAAACGCCAAGTCGCCGAGTGGGTCCGCGCAATCGGCTTTCCGCTGACCCTCAACGCGGTGATGCACAAGCAGAACCTGGACCGGCTTGAAGAAACGATTGAACTCGCCTTGGCCATGGGCGCGCGGCGGCTCGAGGTTGCGACGGTGCAATTCCACGGCTGGGCTGCCCTCAATCGCGCCGCTTTGATGCCAACGCGCGAACAAGCCACCCGGGCGCGCGAGATCGTGACCGAAGCGCGGACCCGTCTTCGTGGCATTCTGGTGATCGATTATGTTCCAGCCGATCACCATTCCCAATATCCCAAGGCCTGCATGGGCGGCTGGGCTTCCACTGGATTGAATGTTGCTCCGGACGGAACAGTCCTGCCCTGTCACGCCGCCCAGACGATCAAGGGGATGACATTCGAGTCCGTCCGGGACCGCCCGCTGAGGGCAATCTGGGAACAGGGCGCCGCCTTCAGTGCCTTTCGAGGCACCGACTGGATGCAAGAGCCCTGCCGGAGCTGTGAGCGCAAGACGGTGGACTTCGGTGGGTGCCGCTGTCAGGCGATGGCCCTGGCGGGCGATGCAAACGCCACCGATCCCGTTTGCATCAAGTCACCGCTCCATGCCGCGCTCGTCGCCGAGGCGGAGGCCGACGCCGCCAGTTCCGACCTGACCCTGCGCTACCGAACCCCGGGCAAGGTCGGGATCGGAGCATGAGATGCGACTTAGGTATAACTGTGACGCCGGGGCAAATCTGTCAGGATACCGAAGGCTAGATGTCAATCTTGCGGCGGCGGCTGTCCTGACATTTCCATTTTGCTATCTGGAAGGCAGGATGAGAATTGGACCATTCCGCGAGTTCGGGTTGCGCCTGCATGACACAAGCCATGGGGCCGCCCATTTCCGCGAGATGCGGTAGGGTCCGCTCCTCGCAAGCAGCGGGATTTGCTTTGAGGCAGACGATGAATACCAGTTCAATCATGTACATATCCTCTTGCTTCGGCCTATACAAAGGCCGACGGTTTACAATTAGCCCCGTCGCTTCCTCCAAACCGATGGTCGCCGGGATGGCTCTCATCGGCAAAGAAGATTCGATGAACCGGGACGGCTCAATCCTTCATCCGCCGAGAAATAGGGCATGAGAGCAAAACTTCACCAGACCGTCGCGATTACTATGATTTTTCTGGGCCTGCTTGGCGGAACGGCGTTCTCTGCCAGTTTCGACGATCCGGATTGGCCCTGCATTCAACGCAAGGTCCCCACCCTGTCCATCGGACAGATGTGGAGTGGAGCCCAACCCGCGGGAGACTGGCGCGCCGATCCCGAGGTTCGCAGGCTCGCGGAAACGATGGCGGTGCGGCGGACAACGCTTGAAGAGGTCAAGGAGATGGCCTCCACCTTCGCCGCGACCCTCCCGACGGCGGACAGGCCTGCGAAGATGGCATTGCTCTTTTCGGGCGTTCTGGACCGGATCGGGATCGAGCGCTCCCAGGTCATCTCCGGCATCGGGCGTTATGCGCACAAGCAAGCCGAACTCGCCGACCGCGTCAAGCAGCGCGAGGCGGAAATCAAGACGCTGAGCGACGCGCCTCAGCCAGACCTCGACAAGATCGAGGAGCTTCAGGACAATCTGAACTGGGACATCCGCGTGTATCGGGAACGGGCGCAGTCACTTACATATGTCTGCGAGACCCCGGTCCTCCTGGAGCAACGTGCCTTCGAGATCGCCCGGATCCTGGCCGGCAACAGCTGAGTTCCCCGAGCCTGAGCCGCGAATGCTCAAAGCCATATCGGAGGCCAGCCGCTTCGCCCGGGGTGAACCGGCTGTCCTCTGGTCGTCTGCCTCGGACAAACGGAACCATCATTCCCACTCCAGCTCCCGGTAAATCGCCGTCGCATTTCGGGCATTGAAATCGTCAAACAGCAGCCAGTTTCCGCGCAAATCCCGACCGATGGTCTGGCTGGCGTCCGTGAGGCTCTCTCCCTTGGCCAGCGCCGCCCGGGTTTCCGAGACAAGGCCGGACAGATAGTCCCGCGTCGGGGCCGCGCCCTCCGGCCAGGGCAGGAAGACATCCCCATGTCCCGGCACGATCCCGGCGGCGGGCCGTTTTGTCAAACCATCCAGCACGCGAAGCCACCCCAGGACAGACCCATCCATCGACGGGGTCTGCTCCTGAAAAACCAGATCTCCCATCCACCAGATCTTTGTCGCCTCATCAAAAACGGTCAGGTCATTGTCGGTATGGGCCGTGGGATGCGCCTCAAGCAGGAGCCGCCTCCCCCCGAGATCGATCACCTGACTGTTCGTCACCGTCGCATCGGGCAGCGCAAGCGTGGCATCGAGGGCGATCAGCGGACCGACCTGCCGCGTCAATGCATCGGCATAGGTCTCGGATCGATTGATCAGGGCGGCGGGCAGGTTGGCATGGCCGATGACCTGCGCTCCGGCTTCCTTGAAGACCGCCGCCCCCATGACGTGATCCGGATGCATATGGGTCAGGACCACCCATGAAATCGGCAGGTCCGTGCGGGCCCGGATCGCGGAATAGAGCGCCTCGCCGATCTGTCGCGATCCGCCCGCGTCGATCACCGCCACCGACTCCGAGCCGATGATGAACCCGATGTTGGCCTCGTCGCCGGCGTTCCGGGCGTCCGGCAGTTCGTGCCGTCCCTTGTGGGCGAACACGCCCGGGGCGATCTCGATGACCGGGAGCGGCGCGATGTCCGTCGCCTTCCCGCAGCTCCAGGACCTGAGGATCAGATCCGGATGGCCCTTGATCCAATCCTCCGCCCGGCTCTCGACGCAGGCCCCCGGCAGCAGGTGCCGCGCGCAACTCGCAGGCTCCGCCCGCAGGCAGAGCTCGACCAGCAGTTCGATCATCTTCCCTCTCCCTCGGCCCCGAGGTCCGGCACCAATGTAGAATTGGGGCGCGGTCCGATCCGGGCTAGACTGCTCGGCCGTCCAAGGGAAAGGACCCCGTCATGATCCGATTTGCCTGGCTTGCCTGCCTGATTGCCTGCGTCGAATTTTCCGGGGCCGCGCGGGCGGAAACCCCCTCCGGCACCGCGATGATCGAGAGCGAAGCCTGGAACGAGATCAAGGGCGATGTCGTCGGCGATCGACCCATCGCGGACGGCGCGGCGCTCTTTACCCTCGACGCGCCGTTCCGGGCCGAGGACGCGGCGATCGTGCCCATTCATATCGTCCAGGCCGAAGGTACGCCGACGATCGGGAAACTGACCCTCGTCGTCGATGAAAATCCCTCGCCGGTGGTGGCCACCTTCACCTTCGGTCCGGCGATCGGACAGGTCGATCTGGAAACCCGGATCCGGGTCAATGCCTATTCCAACGTCCGGGCCATCGCGGAAACCGAGGATGGCAAGCTCTATATGACCGGACGCTATGTCCGGGCGGCGGGGGGATGCTCGGCCCCGGCGTCCAAGGACGCGGCGGCGGCCCTCGCGGCGCTCGGACAGATGAAGGCCCGCTGGTACGATCAGAAACCGGCCCAGTCGGTCGCCCGGCGCGAGGCCCAGGTCATGCTCCGGCATCCCAATTATTCCGGCCTCCAGCGCAATCAGGTGACCAATCTCTATGTTCCGGCCCGGTTCGTGGATCGGCTGGAAGTCAGCCAGGGTGGCGAGACCCTGTTCACGATGGAGGGGGGCATTTCGATCAGCGAGGATCCGACCTTCCGCTTCCATTATACCGACCAGGGCACGGGCGAGGCCCTCGTCGTCAAGGCCCATGATACCGACAATCAGACCTTCGAGGCCAGCTTCCCCCTCGGAAGCTGAGCCCGAGAAAACTTGTCCGCACGCGGACATCCGATAATATCCTGAAATATAACGATTTTTTTGAAATGTCCGCGCGGACACCCAAGGTGCCGGGCGACCGGCGGCGGGGAAATGACCCGCCCGCCCGCGCACGTCATCCGGGAGGAGAGCCCGACCCCGACGAAGGCGCTCCGAAGCGGTATCCCCTCGCATGGGCCCCCTGCCCTTTCTGTTCAAGTTTCGGCGCAATCTGTCCGATCCTCGCTCCCCTCCGGTCGGATCGCGCTTCAGAAACAGCGGATGTCGCCCTCCGCCTCGGCCCGGCGCAGGTCGCGGACAAAATCGTTGGAACTGGCGGAATTGCGCATCGCCCCGACCCGGTCGCCCGAGACCTGACGCATCCGCAGCACCGTCTCGGCGTCCACGTATTTCTCATATGGCAGGATCGAGGCGATCACGTCGATCGAGCAGGAACACCGCTCCAGCGCATCCCGGGTCTGGCCATTGGTGGCCATGCAGACGAACACATAATCAGCGCGGGCGTCGGTCGGATAGTCGTTCAACGGGACCACCTGCTGCGCCGTCGCGCCGACCAGCCCGAAGGCCAGCGCGGCGGCGGTCAGGGGAAGGAGGGACAGGGCGCGCATGTCACTTCGCCTTTTCGACATGATCGAGATCCATGCTCAGACGCATCAGGGGCGCGCCGTCGGGACCGGGGCCGGTCCGCGATTCCATCCGCAGGAATTCACCGGGAACCGCGTCGCTCATCACGAACCGGATTTCGAGATCGGCGAAGGCGCCCATCCGGTCGCGCTTGGCGTCCTTCTCGAACGGGCGAAAGACGATTTCGCGCGCCGGAACCGTCGCCCCCCCGTACTCGACATCGATCGGGGTGACGCTGTCCTGCGCGCCCAGCGCCTCGCGCATCCGGTTGCGGATATAGAAGGGGCTGCCCCCGGTCACCGCCGACATCGAAGCCACGTTCTGCTCCATGAAGACCATAAACATCGGATTTCCGGCGGTGGCGGAAAACGGATCGAACTTCTGGACATGTTTGGTGTCATCGAGCGCCACCGTCACCTCCGGCGTTCCGTCCGCCGCCCTGGTCATTTCCAGGCGGGCGTGGCCCGCGTCGATCACCGGCATCTTGTCGGTGGGAAAACTGCCCTCGCGGTCATAGTCATAGACCAGCACCGAGCCGTTCTCGACAGTATGGAGCGCGCCCATCGCAAAGATCCGGTCCTGCGCCTCGCCCGCCAGACCCGGGCCCGCGAGCCAGGCCAGAAGCACCGCCGCCGCCGGACCCGATGAGATGAAATTCAGACGCCGCATCGCGTGTTTCCTTCCGAATATTTTGTCCGGATTTTACCCCCTGCCCGGGGATCGGCAATCGCGATCGCGCCGATCTTGGACTTTTGTCTCGGTAGCCATCGGAGCCCCGCGGCACGACCCTGCGCAGTCTGGATCCGGTCTTGCCTCCCGCCTCGGTCTTTTGTCTTATATGCCAGGGAGGCAACGCCGGTTTAGGGTTTGTGTCCACGACCTTGAGGGTGTCTGTATGCGGTCCGCCGTGATTTCTCTTACCAACCCACCCCGCCAGGGAGCGGACCACGTGATGGTCGTGGATGATCATCCGCTTTTCTGCGAAGCCCTGGCGATGACCCTGACGAGCGCGCTGGGCGTCGGCGCGATCACCACCGCCAACTGTCTCGCGGACGGCCTGAGCAAATTGCGCGCGGGCGAGGTACCGGACGCCATCCTGCTCGACCTCAACCTGCCCGATGTCGCGGGCCTCGATGGATTGATCCGGCTCAAGGCCGCCGTGCCGGGCGTGCCGGTCATCGTGGTCTCCTCCTATCAGGACAGCCGGATCATCACCTCGGTGATGCAGGCGGGCGCGGCGGGCTTCATCCCCAAGCATTCGGCGCGCGAGGTCTTCGTGCAGGCCTTCACCGCGATCTGGGCGGGCGAGACCTTCACGCCGGAGAGCTATGTCCCGCCCAAGACCCGCGAGGCCCCGCAAAAGCCCGATCCGGCCGCGCGCCTGTCGGAACTGACGGCGCAGCAGGCGCGCATCCTCGATCTGGTCTGCGAAGGCAAGCCGAACAAGCAGATCGCCTATGAGCTCTCGATCGCCGAGACCACGGTCAAGGCGCATATCACGGCGATCCTGCGCAAGCTCGGCGCCCAGAGCCGGACGCAGGCGGTGCTGGTCGCGAACAAGGCGAGCTTCGCCTCGATCCTGCGCAACGACGCCAAAGGCGAATAGCCCTGTCATGGGGCAGTCCTTCACAGGCGTCATCGACCGGATCGCCACGAACCCCCTGGTGCGGCGCGCGCAATCCCTGAGCGTCTATCCCGAGGAAGCCATCGCCGAGATCCGGGACGAGCTGGGTCCGGGTCCGTTCTCGATCATTCTGATCTTCGTTTCGGCCAAGCATCTCCTGCCCGCCATCGCGACGGCGATCACCCGGCTGATGCCGGGCCAGCGGGTCATCGGCGCGACCACCGCCGGCGAGATCGGCACCAGCGGTTATCTCGATGGGGCGATCGTGGCGGTCGGCCTGCCCGCGAGCCATTTCCGGGCGCAGAGCATGGTGATCCGCGATCTCGACCGGTTCAACGAGCATCTGTCGATCCAGGAGGTGCTGCGCCTGCGCGGTGCGCTGGCCGGTTCGGTTCCGATCTGGCCAAACGAATTCGCGTTCCTTCTGAGCGACGGGCTGTCGCTGCGCGAGGACGCGCTGGTGTCCGCCCTGGGGCCCGCGCTGGGAGGATCGCCCCTGTTCGGGGGATCGGCCGGGGATGGGGTGGATTTTGGCCGGACCTTCGTTCTGGCCGACGGGGTGTTCCAGTCCAACATCGCCGTCCTGACCTTCATCCGCACCAGTTGCCGGATCAAGGTGTTCCGGTTCGACCATCTGTTGCCGACCGATCTGCGCATGGTGGTGACCGAGGCCGATCCCGCCAATCGCATCGTGCGCGAGATCAATGCCGAGCCCGCCGCCCGCGCCTATGCACGGGCATTGGGCCGCGATCCGGATCAGCTTTCGCAGTTTGTGTTCGCCGCTCACCCAGTGGTTGTGCGAATCGGCGGAAATCATCATGTATGCGCTATCCAGCGAGTCGAGCCGAACGGTGACCTGAAATTCTTCACCGCCATCGACGAAGGGCTGGTTCTGACATTGGCGGAAGGACAGGATATTGTCGCGCATCTGGAGCGGTCCCTCGACAGCCTGTCTCCCGATGGACCGCCGATCGCCGTCATCGCCTGTGAATGCATCCTGCGGCGGATGGAGATCGAGGAGACCCAGGTGAAGGCCACCATGTCCGCGATCCTCGGCCGGCACAATGTCGTGGGGTTCAACTCCTATGGCGAGCAATTAAACATGCTGCACGTGAACCAGACCTTCACCGGGGTTGCGATCTATCCGCCGCCGGGGGAGGAGGTCCCGCGATGAGGCCGCTTCTTCTCGATCCCAAGGACGATATGGAGCGGCAGAACGAGAAGCTGCGCAAGATCACCGAGGTGCTGATCGAGCGCATCGAGCGCCAGATCGCCGAAAGCGGTCCGGGCTATATGAACTTCCAGATCGCCGCCGCGTTGGAGGAGCAGGTGCGGGCCCGCACCAAGGATCTGGATGACACGTTGAAGATGCTGTCGATCGCCAATGCCCGCCTGACCGTGGCGCGGCAGGAAGCCGAACAGGCGCGCAACGATCTCTTCGATGCGCTGGAGGCGGTGCAGGAAGGGTTCGCCCTGTTCGACCAGCATGACGTGCTGATCATGTGCAACAGCCGGTTCTCGGCGCAGATGCCGGATGTGGCGCCCCGTCTCGGGCCGGGCCTCAGGTTCGTCGATTATGTCCGGATGGTCGCGCAGAGCCGGCATCTGCAGATCGAGGACGATACCACGCGCGAGGAATGGGCGCGGCAGCGGTTGGCGGATCATCGCAATCCGCGTCTGGTGTTTCTGGTGGGCTTGACGGATGATCGCTGGATTCAGGTAAGCGCGCATCGCAGCCCCTCGCAGGGAACCGCCGTGGTACAGACCGATGTGACCGACATGGTGCGGGCCGAGCGCGAGGAACGGGGCCGGCTGCTCGACGACCAGGCGCGATTGCTGAGGGCGACGCTCGATCATATCACGCAAGGGGTGGCGATCTTCGACGCGCAGCATCGGCTGGCGGGCTGCAATCAGCGGCTGCGGCGGATGCTGTCCCTGCCGATGCGCCTGACGCAGGTGGGAGTCGATTACCTCTCGATCCTCGCCTACATGAAGGCGGGGGAACGGTTCACGCCGCTTGGCCGGGTGGAGGAGTTGATCCTGTGGGCCAACCGTCCCGACCGGCGGGAGCCGCTGGAGCTGGAGCTGCGGCGCAGCGACGGGGCCACGTTCGACGTGTTCTGCCAGGAGATGCCGGACCGCGGCTTTGTCATCAGCTTCACCGACATGACGGCGGAGCGCGACGCGGTCGCGGCGATGCATCATGCCAACGAGACGCTGGAGCAGCGGGTGGCGGAGCGGACGCGCGAACTCGAAGCCGCGCGCGACGAGGCGGAACGCGCGAACGCCTCGAAATCGCGGTTCGTGGCGAGCGGGTCGCATGACCTGTTGCAACCCCTGAACGCGGCGAAGCTGTTTCTCTCGTCCTTGTCGCATACGAACCTCGATCCGGACCAGCGGGCCATCACCGAGCGGGTCCAGAGCGCGTTCGAGAGCGTGGAAACGATCCTGGGCGCCCTGCTCGACATTTCCAATCTCGATATCGGGGCGGCGAGCGCGGAAGTCACCAGCATGCCGCTCGCACCGCTGTTTCGCAGCATCGACCAGGAGTTTCAGCCGCTCGCCCGTCAGCGCGGGCTGACGCTGCGGGTGATACCCTGCGAGGCCTGGGTGGAGAGCGATCCCGCCTATCTGCGGCGGATCCTGCAGAACCTGGTGGTCAATGCCCTGCGCTATACCAAGAAGGGCAAGGTCCTGGTCGGCGCACGGCGGTTGGGGGACAAGCTGCGTCTGGAGGTGTGGGACACCGGCCCCGGGATTCCCCCCGACCAGCGCGCGGAAATCTTTCATGAATTCGTGCGGCTCGACACCTCGCCGGGGACGCCGCAGGGGATGGGGCTGGGGCTCGCCATCGTCGAGCGGGCCTGCGCGCTGCTCGATCATCCGTTGGGCCTTGAATCGGAAGTGGGGCGCGGCACCCATTTCACCGTGACGGTCCCGCTGACCGACGGCACGCCCCAATCCCTTGAGACGACTCAGGCCAGCCAGCACCGGCCGCCACCGCTCGACGACATGATCGTCGTGGTGATCGAGAATGACGACGCGGTGCGGGCGGGAATGATCTCGGTCCTTGAGGACTGGGGCACGAGTCCGCTCGATTCCCGCGATCTGGCCCGGGCCGAGGAGCTGATCGCCGATGTGGGGGTACAGCCGGACGTGATCATCGCGGACTTCCTGCTGGACGACGACCAGAACGGCCTCGACGCCATCCTGACCCTGCGGGAAAAGGGCGGACCGATCCCTGCGATCATCGTCACCGCGGATCGATCCACCGAATTGCGGCTGCGCGCCGCGCATCACAACATCACCCTGTTGCACAAGCCGCTGGAACTGCACCGCCTTCAGGCCGTGCTGCAATGGGTCAAGAATGCATCGTCCCAAAAGCGGCTCTGAAAGGGGGCCGCGCGCCGGACAATCCGCGCGGCCCTGACAAGTTTTTGCCCCTGCATGGGAAATCGCTCACCAGACGCAACACAGTATTGAAAGCCAGCCTTTCAGAAAATCATGCGCCCTTACTGTGCCCCAAGGGCGGGCTCCCCGGCCTCGAAGATATTGAAACCCTTCTCGATTCGGACCGTCCCGGTTGCGCGGAAGCAGATTCCGCCACCCAAGTAACAAACTCGTGCAAAATTTTATAAATTATTGATATCGAACCGGATTATATAAATGGTCATGGATGGAATTCTGGAAATTCGAGACCTTTTGGCAATTGATTTAGTCGCATGCGGCGGAAAGAGTTCCGCGCAATAGAACCACAGAGGAGGAAGCTGATATGGGACTTCTATCGAACCTGTTCGGAGGCGGTGCCCCCGAGGCGCCCAAGGCGCCGAGTTTCCCCGGCGTGAAGATCCATCCGTCCGTGGACAATGGCATTCCCCCGACCGATGCCAATTTCGCGGGCGGCACCCTCACCTGCAAATGCAAGACCAATCCGGTCAAGGTCAAGGTCGGCGCCCAGACCGCGCACAACCATGTCTGCGGCTGCACCGCCTGCTGGAAACCGGCGGGGGCGCTCTTCTCGCAGGTCGCCGTGGTCAGCAAGGACAAGGTCTCGGTCGTCGAGAACAACGACAAGCTCGCCATCGTCGATCCGAGCAAGACCATCCAGCGCTATGCCTGCAAGGATTGCGGAACCCATATGTATGGCCGGATCGAAAACACCGGACATCCGTTTTATGGCCTTGATTTTGTTCATACCGAACTCAGCTCCGAAAAGGGCTGGGCGGCGCCGACCTTCGCGGCGTTCGTCTCCTCGATCATTGAATCGGGCACCAATCCGTCAAAGATGGACAGCGTTCGCGGCCGTCTGACGGAAATCGGCCTGCCGCCCTATGATTGCCTCAGCCCCGCGCTGATGGATGCGATCGCCACCCATATCGCCAAGGCCTCGGGCGCCCTGAAGGCCTGAGCCGCGCCGATCCCCCGCGCCCGGGACCCGGGCGCGAGGCCTGGAGCCCTTTCCGACCCGGCGGGATCAGGTCGTGCGCTCCAGCACTCTCCTTGAAGCGCAATCCGACCCTCGTTCCCCTCCAGTCGGATTGCGCTCATAAGGTCCGGCGCGCAATTTGTCCGATCCTCGTTTCCCTCCGGTCGGATTGCGCTTCAGCCGGTATAGGTCTCGTCCAGAGCATAGCCGGAGGAGCGGACGGTGCGGATCGGGTCGCGGTCGCCGCGGCGGTTCAGGGCCTTGCGCAAACGGCCGACATGCACATCGACGGTGCGGCTCTCGACATACACATCCTGGCCCCAGACCCGGTCGAGCAATTGCTCGCGCGAGAAGACCCGGCCCGGCCGCTGCATCAGCACATCGAGCAGACGGAACTCCGTCGGTCCGAGATGCACCTCGCGCTTGCCGCGATGGACCCGGCAGAGCTGACGGTCGAGCACCACGTCGGCGAAGACCGCGACATCCCCCGCCAGCGCCGGCGCGGTGCGCCTCAGGACCGCGCGCATCCGGGCGACAAGTTCGGACATCGAGAAGGGCTTGGTGACATAATCATCCGCGCCGGTCTGGAGTCCGCGGATCCGGTCCTCCTCCTCGCCCCGCGCGGTCAGCATGATCACCGGGATCTCGCGGGTTTCCGACCGGCTGCGCAGCTGGCGACAGAGTTCGATGCCGGAGACATTGGGCAGCATCCAGTCGAGCAGGATCAGGTCGGGCTTGACCTCGTCCACCGTCATCATCGCCTCGTCGCCATCGGCGGAGGTGGAAACGGTGAACCCTTCCTTTTCAAGATTGTAGGACAGGAGGTGGCTGATCGCCTCCTCATCCTCGACGACGAGTATCTTGGCGCACATGGCCGGGACATCCTCTCAATGGCAATGGCGCGGAAGCCGGTCCCGCGGGGTGGTCGAACGGGGTTTCTCAGCCCAGCGCATGTTCGATTTCGCTGAGCTCGCCCTTGGGCCGGTCATCCCCCATCGACTGGCCGCGGACGATATAATGCACCATCTCGGCAATGTGGGTCGAATGATCACCGATCCGTTCAAGGTTCTTGGCAATGAACATGAGTTGCGCGCCGGTTCCGATCAGCCGGCTGTCCTCGACCATATAGGTCACGACCTCGCGAAAGATCGCATTGTACATCTCGTCGATCTCGTAGTCCTGGTTCCAGATCTGGATCGCCATATCCACGTCCCGCGCCGCATGGGCGTTCAGGACATTGGATAGCTGGGTCAGTGTTTCCCGACCCATCCGCACGATCGAGGTGGTGAGTTTCATATGCCGGGGTGCGCCGAGGGTGATCGTGCGCTTGGCGATATTCTTGGCGAGGTCGCCGATGCGTTCAAGCGTGGCGCTGATCTTCATCGCCGCGATCAGGACCCGAAGATCGGCCGCGACCGGCTGGCGCAGGGCGATCATGCGCACCACCTGTTCCTCGATCGCGATTTCCATGCGGTCGAGCAGCTTGTCCCGGTCGATGACCTCGCGCGCGAGACCGAGATCCTGGATCTGCACCGCCTCCAGGGATTTCGAGAGCAGTTCCTCGCAGAGACCGCCCATTTCGGAGATGCGGGCCTGAACCTGCACCAGGTCCTCGTCAAAGGCCGAACTGATATGCGCCATCGCCGCGTTTCATCCCCTTGTCCACGAACCGTCGGGACGATCCGACCTGGCCCGCGCGGTCCGGCTCCGACTTCTGTCCCCGGCCCCATTCAGGCAGCAATACAGCCCAGGCGACAACAGGATTATTGCAATTTCACGACAATTTTGTGTCATCTCAACCCATTCACGCGGAACGGAGATTTCGCTCCCGTTGGGTTTCCTCCGGGGCGCCTGTCCCGGCTTCGGCGACATGGGGGGTCAACCAGACGGTGAAAACGCTCCCCTCCCCCAGGGCCGAGGTTATTTCCAGCCTGCCATCGTGGCGGTTCAGGATGTGCTTGACGATGGCAAGCCCGAGCCCGGTGCCGCCCTTGTTCCGGCTGCTGCTGACATTGACCCGGTAGAACCGTTCGGTCAGGCGGTGGATATGTTCGCGCGCGATCCCGGGCCCGGTGTCGGAGACGCTGACGCCATGGCGGTTGGGGTGGGACTTGCTGGGGGGAGTGGCAAAGACGCGGACCTGGGTGCCCGGGCCCGCGTATTTGATGGCATTGTCGATGAGATTGGTGAAGACCTGCGCGAGCTGGTCGCGATCGCCGAGGACCATGGCGCCGACGGGCTCGATTTCGATGCGCAGGGTGACCTTCTGCTGGGCGGCGACGGGCAGCAGCGCCGCCGCGCTGTCGGCGGCGATCTGGTTCAGCGACCAGGCTTCGACGGGACGCAGATGTTCGCTGAGCTCGATCCGGCTGAGCGACATCAGGTCATCGACCAGACGCTGCATCCGGCCCGCCTCGCGCGACATGATGCCGAGGAATTTTTCGCGCGCCTTCGGATCGTCGCGGGCATGATGCTGCAGGGTCTCGATATAGCCGATCACCGCCGCCAGCGGCGTGCGCAGTTCATGGCTGGCATTGGCGATGAAGTCGGAGCGAAGCTGTTCGGCGCGCTGCCACTGGGTCCGGTCCTCGAGCTGGACGATGGCCTGGGCCTCGGGACCGAAACTGCCGTTCGCGGGCAGAGGGGCGACCCGCGCCTCGAAATAGCGCTCCCGGTCATGATGCGTGGTGAATTGAACGGTTTGTTCACCTCCCTCGCCCAGAGCGGCGCCGACCGCCTCGACAAAGGCGGGGGCCCGGATCAGGCTGGCGAAATGGCTGCCCAGCCGCAGCCGCGGCAAGGCGGTCCGGGCGGCGGAATTGGCGAAACTGACGCGGCCGGTGCGGGAGATGATGAGAAGCGGCGTGGGGAGTTTTTCGACAAGGGCGCGGGCAAAGGCCGAGGGCATGGCCTCCTCCGCCGTGTCCGGGCGCATCGGGGGACGCGGCTCCTCGATGATCGCGGCCGAGACGGGGTTGGCCGGGCGCGGATCGAGCCACAGGAAGATCATCGGAAAAATCACCGCGCCGATGGCAAAGGCAACGAGCGGCGGCGGCGACAGCGCGGCGCAGAGCGCCATGAGGGCCCCGGCGATGATGATGAATATCGGACGAAACCCTGTCGGCTTCATGGTCAGGACCTGTCTCCCATGGCAGGGTGTTTCTGTAACAGGTGGCGGGGAATTCGCGAAGGCCGATTGTCTTCATGAACTTGTCACATATCTTGAGTGTGTTGCTTGCATGAGGCCTGAGAGATGATCCGCTTTTCGCTGCGTTGCCCCGAGGCACATACGTTCGAATCCTGGTTCGGGTCGGGCGCGGATTTCGACCGTCTGTCGTCGGGCGGCCTGATCGCCTGTCCGGTCTGCGGCAGCACGTCGATCGAGAAGGATCTGATGGCGCCGAACGTCGCGGCGACAGGCGGCGGCCTGTCGGCGCCCGCCTCGCCCGCCGAACAGGCCTTGCGGGAATTGCGCAGGCGAATCGAGGCGGTCTCGGAGGATGTGGGCCGCGATTTCGTGGCCGAGGCGCGCCGCATTCACGAGGGCGAGGCCCCGGCCCGGCCGATCATCGGCGAGGCCCGCGTCCACGAGGCCCGGCAGCTGATCGAGGACGGCATCGATATCGCCCCCCTGCCCTGGTCGGGGCGCAAGACGAACTGAGCCGGGCTACCAGAGGTTTTTGCCGTCGATCACGAACACCGGCCAGTCGGCGGCGTCCAGACCGTCGATCAGGCGCGCATTGACCGCGATCCGCCGTTTGCCGGGCTCGAAACTCCCGTCCGGCTGAAAATCAGGTGAGTCGGACCAGGTGGCATTGCCACAGACCGCGCAGGAATGATGGGCCACCAGACCCGAATTCCAGCGATAGACGGCGTCCGCGCCCTCCTCCGCGGTCAGGCGGACCTGCTCGGGCGGGTAATAGGCATAGAGCGCCCCCCGTTTGGCACAGAACGAACAGGTGCAACGCGTGAGCTGTTCGGGAATGCCCCCGTCGATCTCGAAACGGACGGCGCCGCAATGGCAGGACCCGGTCAGCATGATCTTCCCTCCTTCTTGCTCCTGAAAACCCTTCTTGCCCCTGAAAACCGCGCCCTTCTTGTCGGTCCTTCCGGCCCGCTTGCCTTGCGGCTGGCGCGCAGGATCGGTAAGAGAGGCGCGGTTCGAATTTCCCAAGGCTCACAAGATGCCCCGGCTGGTCATGAAATTCGGCGGCACCAGCGTCGCCGATCTGGAACGTATTCGCAACGCCGCCCTGCGCGTGAAACGCGAGGTCGACAATGGATATGACGTCTGCGTCATCGTCTCGGCCATGTCCGGCAAGACCAACGAGATGGTCGGCTGGGTGCGCCAGACCTCCGTGCTCTATGATGCGCGCGAATATGACGCCGTCGTGGCCTCGGGCGAAAACATCACCGCCGGCCTGATGGCGCTGACGCTTCAGGAACTCGGCGTGCCGGCGCGCAGCTGGCAGGGCTGGCAGGTTCCGCTCAACACCAACTCCAGCCACGGCGCGGCGCGCATCGAATCGATCGATACGACCAGGCTCGTGCGGAAGTTCGACGAAGGCATGCACGCGGTCGTCGCCGGTTTCCAGGGCATCAGCCCGGAGGGCCGGATCACCACGCTGGGACGCGGCGGATCGGACACCAGCGCCGTCGCCTTCGCCGCCGCCCTCGGGGCCGAGCGCTGCGACATCTATACCGACGTGGACGGGGTCTATACCACCGATCCGCGCATCACCAAGAAGGCCCGCAAGCTCGCCCGGATTTCCTATGAGGAAATGCTGGAACTGGCCTCGCTCGGAGCCAAGGTGCTTCAGACGCGCAGCGTGGAACTCGCGATGCGCTACAAGGTCAGGCTGCAGGTCCTGAGCAGTTTTTCCGACGAGCCCGGAACGCTCGTCTGCGACGAGGAGGAAATCATGGAGAGCAGGGTAGTCAGCGGCATCGCCCATTCGCGCGACGAGGCGAAGATGACTCTGATCCGCGTCGCCGACCGGCCCGGGGTCGCCGCGGCGATCTTTGGTCCCCTCGCCGAGGCGGGGGTGAATGTCGACATGATCGTGCAGAACATCTCCGAGCAGGGCCGCACCGACATGACCTTCTCCTGTCCGGTGGACGAGGTTCCGCGCGCCCGTCGCGCGCTGGAGGAAGCCCGGTCCGAGGTCGGGTTCAACTTCGACGATCTCGATGTGAACGAGGATGTCGCCAAGGTCTCGATCGTGGGCATCGGGATGCGCAGCCACGCGGGCGTCGCCTACAAGATGTTCGCGGCCCTCGCCGCCGAGGGCGTCAATATCAAGGTCATCACCACCTCCGAGATCAAGGTCTCGGTCCTGATCGACCGCAAATATCTGGAACTCGCGGTGCAAGCACTGCATGATGCATTCGAGTTGGATAAGGCCAGCTGAGACCTCTGGGCCGGGAATGTCCGAATGAGCTTTTCAGACGCGGTGGACAGCCGCGTGCTTTTGACACGGCTGAAAGACACACTGGCGGTTCCCGGTGACGGACAGGAGCGACTGAACCGGATCGTCCAGCTGATCGCAGACGGGCTGATCGCCGAGGTCTGCTCGGTCTATCTCAAACGCGACGAGCGCACGATGGAACTCTGCGCGACGCACGGGCTCAACAGCGAGGCCGTGCATCGCACCCAGATGCGGATCGGCCAGGGACTGGTCGGGCGCATCGCCGAGACGGCGGAGCCGATCAATACCACCAACGCGCCCGGCACCCGCGGCTTTCGCTATATGCCCGAGACGGGCGAGGAGTTGTTTTCCAGCTTCCTCGGGGTTCCGGTCCAGCGGCTGGGCGAAGTTCTCGGCGTGCTCGTGGTCCAGAACCGGGCGCCCCGGGAATATACCGACGACGAGATCTATGCGCTGGAAGTGGTTGCGATGGTCATCGCCGAGATGGCCGAGCTCGGGGCCTTCGTGGGCCCCGGCGCGATGGAGCTGGCGCGCCCGCACAAGCTGCCGTTCTCGGTGCGCGGGCTCGTCGGTCAGGAGGGGGTGGCCGAGGGCCATGTCCTGCTGCACGAGCCGCAGGTGCTGATCAACAATCCGATCAGCGACGATCCCGCCCGGGAATGCGCGCGCCTGCGCACGGCGCTCGAGGGCCTGCGCGCCGAAGTCGACCAGATGCTCGCCGCCGATTATCTCAATGCCACGGGCGAGCATCGCGACGTGCTTCAGGCCTATCGCATGTTCGCCTATGACAAGGGCTGGGTGCGGCGGATGGAGGATTCCATCGAGAGCGGGCTCGCCGCCGAGGTCGCCGTCGAAAAGGAACAATCGGCGACGCGCGCGCGCATGACGCGGGTCTCCGATCCGTACCTGCGCGAACGGCTGCATGATCTCGACGATCTGTCCAACCGGCTGCTCCGGCTGCTGGCCGGGGTCGATGCGACCAACGGGCGCGAGATCCCCGAGGACGCGGTCCTGGTCGCGCGCAATATCGGACCGGCGGAATTGCTGGATTACGGGCGGCGGCTCCGGGGCGTGGTTTTGGAGGAAGGCTCGGTCGGCAGCCATGCGGCGATCGTGGCGCGGGCCCTCGCGATTCCCTTGGTGATCCAGGCCGGGCGGATCACCCGCGAGGCGGTGAATGGCGATGCGATCCTGGTCGATGGCGATCACGGCTCGGTGCATCTGCGGCCCGAGGAGACCGTGGCGCGGGCCTTCCGCTCCAAGGTCGAGATGCGGACCGAGGCGCAGCAGGCCTATGCCGCGCTGCGCGACAAGCCCGCGACCAGCCGCGATGGGGTGACCCTGAGCCTGCATATGAACGCGGGTCTGATGGCCGACCTGCCGAGCCTGCCGAAATGCGGGGCCTTGGGGGTCGGGCTCTTCCGGACCGAATTGCAGTTCCTGATCCGGGCCACCGTGCCCAAGCGGACCGATCTCGCGGCGCTTTATGCGCGCATCCTCGATTCCGCGGGGGAAAAGCCGGTGGTGTTCCGGACCCTCGACATCGGCTCGGACAAGGTGCTGCCCTATATGAAGCGCACCGAGGAGCCGAATCCGGCGCTGGGCTGGCGGGCGATCCGGGTGGGGCTCGACCGGCCGGGGATCATGCGCATGCAGGTCCAGGCCCTGTTGCGGGGTGCGCGCGGCCGACCCCTTCAGGTGATGTTTCCCTTCGTCAGCGAGTTCGAGGAATTCGAGGCGGCTCGGAACATCCTGATGCGCGAGGTCGCCCGCGAGGAAGGCCTTGGCAATCCGGTGCCCGCCAGCCTGCGGGTCGGCGCGATGCTGGAGACGCCGAGTCTCGCCTTCGCGCCGGACCGGTTCTTTCAGAGGGCCGATTTCATTTCGGTGGGGGGAAACGATCTCAAGCAGTTCTTCTTCGCCGCCGATCGCGAGAATGAACTGGTGCGGCGGCGGTATGACATGTTGAACGTGAGCTATCTCAAGTTCCTGTCACTGATCGTGGCACGCTGCGCCGAACATGGGACCCCGCTGTCCTTCTGTGGCGAGGATGCCGGGCGGCCGCTGGAGGCCTTGGTGTTGGCGGCGATCGGCTTTCGCAACCTGTCGATGCGGCCGGCTTCGATCGGGCCAGTCAAGGCGTTGCTGCGGACGGTCAATCTCTCCGAGGTCCAGGCCCTGATCGAAGCGGAGACCCAGCGCGGGAGCCTCAATCTGCGTCAGGCGCTGGAAGAGTGGATGGAGCGCGACAAGGGCTGAGGCGGATTGTCCGGAGTGCGCCTCGTGGGCGATCAGGCCGCTCTTTCCCGGGGGCCGGGAAGGATGAAGGGGAACGGGCAGTGCGCGCATGTTTCTTTGGTGACAGCTTTACGCACGGCGTCGGAGACGAGGGCGGGCTCGGATGGCGTGGCCGCGTCACCCTTCGGCTTCGGCGGGAAGAGCCGGACCTTACCGCCTATGATCTCGGCATCCGGCGCGACACCAGCGCGGATATCCTGGCCCGCTGGGAAGCCGAGGCGCGGGCGCGCCTGCCGCGAGGCTGTCGGCCCCGTATCGTCTTTTGCTTTGGAACCAACGACTGCGCGGATGACGGGACCGGAAAGGCCCGGGTTCCCCCGGAGGAGACCTCGGGGAACGCCGAGGCCATTCTCGCCCGGGCCAGCGCATGGGCGCCGACCCTCCTGATCGGACCGCCTCCCATCCTGGACGATGGCGCGGCCGATCAGAGAATTTCCGAACTGGAACACGCCCTGAGCCGTGTTGCGCGGCGATACGATGTGCCCTTCCTGCCGGTGTTCGAAACCCTGCGACAGGTTCCGGCCTGGACCAGGGGTGCCCGCGGCGGGGATGGCACCCATCCGGACGGCGCGGGATATGCTTTCCTCGCGGATCATATCTGGGAATGGCCGCCGTTCCTGTCCTGGGCAAGGGGGGCCAACCCCTCGGACTGACAGCATTCGTCATCGCCGCCCATGTCCTCCATCACCCAGCGGCATTTGGCCAAACAGCTCTTTTTCTCGCGGCTTTCAGGCGCCATATGCTGCGAAAGGAGTATCCCATGGCTATCCTTTCGCGAAGATCGCCACCACGCGTCCTGTCGATCGGCCCGCTGATCTTGGCGCTGTCGGCCACGGTCCTTCTCTCCCGGGCCCAGGCGATCGAAGTCTGCCGTCCCAATGCGCTGGGTCAGGTGGCCTGCTCCGGAATTCCGACGCCGGAATTGCCGTCGCCCATGCCCTATCCCCGCCGCGAGACCGGACTGGATCGGGTCCAGAAGCGCATCGATCCCGACAAGACCGGCCTGATCCCCGCGGGCCGCGCCAATTCGCTTGGCGAGACGATCCTGCGCGAGGGGGAGCTTCCTCCCCCGCGTCCCCGCCTCTGCCGCCGGGATACGCTCGGCAATCTGGTTTGCTGACCCGGATCACTCCAGCTTCGTGATGCGCCCATCCGTGCCGGGAGCGTAATCGGGATGCGCGGCGAGATAATCGCCCACCACATCCTCCAGATTCGGCCCGTAGTCATAGGCGTTCTCGCCCTTGTCCCGGAGCACCGCGTAACCGTCCCCACCCGCGCGCAGGAAGTTATTGGTCGCAACCGAGTAGAGCGCGTCGGGCCCGATCGGAACCCAGTTTCCACCCTCTGCCACCAGCACCTCTTTTACCCGTCCCTGGTTCGGCGCGACCTTGGGATCCCAGGTGAACTTCAACCCCGCGACCTGTGGGAACCGCCCGCCGCCCTCCTCGACCTGCGAAACGCCATTCTCCAGCGCCGCGACCAGATCCGCGCCCTTGATCTGGAAGGTCGCCAGCGTGTTCTGGAACGGCAGCACCGCGAGCACATCGCCCTTGCTGACCTCGCCCGCCGCGATCGAGGCGCGCAGGCCACCGCCGTTCTGCAGGGCGATCGTCACCCCCTGGCCCCTGGCGCGCTCCAGCATCGCATCCGCCACCAGATCGCCCATCGGGCATTCCCTGGCCCGGCAGGTCTCCCGGCTCCCGTCGATGTCGGTCTTGACGGTCGCCACCTTCTCGGCCTTCAGCGTCTCGATCGGACCCGCGTAGGTCTTGATGACCTCGAGAATGTCCGGATCCGGCTTCACGCTCGCATCGAGCAGGACCGTGTCCCCGGTCGCCGCCGTGACCTTGCCCGCCGCGTCGAAGGTGAGCACCAGATGCCCGACATATTTCGAATAGGCCCCCGCCTGAACCACCGGAACCTTCCAGCCCTCCGGCGCATCGGCCATATACGGATAGGGATAGGGCGCATCCTTCACCGTGTTGGAAAACAGCGTATGCGTATGCCCGCCGATGATCGCATCGATGCCCGGAACCGCCGCCGCGACCTTCAGATCCTCCGGCACCCCCAGATGGCTCAGGAGCAGGATATGATCCACCCCCCGCGCCTTCATCGCATTGACCTGCTCGGTGACCGATGTTTCCGCGTCCGCGAAAGCCACCGTCGGTCCCGGCGTTGAAATCGTCGCGGTCTCCTCGGTCAGGGCCCCGACGATGCCGACCTTCACACCGCCCGCGTCCAGAATGACCGGATCATGATCGAGCGGCCCGAGCACGGGATCCTGGCCCGCCTCGACATTGCCGAACACCACCGGGAATGTCGCGCCCTTGATGAAATCGGCGAGCGGTCCGGGCCCGAGATCGAACTCATGGTTGCCGATCATCATCGCATCAAAGCCGATCCGGTTCAGGACATCGAGCTCCGCCTTGCCGGAATAGGTCGTGAAGAACAGCGATCCCTGGAAATTGTCGCCCGCCGACAGGACCAGCACCGCCTCGCCCCTGGCCTTGGCCGCGTCGCGGAGCGCATTGATCTCCGTATAAACCCGCGCCGCGCCGCCGAAACACTCACCCTTGGTTTCATCCTCGGCCGAACAGGTGGAATCGTATTTGTTGATCGATTCGATCCGGGAGTGAAAATCGTTGATATGCAGGATGTTCAATGTATAGGCGGCGCCGGGCTGGCCGATGATCCCGAACATCGCGGTCGAGAGCAGAAACGAACGAAACCCCATGGCCAATTCCCCCTTCGTCGATCAATCCTGACTGTGCCCGCCCAGCATGACAGGCACACGACAAAGACCGCAAGCCGAAACCGGAGCCTCCCATGACCAGCCCGACCATGAGCGCCATGTTTGGCACAGCCCCCGTCGAGACCTTTCTCGGCCTGCCCGCCGAGGCCCCCGCGCCCCGGGCGGCCCTGATCGGCGTGCCCTGCGCCACCCCCTATCCCAGCGTCGGCGCCTATTGCGCGGGCGCCCCCCGGGCGATCCGCGCCGCCATCGCCGAGGATTGCGGCAACCGCGCCCATGTCGATTTCGACTTCGGCGAGCCCCTGCTGGCCGAGGGCGAGGCGGTCGATCTCGGGGATCTCGCCTGCGATCCCGCGACACCGGTCGAGAACCGCGCCCTGATCCGGGACACCGTCCGCGATCTCGTCGCGCGCGGCATCACCCCGATCCTGATCGGCGGCGATGATTCCATCCCGATCCCGATGCTGGAGGCCTTCACCGGGCGCGGCCCGATCACGCTTGTCCAGATCGACGCCCATATCGACTGGCGCGACGAAGTCGGCGGCGAGCGCTTGGGGCTCAGCTCGACCATGCGCCGCGCCTCGGAAATGCCGCAGATCGGCCCGATGATCCAGATCGGTCAGCGCAGCGTCGGCTCCGCCCGCGCCGGAGATCTGGCGGATGCCCGCGCGCACGGCGTCCAGTTCATCTCGGCCCGGGACATCGCGCGCTTCGGGATCACGCCCGCGCTCTCGAAAATCCCGGAGGGGGCTGAGACCATCGTCTGTTTCGATTTCGACGCACTCGATCCCGCGATCATGCCCGGCGTGATCGGCCGCGCCCCGGGCGGGCTCGGCTATTGGCAGGCGGTGGAGCTGCTGCGGGGCATCGCCGCCAAATCCCGGATCCTCGCCTTCGATTTCGTGGAATACATGCCCGAGCGGGATGTGGATGCGATCGGCGGCCTGACGGCGGCCCGCCTGATCGTCCAGGCCATCGGCATCGCGGTTCGTCAGGGCCGCGGTTGACCCATCCATCGGGCCGGGCGTAGGGTGGGGTGTCCTTTCTCCAGAACCGTGAAGAAGCAAACGATGAACCAGCCGCTCTCGAATTCCCAGGTCCGCGACGCCGAGGCGCTGCTGCACCCCTATGCCAACGCCGTCGCCCTGCGCCAGAACGGTGTCCAGATCATCGACCGCGGCGAAGGCGTGCGGGTGTTCGACGAGCGCGGCCGCTCCTATATCGAGGGTCTCTCCGGCCTCTGGTGCGCGGGCCTCGGCTTCAACAATCCCGAACTGGTCGAAGCCGCGCGGGCGCAGATGGAGAAGCTGCCCTTCTATCATCTCTTCACCAACAAGAGCCACGAACCCGCCGTGGAACTCGCCGAAAAGATCAAGTCGATCACGCCCGGCAACATGGCCCGCGTCTTTTATCAATCGAGCGGATCGGAGGCGAACGAGACCCAGGTCAAGATGGTCTGGTACTACAACAACGCCCTTGGCCGCCGGCAGAAAAAGAAGATCATCAGCCGGGTCAAGGCCTATCACGGCACCACGATCGTCTCGGCCTCGCTGACCGGGCTGCCCTATAATCATATCGACTTCGACCTGCCCGTCGCGGGCATCAAGCACACCTCGACGCCGCATTTCTGGAAGGGCGCGCAGGCCGGCGAATCCGAGGCCGATTATGTCGCCCGCCTCGCCCGGGAGCTGGAGGAGCTGATCCTCGCCGAGGGCCCCGACACGGTCGCGGCCTTCATCGCCGAGCCGATCATGGGCGCGGGTGGCGTGATCGTGCCGCCCTCGGGCTATTTCCCGGCGATCGCCGAGGTCTGCCGCAAATATGACATGCTGATGATCTCGGACGAGGTGATCTGCGGGTTCGGCCGCACCGGGCAATGGTTCGGTGCCCAGACCTTCGACTATCCCGCCACCTCGATCTCGATGGCCAAGCAGCTGACCGGCTCCTTCATTCCGCTCTCCGCCGTCGCGATCAATCAGGATATGGCGGATGTCCTGGAAACCCATTCCGGCCAGATCGGCACCTTCGGCCATGGCCACACCTATGGCGGCCACCCGGTCGGTTGCGCGGTGGCGATCAAGACGCTGGAAATCTATGAGCGGCTGGACATCACCGGCCGTGTCCGCGGCCTTGCCCCGGGCTTCGCGGCCCATCTCGACCGGCTGTCGGGCCATCCGCTGGTGGGCGAGGCACGCCACACTGGCCTCGTCGGTGCCCTGGAACTCGCACCGAACAAGTCCCCCAAGGGTTTCGCGACCCCGGGCAAGGTGGCCCCGCGTCTGGCGCTCGAACTCCTGAACCGCGGCGTGATCGTGCGCGCCATCGCCGACACCATCGCCTTCTGCCCGCCGATGATCATCACCGCCGAGGAGATCGACGAGATGTTCGCCCCGGTCGAATCCGCCCTCGACGCCACCGAGGCCTGGGCCAAGGCCGAAGGGCACATCTGACCTCCAGGGACGATCCCCCGAGGAAACAGGGGATCGTCCCGACCTCCGCATTTGACGCAAACAGGGACAGGGACGGGTCTGCCCCGCCTTGCCGCCGGGTTCAAAACCAACCATAGTCGCCGCGGTCCCCCGTTGGTCCGCATCTCCCGAAGAGTCCTGAAATGAATCCGCTGCGTGGCATCGGCCTGAAGATCCTGTCGGTCATGGTCTTCACGATGATGGCGATCTGCATCAAATCCTCCGCCCCGCATGTGCCCTCGGGTCAGGTCGTGTTCTTCCGCTCGCTCTTTGCCATTCCGGTCATCCTGGTCTGGCTGGGCGCGACCGGCAGGCTGCGCCATGGCCTCGGCACCGCCAATCCGATGGGCCATGTCTGGCGCGGCCTGGTCGGGACCACGGCGATGGCCTTCGGCTTCACCGCGCTCGGGCTCCTGCCTTTGCCGGAGGTCACCGCCCTCGGCTACGCCGCCCCGCTCCTGACCGTCATCTTCGCGGCCATGTTTCTCGGCGAACCGGTGCGGGCCTTTCGGCTGTCCGCCGTCATCTTCGGGCTGGTGGGCGTTATGATCGTGCTCTCGCCCCGGATGACGCTGACCTCGCTCGGGGAAACGTCCCGGCTCGAAACCATCGGCGCCTTCTGCGCGCTGATGGGCGCGGTTTTCGCCGCCCTCGCCCAGGTCTTCGTGCGCAAGCTCGTCCATGCCGAACCGACCGCCGCGATCGTCTTCTATTTCTCCGTCACCGGGGCGGTCCTGTCGCTGCTCACCCTGCCCTTCGGCTGGGTTCTTCCCACGATGCGAGAGGCCGTGCTGCTGATCGGCGCGGGCTTTCTCGGCGGCATCGGCCAGATCCTTCTGACCGAGAGCTATCGCCACGCGGAAACCAGCGTCATAGCCCCCTTCGAATATGTCTCGATGCTGCTCTCGCTCGTGCTCGGCTACACGCTCTTTTCCGAGATCCCGACGGGAACCACACTGATGGGCGCGGCATTGATTATCTGCGCGGGCCTCTTCATCATCTGGCGCGAGCGCAAACTGGGACTGGAAAGAGCCAAGGCGCGTGAGGTAATGACTCCACAGGGTTGAAGACTCACATTGACCCTTCGGCTAGGTTGGGACAAAGCTGTGCCATGTTGATCTTCAAGGTCTTTCGTCGCCCCGAATGGGACGAATTCGCCGCCGAGGGCAGGACGATCGGCGCACCGGTCGACCGCGCCGATGGCTTCATCCATTTCTCCACGGCGGGTCAACTCGAAGAAACCATACGAAAGCATTTCGCCGGGGAATCCGACCTGGTGCTCGTGGCGATGGAAGTCAATTCCGCCGGACGCTGGCTCAAGTGGGAGGCATCGCGCGGCGGTCAGCTCTTTCCACATCTCTATCGCGACCTTGAAAAGGCGGATGTGGTCTGGTCGCGGACCCTGACCGAGGATATCGGCCAACTGGTCCCTTATCTCGAGAAAATATGCGACTGACCGATCGACTTGGACTGCCGGTTCTGCGACGCTTCGATCCGGAAACCGCCCATGGCCTTGCCTTGCGCGCCCTGCGCCTGGGTCTCGGCCCCTCCGGTGGGCCGCCCACATCGGCCCGGCTGCGCACGCGCCTCGCGGGGCTCGACCTGCCCAATCCGATCGGCCTCGCGGCGGGCTTTGACAAGAACGGCACCGCCACCGTTCCACTCTCGCGCGCCGGTTTCGGCTTCATCGAGGTGGGCGCCGCGACCCCGAAACCACAACCGGGCAACCCGCGTCCGCGCCTGTTTCGCCTGACCGAGGATCAGGCGGCGATCAACCGCTTCGGCTTCAACAACGACGGCGCGGTGGACATCGCCGCCCGCCTGGCGCGGACTCCCGATATCGGCATCGCGGGCATCAATCTCGGAGCCAACAAGACCAGCGCCGACCGCTCCGCCGATTTCGCCGAGGTTCTCTCCCTCATCGGGCCCTTCGTCGATTTCGCCACCGTCAATGTCTCCTCGCCCAACACCGAGCGGTTGCGCGATCTTCAGGGCAAGGCCGCGCTCGACAGCCTGCTCGCGGGGGTGATGACGGCCAATGCCGCGCTCGCCCGGCCCCTGCCGATCTTCCTGAAAATCTCGCCCGATCTCACGCCGGGGGAAACGGAGGATCTGGTGGAAACCGCCCTCAAGCGCGGGATCGCCGCGATCATCGCAACCAACACCACCCTCGCGCGCGACGGGCTCGCCTCGCGGCACGCGGCGGAAACCGGCGGGCTCTCGGGCCAGCCGCTGTTCGAACGCTCGACGGAAATGCTGCGCGCGGTCGCCCGATTGACCCGGGGTGCCATTCCCCTGATCGGCGTTGGCGGCGTCGGCTCGGCGGAACAGGCCTATGCCAAGATCCGCGCCGGCGCCTCGGCCGTGCAGCTCTACACGGCCCTGGTCTATCGCGGCATCGGCCTTCCGGCCGAAATCGCCCGCGGGCTCGATGCCCTCCTGAAACGCGATGGCCTCACGGTCAGCGAGGCCGTCGGGATCGATCTCTAGAACGATTTCCAGGCAGGTGGACTCACATGCCGATTAAGAAATCGTGATAAAACAAAGCCCCGGAGTGGAACCGCTCCGGGACGGTTTCCAGGCAGGTGGACTTAACTGCCTGGAAATCCTGATAAGACAAAGTTCCGGAATAGACGATCCGAGATGTCCGGATCGCAAGCCGCCTCAGGCCTGCAATCCCTTCGAGATCGGCAGGACCCGCACCCGGCGCCCGGTCGCGGCGAAAATGCCGTTCGCGACCGCCGGGCCGATCGGCGGAACACCCGGCTCGCCCACCCCGGTCGGACGTTCGGTCGAGTCCACGATATGCACCTCGACCTCGGGCATGGCATCGATCCGGAGCGGGGTATAGCCGTCGTAATTCGCCTGATCGACCACCCCCTTGGTCAGGGTCAGTTCCTCGGCGAGGATCGCCCCGAGGCCAAAGCCGATGCCGCCTTCCATCTGGGCCTTGATGTTGTCCGGATTGATCGCAACCCCGCAATCGACCGCGCAGACGACCTTGTGCACCCGGACCGCGCCCTCGTCCATGCTGAGCTCGACCACCTGTGCGACCGGCGTCTGAAAGCTCTCCGCCATCGCCAACCCGCGGAACCGGCCCTCGGGCGCGGGCGTGCCCCACCCGGCCTTCTCCGCCGCGAGCCTCAGAACCCCCGCATGCCGCGGCGAACCCTCCAACAGCGACAGCCGGAATTCCAGCGGGTCCACCCCCGCCACCCCGGCCAGTTCATCGAGGAAGGTCTCGATCGCAAAGGCCGTATGCGTCGATCCGACCGCGCGCCACCAGAGCACGGGAATGCCGACATCGGTGGTGGTCAGGCCCACGCTCCGGTCCGGGATCGCATAGGGCAATTGATGCGCCCCCTCGACCGAGGTCGGATCGACGCCGTCCTTGACCATCGCCTCGAACGGGCCGCCCGACATGATCGACTGGCCGACGATATGATGCTCCCAGCCGACGATCCTGCCCTCCGCCGTCATGCCCGCCTTCAGGGCATGCACATAGGCCGGACGATAGCGCCCGCCCTTCATGTCGTTGTCCCGCGTCCATTGCACCCGCACCGGCGCCTTCCATCCGGTCGCGCGCGCCACCGCCACCGCTTCCACGATGATATCGGCATCGAGCACAGCGCGGCGCCCGAAGCTGCCGCCGGTCTTCATCACATGCAGGACCACCTTGTCGGGCGTCACACCCGCGACCTGCGCCGCCGCCATCTGATAGAAGTCGGGTGCCTGATGCCCGCCCCAGATCTCGACCAGACCTTCGGGATTCATCCAGGCCACCGCGTTCAACGGTTCCAGCGCCGCATGGGCGAGATAGGGAAATTCATAGGTCGCCTCGACCAGCTTCGCCCCCTCGCGCGCCTTGTCCGCCGCGCCCGCGTCGCCGAGCGCGAAATGCGCCGGTTCCCGGGTGGCGAGGTCACGATACATCGCCATGATCTCGGCCGATCCGCGCTGCTCGGCCTTGCTCTCGTCCCATTCGACGGTGACGGCATCGCGCCCGGTGATCGCCGCCCACATGTTCCGGCCCACCACGGCGATCCCGCGCGGCGTCTCGACCACATCGACCACCCCGGGAACGGCCTTGGCCGCCGTCGCGTCAAACGACTTCACCGTCGCGCCGAATTTTGGCGGATGGATCATGGTCGCGGTCAACATGCCCGGCAGCTTCACATCGATGGTGAATGGGTGGGTGCCATTGGTCTTGGACGGCCCGTCGAACCGGCGTTGATCGGGATTGCCGATCAGCTTCCAGTCGCCCTTGCCCTTCAGGGCGGGCTCCACCGGGACCGGCATCGAGGCCGCCGCCTCCGCCAGTTCGCCAAAGCTCGCGCCGTTGGACCCGTGGCTCAGCCGCCCGTCTTCGACCTTGATATCGGCGGCGGGAACATTCCATTGCGCCGCCGCCGCCGCGACCAGCATCTCCCGCGCCGCCGCGCCCGCGGTCCGGTACCGGTCCCAGGACGAGGTCATGGAACTGGACCCGCCGGTCATCTGGAACTGGCCGCCAAAGGCGAGATTGCCAAAGACCTTGGGATTGCCCGCGCCCCCGACGACGTTGGTCTGCTCCCAGCGGCCGCCGAGCTCCTCCAGGACCAGCGTTCCGATCCCGTAATAGCTGCCCTGCCCCATATCGAACTGCGAGGACATGATGGTGATCTTGTCGTCGGCGGTGATGATGACATAGGCCGAGAGCGGATTGATCCTGGGCTCCGTCGTCATCGGCACGACCGGCGGTTGATCCTCGGCCCGCGCCTGGGAAAAGCCGACGGCGAAGCCGCCCGCCACCGCCGTCGCTCCGATCAGGAAGCCACGCCGGCTGACAGGCCCCGATTTCATATGCGCGGTCATGGCTCAGGCCTCCAGCTGGCGGGCGGATTCATGGATCGCGCCCCGGATACGGTGATAGGTGGCACAGCGACAGAGATTGCCGGTCATGGCCGTGTCGATATCCTCGTCCGTCGGTTTCGGCGTTTCGCTGAGGAGGGCCACCGCCGCCATGATCTGGCCGGACTGGCAATAGCCGCATTGCGGCACATCCATCGCTGCCCAGACCGATTGAACCGTCTCCGCGACCTTGCCCGAGAGACCTTCGATGGTGGTGATCCTCGCCTCCAGCGCATCGCCCACCATGGTCTGACAAGACCGGGTCGGCACGCCGTCGAGATGCACCGTGCAGGCGCCGCAGAGGGCCTGACCACAGCCGAATTTCGTCCCGGTCAATCCGACGATGTCCCGGATCGCCCAGAGGAGCGGCATGTCCTGCCCCACATCCAGTTCATGCTCAGTCCCATTGATCGAGAGTTTTATCATGACGGTTCTCCCTGGCGTACCGGCCCGCTGTCCCAGATCCCGGTTTTGGCTATGGCGCGCCAAGTAGCGCGGCCCGGGGCAATCTCAATGCGACCTGTCCGTTTTCTCCTTTCTCCGCCCCGGGGCGGAGAAAACCGCCGAGGCCCTCGAACCACTCCTGCTCCCCGGGCGACTCTTGAAACGAATCCGCCCCTGTGAAATTGTATGCAAAAAAATAAATGGACAGGAGGATTGACAATGCCGAATTACAGCACGACCTGGCAGCGCGTCTGGGGTCCTTACCAGACTTATGGAAGATCGCCCGAGGCAAGCGAGGGCATCAGAGGGATTGTCGACAAGATCGAGCGCACGAGCCTCCGCAACGACCTCATCGAACTCGTTCCCCATTTCGAGGCCATCGAAAATTACCGCTCGGCCTGCCGCGAGCTACGTGCCCAGCCGGAAAACCAGGCATTGAAGCTGAACAAAAACCGTCTCTACGCCGAACTGCTGCGGAATACGAACACATTCCACCAGCGGCTTCTTTCCTGCGTCAACGACTGCGAGGTTGTCGTCACGATCTTCACGGAGGCCGCGGCCGTCCTCAAGGACGATCCGCGACATGTGCCTCTGGTGCGCGACATTCTGGTCACCCTCAAGCAGATGTCGACCGATCTCCTGGCGGATTCCGAGCGCTATGGCCTGGGGATGGAGGAGACTCTGGAAGCAATCAGCAAACAATAAAGCCAATTCCAATCGAATGATCTCATTCGATCCCCAGGGATCGCGTCAATTCAGACAGAGAGAGAGCGGTGAACGTGAGCCAGTGCGAACCGCTCTCATTCCTGACCGCCCCCGGCCCCGACATTCGCCAGCGAAGGATCCGCCATGCCTCCATCGGACAATGAGACGATCGACCTCGATGCGCTGCTCACCTCGGCGGCGAGCACCACCCATGCCAACAGCGCGGCGGCGACCGCGGCGGCGACGCCCGCCCCGGCAACCCGCTATCTGGTGCCGGGGATCGATGCCTTTCTCGGGCATGGATATGATGTGTTCGGGGAATATGCCTCGCCCAATTCGGTGCGCGGGCGGATCTATGATCTGCCCGCCGAGCCGAGGGTGGACCAGCCGACCGTCGACCAGAGCATCGCGCTCAACCCTGAGCAGATCTCCCACGCCTTCACGGCGCAGCCCGCGGAAGTGCGGCTGATCTATTCCCGCCCGGCCAAGGTCGGCTACACCGATATCTTCCAGTCCTCGATCGAAGTGAACGAGATCACGAGTTCGGACAAGAAGAAGGTCAAATGGGGCCTCGGCGCGGATATCGACGGGGGCTATGGCGGGTTTTCGGGGGAAATCCACGGAAGGTTCGACACCAAATCGACGCAGCTTTCCACGACCCGCTGCCTGCAGGCCACCTTCGAAACCATCTACTGGAAGCTCGACCTCAACAACTACAGCTACCAGAACCCGCCGCCCATTCCGGAGGAGGTCAAACAGGATTTCCGGAAACGCTCCATCGACGAGCTGATCAGCAAATACGGCACCCATTGTCTCGAAGAGATCGGCATCGGGACGAAGATCGTGCATTCCTATACGATCGACACCTCGAAATTCAGCCGGTCGATCGATGTCACCGCCGCCCTCAAGGCAAAATACCAGATAGGCTCGTTCAATGCCGGCCTGGGCGTCGACAGCGAATATCACGACGCCGCCTGGTCGGATCGCGCCGCCGTCAGCGTCAAGATCTTCACCTACGGCACCAGCGACAGCCAGCTCGCCGAGATCACCGACCTCTCCCAGGGCCTCGGCCAGCATCCGATGACGGTATTGAAACAAGGCTGGCACAATCCCACCCTGATCGCCTTCTATCAATCCTCGCTCCGGCCGCTCTGGAAGATCGAAGGGCTGATGTCGCCCGAGGTGGCCGCGAAATTCGCCGCGCGCTACATGGAGCGGGCGCAAACCGAGCAGGGCAAGCTCGATATGCTGTTCCAGGGTCTCCAGCCGGTCTATCTTCTGGGCAAGGGCGATGAGACCCACAAGCGCTACCGGCTCAGCCGGACCCCGCGCCACACATACGGCGGTCAGGACTGGAAGGTCGAAAACGACGGCAAGCCTTGGCAATATCTCGTCGCCGAGCCGCGGGAGGGTATGGTCCCGCTTCATGAACTCGCCCTCAACGACGATACCGAAATCGTCCGGTACGAGACCGACAGCTGGATCCATGCCCTGAACAGCAAGCCGATCGAGGGCTATGCCTGGCACAGGACCGGCACCATTCTGGGATATGTCTATGACAATACGGGACCGGACGCGCGGCTCCCCGGCGACGCGGTGCCGGTCTTTGCCTATTACAACAAGGACGGCGACGCCCATCGCGGGATCTTCTATTCCTTCCTTCCGGAAATCGTCTGGGACAAGGGCCAGTGGAAACCTCTCGCCGAGACGGCGATCCTCACCCCCGAACTGCGCCGCCTGGCACAGGAGCAACTCGATCGCGACTGGAACGCTCATGACGACATCTACAGGTTCTTCCATGTCAAGCCGACCCTGAGCGAGATCGGCTTTGGCTATATGCCGGACGCGCTGGACAATCCGGACCTCGTCCGGCTGATCTCGCTCGGGATCCCGCACTGGTTCGCGATCAGGCCGAGTTGACCAAAGGCCGGGGCAAGGTCGACAAATCCGCGACCCTGCCCTGATCCCGCCCTCTCCGGACATCGGGAACCGGTGCGCGTCGTCGGCGTCCGGCATTCCGCTCAGGCGGACCTGAATGCCCTTCCCCGGCCGAATTCGTTCCGGTCAATCCCGCTTGGGTTCCCGAACAGGCACCTGTCCTGTCCGGCGGCGCGCCATTCCGTCCCGGCGTGATCCTTCCCGCCCCCGCTTGTCCAGACCGTTCCGCACGCCGCCCGACGCGGGTCTCGGCCTCTCACCCGCCCGGAGAACGCAACCTATGGTATCCGCGGGCGTTGCATTGTCGAGACTGTCATGTTTCTGTCACAATTGGACGTGCACCCGCCGGTCGCGGGTTGGTAGGAGTATCCTCTGTATGCCGGGTCACCTGATCCTCCTGAATCTCTTTGGCGGCATTGCCCTGCTTCTGTGGGGCACGAACATGATTCAAACCGGGGTGTTCGCGGCTTTTGGTGGACAGATGCGCACGGCGATCGCTCCCGTCACGGGTCGGCCCCTGCGCGCGGCCGTGACCGGCGCGGCCGTGGCGACCCTCCTGCAGAGCGCCACCGCCACCGCGATGCTTCTCCTCGCCTTGGTTCAACGCGGCCTGATCGCCCTGCCCGCCGCGCTGGCCCTGATGCTCGGCGCCGATTTCGGTACGACCCTGGTCATCCAGGCCCTGTCCTTCGATCCCAAGCCACTGATCCCGGTGGTCCTGATCGCAGGCGTCGCGCTCTCCAAGCTCTCGGGCTCGACCCTGGGCCGCCAGATCGCCCCTATCCTGATCGGTTTCGGTCTGATGCTGCTGGCTCTCGGCCTGATCGTCGGAGCCTCGGCTCCGCTGCGGTCGAGCGATCTGGTGCTCCGGATGCTCTCGCGTCTCGCCGCCGATCCGATCCTCGCCGTGCTGGTCGCGAGCCTTCTGACCTGGCTCATGCATTCCTCGGTCGCCTTCGTGCTCTTCGTCCTGTCCCTGACGACGGCCGGACTGATCGTCCCCGAACTCGCGCTCCTGCTCGTGCTCGGCGCCAATCTCGGCGCCTGCCTGGTGCCCTTGGGTCTTTCGCTCAAGGCGCCCGCCTCGGGTCGAAGGGTGCTCTGGGGCACTCTGGCCTTCCGCGGCATCGGTGTGCTGGCGATGGCGCCGCTGATCGGACCGGCGGCGGGTCTGATGGGCGAACTGGCCGAAAGCCCCGCGCGGCAGGTCGCGAACTTTCACACCCTGTTCAATCTGGCGCTGGTGATCTTCTGGCTCCCCTTCACCACGATCGCCGCCCGGCTGTTGACGCGGGCGATTCCCGACGGCGCGGTCGAGGCGACGACCAGCCGCCTCGAACATCTCGACGAAGCGCTGCTGGATCGTCCGGCGCTGGCCCTCAATGCCGCGACCCGCGAATTGATGCGGCTCGCGGATATGGTCGAATTGATGCTGCGCAAGGCGATCCTGACGTTCGAGGACCGCGACGACCGGCGTATCCGCGAGGTCGCACGGCTCGAACAGGAAGTCGACGCCCTGCAGGAGGACATCAAGCTTTATCTCGCCCGCCTGATGCAGAGCGACCTCGACGCCCATCAGAGCACGCAGGTGCTGGAGCTGGTGCTGTTCACCACCAATCTCGAACATATCGGCGATATCATCGACAATGGCCTGTTGCGCATGGCTGCGAAAAAACAGCGCAAGGCGCTTCGCTTCTCACCGGAGGGCTGGCGCGATATCCAGGCGTTTCACGCGATCATCGCCGAACAGATGCGCCTCGCCCTGACGGTTTTCGTGACCCGCGACCCCGCCATGGCGCGCGGACTGGTGGCCTGCAAGGACGGCTTGCGCGCCTCCGAGCTGGAGGCGACCGAGCGTCATTTCGGCCGCCTGCGCGACGGATTGCCCGAGACCATCGAGACCAGCGCCCTGCATCTCGATGTGCTGCGCGATCTCAAACGGATCAACGCGCATCTGACCACGGTCGCCTATCCGGTTCTTGAATCCACCGGTGCGCTGCGTGGGACCCGGCTCCGCCCCCCGCCCCCCTATCCCACCGGCAAGGGGCAGGCGCGGTTGAAGCACAGCTGACCCGCGCCATGGCGCCCAAAGCGCATTAACAGTTTTACCTAACTATTTCAGTTGGTTGCAGGCTGCCCAAACGCGGACACCCCTTAGGTCAGGCGGCGGCCCGCGCCTCGATGCCCGGATAGCGCAGGCCCAGGGTCACGCCCCGGGTGATATTGAGGATCATCAACGAGGCCCAGAGCCCGTTGTTTCCGAACGCGGGCAGGAGGACGGCCACCGCCGCCCCATAGACCGCGACCGAGATCAGGGCGGCGTTGCGCATCTCGCGCGTCTGGGTCGCTCCGATGAAGATCCCGTCGAGCATCCAGGCCGCGATCCCGATCAGGGGCGCCGCCACCAGCCAGGGCAGATAGTCGCGCGCCGCCAGCCGAACCTCGGGCGCCGTCGTCATCAGATCGATCAGGCCCGGCCCGAGCAGGAAGAAGCCCAGAGCGAGGACGACGGAGAAGCCAAGCCCCCATTGCGAGGTCAGGATCGCCGCCCGGCGCAGTTCGAGGCGCGCCTTCTGGCCCAGCGTCTGCCCGACGAGGGCCTCCGCCGCGAAGGCGAACCCATCCAGCGCATAGGCGATGATTTCAAGGAACAGGAGCAGGACCTGGTTCGCGGCCAGGGTCACGTCCCCGAGGCCCGCCCCGAAGAACATGAAGGCGGTGAAGCAACCCTGCAGGACGATCGAGCGGATCATGATATCCCCGTTCACCGCCCCCATCCGCCTGAGTTTCACAGGATCGAAGACCCGCGCCCAGTCCCGCCATTGCGCCCCCGCGAAGGCGGACCGGCAGAGCCAGAGCCCGAGCCCCAGGCCCGTCCATTCCGCGATCAGGGTGGCCGATGCGACCCCTGCGATCCCCCAGCCGAAGCCGAGCACGAAGCCGAAGGAGAGCACCACATTGATCCCGTTCACCACCAGCTGGAGCAGGAGCACGCCCTTCGTGCGCTCCATCCCGATCAGCCAGCCGGTGACCGCGTAGACCGAGATCGCCGCCGGCGCCCCCCAGATCCGGATTACCAGATAAGTGCGGGCGAGGCCCTCCACCTCGGCCGAGGCGGGAGCGATCCGGAACGCCGCCCAGAAGATCAGGCCTTGGGCGAGGATCATGCAGACCCCTGCGACCCCGCCGATCATCAGCGCCCGCGTCAGCAGCGCCCCGGTTTCGGCCACGTCCCCCTGGCCCCGGGCCTGTGCCACGAGGCCGGTCGTGCCCATCCGCAGGAATCCGAAGATCCAGTAGATGCTGATCAGGATGACCGCGCCGAGCCCCACCGCGCCGATCGGCGCGGCCTCGCCCAACTGCCCGATCACGCCGGTATCGACCGCGCCGAGAATCGGAACGGTCGCATTCGACAGGACGATCGGCAGGGCGATGTTCAGGACTCGCCGGTGAGAGATGGTTTCAGAGACCGTCATCGGAGGATTCGACCTGAGGCATGAGAAAATGCCCGGTGGCCTGGGCAAACAGACGGGAGCGGTTGTCCTGCCAGGCCTCGACATGGACGCTGGCATAGCGCCGCCCCATGCGATTGACCCGGGCCCGCGCATAGGCATCGCGCGGCAGGCCGGAGCGCAGGTAATCGACGGTGAAATCGATGGTCCGGGGCAAGGGTGGAAAGTCTCCCGCCTCGACCGCCGCCGCCGCCTCGGGACCGCTTTCCATCCGCTCCCAGACCTGCGCCCAGGCCAGTTCCATGATCGCGGTGATTTCAAGGAACGCCCCGATGGCCCCGCCATGCAGGGCCGGATAAAGCGGATTGCCGATCAGTTTCGGATCGAAGGGCAGCAGAGCGGTGAGTTCGTCCCCGCGCCGGTCGAATTTGACGCCGAGATGCCGGATATAGGGAACGGCGGCCGTCAATCGGACCAGCGCGCCGTCCCGGCGGTGTTTCAGGCTCTGCACCGGCTCGATCGGCGGACGGCTCATCGACGATGCTCCACGGTGAAGGCGCCGCTCGCCGCCGCGACCGGATCCTCCGGCCTGTCGGTAAAGGCGAAGGCTCTGACAAAGGCGACCGATCGCGTCACGCGGAAACATTCCGCCCTTGCGATCAGTGTCTGGCCCGGCGGGGCCGGCCGCATATAGTCGATCCTGAGATCGATCGTCGCCGTTCCTTCCGGCGCCGACGGATGTGCCAGGACAGCCGCCCCGCAGCAGGTATCGAGCAGAGCCGTGACCACGCCTCCATGCATGACCCCTGTGACCGGATCCCCGATGAACCGCGGATCATAATCGAGGCTGATCGAGGCGGAGCCCTCTCCGATCTCCAGCATCTTCATGCCGAGATCCCGCGCATGTGGAAGGATATCGATGAATTGCCCGGCGATGCGGGCCATGCGAAGGGATCTTTCCTCAGAGTCCATACCATCCTCGGCCGCTTGATGGGCGGAGATGGGCATAATCAGGCGCCGGGTTCAAACGAAAAACCTCACCAGCCGGTGATCCAGCCGATCCAGAATCCAAAGGCGAGCCAGGGGCCGAAGGCCAGCCTCGGATCCCTGCGCCACCTCAGGGTGACCAGCGCGAAGACAAGGGCCCCAGCCGAGGCAATGGCGAGCACCAGCGGCAGGGCTTGCCAGCCCAGCCAGGCCCCGGCGGCGCCGAAGAGTTTGGCATCGCCGAGGCCCAGACCTTCGCGATGGCGCAGGCGGAAGTAGATTTCCCCGAACAAAGCAAGGCTGCCATATCCCAGGACCGCCCCCAGCGCATGGTCCCATGGCCGCGCCTCCGGCTCAAACCAGGCGAGCAGCAGACCAACACAGAGCAAGGGAAGGCTCAGGGCATCGGGGATACGATAGGTCCGCAGGTCGATCACCGCGATCGCCAGGAGCGTTCCGGCCAGAAACAGGCTCGCCACTCGATTTTTCTCCCGACATTCCGTCCACACCGCCCTGACCGCCCATCAGGTCGGTGGCGGGGGTGCTTCGCTACCTGAGTTGGACCTTCGCACGATCAGGACTTCCGGTGCGCCACCAGTCCCCGAGGTCCGTTGAAGGAGGCTGGTCACAGTCTGTTCGGTCGTGCCGATCCGGGCAGTGACCTGAACCTGGAACAGATCGGATGTGAAGCCCAGTCCGTCGGGCAAAACGACATTCGCGGCGTTCAGATCGTCGGGAGTCAGAAAACCAGCCTTTGTCCGGCGTTCCACGAGAGTAGCGGCCAGGGCGGGATCGCCCAGAAGGATCGCCAGCAGATCGACCGGCGCCGCGTTGATATTGACCGAGCCATGACCCGGCATCGCAGTCACATAAGGCGACAGAGCTCTGATGTCGTCATCGGACAGGCCAATCCGCGCGGCCAGCTCGTCGAGGGAGCGGAGGGGGCCATCCAGAATGATGCTGTCCGAGACACGCTGAACCGCCTCCTCCGGCAGTTTCAGGCCGACAAAAATTGCATCGAGGGTCTCGATCGCCTTGATGCCGCCATTGGGCATGGAGTTCAGGTTGAACAATCCGCGGGCATCGTCGATCCTGAGTTCAAAGGAACCGCCTTCGATATCGATGCGCTTCTGGGACGCACGGCCCCAGGCCTCCAAGGGATGGTCAATGTCCGGTGCCACGGTCATATCGCGCCTGAGGGCCACCACGGCGGAAATCTCACCGGCGCGCAAGAGAGCCTGGACCGCGCTGGCATCGCTGAAACGCTGCCCGCGGGCGATTGCGACATCGGTCTGGTTGATCATCAGATAGACCAGCAGAGCCGACAAAGCCAGCAAGACGAGTACGTTGAGCAGAACGATACCGGAGCGGGGATCCCGGACAGTCACGGCCTGACCTCCCCGGGCAGGATCATGACGCGCCGCAACGAGCCCGAGAGGCCCGATCCGGACAACTTTAGATCGACTGCCACCGCGACCGGATTCATCGGCCCCGCGGTCATGTCCACCGGCCACTGCTCCGCCCAGGTCCCCTCCGGCGTCAGAAAGTGCCAACCCGTTTCCGTCACACCGGAGAGAATGGATTGCGAGGCAATGGCCCCTCCCGAACCTGTGGAGAGCGTGCGCGTGAGGGTTCCATTTTGAATATCGTATTGAATTGTGATGTCGCCTGACCCAACGCCACGCCGGACGGTGACGGCGCCATTGCCATATCGAACACTGCCTCCCACGGCTTGCGTAAAATCCTGAGTCAGGATGTACATCGAGCGCTGGAGTTCGGCGAGACGCTCCAGACGACCCTCGGTCCGGTTCTGGACACGGATGATCTGTTCGAGAACGGCGAAACCGGCACCGCCGATGACGGCGAAGAGCAGCAGGGAAACGAGCATCTCGACAAGTGTCATGCCCGCCTCCGGACAACGGGCGCGGGACGGAAATGTCATCGGTCCGTCACGTATCGGCAACCTCGCCGATCGGGACGATCTGGCCTCCCTCGATGGTAAGGACCGTGAGATCCCGCTGGCAGCGTCCATCCTCCAGAAAGCGGAACTTCCCTAGAACTCCCTGAAACCCCTCCTCCCGGATCAGGCCCCGACGGTCGAGCGATCTTTCCCCAGCCAATAGGGACACCATCTGGGCGGCGTCATGTCCAAGCGCGGTCACGATCCCAGCCTGATCGTTGAAGCGCGCGGCGAACTCATCCATGAACGGCAGAAACCGCGCCGGCGGCGGGGCCGCGAACCAGGCGCCGGACAAGGCCGGCGAGGTCGCCGGATCAACCATTCCCCATTGCACGCCGCCCATCATCTGGACACCCGAACCCGCCAATTGGCCCGAGAAGGCACGCAGATCGGCTCCCGCGTCCGGCAGGAACACGGCATCGGGCAGAATGCCGCTGCTGGCCGTGCGCAAGGCCTCGACGATACCAAATTCTTCGGAGGCGCGCCGCAGGACAGCCGTGAGCGTCAATCCCCCGGCGGCCGCGAGTTTGCGCGCGGCCTCCGCCGTCGCATCGCCCAAGGGTCCCGGAACGGCGACCACGGCGATGCGCCGTTTTCCCTGGGCACGGGCATAGCTGAAGGTGGTCGCGACCGACTGGGCAGGCGTGATGCCCATCACGAAGGCACCCTGTCCGGCCAGACGATCGTCATTCGAGAAGGTAACGACCGGAACCTTTTCCGCCACGGCCAGCACGGCGGGAGCTTGCTCGGCCTTGAGTGGACCTAGCAGCATTTTTGCGCCGCCATCGAGCGCCCGGCTGGCGGCGATCCGCGCACCTTCGACCGTATCCGACGTGTCAAAGACCGGGGGCTGGTCTTGCCTTGCTCCCGGGACCAGGCTGGCGGCGCGGGCCATGTTCTGTCCGAGCGAGGCCGCGCTTCCGGTAAGCGGAAGCAAAAAGGCCGCCTCGCCTCCCCCTCCGAACGGATTGGGAAGACGCGCGCATCCGGCCGCGAGGCCCAGCAGGGACGCCGTGAGACCTCGCCCCACGGCACGCCGATCCAGGCGCAATGGCCGGGGACAGCCCCGGTTGGCAGGTCGGCTCAGGTCTCGCATTTGTCCTTCCCCCACATCCGTGACCTTCGCCGCCTCTCCCTATCACCGCGACGATCCGGCTGCGAACCCGAAATACGCCCTGAGCCGGGAGTATCCGGCCAACGATCGGATTTTCCTCTCCGCCTTGATGAGATTACAACCCCACCAGATTGTTCATGGAGATGATCGGCAACAGGATCGCGAGAACCATCACCATCACCAGCCCGCCCATCAGGAGAAGAATCGCAGGTTCGACCAGTGCCACGAGTGTGCGTACCCAGGCATCAAGGTCGCGCTGCTGATCGTCGGCGGCCCGGGACAAAGTTTCACCAAGATTGCCACCTGCCTCTCCACTGGCGATCATGGCGATCAGCATCGGAGGAAAACAGTTCGTCGCCCCGATCGCGTCTCTCAGGCTGACGCCTTCGCGCACATTCGTGGTGGCGGCTTCGACATTGCGGCGGATGAACAGATTGGGGGTGGCCGCGCTCGCCGCGGCGAGGGAGTCCACCAGGGGCACGCCACTTCGAAGCAGGGTTGCCAAGGTTCCGGTAAACTGCGCGGAATTCAACCTCGTGACGAAACGCGCGGTCAACCCGTTCCGGGCGAGCAGGCGATGAAAGCGAAGCCGGCTTTTCGGGACCTTGAGCCATCGGCGCAGTGCAACGACCAGGACAAAGATAATAACCGCGGCCGCCAGCCCATAGGAGCGCACCGCTTCGCTGGTTACGATCAGCGCACGAGTCAGAAACGGCAGGTCAGCGCCGCGGGAGGTGAAGACCCGGATGATATCGGGCATGACATAGGTCATCAGCATTACGATAATGCCAAGCGAGACCACGGCCAGCAGGGCGGGATAGAGCAGCGCGAGATAGATCGCCTGTGCGTTTCGTGCCCGGTTCTCGACGAAATTTGCGAGATTGAGCATCACATCGTCGAGCTGCCCGGACTGCTCGCCAGCGCGAATCGAGGCGCGGTAGTATTCGGAGAAGAGCGTGGGATGATCTGCCAGAGCCTCGGCGAAACCACGCCCCTCCAGGACCGAAGCCCGGATGGTCAGAAGCACAGCCGCGACCCTTTGGGGGCTTTGCTGCGCGATCGTTCGAAGGGCATCCTCGATCCGCACGCCGCTTCCGATCAAGGTGGCGAGCTGGCGAGTGACAAGGGTCAGTTCCCGGGCTCCGATTGCCGGACGGAGGCGGGAAAACAGCGCGACACGCGACCGCGGATCGCTGACTGCCCCCCGGCTGAGCGAGATCTCCACGGGGAGCAATCCCCGGCCGCGCAGTTCATGCCGGGCAGAGGCCGCGTTTGGCGCCTCAAGAACACCCTTGGTTGGCTTTCCGGTCCGGTCAACGGCGCGATAAAGATAGGCCGGCATGATCGGTCAGTGATCCTGAGCGACGCGGGCTACGTCCTCGACCGTGGTGACGCCGTCGCGGATCTTGCGAACTCCGTCCGCCACAAGACTTGGCCCGTCCCGCCGCGCGAGGGCGGTCAGTTCGGCCTCGGCCCCCCCCGCGTGGATCATGGCCTCCATTTCCCGGCCGACGGCGACCACCTCGTAGATACCGGTCCGGCCCCGATAACCAACTCCGAAGCAAGAGGCACAGCCGACCGCCCGCTTTAAGGGCGTGCCAACCCGGATCGCTCCCCGGAGAAGGGCCTCGTCCGCCGGTGAGGCAAGGTCCGGGGCCGCGCAGTCGGGGCAGAGCCGCCGGACCAGACGCTGGGCAACGACCCCTGCCAGCATCGGCGCCAGAAGATATCTCTCCACCCCCATGTCGACGAGCCGGGCGATCGCCCCCACGGCAGTGTTGGTATGGAGGGTGGAAAGAACAAAATGGCCAGTCATGGCGGCTTCGACGGCGATCTGGGCAGTCTCTCGATCCCGGATTTCACCGATCATGATCACATCCGGATCCTGTCGGAGGATTGCCCGGAGCCCCCTGGCAAAGGTGAGATCAGTGCGGGGGTTGACCTGGGTTTGGCCAATGCCGTCCACCGAATATTCGATCGGATCCTCAACCGTCATGATATTGCGGCTGCTGTCGTTCAACAGGCCGAGAGCAGCGTAAAGGCTGGTCGTCTTGCCCGAACCGGTTGGACCCGTCACCAGCAGGATACCATCTGGGCGAGACAGAAGATCTTCAAAACAGTGACGGTCCCGGGAGCTCATTCCCAACCGGTCGAGACCGAGCCGGGTTGCGTCGCGGTTGAGCAGACGCATGACCACGCGCTCGCCATATTGCGACGGAATGGTCGAGACGCGGACATCCACCTCGTGCCCGCCCACCCGAAGCGAAACCCGCCCGTCCTGCGGCAGTCGCTTTTCGGCGATATCGAGCTTGGCCATAACCTTGACGCGGCTGACAAGCAGGGGGGCCAGCGCCCGGCGGGGCTCAAGAACTTCGCGCAGTACACCATCGACGCGGAACCGGACCACCAGACGCCGCTCCTGCGTCTCGATATGAATATCCGAGGCGGTTTCCTTGATGGCCTCCAACAATAGGGCGTTGATCAGACGAACAACCGGGGCGTCGTCTCCCTGGTCAAGCAGATCATCGACCAGAGCCGCGCTGTCGGCAAGGGCCGCGAGATCCCCATCGGCGGCGACGGCGTCGGAGGCCTCGGAGGCGGTGTCGCGGTAAGTCTGGGCAAGGGCCGAATCGAATGCGGCGTCATCCAGGGTTTCAAACCGCAGGTCGACTCCGACCAGACGTTGCACCTCGGCCATGGCGAGCACCGAAGCGGAGGCACGCCGGTAACAGACACGATCAGCGTCGCCGCGCCGCAGCAGTACGCCGAACCGGCGCGCAAAGGCATAGGGAAGCGGCGAAAGAGCGGACACTAGCCCCGCCCTTCTTCCAGCATCAGGCGCGTGCCGACCGTTCCCGGATCCGGCCGCCGCTCCAGTTCGATCGTCCCGACCCGCAATCCGTGATCCCGCACCAGATTGTCGAGCCAGTTGATTACCTTCGCATAATCGGCATCTTCGAGCACCAGCCGGGCACCACTGCCTTCCGGCTCCAACCGGCGAATGGTCAGATCAAACTGGGGCGCGGTTTCGGTTACGATGGTTGTCACCGGCCGGTCGTCCCGCCGTTGCGCTTCCTGGCTGAGCGGGGGAGCGACGGCGAGCCTCGCGAGAATGGCATCGCTCCGGGCAATAGACTGTCGGGCCTCCTCCCGCGTTTCGAGCATCGGAAGCAGAATAAAGGTCGTCGTACCATAGGCGGCGATCGCGGCGGCCAGGACAAGCAGGAGCACACGCTCCCGCGGCGTGCGACGGGAGAGCGATGCACGGAGTTTGGCGCGCAGAATCGCGAGGTAGGGCCGTTTCATTTGCCGCTACCGCCAATCACGATCCGTGCCTGCGCCGTGCCATCGCCATTGGTCGCAGCGCCGGCCGTCGCAGAGAGGCCAGCCACCTGAAGCGATGTCACGACCTGCTGAAGCTTGGCGAGATCCGACGCCTCGACCGTGATCGCCAGTGTTCCGTCACTGGCTTCATAGGCAATGTTGCTCATTGAAATTCCGTCGCCGAGCGCGAGCAGGGTTTCGGAGACCTTGGCCAGCAGAGGAAGGAAGCCGTCCGCCTCGGTATCGCCAGAGGGCATTGCGCGTCGCAGCATGACGTCGATCGACAGGTCCGGCGGAAGGTTCGGCACTCTGTGAAGCAGCTCCGCCCGGAGCGCGGCCTGGCGATCCCCGGCGATCCGGTTCAGCGCATGGATGTCGAGAGCCAGGACCCCGAGATGCGCGCCAACCACGATAATGGCAAGGGCGGCGAGCCGGACCACGAACCGGCGGGTGATACGACCGTCCCGGGCGAATGGACCTTCGAGCAGATTGACCCGGGAGGCTTCCGGCGTCGGAACCGCGGGCAGGATTCCCGTGGCACTGATCGGGAGATGGTGGGGCAACTCGCCTCCAAAGAGCACGATTCGCGGTTCACCATCTGCCCGCCAGAATTCCTCGAACTGCTCGACATTGGTTACATATCCGGTTCCATCCGCCCGACGGACGAGAACCCGGCCGTTCCGTTCCTGCGCGGAGCAGGCGCCATCGGCGGCCACCGGCACACCCAGAATATCGGGGACCAAGCGCAGGCGTTGGGCGTTGGCCTTGGATGCCCAGCGCCGGATTTCCGCGGCGCGGGTCACAATGGCAAGATACTCCCCCCGACCAAGCTCGGGACCGAGAACGACATGCGAGCTCTCCAGCGGTTCGGCGATCATGTCCTCAACCGCGAATCCCACCGCCGCCTGACGTTGACGATGCGATGACAGAGGAAGCGGCACACGCAACAAAAGCGTCAATTCCCCTGGAAAGGCCATCGCATCCTCTGGAAGCCCACCCCCGTTCTGGCGTACGACGCTGAGCGCGGGCCGGATCTTCGCGGTCTGTTTCTGGACGGGGTCCGCTTCAATCATCAATAAGAACTTTCATCACCCATGAATCACATCAAGGCCAATCGAGAGCCTTTTAGGGTTTCTTTTGCATCGGTTCCCATTAGTATGTAATCCAAAACAAGGGAGCACCAATGCCCCAGAAAGAAGCAAATCCCGAAGTGGCAGAGCAGTCACCAGAGGTCCGGAAAGAACGCGACGGCGAAAGCGGCGTGACATTGATCGAAATGATGGTCGTTCTGGTCATCATAGCAATTGTCGCAGCCCTTGTAGTACCGAATGTGATTGGCCGCCCCGATCAGGCGCGGGCCACGGTCGCGCGCACGGATGTGCGCACGATTGCCTCCAGTCTGGAATTGTATCGTCTGGACAACAAGACTTATCCTACCACGGCGCAGGGACTTGACGCTTTGGTTACCAGACCGGTGACTGCTCCGGTGCCTGCGAACTGGGCCTCGGGGGGATACCTGTCGAAGGTTCCCACCGACCCCTGGGGCAATGCCTACATCTATCGGTCTCCCGGCGAGAATGGTTCCTACGACCTGCTTTCCCTCGGCGCGGATGGCAAGCCGGGGGGCGAGGGTGTCGATGCGGATATCAACGGAGGCGACCTGAAATGATCGTGTGCCGGGACGCGGACAGCGGCCTGACCCTGATCGAAACCTTGATCGTTCTCGTGATCATGGCCATCATGGCCGGCGTTGCGACCTTGACCGCAGGCGTGCTCGACCCTGGCCGGCGTGCCGGTACAGAGGCCTCACTGCTCGCAATCCGACTAGGGCTCGCCGTCGACGAAGCTCTGGTGACGGCGAGGCCGCAGGCCATGGTCTGGGATGAGGGGGGATATCGGTTCCTCGCATGGAATCCGAAGCAAGGTATGTGGAGCGCCAGCGCCCAGCCGATCCTCGCTCGCCGGCATGATCTTCCCTCGGCTTTGCGGCTGGAGAGCGAACGCGACCCGGCACCGATCGTGATTATGCCCGATCTCACGCAAGGGATCCCGGCCATGCTCCGAATCAGTGGGTCCGCCTCGGCGTCCCGGGTCGCATTTGACGGCTTCGCCGCGACCGTTTCCCCTATGGTTCGATGACAGCACGAGGCGAAAGCGACGGCTTTACCCTGATCGAGGCGCTGATTGCCTTGGCGCTTCTCGCGGTTTCGGCTGTTTCGCTTCTGGCTGCGACCCGGGCCCATGTCGAACGAGTGTCGGCTCTGGAGATGCGCGCCCTCGCCCCGTTCGCTGCCGAGAACTTAATCACGGAACTTGAACTGGGCACCAGCGAGAACACAGTCGAGACCGGGATTTTGGGACATGATCTGACAGTGACGGCACGGCACTCGCCCACGGCGGATCCTGATCTGGAGCGCGTCGACGTGACCGTCGAGGAGCCTGCGACCGGGGTTCGGTTTGGCGGTTTTATCGGATTTATCGAAACGGCGAGGGCGCGGTGAAAAGAGTCCTCCGCCAGATCCTGATCTGGGTCGCGGTGGTTGCCTTCGCAGTCTCGATTGGCTATGCGGCGCGAGACCTGCCGCGACATCTCTCCGGGGAAAGCGGCCTGCCCCCACCCATGGTTTCCTCCGACATTCCAGCCTCTTCCGATTATTCCGTTGATTCGATTCTGAGCCTCGCACCGTTTGGGCGCGCGGCCGAGGAGCAAGCGCCCGTAGTGAATACGGGAGAGCCATCCCTGGGATTGACGCTGCGTGGCGTGGTTATCGCTGCGGGTGCGCCATCCAAGGCCATCATCGCTGGATCATCGGGCGCCGCACAGACTTATTCGGCGGGTGACGAGGTTACGCCCAATGCGACGCTGCGGGAGGTCCACGGGGATCATGTAGTTCTAGATATTGAAGGAAGCGAACAGTCACTTGCCTTCCCCAACGCAGACAGATCGATTGCGCAGCCTCCCGTGGAGGAGGAGTCTTCGGAGGGCGTCGCCGAACTTCTGGCAAACTGGTATGAGCAGGCCAAGGAGGATCCCGGCACAGTGCTGGACAGTCTGGGGCTAGAAGTCGGAGAGAGTGGGTATGTGGTCACGGATCAACTCTCGGATGACCTCAGGCAAGCCGGCTTCGTTGCCGGCGACGTGGTCGTCAAGGTAAATGGGCAACAGGTTGGAAATATCCAGACCGACCTTGATCTTTTCAACGCGGCGCTGGCCAGCGGGCATGCGAAGCTAGATGTCATTCGCAACGGCCAGCCGCTGGTCATGTCGTTTTCTCTCAGATGACAGGATCCAGATTGACCGGTCGCGCCATTTCCCTCGCTCTCCTGCTGGTCGTCGCTCCGCTTTACCTTGGGGCGCAGGAGGCCGAGCAGGGACAGGTCGCGGATACCGACGCCGCGAAACCGGGCAAGGTGCCGACTTTCGTTCTCAATCTTAGGGACGCGGATATCCGGGCATTGTCCGAGCAGGTATCTGAAATCACCGGCCGCACCTTGATCCTTGACCCGACGGTCACTGGCGAAGTCACAGTGATCTCGGCGCAACCCCAGACAGCGTCGGGTGTCTGGGACCTTTATCAGTCCGTGCTTCGGGTCCAGGGGTTCGTTGCCCTGCGGTCAGGCACTCTCTGGCGAGTGATTCCACAGGCGAATGTGCGCTCCGCGGGGGGAGACCTGGAAGCATCCTCGGACAGCGGCCGATTCGACGTGGTCACCCGACTCATTCAGATGCGCAACTTTCCGGCAGCGACCGCGGTCGGTGCGTTGCGACCACTTGTCGCCGAGTATGGCTACATCGAGGCACTCCCAGAATCCAACACCCTTGTCGTTACCGACAATGCCGAGAACGTGGATCGGATCGAAGCCATTGCACGCTCGCTCGACAGGGGAGGTGGAAGTCAGGTTTCCACAATTCCCCTGCGAAACGCCGATGCAACCGAGGTGGCGGCCGCGCTGAATGGTGTCTTTGGTCCGGACACTGGCGGGCTGGTGCCAAAGGTCTCCGTCGATACGCGAGGCAACATGCTGCTGGTACGCGGCGATCCGGAGATGGTCGCGGACGTACGCCGGGTCGCCGAGGAACTCGACCAGCCGGGCCGCCATATCCCGGCCCAGGTGCCGATCACCCGGGTCTATCGACTTCGCTTCGGCCAAGCGGCACTCGTCACCGAAATCCTGCGTGGAATTGTCGGACAAGGTCTTCAGAGCAGCGTGACCAGCGCGGTGGTCGGCTCGATCGGAACCGACACGGTTAGCGCGGGCGACCGAGGAACCACCGACCGGCAACCAGGCGTGGTGGCCAACGGCTTCGGACTTGCCACGGCCGATCAGACCCGTGGCACAGCCCTGACCTTTGGCCCGCCCCCGGTTACATCGCTCGCGGATGAAGACATCACTATCCAGCCCGCTCCCGACATCAACGCGGTGGTGATCCGGGCGCGCGCCGAGGTGCAGGCCGACCTCTCCCAATTGATCGCACAACTGGATCAGAGGCGGCCACAGGTCCTCATCGAAGCGGCGATCGTGGAAATTTCGGGCGACATTGCCGAACAGCTCGGAGCGCAACTCGGCTTTGGCAGCGCGGCGCCACAGGCCGGCTTCGCCGCCACCTCCTTCACGAACCAGGCACCGACACTGCGCAACATCCTCGCGCTGCTCAATGTGCAGACGGCGGTAGGCGTGTCGCCCAACGGACTCTCCATCGGCCTGTCCAAGGAAAACGAGTTTGGCATCCTGATCCAGGCGCTTTCCCAATCGAACAAGGCCAATCTGCTCTCGACTCCCAGCGTCACGACGCTCGACAATCATCCGGCCGAAATTCTGGTGGGTCAGAATGTGCCGTTCAGGACTGGCGAATATGCGAGCAATGATGGCACCAATGCTTTCACGACCATTGAGCGCAAAGATATCGGTATCAATTTGAAGGTCACGCCGCGGATCAATCAGGGCGACGTGGTGCAGCTCGACGTCAGTCAGGAGGTCTCCGCGATCTCGAACACGACGGTGACCGACGCCGCGGACATTATCACCAACCGCCGGCTCATCGAAACCTCGGTTCTCGCCGACAATGGCGGCACTGTGGTTCTGGGCGGATTGATCACCGATGATCGCACGCAGCAGAAAAGCGGAATCCCCGGGCTCGGGAATATTCCAGTAGTCGGACGCCTGTTCAGTTCGAGCGGCGAAGGTGCGACAAAGCGCGTGCTTTTTGTATTCCTGCGACCAACGATCCTGCGGACCCGCGCCGAAAATGCCACGGTGTCCAGCCAGCGTTTTCAACGCCTGAAAAGCATCGAGGCGACGGGAGCATCGCCGTCTGGCCTGTTGCGCGAACCAAAGCCGATCAAGCACCTGCCGGTCGAGATCAATGGCCTCTACTGAGCCGCTAACAAAATCTGAATTTTCTGAACCGCGCCTGTACCCTATCAAGCCTACATGGCGTTAAGCTCGATTCTGTCATGACGGTTAACGGAGGTATCATGAAAAACAGATCGGCTTTGGCGATGGTGGCATCGCTGCTCCTGCTGGCGGGACCAGCCTTCGCCCATCCTGGCTCCAGCGCCCTGGGTGGCCTGGCGAGCGGATTTGTACATCCGGTTACCGGCCTCGATCATATTGTCGCCATGCTGGCGGTCGGGCTTTGGGGGGCAATTCTGGGCGGTCCGGCGCTCTGGGTTTTACCAATCACATTTCCCTTGGTCATGGCCCTTGGGGGAGCGGGTGGAATGGCCGGTTTTCCGGTGATCGGCGTTGAGACCGCCATTGCACTGTCAGGAGTCGTGCTCGGCCTGATGGTTGTGACACGCGCCCGGCCACCGCTTTGGGTAGCAGCGATGATTGTAAGTGCTTTTGCATTCTTCCACGGCTATGCCCATGGCACCGAACTTCCCGGCAGCGCCAAACCGCTTCATTTTGCCGCGGGCTTCGTTTTGGCCACGCTGCTGCTACATCTTTCTGGTCTGGCAACGGGCCTAGTGTTCCGGAGCCCTTTGGGCCTAACCCTCATTCGTCTCCTCGGTGGGGCCATTGCCCTTACTGGAGCCGCTTTTCTCTCTGGAATGGCCTGAAACATACGCCCGGAGCTTGAGCTCCGGGCATTTCGCCCACACAGCCTACACAGATTTTAAGTCCCCGGAGAAAGCGATTTTTAAAGTCAGCGAGGCGTGTTGACTTGATTGCGTGCGTGCCGGAGATGAACCACGTCCCGCCTTGGAGATGTCCTTTCTAAAATTGGCACTTGCAAAGGACAGAATTCGCATCATTAATCACGATTGATATAATCGTCTTTATCGAGATTAATTGCGACCTTGATCGCCAGCGAGAAGGAAGGCCCGTGTTGGACCTTATCGACCGAAAAATCACATCCGCTCTTCAACAGGACGCTACCCTGTCCATTGCCCAGATCGCCAACCGGGTCGGGCTCTCGCACACACCTTGCTGGAAGCGGATTCAGAAACTGGAGCAAAGCGGTGTCATTAAACGCCGCGTAGCAATCGTCGATCCGAATGCTATCGGGTTAGGACTCAATGTCTTTGTCTCAATCACAACCGACGACCACTCTCCGACTTGGCGCGAACGGTTCGCCGCCACCGTCGCCGAAATGCCGGAAGTCATGGATCTCTATCGGATGGCCGGCGAGGTCGATTATATGCTCCGGGTCGTGGTGCGCGACATGGCGAGCTATGACCAGTTCTACAAGCGACTGACGGAAGCGATTTTTCTCAAGGTCGTGACCTCGCGCTTTGCCATGGAAGCTCTGAAATCGACCACCGCCTATCCGATCGACGTCGTCCGACGATGACGCCGAGGCCGGGGTGTTTGGTCAATCCATGCCGAGCGCTTGTTTGTAGACTTCCAGGATCGCCTCTTCCTCCGATACGTCGGCGGGATCCTTCTTGCGGAGCGCTATGAGCTTGCGCAAAACCTTGACGTCATAGCCGCGACCGCGCGCCTCGGCCATCACTTCCTTCTGCTGGTCGGCAATGTCCTTCTTTTCCTGATCGAGCCGTTCATAGCGTTCGATGAACTGGCGCAACTCACCCGCAGTGACTTTGTAGGCAGACGCCGGGCCGTCCTCCATCATGTCTTCCATTACTGCCCTCGCCTCCGCTGCTCGCGCTCTTCAAAATCAGGCGTAGAGCCTATCGCCGTGACGTAGAGGCGGCAAGGCCCTTGCGCAGCACAATGGGCACGGATATGGCTCTCCTCCTGCAACTGACGGTAAAAAATGGAAATTCTGGTCGCATTGGGCGCAATCATGGTGGCGGTCGGCCTTGGGGGGCTCGGTTATTGCATCGCTGTGGGCTATGCCATCAAGCGGGACAAACCAGACGCGGACACCGTGCGCAAACGCCTGAATCAGCTCATCGCTGTCAATTTCGGCTCCGTCGCCCTCGCGGGGATGGGTCTGGCCATGCTCGTGATCGGTCTGGTTTTCTGACCTCAGGCGAGGGCGTTGGTCCCGGTCTTGCAACGCAGATAAGCGACGATCCAGCGCGCCCAATCCGGCCCCGCCCCTTCCCGGCTCAGCGAGGCGCGGGCGGCGACAACCTGTTCGCTGGGAAATACTGTGCCCGACCGTGCCACCAGCAGATCGTCCAGAAACTTTGCGTCAAATTCGGGATGCGGCTGAAGTGTGATCGCATCGGGACTTTCTGGATCGCCATAGGCGAGCGCGGCATATTGGCAATGCGGCGAACGGGCGAGGACCGTTGCGCCCTCCGGCAGGGCAACGACCTGGTCCTGATGCACGGCGCCCACTGCGAACTGGTCCGGCGCATCGGCCATCCAACTGGGCCGACTGACCAGTTCATAATCCTGGACACCCAGCCCCCAGCCCCTGTCTGACTTGACTACCCGCCCGCCCATGGCCTCGGCGAGGATCTGATGCCCAAAACAGATCCCGACGATCGGAATATGCGCGGTCACGCAATTGCGCAGGAAGGCCTTTAGTGGCTCGATCCAAGGCAGATTGTCATAGACGCCATGGCGTGATCCGGTGATCAGCCAAGCATCCGCCTGCGACGGGGCCGCGGGCATCTCGCCGCCGACTACCCGCACCACTGCAAATTCGAGTGCTGGATCGACATTCGAGAGCAACTCTCTGAACATACTGGGGTAATCACCATGAATGACTTTGAGGTCGGACTGAACCTCGCCCGTTTCCAAGATACCAATCTTCATGCGCCCGCCCCTCATTTCGCCTCTGTGACAAATCACGCATTGCCCTTGCTTTCAACTGCCTCCTTTCTTGGACTTTGAATCCCACGGACCAGGCCACGCAGTCTCCTACCACCGCCGACGATTTCCCTAAACACGATTATGAAATCCGGAACCTTGCCCTCCCCCATTATAATGCAATGCATGGCTATTGATCTTTGCGCCCAGTCCCTTTAGGAGGGGCACATCGATTGGGGAATAGGTTAACGGTAGACCCGCAGACTCTGACTCTGTTAGTCCTGGTTCGAATCCAGGTTCCCCAGCCAATTTTACAAAGTACTTAGTTATTTTAAAAAGCAATACCTTTGGATAAGCTGGATTTTTGTGTTACGTTGGCATATGACACTAAGTATGATACATCTGGACGCTACAAAGATTCTTGGTGAACCGCGCCTAAAGTAGCGAAAGACCTGCCGCCGTGAAATCAGACACGACATTGTCCGATCTGACATCTGATCCACGAGAGGCATTATAATGTTTTTACAAGCGCCTCCTAAATCGTTTGATGAATGTATTAGATGAATTCAAATTCTCTTCGACAAAATAGAAACACTGCCTCCCATTCCCTTCCGAGACTGCGCTACTTGGCGAGAGCAGTGGAGCAGTCCAGCTTGAGATGAGTCTACGGCCAGACCATGGTCAGGGTTAAAGTTTTTTTGATAAATGACTAACTGTTTAGTTCCGGCATTTGGTGGAGCGGGTTGAATTTGAACTGTTCCGGTTCGAGGGTCCACTGCGTGCAGATGATCTCGTAGGGCGTCAGGGCCTTCAGCGTCTTCAAACGGCGTGCGAAGTTGTAGGCATCGAGGCAGTCGGCGAGGTGACGCCGCGATTGGGCGTGATCGTCGTCATGGAAGCGTTTGACGGTCGCTTCCTTGATCGCGCGGTTCATGCGCTC
>JBMDWT010000049.1:0-7567 GCA_048594665.1 Amaricoccus sp. | reverse complement strand
GCTCATGCGGGAGAGCCGGGGCGCCAACGGGCTGATCGCCCGGGCCGCGAACCGCTTTCTCGGCAAGGCCGACCGCGAGGCGGCGGGCGTGCTCTCCGGCGCGCAGCGCCACACGCACTTCCTCGACAGCCCGAGGATCGCGCAAAGCCTTGCGACGTCGGATTTCCGCTTCGCCGATCTCCGCCGCGAAGTCACCACGGTCTTCCTGGTGCTGCCGCCGAACCGGCTCGACGCCTATGGCCGCTGGCTGCGGCTGCTGGTCTCCGAGGCGCTCCAGGACATCGCCCGCGACGCGGAGACGGCGCACAGCGCCCCGGAGCGGCCCGTGGAGCCACGGGAGGGCTCACAGCGCCTCACAGAGCCCTCAGGAGCGCCACAGGCCCATACTGAGCCCCTGAGCGCTTCCCCTGCCCTCTCCGGGCCGCCCAGCCGCTCCCAGAGGCTCTCCACGCCGACGCTGTTCCTGCTCGACGAGTTCGCAGCCCTCGGACGGCTGCAGGCCGTGGAGCGCGCCATGGGGCTGATGGCGGGCTACGGCGTCCAGCTCTGGCCGATCCTGCAAGACCTGAGCCAGCTGCGCGATCTCTACGGCACACGGGCGAACACCTTCGTGGCGAATGCCGGGGTGCTGCAGGTGTTCGGCGTCAACGATGTCGAGACCGCGAAATGGCTGAGCCAGACCCTCGGCAAGGAAACCATTGGTTACGAGACGGCCACCCATCGGCCCGGCGACCTGTCCTCCTCCTCGGAGCACATCACGGGACGCGAGCTGCTGACCCCGGACGAAATCATGCGCCTGCCCCAGAGCCTGCAGCTTCTGCGCCTCCAGGGCATGCCCCCGGTGCTGGCCGCCAAGCTGCGCTACTACGCCGACAGCGAGTTCGACGGGCTCTATGCCAGGGATGCCGCGTGATGGGGAAAGAGTCCCCTCCCCTCGTTCTCGACACAGCCCAGCTTGCCGAGACGATCGATACGATCGGGCTGCTGGTCGCGAGCCTGTCGGACCGCGTCGATGCGCAAGGCCGCATCCTCGACAAGGTTCACCAGACCGCGACCGAGGCCAGGGCAGCCGCCTTCGCGGCCGAGAGGGCCACGGACTGGGAGCGCAACGGCGATCTGATCAACCAAGGAATCGCTCGGGGGAATCGGCAAGTTCAGATCCTGGCGACGATGGTTCAAGGTCAGCGGGAAGCGATGGACCGGGTGCTCAGGGAGATGAGTCCCCTCATTGCCATTACCACTCCCATGGAGCTGGAGCGCCGAGAGAACCTGGAGCGGCTTCGGCGGCGGATGCCGCTCATATTGGCTGGAGCGTTCGTGCTAGGCGGGGCACTTGCGCGGATCGCATCCGCCGTCAATTGGTAGACCTGCTAGGGACTTATCCACAGGCTCGAGTGTTAAATAGTGTTAGATTCTGTGTTACGGAAAAATTTTACCGCTTAAGTCATTGTTTATGAAGCATTAATTTGGGACTCCCGTGTGTAAAAGTACGAAAGGGCGTGTGTAAAAGTACGAAAGACACTTGCGTGTGGGTGAAAGTACGAACGGCGGCCTTGGCACGCTTGCTGCGGCGGGTTAGTGTGGTTGAAAGTACGAAAGTCCGCGCATGTCCGATCCCGTCCAACCCGCCCGTTCCCCCCTCCTCCCCGATCGCTATCCTCAAGGGGATTTCTTCGTCTGCGACATCTTTGATGCCGTGCCGAAGGCCGACATGGCCTCGATGGAGCACCCAATTTTTTCGCTCTCGACGAGGCCAGACACCCGCATCCGTGAGTACGAGCACAACGGGATCAAAATCGCTATCAAGCCTTCAGTGGATGGCCTCGCTACTGTCCATGACCGCGATGTGCTGATCTACTGCATCAGCCAGCTGATGAACGCCCTGAACGAGGGCAAGGAAGTCTCGCAGGTGGTGCGATTTCGTGCCCATGACATGCTGATCGCCACCAACCGCAACACGGCCGGAACCGGCTACGGCCAGCTCAAGGCAGCGCTGGAACGCCTCGCGGGCACGCGGATCAGTACGAACATAATCACCGGCGGCCAAGAGGTTTTTCGGACCTTCGGGCTGATCGAAAGCGCGGAGATCGTCCGCGAGACGCGGGACGGTCGGATGCAGGAGGTCGAAATCAAGCTCTCGGACTGGGTGTTCAACGCCATCCGGTCAAAGGAGGTGCTGACGCTGCACCGCGACTATTTTCGCCTGCGCAAGCCCTTAGAGCGCCGTATCTACGAGCTGGCGCGTAAGCACTGCGGGGCACAACGCGAATGGCGCGTTGGACTCGACATCCTGCAGAAGAAATGCGGCTCGGGCTCCACGATCCGGGAGTTCCGTCGGCTGCTGACCACCGTCATCAAGGAAGATCAAACCCACCAGCACATCCCAGACTACGCGGTCAGTATCGATGATGAGGACGTGGTGATCTTCACCAGACGCCAGCTCGGCAGGGGGATTGGGGGTCAGACGGTCGCTCCTCCCCTTGATCCGGAAGTCTACGAGATCGCCCGCGCCCTCGCTCCTGGCATCGACGTTCATTTTCTGGAGCGGGAATGGCGCGACTGGCTACCTGAGCCCCCTCATAGCCCGGAGGCGGCCTTCTTGGGTTTCTGCCGCAAATGGGCGCAAAACCGGAAAGCTTCTACATAATCCGGTAAGTCTCTATACCAGATTTATAAATTAATCCGGTTTATCTAATTACCGGATTTTTCTTTGTAGAGCGCCCAGGCTTCTTCGATCACCACCCCTTGTTGAACGCCCCGGCGCCTGGCCTCCGCGGCGATCTCATCGGAAACGTGAGGCATCACTTTGGCATGAACCTGGCCGGTTCGTGGGCTCGGCCGCCGTCCGCGCCGCTTCTGGCCCTCACGAGCCACGAACCCCAGCTCGTCGCCAGCGTGGTCGATCTTCTCGATCGCCTGGGGACTCTGGTCCTTCTCCCGTGCCTTAAGAGTGCCGAGATCGATCTGGAAAGGCTTGGCGTCGGCCATTTCAGACATTCCTTGCGAGACGTTGATAGACCGCTTGGGCGAAAAGCGCGGCGTTCGCCCGCGCCGCCTCCATGTTCCCCTGGGCGGGCATGGTCCGCAGATCCCCGCCGAACTCGAAGAGCGCCGAGAAGGCCGCTCGCTCCATCAAGGGCGGCTCGATCAGGTCAACGCCCTGCTCCGTCAGCGACGCCTCGATCCCGCTGTGCTGCCGGGACTTCACGCCCTTAGTCATCGTGAAGACCACCGCGTGAGCGATTTTCCGATCGAGCGCCTCCTCTTCCTCCGCGATGAGCTGGAGCGCCCTAACACCGACCGTCGCGTCGAGCGTCGTGGCGCGCATCGGCGTGATCACCAGATCGGCCTGCGAGATCGCTCGGGACACGAGGCGCGATGCCACGCCCTCCAGGTCGACGAGAACGATCTGCCCGTCCTGGTCATGCTGCTTGATCGTGCGGACGATGTCCGACTCCGTGACGTCGCTGAGCAGCCTGATGCGGGAGGGGAGGGGGCTCCGGTCCGCCCAAAGGGAGAGAGAGCGGTTTGGATCGCAGTCAAGCATGACGACCTTGGCGCCGGCGTGGGCCAACTCGGTGCCTAGGAGCACCGCCGTCGTGGATTTGCCCGCTCCCCCCTTGGGAGAGGCGACAACGATCGTCGGCATCCGCAGCCTCCAATTTATCCGGTAATTATTTTTATCCGGTAATTTTATCCTCTTGACAAGAGAGAACTCAAGCTTGAAGGGCATTGACGATGGGCAAGGTGCGTCTCGTGAAGCCGGTCTGCGGCATGCCTGAATTCCTCTGCCAGAAAGGGGAGAAATCAAATGTTCGCTGCAGATGCAGAATCCGATTGGTTTCAGAGCCCATGGCTTCGGCGAATGCCTCACCTACAATGTTGACATTTAAAGATACAACACTATTGTTGTAATGATGATACCCGCTCACATCGACCTCGCCGGCTCACCCTGGCCCATCCTGCCCGCCGGCATTTACGATGCGCCCCTCGCCGAGATCGAGATGCGGTTCGCGTCGAACCCCAAACGGCGGGTGCAGTTCAGCGGATTCGTGGCCGCACTGACCAACCTACGCAGCGCCGGATGCAGGCGCGCGTTCCTCGATGGGAGTTTTGTGACAGCCAAGCCCCGCCCGGGTGACTTCGACGCCTGCTGGGATCCGACCGGCGTGAACCCGGCCTTGCTCGATCCGGTGTTGCTCACCTTCGAAAATAACCGAGCAGCGCAGAAAGCCAAGTATCATGGGGAATTGTTCCCCTCCACGATCCCGGCTGATCGAGTCGGGACCATCTTCGTCGAGTTCTTCCAGATCGATCGCTTTACCGGTGCCCCAAAGGGCATTGTCGCGATCGACCTGACGGCCGACCCGATGCTCCAACCCACGGTGACGTCATGATCTACAGCGACAAGCAGTACGCCATATCAGAGGAACAGTTGGGCAAGCTCCGCGACGTGCTCTTGGCGGCCCAGGCCGATCCAACCAGCGAGCAGAGCTGGTTGCGCGATGCCCAAGCCAATGCCATCAAGAGCCAGATCGCGACCCTGGAGGCTGAGCTTTCCCACTACGAGCTTCTGAAGTCGGGCGAGATCACGTTCGCCAAGGCGCATTCGTTGGAGAATCTACCGTCCATGCTCGTACAGGCGCGGATCGCGGCCGGCATGAGCCAGACCGACCTCGCCGAACGGCTCGGCATGAAGGCACAGCAAATCCAGCGCTACGAAGCGTCGAACTATTCGGGTGCAAGCCTCGATCGACTGATCGAGGTATGCGATGCCCTGAACGTCCACACCATCGGGCTGTTCGAGAGCGGCAATGCCTCCAAGGGGTCCGTCTTCTCGTGGTCGGACATTGATGACGTGATGTGGAAGCAGCTCCCCGCTCGCGAGATGGCGAAGCGCGGTTGGTTCGACGTACCGCGCAAGGGTGACGTCTACGAACTTGCACGCGACTACTTCATGCGGGCCGCCGGTCCGCAGTTCGCGAGCGCCTACCATCGTAAGAAGATGCACGGTGGCTCGGTGCCAAACGAGTACGCGCTGCTCGCTTGGCAAGCGCGCATTCTAGAGCGTGCGCGGGACATCGTAGAGACCTCCGACCCACCGGAGTTCATCGCCGACGATCGCTGGATAGCCGATCTCGTCGCACTCACGCGACGCAAGGATGGCCCCAAGCGCGCGCAGGCGCTTCTTCTGTCCAAAGGCATTATCCTCGTCACGGAGAAGCACCTGTCGGACACCTACCTCGATGGGGGCGCCATGCTCGATCGCGACGGGCGGCCGATCATCGGGCTCACGCTGCGCTTTGATCGCCTCGACAATTTCTGGTTCGTGCTCCTGCACGAGCTGGGCCATGTGTTCCTGCACCTTATGGAGGGGCTACGCTACGACTTCTTCGACGAGGAGGAGACCGCCGGCGACGACAAGGTCGAGCGTGAGGCTGACGTGTTCGCGCTCGATAGCCTCATACCGGAGGCAAGGTGGGATGAGTGTTTGTCACGCTTCGCGCTATCCGAGGAGGCCGTGCAGATCGACGCGAAGAATCTTGGCATCGACGCTAGCATCATCGCCGGTCGTATTCGCAAGGAGCGCGGCGACTACACAATTCTCGCGGGTCTGATTGGGCAGGGGCAGGTCGCCTCGCAGTTCGAGGACGGCGGCGATGAACTTGTCTGAAGACACCTACGTGCCGGCCCTGCGATGGCGGCAGGGAGAGTACCAAGCCCTCTACCGCCTGACGCCCGCAGTGAAGGATTGCGTGATGCCCCTCATCACGATCCCGCCGGTCGAGTTCGACTTCGAGCTGTGGCAGCCGAAGAAGTCGGTCCACGAGCACGTCCATCCCTTCGTCGAGCGGTTCAGCGCAAAATGGGGCAAGCGGCCGGCTTGGATAGCACTGGACGTCACGATTGCGGAAGGACGGATGGATGATGGCTCGCACCCGTTCGACTACGTGCTCGACGGGCTACGCCCGAAGGGGAGCATTGCGATCCCGGCCCTGCCCCTAGAGGTTGATTCCAATACTATGAACGCCGCCTCCCGCGCGACGACCGCGGACGGTCAAGGCGCTGCCGTGCTCCTTCGCCTCGAAGACCTCATGGCTGGCAACCCGCGCAAGGCGATCATGAACTTCGCAGGCGGTCTCGGCATTGAGCTCGACGAGCTGGACCTCATCGTCGACCTCCGAGCGCGGAATTTCGAGCCCTACAAGGTCTTCGCGACCGCCCTGACGACTGCCTTGAAGCGGCTTGGCAACCTCCACGAGGTCCGTAATCTCGTCCTTCTGGGGACGGCGATCCCGGACTCCTTCGCGCATCTCGCCAAAGGGTCGGACGAAATACCAAGGCACGACTGGCTGTTCTTTAAGGAGCTGATGACCGCTATGCCGGCCGGGATGCGACGGCCAATCTACGGGGACCACACGATCGTGCATCCCGAGTTTGTGGCCATGGACATGCGCAAGGTAAAGGCCGCCGGCAAGATCGTCTATACGACGCCCCAGACTTGGGCGACGCGCAAGGGTGGCGCGTTCCGGGACAATCCCGACCAGATGCACACACACTGCGCCCAGGTGGTCAAAGACCCCGCATTCGCGTTTCGGGGGGCGGGCTTCTCTTACGGTGACAGATACATCGCCGATTGTGCAGTAAAGGCGGAGAGCCCGAGCAACCTATCGCGCTGGAAGGAAGTCGCGATCAACCACCACATCACGACGGTCGCGGATGACCTCGCCAACCTGTTCGGGACGCCATAGCCGCCTTAATCGCAGACGCCAGATCGCGGACTGGCACCTCGTCAGCAAGGACGCGGTAAAGCCGTTTCCGGGGTACGTTAACATCGGCGTTCGAGGCGCCACGGGCGCGTAGCAAATCCTGCGCTTCCGAGTGCCAAAGTAGGTGCGCCAACATATACGGATCTAGGTTCGGGTTCACCCGTGCCCTCCGATGGCTCGCGAACGTCATGCCACTGCGCGGTCCCTCAATAATCTCCGTCAGGCCGCACCAGTCCGGGACGATCGCCGCCGCCGCGTCAAGATGGCGGGTAGCGACGACGAGGGTGAGCTTCTGAAGAGCACAAATGTAGGTCGCGAGTTGCCGCGGCAAACGATCGAGCTTGTCACTCGCGCTCTTGATCTCGTAGCCGTGCAGATGGCCGTTGAAGACGGCAAGATCGATCCGACTTTGAGCATGGGCTAGGCCCAACTCATCGATCATCAGAACGTCGTCACAGCCGTGGTGATGGCGCAGGTAACGAGTTCTCAGCGCGGCTCGGATCTCGCGTTCGTTGTTGGTCCGGGGCTCTCCCAATTGCACCGGCCCTCCCACTCGCCTTGGCGGAATGTCAAGCACAAGGAACGATTGCCGTCGAGATCTTAAATTCCCAAGGCCTCCTACGACGGCGCCGCAAAGCGGCATTGGGCATCGTTGCGGAGCTATGTGAGAATTTGGGTGATGGCGGCCTGAGAGGGCGGCGTATCGTGGCGGGTGTTCGACGCCTGCCAGAACCTCCCGAAGGAGCGATACGCCATGAACGACGATACCACGATCATCCCGTTTCACCAGCCGGGTT
>JBMDWT010000048.1:0-21621 GCA_048594665.1 Amaricoccus sp. | reverse complement strand
CCCAATTCCCCGCCGCCAGACCGCTCATCGCCGCCCCGCCGCCGGTGAAGCGCTATCTAGGGAAACACGCTAAACTCCGCAAGCGGAAAATGCAGCTTTGTGACAGATTCTTATCACCTCCCCCTCAAATATCCCGCCCCCATCCCCTCAAACCAACAAACCATACCCGCAAAAAACGCCACATTATCAATACTATAATACCCAATCCGTAAATCAACGGCTCAAATGGCCAAGCCTTTACCAACCAGATGAAATGAACCGCCGCCAAGGCCGTCGCCGGGTAGGCCAGCCGATGCAGACGCCGCCACCGCGGGCCACCGAGTCGGCGAACCGCCCAATTGTTCGACGTCGCGGCCAGCGGTATCAGCATCAGGAACGCCGCCATCCCGATGATGACATAGGGCCGCTTGGTCAGGTCCGCGAAGATCCTCGCCCCGTCGAACTGACTGTCGAGCGCAAGCCAGACCGACAGATGCAACGCCGCGTAATAGAAAGCCATCAGCCCCAGCATCCGCCGGAATCGCAAAAGATTAAGCCCGATGAGCGCGCGCAAGGGTGTCACCACCAGGGCCGCGATTAGAAGCTGCAAGGCAAGCAACCCATAGGCCTTCTCCAGCGCCCGAACCGGGTCCGGGCCGAACTGGTTGTTCACCGCCAGCCAGAAATACCAGATCGCCGGAATGAATCCGATCGCATAGAGCGGCCAGATCGGACTTCGCCGCAGCCAGCCATTCACCAGATCCATCAATAGAACTTTCGCAGATCCATGCCGGCATAGAGGCCCGCGACCTGCTCGCCATAGCCGTTGAACATCTCGGTATCGCGCCGCGCGAAAATCCCACCGCCGATGATGCGCTCGCTCGCCTGACTCCAGCGCGGATGATCGACGGTCGGATTCACGTTGGAATAGAAACCGTATTCGTTCGACGCCTGCCGGTTCCAGGTCGTCGGCGGTTGATCCTCGACCAGCGAGATCCGCACGATCGATTTGATGCCCTTGAAGCCGTATTTCCACGGCACCACCAACCGCAAGGGCGCGCCGTTCTGATTGGGCAGGGTCTCGCCATAAAGACCGACCGCCAGGATCGTCAGCGGATGCATCGCCTCGTCCAGGCGCAAGCCTTCCTTGTAGGGCCAGTCCAGCGACCCGAACATTGCCCGCTGGCCCGGCATTTCCTCGGGCCTGTGGAGCGTCTCGAACGCCACGTATTTCGCCTTGCCCGTCGGCCCCGCCGCGGAAATCACGTTCGACAGCGGAAACCCGACCCAGGGGATCACCATCGACCAGGCCTCGACACAGCGATGGCGATAGATCCGCTCCTCCAGCCGCTGGGGCTTGACCAGATCCTCCAGCCCATAGGTGCCGGGCTTCTCCACCGCCCCGTCGATCACGACCGACCAGGGCTGCGTCTTCATCTGGCCGGCATAGCGCGCCGGATCTCCCTTGTCGAAACCGAACTCATAGAAATTGTTGTAGCTGGTGATATCCGCGAGCGAGGTCGGTTTCGCGTCGGTCGAATAGGGGCTGGGCACTGCGGACAGGGTCGCCGCCGAGGCCAGTCCCGGCGCCAGCGCGGCCAGGCCCGCCAGAACCGCCCGCCTGTTCATGTAAACGGACCTGGGAGTAACGTCGGAATATCTCAACTTCTCGGTTGTCTTGATCAACATGGTCCTGCCCCGTGGTGTGTCTCTCGCTCCGATACGGTCGAAACCCCCGTTCGGTTACATAAAGCCTTTCACATTTGTGTTCCCGCGCGCCACGCGTCCTCGGACACCGGGATAAATTGATCGTGACTTGAAAACCGCCATGCCCTTGGCTTGGGCCGCCGCGCGTCCGGGTCAACCCCGCCCCACGCGCTCGTGTCACTGATCCGTCCCGGCACTCTCTCGCGTATTCCCCACGACGCAAGCGAAACAGCGTCGAACCCCAGGGAATGGAGACTGACCCATGATCCGATCGACCTTTCTCGCCGCCGGAATGGCCTTCGGGCTGACGGCCGCCCCCAGCTTTGCCCAGAATGCCGATATCGTTGACACAGCCATCGAGGCAGGCAACTTCAAGACCCTCGTCGCCGCCGTCCAGGCCGCGGGTCTCGTCGATGCGCTCAAGGGCGAAGGCCCGATCACCGTCTTTGCCCCGACCGACGCGGCCTTCGCCGCCCTGCCGGCCGGTACCGTCGACACCCTGCTCCTGCCGGAAAACAAGGACAAGCTGGTGGCGATCCTGACCTATCATGCCATCCCCGCCAAAGTGATGGCGGCCGACGTGACGGGCAAAACCACCAATGCCAAGACCATCAACGGCGCTGAACTCGCAATCGACGGCACCAACGGCGTCATGGTCAACGAGGCAAAGGTCACAACGGCCGATATCGTTGCCAGCAATGGCGTGATCCATGTCGTGGATAAGGTGATCCTGCCGGAGTGATTTTCGCGCGGAAGTGCGACGAATGACACCTCTGACGCGAAGAGCGGGGCCAGCACTCATTGCTCCCGTGATCGCGCGACGTTAAGAATCTCAGGTGCCGGACAACCGGCACCTGAGAGTCGACCAAAGAATTTGGGGGAATCATGAACCGCAGAGACTTCAGCCGCCTTGCCCTTCTGGGTGGCACGGCCTTCGCCTTCGCCGCCTGTTCGCGCACGCCGAAGGAACCCACCATCCGTGAGGTGATCGCGGCCAACCAGTCCTTCTCGACACTGGCATCCGCCTTGAACACCGCCGGCGTGGTCGGGATCGACGCCGCCGGGCCGTTCACCGTCTTTGCGCCGACCAACAATGCCTTCGCCGGCCTGCCCAAGGGCGAACTGGACCGTCTGCTGCTGCCGGAGCATCGTGAGGAACTCGCCAAGATCCTCAGCCACCATATCGTGCCGGGCCTTTATCCCGCCCAGGATCTGGTTGGAAAGACCACCCAGCTTACCGCTATCGATGGCAGCCGTCTCGAAGTCGATGGCTTCAATGGCGTGAAGATCGGGTCTGTCAGCGTCATCCAGCCCGATGTGAAAGCCTCGAATGGCATCATTCACGTCATCAATGGCGTTCTGCTGCCCTGATGCCTGTCACCGGACCGCGATGACAAACAATCGCGGAAACGGCAGCAAGACCGTCCCATCCGGCAAGGCCGGGTAGGACGATTCGATCCCGGCCTGATAACGCGCCAGAAACGCTGTCTGCTCATCGGGCTCCAGAGGCGCGAGGAACGGCCGCAAGCCGGTTGACCTGACCCAATCCACCACTCCCGCCGCGCCGCGCAGCGGATGAAAATAGGTGGTGCGCCAGACCTCGCAATGCGATGCGCGGTTTCGCAGAAGCGCGTAATACCATCCGGCGTCATGACGCGGCACCCGGGCCTCCGCCGCCTTGGCCAGTTTCCCGGCCCAAGGGCCCTCCGCGGCCACTTCCCGCATCAGGCGATGCGAGGGTTCGTCGAGATTGTCGGGCATCTGGACCGCGAGGCAGCCCCCCGGCGCGAGCCTTGTCATCAAGCGCGGAAACAGGGTTTCATGATCCGGCACCCATTGCAGGACCGCGTTTGCCAGGATGAGGTCGAACGGCCCCGGATCGTCCCAGCGGGAAATATCCGCGAGCTCGAAGCGGGTTCCAGGCAGCCGGGCTTTCGCGGAGGCGATCATGTCCGGCGAGGAATCGACTCCGAAGGCCCGCGCCGAGGAAAACCGTTCCATCAGGACTTCGGTGGAATTTCCAGGGCCGCATCCAAGATCGACCGCGAGACCCGGAAGGGTCAGCGGAACCCGCGAGAGCAGATCCCGCGCGGGTTGGGTTCGCTCCGCCTCGTAACGTCGGTATTGCTCGGCCGACCAATCCATTCAGGCCCCTGACTTGCGATGCCCCGCCCCTCCCGAAGGAGAGGCGGGGCCTATCGGATCAATGAACGACCGCCGCCGTCCTGACCGGCGCATCGCCAAAGACGAGACCTTCGTCATCGGCGCTGACCCGCACGACCGAGCCATCCAGTACCTTGCCCGAGAGCAGTTGCTCGGCCAACTGGTCCTGAAGGTACTTCTGGAGCACCCGCTTCAACGGACGCGCGCCATAGACCGGATCGTACCCGCGATCCGCCAGCCACGTCCGCGCCGCCCGATCCACCTCCAAGGAAATGTTCCGCGATTCCAGACGCTTGGCAAGTGTCCGCATCTGGACATCCACGATCCCGTCCATATTCGCCCGGCTCAGCCGGTCAAACAGCACGATTTCGTCCAGCCGGTTCAGGAACTCCGGACGGAAATGCGCCCGCACCGCCGCCATCACCTGATCCCGCACCCCTTCGGCATTCGCCCCATCGGGCAGCACCGACAAAGCCTGCGACCCGAGGTTCGAGGTCAGCACGATCAGCGTGTTCTTGAAATCGACCACCCGGCCCTGTCCATCCGTCAGCCGCCCGTCGTCGAGCACCTGAAGCAGGACGTTGAACACATCCGGATGCGCCTTTTCGACCTCGTCGAACAAGATCACCTGATAGGGCCGTCGCCGCACCGCCTCGGTCAGGACACCCCCCTCGTCGTAGCCGACATAGCCCGGAGGCGCGCCGATCAGCCGGGCCACGGAATGTTTCTCCATGAACTCCGACATGTCGATGCGGACCATCGCCTGGTCATCGTCGAAGAGGAACGCGGCCAGCGCCTTGGTCAGCTCGGTCTTGCCCACGCCGGTCGGCCCGAGGAAGAGGAACGAGCCCAGCGGCCGGTTCGGATCGTTCAATCCGGCCCGCGCCCGGCGGACGGCATTGGAGACCGCCTTGACCGCCTCCAGTTGGCCGATCACCCGGCGTCCCAGACCCTCCTCCATGCGCAGGAGCTTGTCGCGTTCGCCCTCCAGCATTCGATCCATCGGAATGCCGGTCCAGCGCTCGACCACGCTTGCGATCTGCTCGGGCGTCACTTCCTCCTCCACGAGCATCTCGTCGCCGCGCGCCTCGGCCTCGGCCAGCTCTTTCTCCAGCTCAGGGATCACGCCATAGGCCAGCCGCCCCGCCTCCGCGAGATTGCCGACGCGTTTCGCGCTCTCCAGATCGTTGCGGACCTGATCGAGCCTCTCCTTGATATCACGTGCCCCGGCGAGCTTGTCGCGCTCCTTCTGCCACTGCGCGGTCATCTCGGCCGATCGCTCCTGGAGCCCGGACAGGTCCACCAGAAGCTTTTGCAACCGATCCTGCGACGCCGCGTCCTTCTCCAGCTTCAAGGCCTCGGCCTCGATCTGCTTTTGCAGGATTTCGCGGTCGATCGCGTCCAGTTCCTCGGGCTTGCTGTCGACCTCCATCCGCAACCGGGAGGCGGCCTCGTCCATCAGGTCGATCGCCTTGTCCGGCAGGAACCGGTCCGCGATATAGCGATGGCTCAGGGTCGCCGCCGCCACCAGCGCACTGTCGGTGATCCGGACCCCGTGGTGAACCTCGTACTTCTCCTTGATGCCGCGCAGGATCGAGATCGTGTCCTGGACCGTCGGCTCGCTCACGAACACCGGCTGGAATCGTCGGGCGAGCGCCGGATCCTTCTCGATATGTTTGCGATATTCATCGAGCGTCGTCGCCCCGACACAGTGCAGCTCGCCCCGCGCCAGCGCCGGTTTCAGCATGTTGGACGCATCCATGGCGCCTTCCGACTTGCCCGCCCCGACAAGGGTATGCATCTCGTCGATGAAGAGGATGATTTCCCCCGCCGCCGATTGCACCTCCGTCAGGACCGACTTCAGGCGTTCCTCGAACTCCCCGCGATATTTCGCGCCGGCGATCAGGGATCCCATGTCGAGAGCCAGGAGCCGCTTGTTCGCAATCGAATCCGGTACGTCGCCATTGACGATGCGCAGCGCCAGACCCTCGGCGATGGCGGTCTTGCCGACGCCCGGTTCACCAATCAGGACAGGATTGTTCTTGGTCCGGCGCGAAAGGACCTGCATGGCTCGCCTGATCTCCTCGTCACGTCCGATGATCGGATCGATCTTGCCCTCGCGCGCCGCCTCCGTCAGATCGCGGGCGTATTTTTTCAGGGCGTCGTATCCCTGCTCGGCGCTCGCCGAATCCGCGGTGCGACCCTTGCGGACGTCATTGATGGCCGTGTTCAACCCCTGCGCCGTCACGCCGGCGGCCTTGAGGGCATCCGCCGCCGCGGATTTCACCATGGCCAGGGCCTGGAGCATGCGCTCCACCGTGACAAACGAATCCCCGGCCTGCTTTGCGATCTTCTCAGCCTCGGCAAAGACCTTCCCGGTCTGCGTATCGATATAGAGCTGATCGCCCCCCTCGACCTTGGGAACCTTGCGCAAGGCCGCCTCGACACCGGCCAAGGCCAGTTTCGCGTCTCCTCCCGAGGCGGAAATCAGATTGCCAGCCAATCCCTGGTCGTCATCCAGCAAGGCCTTCAGCAAATGCTCGGGGAGAAACCGCTGATGGCTTTCGCGCATCGCGATCCCCTGCGCGGCTTGGACGAAACCGCGCGCCCGTTCGCTGAACTTTTCAAAATTCATCTCATACACCTCCAGCATCCCGGGGACACGTCCTGAATGGCCCATCGTCCCCAGACCCATTTCGTGGGACCACCCATGATGGCCTGATCCCTTGTCTCGAATATGGGAGGCCACCCCCATTCTCTCAAGAGGTTTCAGCCCTTATCCCACCCCTTGACACCCCTCCCGCCCGCGGGCACTTCACAGCGAAATGGAGGCGCCCATGCCCGACGACCGCCTGATCCTTGGCCTTGATCTTCCTCATGCACCGGCGGCCGAAGCCCTCGTCGAGACGCTCGGATCCGACGTCTCCTTCTACAAGATCGGCCTCGGGATGCTGACCACCGGGGGCCTCGCCCTCGCGATCGATCTCAAGTCCCGCGGCAAGCGGGTCTTTCTCGATCTCAAGCTCTTCGATATTTCCGCGACCATCGAGGCCGCCGTGCGGGGCCTGGCCCAATTCGAACTCGACTTCCTGACGGTTCATGGCGATCCCCATGTCGTGCGGGCCGCCGTCGCGGGCCGGGGCGGAGGTTCTACGAAAATCCTGGCCGTGACGCTCCTGACCTCCCTCGACCGGGCCGACCTCGACGATGCCCTGATCCAGCCCGGAACCCTCGCCGATCTCGCGGTGGAACGCGCGGCGAGGGCCTTCGAGGCCGGGGCCGATGGGGTGATCGCCTCGCCCATGGAAACTGCCGCCATCCGGGCGCTTCCCGCCTCCCGAGGCAAGCTGATCGTCACGCCGGGCATCCGGCCCTCGGGTGCGACCTCCGGAGACCAGAAACGAACCGCGACCCCGCGCGAGGCCCTCGATGCCGGCGCGGATCATCTCGTGATCGGGCGCCCGATATGGGCAGCCCCGGATCCCCGCGCGGCAACCCGGGCCATCCTCGCGGAAATGGCAGGCTCTCCCCGGGGGCGACTCTAATTTGCCTCATTCGGCCCGGAAAGGGATTGGCCGGGTTGACCGGCCCTTCCGGCAGGGGCTAGGAGCTTAGCTCAGTGGTCCCGTAGCTCAGCGGATAGAGCGGGCGCCTCCTAAGCGTCAGGTCGCGCGTTCAAGTCGCGCCGGGATCACCACTCCCCCCTTCTCTCGGCGAACCGCGCCTTCCGGACAGGCGTCCGGGCGCGGACACGCCACAAGCCTTTGATAAGACTGTCGATTTACAATCTATGCGTCGGAACTGTCGCCACCCCGGCCGGTGAAGACCAGGGCCGCGATCGCCCCCAGGACGCCAAGCCCCACCATATGCGCCAGCTTTGGCCGGGCCGCGGCGACGGCGGACAGCATGGCGAGTTGGCGCAGGCGGGATTGCAACGCGGCCTGCTCGGCGGCGCGGGCCCGGTGGCGTCCGTCCGCGACCTTCATGGCAATGAAAACCAGAAGAAGACAGATCAGTGCCCCGGTGGCCATCATGGCAAGGGCTGCGATCAGTCCATATTTCTCGGCCAAAAGAGCCGTGAGCGCGGCCAGTCCAAAGATGACGAACGCGAGGCCGAAAAAGGCGAGCAGCGCCACGAAGACGATCTTGCGACCGATCTGGTCGCGGGTTTCGGACAGCCGGGCCGAGCCCAGCGACAGGAACATGCGGGCGATACGAAACACGATGTCAACGCCCCAGGAGAAAGCCGATCACCAGCCCGACGAGGGCGGCGATGCCCAGCGCGCGCCAGGGAGAGCGGCGGGTGGAGCGGGTGATATCGGATTCGAGGGCACGGAGTTCGGCGGCGATGTCGTTGAGCGCGGCCTCTCCCGCGGCCAGGCCTTGGGAGAGCGGCTCGGACCTGGCGATGGTCTCGGCGCGTTCGCGAGCGATCCGGGATAGGCTCTCGACCATTCCCGACAGATCCTCGCGCAGCTTGCCGATTTCCGCGGAGATCGCGGCCATGTCTTCCTTCGCCATGTCTTCTTTGCTCATGTGTCGTCCCTTGTGGCCGGCGGATGTGTCGCGAGCCAGTCTATACGCCGGCGAGCATGGGCCGCCAGTCGTGACACAACCCCGGTGCGTCCGGTTTGGTTCCGAGCCAGGATTGCGCCGATCAAGATCAGCGCCGTTTCAAAGGACAAAGTCACCGGCGCTCCAGACATGGTCAGCGGCATCGGCGACACGCACCATCAGGCGCTGCCCCCCTTGGGTTTCCGCGATCACCAGCGAATCATCCCCCTGATCGCTGACCGAGAGATAACCCCGCCCGGAGTGAGTCTCTCCGCCCCAAAGGAAGGACTGATCGCCGGAGGCGGTGCCCGCGTCGATTCCGGCGACATTGATCCGGTCGCCGGGGGCGAAATCCATGATCCAGTCCTGTGCCGTTCTTGGGCTGTCGGTCACTCTCGCGTATACGAACTGATCGGCACCCGCGCCGCCCCAAAGCGTATCGAGGCCAGCGCCCCCCGCCAGCACATCGACGCCGGCGCTGCCATGCAGTTGATCACCACCTTCGCCCCCTTCGAGGCGATTGTTCTGGCCGCCGGTCATACGCAGCACGTCATTGCCGGAGCCGCCGAAGAGAACGCCCCGCGACGAGCCGGTCTGAAGCAGGAAGACGATTTCCGCCGTCAGTTGATCATTTCCGGAGCCGCCATAAAGCCGGGATTCCGCAATGCCGGATTTGCTGAAGTCCGAGCTGATCGCTGGATCGAACAGGACGACCTTGCCGGAGAGACTATCGTTGCCATCGCCGCCGTCCAGCCGGTTGATCGCATTGACTCGGAAGCCCAGGGCACTCGTATCGGCGATCAACCGGTCGGAGCCCGCGCCACCTGTCAGAACGACGGCGCCGTTCGAGTCTCCCTCGCTGCCGAGGACGGTCGCAGCCGTCAGCCGATCGGCGCCGGTTCCGCCATCGAGGGAGACATCGGCATCGGCGGTTGCCACGCCACCGCTCCGAACCGTGGCGACGATGTCGTCATCGCCGTCGTCCCCCGTCGCCTGGAGCGTCGCGTGATGGACAGCGCCGATCAGCGGATAATTGTCGATATTGAGGCGCAGGATATCATTGCCGACGCCGCCCGAGGCGTCCAGCGTCATCGAGGCCGGTTCCAGGCCATCCTCGTCGATCGTGATCAGATTGGCATAGAGGCGGTCATTGCCGGAGCCCCCGTCGAGGATGCCGCGCATCTCACCCCAGTTGCTCGCGATCGTCAGCGAGAGCCGGTCGTCACCCGCGTCGCCGGACAGATCCGCCAGAAGGTGCGGATCCACATCGGGTCCGATCCCGGAGGCGGGTTCGTAGCGCAGGCTGGCGGTGAGCTGGTCATTGCCCTCTCCGCCACTCTGGTGCGTTTCGATCGGAAAACTCCCGGTGACCGTGCCGATCACGGCAAGGCCGCTCAGAAGCGTATCGCCCCCCAGATTGCCATAGAGAAATGCAAGATTATGAGTGGTACTGATGAAGTCGTTCCCAGCCAGGCCATCCACCGTCTGGCCGGAAGCGGTCGTGAAAAGAATATCGTCCCCAATTGTTGGTGTATTCGCCATGGTCCCCGCCTCTCATCGATTCGGTTTCAATGGTTAGAAATTTACCACGTCTGCTCGATCAATGAGCAGAATTAAAACACGCCAGAGGGGCCAGTCATTCGCGTGGGGAAAGATTTATGTTCCATACAACAATGGGACAGGGCGATTGGGACAAGACTGACGGAGCCGGGCGGAAGCCGGCTCCGCCCGGATCGAATTTGGGGAAGCGCCGCGTCTGTTTTTCAGACGAAGCGGTTGACCAGGTTTTCCAGGATTTCCTGACGGCCCGAACGGGGTTGGGGATTGATGCCTTCGCGCTCGACCTTGTCCGCGATGCTGGCGAGGTCGGAGGTCAGCAGCGCCTGCGCCTCCGGCGTGTTCCAACCCGCGTAACGGTCGGCCACGGCCTTGTCGAAGGTGCCATCCTCGATCAGGGCCGCCGCCGCGAGCAGGGCCCGGGCGCAGACATCCATGCCGCCGACATGACCAGCGATCAGATCGACCGGGTCGAGTGACTGGCGGCGGAGTTTCGAGTCGAAGTTGAAGCCGCCGGTGGTGAAGCCGCCTGCCTTGAGGATCTGATAGATCCCGAGGGTCATTTCCGGATGGTTGTTCGGGAACTGGTCGGTGTCCCAGCCGGATTGGTAGTCATTGCGGTTGGCATCGACGCTGCCGAAGACGCCGAGGGCGGCGGCGGTGGCGATCTCATGCTCGAAGCTGTGACCGGCGAGGACGGCATGGCCGACTTCGATATTGAGCTTCACTTCCTTTTCCAGGCCGAAGCGTTGCAGGAAGCCGAAGACCGTCGCCACGTCATAGTCATATTGATGCTTGGTCGGTTCCTGCGGTTTCGGCTCGATCAGGATGGTGCCCTTGAAGCCGATCTTGTTCTTGTAATCGACCACCATCGACAGGAACCGGCCCATATGGTCGAGTTCCTGCTTCATGTCGGTGTTGAGCAGGGTCTCGTAGCCCTCGCGTCCGCCCCAGAGCACGTAATTCGCGCCGCCGAGTTCGTGGGTCACATCGAGCGCGCATTTCACCTGGGCGGCGGAATAGGCGAAGACCTCCGGATCGGGATTGGTCGCGGCCCCCGCCATGAAGCGGCGGTTGGAGAAGAGATTGGCGGTGCCCCAGAGGACGCGGGTCTTGCTCGTCTCCATCAGCCGGGCGAACAGATCGCCGATTTCGCGGAAGTTGCGGTTGGATTCGGCGAGGGTATGGCCCTCGGGCGCCACGTCGCGGTCATGGAAGGCGAAGAACGGCGCGTTCAGGATGTTGAACATCTCGAAGGCGACCTCGGCCTTGAGGCGGGCGGCTTCCATGCCGCCGTCGAACCAGGGACGCTCGAAGGTCTGACCGCCGAAGGGATCCCCGCCCGGCCAGGCGAAGCTGTGCCAATAGGCGACGGCGAAGCGGAGATGGTCCTCCATCCGTTTGCCGAGCACGATCTGGTCGGGGTTATAGTAGCGGAAGGCGAGCGGGTTGGTGCTCTCGGGGCCCTCAAAGGTGACGGGGGCGATCCCGTCGAAGAAATTGCTCACGTCAGATCTCCTTCAAAGCCGGATAGAGGTCGCGATAGCGGGCATGGCCCTCGCGGTAACGGTCCACCAGCGCGGGCTCGGGCGCGATGACCTTCAGGATTTCGGGGGCGGCGCAGACTTCATGCGGGTCGGCGCCCTCGGTGGCGCAGATCGCGAGGCGGGCGGCGCCGAGGGCCGCGCCCACGTCGCTGTCGGCGGCGATGTTCAGGGGGCGGTTCAGGACGTTGGCCATGATCCGGAGCCAGGTTTCCGAACGGGCGCCACCACCCACCGCGAGGGCGGAGTCGAAATTGGTGCCGGCTTCGCCCAGGACGCGCTGGCAGTCGGCGAAGGCATAGGCGACGCCCTCCATCACGGATTGGGTGAGGTCGGTGAGGGAATGGCTCTGCGAGAGGCCGGTGAAGGCACCTCGGGCGGAGGCATCATTGTGCGGGGTGCGTTCGCCGGAGAGATAGGGGAGGAAAGTGACGTCGGAAGGTTCGGTGATGGGTCCGACGGCGTTGGCGAGATCGGCGGCGGACTTGCCGGAGATGCGGGAGAGCCATTCGAGCGAATCGGTGGCCGAGAGGATCACGCCCATCTGATGCCAGGTGTTCGGAATGGCGTGGCAGAAGGCATGGACGGCGCCATCGGTATTGGGCGAGAAGCGCGCGTTCGAGACGAAGAGCACGCCCGATGTCCCGAGCGAGACGAAGGCGGAGCCGGGGGTGACGACCCCGACCCCGCAGGCGGCGGCCGCGTTGTCCCCGGCGCCGCCCGCGACCACGACCGGTCCCTTGATCCCCCAGCGGGCCGCGAGGTCGGAGCGCAGTTCGCCGGAGGCGGCGCTGCCTTCGACGAGGCGGGGCATGTTCGCGCGGCTGAGGCCGGTGGCGGCGAGCAGGTCGTCGGACCAGTCGCGCGCGGCCACGTCCAGCCAGAGCGTGCCCGCCGCGTCGGACATGTCCGAGACATGATGGCCGATCAGCAGAAGCCGGACATAATCCTTGGGCAGGAGCACCATGTCGATCCGGGCGAAAAGCTCCGGCTCATGATGGCGCATCCACTGGATCTTTGGCGCGGTGAAGCCGGGCATGGCGATGTTGCCGGCGATGGAACGGCTCTCGGGCAGGCTCGCTTCGATCTCGGCGCATTCGGCGGCGGCGCGGCCATCGTTCCAGAGGATCGCGGGGCGCAGCACCCGGTCGCTCTCGTCCAGGCAGACCGCCCCATGCATATGGCCCGAAAGACCGATCCCCCGCAGATCGGCCAGCGAATGCTGGGCGGCGATGGCGTCGATGGTGGCCTCGACGGCGGTCCACCAACTCGCCGGATCCTGCTCGGACCAGCCGGGGCGCGGGCGGGTCACGGTCAAGGGCCGCGAGGCCTGGGCGATCAGGTGTTGGTCGCGGTCAAACAGGACCGTCTTGACCGAGGAGGTTCCGATGTCGAGTCCAAGATACATCATTGCACCTGCGCGCCGGGTTTCTTGCCGAGGATGATCATGCCGAGGATATCGTCCTCGGTGACGTCGCCGACCTTCTCGGTTCCGACAAGTTGACCGTTCTTCATCACCGACACACGATCGCAGAGAGCCATCACATCATGGATGTCGTGAGAGATCAGGAAGATGCCGATCCCCTCGGCCTTGAGCTGTTCGATCAGTTCGCCAACCATCTGGGTTTCATGCACACCCAGGGCGGCGGTCGGCTCGTCCATGATCAGGATGCGCGCATTGAAATAGACGGCGCGGGCGATGGCGACGGACTGGCGCTGGCCACCCGAGAGGGCTTTGACAGGCGCATGAAATTTCTGGAAGTTCGGATTGAGGCGCGCGAGGATCTTCCGGGTCTCCGCTTCCATCCGGTCGTCATCGACGAACCCAAGGGGGGTCACGATCTCCCGGCCCAGAAAGAGATTGGAGGCCGCGTCCAGATTGTCGGCCAGCGCCAGCGTCTGATAGATCGTCTCGATATTATAGCGGCGGGCATCGCGGGGCGAACGGATGTCGGCCTTTGCGCCATTGATCCAGATTTCGCCCGAATCCGCCTGATAGGCCCCGGAGAGGATCTTGATAAGGGTCGACTTGCCCGCGCCATTGTGCCCGAGAAGGCCCACGACCTCTCCCGGATAGAGATCGATGCTGACGCCATCGACGGCATGGACGCCCCCGAAGCTGATGCGGATGTCGCGCATTTCGACGAGAGGGGTCATGCTCCGGTCCTCTTGCGATAGATGATGTCGATCAGGACGGCCAGCACCAGCACCACGCCGACCACGATGGATTGCAGCGGCGCATCGACGCCGACCATGGCCATGCCCGATTGCAGGCTCTGCATGATCACCGCGCCGATGATCGCGCCATAGATCGTGCCGATCCCGCCCGAGAGCGCGGTGCCGCCGATCACCGCCGCGGCGATGGTCCTGAGTTCGTCGAGAGTCCCGAGATCGTTGCCGACCGCGCCGAGGCGGGCGGAGGCGATGACCGAGGCAATGGCCGTGAGCCCGCCCATGAGCGCGAAGATCTTTACCGTCAGGAGCCGCGTATTGATGCCGGAGAGTTCCGCCGCGTCCGGGTTGCCCCCGGTGGCGAAGACATAGCGGCCAAACCGGGTGCGGCGGGCGACCACGGTCATCGCCACGGCGACGATCAGAAGGATGACGACGGGAATGGCGATCCCCTGTGCCATGACGATCGGGCCATCGGGGATCGGCTCGCCCCGCGCGGCGAGAATGCGCTTCGCGGCGGCCTCCGGTACGGGATAGGCATTCATCAGGGCGGTGAAGCCGAGGATCAGGAAAACCACGATCCCGGCGAGGGTGAATCCAGCCCAGAGCGGCTTGACCGTGAAACCATGCGTCGATTTGCGTCGGCGCGAGGCATAGATCAGCGCCAGGGCGGCGAGGGCGGCGGCCAGGCCGAGGATCCAGCTGAGCGTGCCGCCCAGCGTGCCGCCGGTGCCGCCCCCGAGGCGCGCGAAGGTCGGATCGAGCGGTGCCACGGTCTGGCCGCTGGTCACCCACCAGGCGGCGCCGCGCCAGACCAGCAGTCCGCCGAGCGTGACGATGAAGGCGGGCACCCCCATATAGCCGACGATCCAGCCCTGAAAGCCGCCGATCAGGACGCCGACGCCGATGCCGGCGATGACCGTGACGATCCAGATCGCACCGCTGCCCTGACCGAGGAGGCCGGGCAGCAGGTGAAGCTGCAAGGTTCCCATGATCATCCCGACAAAGCCGAGAAGGGAGCCGACGCTCAGGTCGATATGGCGGGTGACGATCACGAACACCATTCCGGTGGCCATGACCGCGACCGAGGCCGTCTGGACCGAGAGATTGAACAGGTTGCGGGGGGTCAGGAACCGGCCCCCGGTCACGAGGTCAAAGATGATCCAGATCACGAGAAGGGCGCCGATCATGCCGACAAGGCGCAAGTCAATCTGGAGGGATTTCGCGGCCTTGCCGACGACACTCATTCTGGTTTTCTCCCGAAACTAACCTTGATCCCGGCCAGACCCGAGCCCGGCCGGGCGCCCCGTCACTCGCAGGCCGGAGCGGAGCCGGCGGGCACGCCCGCGCAGAGCGCTTCCTTGGTAATCCAGCCCGCGTCGACCACGACATTCAGATTGTCCTTGGTGATCGGCACCGGCGTCAGGAATTTGGCGTTGAGTTCGGTGCCGCCCGCGGATTTCCACTTCTGCGCGCCCGGGATTGCGTCGGGAGCCGTGCCGCCCGCCAGGGCCAGCGCGATTTCCGCGGCGTTCTTGCCGAGTTCGCGGGCATCCTTCCAGACGGAGACGGTCTGCGTGCCCAGTGCCACGCGGTTCAGCGCGGCGGCGTCGCCATCCTGACCCGAGACCGGAATGCCTTCCATGCCCTGCGCGGTCAGCGCCGCGACCACGCCACCGGCGGTGCCGTCGTTCGAGGCCACCACCGCGTCGACCTTGTTGTCCTGCGCGGTCAGGATCTGTTCCATGTTGCGCTGCGCATTGGCGGGCAGCCAGCCATCGGTATAGGCCTCGCCCACGATCTTGACATCACCCGCGTCGATGGCCTTCTGGAGCACTTCCTGCTGACCCGCGCGCAGGAAGTCGGCGTTCGGATCGGTGGGCGAGCCCTTGATCATCACATAATTGCCCTTTGGCGCGACCTTGTAGACGGCCTCCGCCTGCATCCGGCCCACTTCCATATTGTCGAAGGTGAGATAGAAGGCGCGCGGATCCTCGATCAGGCGGTCATAGCCGACGACGGGAATATTCTCGTTCTCGGCGGCCTGAATGGCCGGTCCGATCGCCGCCGAATCCTGGGCAAGGATGATCAGCGCATTCGCACCGCTTGCGATCAGGCTTTCGACATCCGAGAGCTGCTTGGCAGACGAGCTTTGCGCATCCGCGGAAATGTACTTCGCACCCGCCTTTTCGAGCGCGGCCTTGATGGCCGCCTCGTCGGTCTTCCAGCGTTCTTCCTGAAAATTGGACCAGCTGACCCCAACGGTAATACCTTGGGCGAGGGTCGCGGTCGCAAACAGGCTGGACGCCAGGGCGGCGGCCAAAAGTGTCAACGATTTCATTGCTATATCTCCCATCGAGTCGTTGGACGCGGCGTTCGCCCCGCGTTTTGCACCGCCGATTCCGTCGGCCGGTGAATTGTCCGCAAGATTCCCTCATTTATTTCGCTTGTCAAATTTATTTTGACTTCACTCACGGGATCACGGTCTAATCATCCCGCGTATCCAAGGCAGACAGACCATCAAAGCAAGAATCTTGCCGTGTTGCAGCGCAATATGAGGGGAGATGTCGCATCGTGAAATTATATAATTCACAAAATGAATTTATTTGGCGCCTCCCCGGGGGAACCGGTCCAAAGGAATGAACGACGGCCAACCGGCGCAGATTCAGGGACTGCGTGACCAGAACACACGGGCGATCCTGACCGCGATCCGACGCCTTCGCCGCGCGGCGCGCATCGATCTCGCGCGGGAAACCGGGATGAGCGCCGCCACGGTGACGTCGATCACTTCGGAACTGCTGGCGCAGGGGCTGGTCGAGGAAGTCTTCGAGGGCACCGGCCGGGCCGGGGCGACGCGCGGGCGGCCGAGGGTGGAGCTGCGCATCCGCCCCGAAGCCTTTCTGGTGGGGGGGACCAAGATCTCGGAGGATCATATCACCGTCACCCTGATGGACTTCGAAGGCACCGAGGCCCTGCATCATGTGGCACCGCTGCCGCGCCGCTCGGATGCCGCGACCGTGGTGCATCACCTGCGCGAAGCCGTCACCGCGGCGATGGCCCGCCTCGGACGGGATCCACGGGAGTTGTCCTGTCTCGGCATCGGCCTGCCGGGCTTTGTCGACGCATCGCGGAGCCTGGTGCATTGGAGCCCCTGCTTTCGGGAAAAGAACGTGCCTTTTGGCGAGATGCTGGGAGCGGCGTTTCACTGCCCCTCCTTTCTCGACAATGACGCCAATCTCGCCGCCCTGGCCGAGCAATGGTTCGGATACGGACGCGGCGTCGCCGATTTCCTCGTCGTCACCATCGAGCATGGCGTGGGCATGGGCATCGTGCTGGACAATCGGCTGTATCGCGGAACCCGCGGGATCGGCGCCGAATTCGGCCATACCAAGGTCCAGATCGATGGCGCGCTTTGTCGCTGCGGCCAGAGAGGCTGTGTCGAGGCCTATGTCGCGGATTACGCCCTGTTGCGCGAGGCGGCGGTGGCTCTGGACGTCCAGATGCGTGATTTCACCACGGCCCAGAGCCAGCTCGATGCCCTCTTCGCCGCGGCCAAGGCGGGTGATCCGATGGCCCTTTCGATCTTCAACCGGGCCGGGCGCATCTTCAGCATGGCACTGGCCAATATGGTGAATATCTTCGATCCGGAGTTGATCATCTTCTCGGGCGAACAGATGCGGTATGATTTCCTCTACGGCAGCCGGGTCGTCGAGCAGATGCGGGACAATGCCTTGGCCCTCGACCGCCCTCCCCCGCGCGTCCGGGTGCATAAATGGGGGGACCGGCTCTGGGCGATGGGGGCGGCGGCGCTGGCCATCGACGGATTGACGGACCGGGTCCTGCGCCGAACGCCGCCGCGCGAGGACTGATCAGTTCAGCCAGCCTTTTTCACGATAGTACCGCTCCGCGCCCGGATGCAGGGGCGCGGTCAGGGTCTGGCGGACCATCGTCCTGGGATCGAGGCCGGACAGGACGGGATTGAGATTGCTAAGCGTGTCCAGGTCATCGAAGATCGATTTCACGATCTGATAGATCACATCGTCCGGAACATTGGCCCGGGTCACGAGCGTCGCCTCGGTCCCGAAAGTCTGGATGTCGGTCGGATTGTTGGCATAAAGCCCGCCCGGCACGGTCGTGACGAAATAGGCGGGATCGGCCGCGACGAGAGCCTCCACCGCCGGGCCGGACGCACCCGACAGAACCGCGCCACATTGATTAGTGGCCTCCTGGATCACCAGGGCGGGCTGGCCGATCGCAAAGACGAAGGCGTCGATCTGGCCGGAGCAGAGCGCGGTTGCCAGGGTTTCAGGGGGAATTTCGGAAACGGACCCGAAGGTTTGCAAAGTCCAGCCGAGCCTTGCCATCAGGACATCCATCAGCACCCGCTGCCCGGAGCCGGGGTTGCCGATCGAGACACGTTTGCCCTTGAGATCATCGAGGGATTTCACCCCGGCGTCCGGGCGCGCGACGATGACCAGCGGTTCGGGAAACAGCGACAGAACCGCCCGCAGGTCCGCGAAGGGTCCGGCCTGGGCAAACCCCTCCGTGCCGCGCAAGGCCGTCTCCTGGGTGTCGGACTGTACGATCCCGAGGTCCCTCTGCCCCGCCCGGAGGCTGTCGATGTTCGCGACCGAGCCATCGCTGATTTCGGCGGCGCAGCGCAGACCGGTGTCATGGCGGTGCTGATTGACCAAACGGCACAGGGCGATCCCGACCGGAAAATAAACCCCGGCGACATTGCCGGTGCCCATCCGCGCCAGCCGGGCCTCGACCGCGCCGACGGGCTGGACGCTCATCAAAAAAACCGCGACGAGCGGAATGAAACGGATCATGAAGGTCCCCCGGGTTATGAGGCAAGAGTAATGGCGCCCCGGACGGGACGCAATCGCGGTGCGCCGCTATGACCGCTTGCGATGCCCGGACAAAGGCGCGACAGATCGAGACACGTGCCCCACATTTACCGGGTGGTATTTCATGAGAACCGAAACCCTCGCGCCAACGCCCGAGTTCGTTCCAAAGCTGATCACGACCCTGCGCGAGGGGTATGGACCAAGGCAGCTGCGCGCCGATGCGATGGCCGGCCTGACCGTTGCCATCGTGGCGCTTCCCCTGTCCATGGCCATCGCGATTGCCTCCGGCGTGCCGCCCCGCATGGGGTTGATCACGGCGATCGTGGGAGGGTTCCTCGTTTCGGCCCTGGGGGGCAGCCGGTTCCAGATCGGCGGGCCGGCGGGCGCCTTCATTGTCCTGGTCTCCGCGACGGTGGCAAGCCATGGATTTGATGGACTGATCCTGGCTACGATGATGTCGGGGGCAATGCTGATGGTGATCGGCGCCCTGCGCCTCGGGACCTACATCAAGTTCATCCCCTTCCCCGTCACGGTGGGATTCACCGCCGGAATCGGCGTCATCATCTTTTCAAGCCAGATCAAGCCCTTGCTTGGCTTGACCCTCGCGGCGCCGGAACCCGGGCCCCTGCTGGCCAAACTTCCGGCGCTCTGGACGGCATTGCCGACCATCGATCCCGCGACCTGCGCCCTGTCGGCGCTGGGGATCGCGGCCATGCTGGTGATGAAGCGCCATAGGCCCCATTGGCCGCGGATGCTGATCGTCGTGGCGGGATCGGCGATTCTGGCCTTTGCCCTGGCATTGCCGGTCGCCACCATCGGATCGACCTTCGGCGCCCTCTCAGGCAGCGTTCCGATGCCCTCTCTGCCCATGCTGTCGCTCGACAAGGTTCGCGAGGTTCTGCCCGCCGCCATTTCCTTCACCCTGCTCGGGGCCATCGAATCCCTGCTCTCGGCGGTGGTGGCGGATGGCATGACCGGGCGGCGGCACAGATCCAATACCGAGCTGGTGGCCCAGGGGATTGCGAACATAGGCTCCGGCCTGTTCGGCGGCTTCTGCGTCACCGGCACCATCGCGCGCACCGCGACGAATGTAAGGGCCGGAGCCCATGGGCCGGTGTCGGGCATGTTGCACAGCCTGTTCCTGCTGGCCTTCCTCGTCGTGGCATCACCGCTTGCAAGCTATATCCCGCTCTCGGCGCTGGCGGTCGTTCTGGCGCTGGTCTCCTGGGACATGGTCGAGAAACCGGCTTTCGCGGCCCTGACCCGTTCCTCCCTCGGGGACGCGGCGGTGCTCTATGTCACTCTGCTTCTGACGATATTCCGCGATCTGAGCGAGGCGATCGTGGTGGGGTTCGCGCTCGGGGCCCTGCTCTTCATCAACCGCATGTCCACGGCGGTGGAGGTCGCCACCCATCATCCCGAAGGCACCCGCGACCCCTATGACAGCGAAACCGGGGCCAACCGCGATGTCCTGGTCTATCGCATCCGGGGCGCGGTCTTCTTCGGCGCGGTCTCCACGGTCGGCACGGTGCTGGAGCAGATCGCCGACGAGCACAAACTTCTGGTGGTGGATTTCACCGATGTGACCCTTGTGGATTCCTCGGCGGCGCGCATGATCGAGGGGCTCGCGCACAAGGCGCATCGGCGGGGCGTCACGGTCTATCTCACCGGCACCACGCCGGACCTGCGGCGCGAGTTCATGACCCACGGCGCGCGCCCCCCTCTGGTGCATTACGCCAGCACGATCGAAGCCGCCCTGGCGAGTGCGCGACATCTGGACGAAACCGCCGCCTGAATGCGAGTCGGCGCCGTTGCACGGCGCCGATAACCGGTCTTCCTGCCCCCCCATCAAAAGGGAGCGGGTCAAACCCACGCTTCGAAGGGAAGGACAGGTTGAATGTTGAGAGCGGTCAGCCTTCGACTTCGTCGGTCGGAAGCGCGTTGAGCTGGGACCAGTTCTGTTCCCCGATCCGGTCCACCAGATCGAGTTGGGTTTCGAGGAAGTCGATATGGCCTTCCTCGTCGGCGAGCAGTTCCTCGAACAGCGCCATCGACACGAAGTCACCGACCTGATGGCAATAGGCGCGCGCCTCGGCATAGAGCGCCCGGGCGTCCTGTTCCCCCGCCAGATCGCAGTTCAGCGTCTCGACCGGATTCTCGCCGATCCGCAGCGGATCGAGCGTCTGGAGATTCGGATGGCCTTCCAGCAGGATGATGCGATCCATCAGCTTGTCGGCATGATGCATCTCTTCGATGCTCTCGGCGCGCGACTTGCGAGCGAGACGCCCCAAGCCCCAGTCCGCCTGAAGCCGATAGTGCAGCCAGTATTGGCTGATCGCAGTCAGTTCGCTGCGCAGGCCCTTGTTGAGATAATCGATGACGCCGGGATCACCCTTCATCTTCGCAACCTTTCTTCTCCGTTGTTTCCGAGGCGGGCGGAGAACCGGCCCCTCTCAGCCGCGAACCTTAAGGGGAGGCAGGCGCCCGCACAACTCGTAAACTGGGCGGGATGCGATCAGACTTCCTCGACGGCGCGACGGCGCCGCAGATTGCGCAACTCCGCGGGAACGCCGAGTTTTTCATTCTCTCGCATCTGATCGACGAAGAGGCGGATGCATCCACCGCATTGGGGAGTCTTGCCAAGGGCGCGGTAAATCTTGCCGGGCGTGATCAGGGTATAGGGGTCGGATCCCCGCATCCAGTCGATCGCGCTGTGAATATCGCGGTCCGTTATCCGCGCGCAGGAACATACGATCATCGCAGGTTCCCACAGGTCGATCGAGAGGGCCAAAGCATCGCAGAGATTCCCGCCAGGATTGATTGGCTCAATCCTGACTAATCAAATCAGGAAAATCAATGCCCGCCGAGCGCCCTCACGCATTATTTTTTACAAAAACACTCGGTCAATTCCCACCTTGAAGGGTCAGGCCACGGCCCTTGCGAGGGCACATCTATGCCAGAGGCTTGAGAGGGCTGAGACGAGGTGGTCGATGTCGGCGTCGGTGTGCAGGGGGGAGGGGGTGATGCGCAGGCGCTCGCCGCCCTTCGGAACCGTCGGATAGTTGATCGGCTGAACATAGATCCCGAACGAATCC
>JBMDWT010000047.1:0-37130 GCA_048594665.1 Amaricoccus sp. | reverse complement strand
GGGCGGCGGTACAGGATCGGCGGAACCGGCTGGCCCGCGCCTCCGCGGGTCAACCGCGCCCGACCAGCACCGATCGGGCCTGCGCCGCGATGCTGCGGGCCTCGTCGATGCCGCGCGCGCTGCCCGAGGCGCTGCTGGAAGGATTTGCTTGGGACGCGGAGGGTCGGCGCTATGCGACGCTTTCCGAGTTGCGAAGCTACTGCGCCCGGGTCGCGGCGGCGGTCGGGGCGATGATGACGGTGCTGATGGGCGTGCGCTGTCCGGATGCGCTGGCCCGGGCCTGTGACCTGGGCGTTGCGATGCAACTGACGAACATTGCGCGCGATGTCGGAGAGGATGCCCGCGAGGGCCGGCTCTATCTGCCGCTGGACTGGATGGCGGCGGAGGGGCTGGATCCGGACGGTTTTCTCGCCGCCCCCCGCGCCGGTCGACGGCTGACCCGGGTTCTCCAGCGCCTCCTGGCCGAGGCGGAGCGGCTCTACCGGCGGTCGGAAGCGGGGATTTCCGTCCTGCCGCCCGACTGCCGCCCCGCGATTTTCGCCGCGCGTCGGATTTATGCCTCGATCGGGGATCAGGTGGCGGCGGCGGGATATGACAGCGTGACGCAACGGGTCCGCACCTCGACGATGACGAAGGCCGGATTGATGCTGGGCGCCCTGCGGCAAACGGCGGTGGTCAGCGTCATGCCGCGATCGGCGGTCCTGCATGCCCCCCCGCTTCCGGAGACGGCCTTCCTGGTGAGAGCCGCCGCGCGACCGGCGGTGGAGGTGGAGAGCATCTTCCTGTCGGTCTTCGCGCAGCTGGCCGCCCGGGATGTCCCCGCCGGCAAACGCCTCAGCCAGGGCGTCGTGGGACCCTGAAGGCAAGCATCGGTTTCAGGAGGGGACTGGCGAAGCGATCAAGGTCGAGCGCCTCGTGGATTCCGACACTGGTTTCGCCGTTCAACACCGTCCGGATCGCCGATCGACAGTAGAATGGCGCATCGAGCATGGGTTTGACGGTGGTCGCCCGGGTTCCGCGATCGGCGCGCGTCTCGCGGCGCAGGGCCCAGCGCGACCGGGACAGGCGTGCGACCGGAGGGGCCGGCACCGCGTGAACCGCGCCGTCCCGGTCGAATTTCAGGGCGAGCGACAAATCCGAGCCATCCCGGCGGTGTGCGTCATAGAAGCAGACGGTGCCATCCCGGACCGGCATCCGCGACCAGGTCCAGGTCGAGAAATCCGCCTCCAGCGCGCGTGTCCCGAAATTCGCATCGAAATAGCCGGAGCCCTGCCATTGCCAGCCGGGGCGGTCGAACGAAACCTCGATATCGGCGCCGGGGGCAAAGGGCCGCCAGACATGCGCGCCATTGGCATGGAGCCGTGCTTCGAAATCGGTCACGGCATGGGGACGCAGCCGGACCTGACCGCGCAGCCGATCGAGATGCGGGGTCGCGCGCTCGTCGATATCGATGGTCAGCGTCGTTCCGTCCCATTCCAGGCGGCTGGGCCCGATCCCGAGGGAGTCCGCGGCTTGATGCAAGGCCGAAGACCCCCGGTCGGTCATGGTCCACCGCCCCCCCTTGCCATAGAGGGCGACATTGACGCAGCAATGATTGGCGGGATCGCGGCGCCCGCTCCAGGCATACCAGGGCGAAAAGACCGAGCCTATGAAGGCGATGATCGAGATGGCGCGCTCGTGGTCGGACGAAATTCCGTCGATGTACCACCAGGCATAGCCGTCCGGCGGGACCGTGATGTCGAAGCGAGGTCCGAGAGCATCGCCTCGGCTGCGAATTGACCCGAGAGCGCCGCCATCGGCACGCCCGGCCCCGGATGCGCCCCACCCCCGGCCAGATAGAAACCCGGGATCCGCGTCCGGGCGCGGGGTCGGCGAAGGGCGGAGGTCATGCCGCTGGGGCTCAGCCCATAGAGTGCCCCCTGCGAGGCCGGGAACAGGCCCGCGAAATCCCGGGGCGTCGTCAGGGCCGACCGATCCGGCTGGTCCTGGAACCGCAGGCCCATGCGGCTCAGTCTGGCGAAGGTCAGGTCGCGGCATCGGTCAAATTCCCTGTCATCCGGAGGATCGGCGCGTGTGGCGGGAGGGGCGTTCACAATGATCTCGAACCGTTCCGGGCCGCGCGGCGACTCCCCTACGCCCCGGTCCTGCGCGCAGACATAAAGCGTTGGATCGCAGGGCATTTCGCCCCGCGCCAGATCGTCGAACTCAGACCGGGGAACCGCGCCAAAGAACACATTGTGATGGCGCAGATCGACACCACCCGGCCGGCCCGCGAAACTCCAGACCCAGGCGGAATGGGATCGTGGCTCCACCGCCGCGGGGCTGACCGCCGCCGCGACGCCCGCGACCTCTCCCACCCTCAGGGCCCGGGGATCGCCGTTGAAGAGGACCATATCCGCCGGGATCCGCTCTCCATCGACCAGATGCACGGCACTGACCCGCCCGGCCCTTGTCTCGATCCGGGCGACCTCGGTGTTTGGACGAAACCGGGCGCCGCGCCGTTCCGCGAGCGCCGCGATCGCGCGGGCCAGCCGATGCATGCCCCCGGCCACCCGCCAGACGCCCCTCGCCTCCGCCTGCCAGATCAGAGCCAGAAGCGCCGGGCTCTCGAACGGCGAGCCGCCCACATAGGTCGCATACCGCCCGAACAATTGCCTCAGGCGGGGATCGCGGAAGTGGCGCGCCAGCATCGCGGCCAGGGTCCGCCCCGGCCGGACCACGCCGAGCAATCCCGGATCCCGCAGGAACGCCCCCGCGAGCCGCGACAGTTTCGGGTCCGGGTCGCGCATCATGGTAGGATCGAACGCCGCGAACAAGCGCGCGGTGACGCGGTGGAACGCGCGAAATCCCGCGACGGCCTCGGGTCCTGAGAAATCCAGCAACGCGGCCTCGGTCGCGTCGGGATCGGCATGCAGGTCGAGCGCGCTGCCATCGGACCACCAGTGCCGCGCCAGCACCGGCTCCGCCACCAGCGAGACATGACTGTCGAGGCCCTCTCCCACATCGTCGAAGAGCGTCTCAAAGACATCCCTGAGCGTCAGGACCGTGGGGCCTGCGTCGACCGGACCGGCCGGGCTTTCGACCCCGCGCATCTTGCCGCCGACATGGGACAGCCGATCGAGCACGGTCACATCGAGACCTTCGTGGGCCAGCCGCAAGGCAGCGGTCAGGCCGCCGATCCCCGCCCCGACCACAATCACCCGATCCCTCACTGGCTTGCTCCCCGGTTCATTCGGGAATGTTGACAGAAGGGGGAAAGATGTCCAGTGTTGATTACAGTTGATATGTAAATTGAAAATTACATTCAGGCGCGGGGGGATGAGAATGGACCTTCGGAACCGGATCGAAAACGGGTTACGGAGCGCGCTCAACCGGGCGCGCGAGGATGCCGCGCCTCCGAGGCTGGGGGCCGCCCTCGATCACGCGGTGCTGCCCGGAGGCGCCTGGGTACGCCCCCGCCTGTGCCTCTCGGTGGCCATGGCCTGTTCGGAGGATCATCCGGTTCTGTCCGATGCCGCCGCCACCGCCCTTGAACTCATCCACTGCGCCAGCCTCGTTCACGATGACCTTCCCTGTTTCGACGACGCAGGCCTGCGCCGGGGCAAGCCGTCCGTGCATCGCGCCTTTGGCCAGCCCCTCGCGGTGCTGGCGGGGGATTCGCTGATCATCCTCGCCTTCGAGACCCTGGCCCAGGCGGCGGCCGCCGATCCGCTCCGGGCGGCCGGTCTCGTGCTGGAGCTGGCCCGGGCCACCGGCATGCCGGGCGGGATTTGCGCGGGTCAGGCCTGGGAGAGCGAGGAAACGATCAATCTCTCCGCCTATCACCGCGCCAAGACCGGTTCGCTCTTCGTGGCCGCGACCCGCATGGGGGCCGTCGCGACCGGCGTGGATCCGGACCCCTGGACGGAACTCGGCGCGCGGATCGGCGAGGCCTTTCAAGTCGCCGACGACCTGCGGGACGTGCTGCGCGACGAATCGACGCTCGGCAAGCCCGTGGGTCAGGACGCCGCCCATGACCGGCCCAACGCGGTCGCCGATTTTGGCGTGGATGGCGCGATCCGCCGATTGCGCGACATTCTGGGCGGGGCGATTTCCTCGATCCCGCACTGTCCCGGCGAGGCAATGCTGTGCGAGATCGTCCGCAAGCAGGCCGAGCAACTGATGCCGGTCCTGCCGGCGCGCCACGTCGCATGACCGCGCTGTCAGTCCGGACCCTGGACTGGCGGAACCGGATGATCGCCTCGCCGCGGTTCCGCTCCTGGATCAGCCGGATGCCGCTCCTGCGGCGGGTGGCGCGCCGGGATGGAGAGCGGGTCTTCGACCTGATGGCAGGCTTCGTCCATTCGCAGGTGCTTCTGGCCTGCGTCGAATCGGGCCTCCTGCGGCGGGCACGGGTGGGACCGCTGACACCCGCCGAGAGCGCGGCGGAAGGCATCCCGCCAGAGCGGATGCTGGCGCTCTGTCAGGCGGCGGCGGCGCTCGACCTGCTCGATCGCCGGCGGGACGGACGTTATGCGCTCGGCCGGTTGGGGGCGGCGGTGCTGGCGGTTCCCGGACTGGAGGCGATGATCCTCCATCATCGGCTGTTCTACCGCGACATTGCCATGCCGCTCTCCCTGCTCCGGGGCGAGACAGACACCGAGCTGGCCCGCTTCTGGCCCTATGTCCGGGGCGGAGCCGACGGTCCGGCGGCGGAGGCCTATTCCGAGCTGATGGCGGTCACGCAAGGTCTTGTGGCGGAGGAGACCCTGCGGGCGGTCGATCTCGACGGGGTCTCGCATCTGATGGATGTCGGCGGCGGGACCGGAGCGTTTCTAAAGGTCGTCGCCGATCTGTTCCCCAAAACCCGCCTGACGCTCTTCGACCTTCCAACGGTGGTGGAGGCGGCGGATCGAGCCCTGGCGGGTTCCCCGGTCGAGGGCCGGATCACGACGGTGGGGGGCAGCTTCCGCGCCGATCCCCTGCCCAGCGGGGCGGATGCGATCAGCCTGATCCGGATCCTCTTTGACCATGAGGACAAGACGGTCGCGGCCCTGCTGGCCCGGGTTCATGCCGCCCTGCCGCCGGATGGCTTGCTGCTGATTTCGGAGCCGATGTCGGGCGGCGCAAGCCCCCATCGATTCGGCGATGGCTATTTTTCCTTTTATACCATGGCGATGGGCACGGGTCAGGTGCGCTCTCCCGCGCGGATCGCAGCGCTCCTGACCGAGGCCGGATTCGACCGGATTCGCACGCCCCGAATGGCACGGCCCTTTGTGACGCAGGTCATGACCGCGCGCCGCCAATAGCAATGTCTATTTTAGTTGACATAAATTAATGTACGTTTAAATTTACATCTGTCGGCAAACGGGTCCTGCGAGTCCCCCGGTAGCGCGACGGGGAGGGCGTGATGGAAACCAAGGCGGTACTGCTGAGAGATCCCGGCCACATCGAATTCACCGACCTTCCGCTCACTGCTCCCGGCTCCGACGATATCCTGGTCGAGATCGACCACACCGGCATTTCCACCGGCACCGAGAAACTGTTCTGGTCCGGCCAGATGCCCCCCTTCCCCGGCATGGGTTATCCGCTGGTGCCCGGCTACGAGGCCACGGGTCGGGTGATCGAAGCGGGTCGGAGTTCCCCCCTGCGTCCGGGTGACCGGGTCTTCGTGCCCGGGGCGAACTGTTTCGGGCCGGTCAAGGGGCTCTTCGGCGGCGCCGCCCGCCATCTGGTAACCCATCCGGATCGCGCGATAAGGATCGATGGCGGTCTCGGCGCACAGGGGGCCTTGCTGGCGCTGGCCGCGACCGCGCGCCATGCCATCGCGGGGATCGATCACAGCCTGCCGGATCTGATCGTCGGCCATGGTGTGCTGGGCCGGATGCTGGCGCGCCTGACGCTGGCGGCGGGCGGGGCGGCGCCCACGGTCTGGGACATCAACCCGGACCGTCGCCTGGGCGCGGCTGGATATCAGGTGCTCGATCCCGAGGCGGATCCGCGGCGCGACTATGCCTCGATCTATGATGTGACGGGCGATGCCAGCCTGCTCAACAGTCTGATCGGCCGGATCGCGCGCGGTGGCGAGATCGTTCTGGCCGGATTCTATTCCGAACCGCTCAGTTTTGCCTTTCCGCCCGCCTTCATGAAGGAGGCGCGCTTCCGGGTGGCGGCGGAATGGACCCGCGACGACCTCGTGGCCACGCGCGCCCTGATCGAATCCGGAGCGCTGTCACTCGACGGCCTCGTCACCCACACCCGGCCGGCGACCGCCGCGTCGGATGCCTATGCCACCGCCTTCACCGATCCCGCCTGCCTGAAAATGATCCTCGACTGGAGTGCTCAGCCATGAACATCGCCGTTCCGGACCTCGGAGGCATCGCCGAAAACGATCGGCGGCTGCGCGCGGAAGCCCATGCGCCGCTCGGGGACATCCCTGTGCGCGAGGCCACCAAGGCCACCCAGATCATCGCGATTTATGGCAAGGGAGGCATCGGCAAGAGCTTCACCCTCGCCAATCTGAGCTGCATGATGGCGGAGCAGGGCAAACGGGTGCTGCTGATCGGCTGCGACCCCAAATCCGACACCACCTCGCTGCTCTTTGGCGGCAAGGCCTGCCCCACCATCATCGAGACCTCGACGCGCAAGAAACTCGCCGGCGAGGAAGTCGCGATCGGCGACGTCTGTTTCAAGCGGTCCGGGGTGTTCGCGATGGAACTCGGCGGACCGGAGGTCGGACGCGGCTGCGGCGGCCGCGGCATCATCCACGGGTTCGAACTCCTGGAGAAGCTCGGCTTCCACGACTGGGACTTCGACTATGTGCTGCTCGATTTCCTCGGCGACGTGGTCTGCGGCGGCTTTGGCCTGCCGATCGCGCGGGACATGTGCCAGAAGGTGATCGTGGTCGGGTCGAACGACCTCCAGTCGCTCTATGTCGCCAACAATGTCTGCTCGGCGGTGGAATATTTCCGCAAGATGGGCGGCAATGTCGGGGTCGCGGGCATGGTGATCAACCGCGACGACGGCACCGGCGAGGCCACCGCCTTCGCCGAGGCGGTCGGCATCCCGATCCTCGCCACCATTCCCGCCAACGACGACATCCGCCGCAAATCGGCGAACTACCAGATCGTGGGGACCAGCGCCTCGCAATGGGGACCCATGTTCGCCGAACTCGCGGCGAATATCGAAGGCTCCATTCCCAACCGGCCCCGGACGCTGACCCAGGACGGGCTGCTCGGCCTGTTTTCCGCCAAGGACACCGGCGGGGATATCGTCCTGGAACCTGCCACCGACGCCGACATGCGGGGCAAGCACTATGCTCCGAAACCCTCGCTCGAAGTGGTGTATGACAATGTTTGACCTCCTCGAACTGCACCGGGCGGAAACCGCGTTGCGCGAGATCCGCGGGCAAGCCCCCCGTCCCGATCCGGAGCCCCGGGCGCGGCCCGATCTGTCCCGCTGTCCCTTCCACAATGCGAGCCCCCGGACGGAGCAGGCGGCATGACACAGGCGGCGCCACCGGTCCCGGCGGAGGACACCGGCTGTCACTCCGGCGCGGAGAAGCTGCGCGCCGCCGCGATGGACGGCAATGCGGAACTGATGGCGCAATACGCCGCCGATTACCCCACCGGACCCCACGACAAACCCCAGAGCATGTGCCCCGCCTTCGGCTCGCTGCGCGTCGGCCTCAGGATGCGGCGGGTGGCGACGGTCCTGTCGGGCTCGGCCTGCTGCGTCTATGGCCTGACCTTCGTCAGCCATTTCTACGGCGCGCGTCGCTCGGTCGGCTATGTGCCGTTCAATTCGGAATCGCTCGTCACCGGCAAGCTGTTCGAGGATATCCGGGCGGCGGTCCATGATCTCGCCGATCCGTCCAGATATGACGCGATCATCGTCACCAATCTCTGCGTGCCGACGGCCTCCGGCGTGCCGCTGCGTCTCCTGCCCGACCAGATCGACGGCGTGCGCATCGTCGGCATCGACGTGCCCGGCTTCGGGGTGCCGACCCACGCCGAGGCCAAGGACGTGCTCGCGGGCGCCATGCTCGCCTATGCCCGCCGCGAAATCGAAGCCGGCCCCGTGCCCGCGCCCCGGGGCGGCAAGTCCGACCGGCCCACCGTCACGCTGCTGGGCGAGATGTTCCCGATGGATCCGATGTCGATCGGCCAGCTCCTCGCCCCGCTCGGCCTCGCCGCCGGTCCGGTCGTCCCCTGCCGGGAATGGCGCGAACTTTATGCCGCGCTCGATTGCGGCGCGGTCGCCGCGATCCATCCCTTCTATACCGCCGCGATCCGGGAATTCGAACAGGCGGGCCGCCCGATCCTCGGCTCCGCGCCGGTCGGCGTCGACGGAACCGCCGCCTGGCTCGCCGCCATCGGCGAAACCTTCGGCCTCGCCACCGACGCGGTCGCCGCCGCCCAGAACGCCGCCCTTCCGGCCATCACCCAGGGCCTTGCGAACAATCCGATCAACGGCACCATCACTCTCTCCGGCTACGAAGGGTCCGAACTGCTCGTCGCCCGTCTCCTGATCGAATCCGGTGCCAATATTCCCTATGTCGGCACTGCCTGCCCCCGGACGCCCTGGTCCGCCGCCGATGCCGACTGGCTGCGTGCGCGCGGAACGGTGGTGAAGTTCCGGGCCAGCCTCGAAGACGATTGCGCGGCGATGGAAGGGGTGCGCCCCGACCTCGCCATCGGCACCACGCCGGTCGTCCAGAAGGCCAAGGAAAAGGGCATCCCCGCCCTCTATTTCACCAACCTGATCTCCGCGCGTCCCCTGATGGGGATCGCGGGTGCCGGACAATTGGCGCAGGTGGTCAATGCCGCCATCGCCAACAAGGGCCGCATGGAAACCATGCGCGCCTTCTTCGAGGGAACCGGCCAAGGCGACACCGCCGGAATCTGGGAAGGCAATCCGAACCTTCAACCGGAATTCCGCGCCCGCCACGAGAAGAAGCTCGAAAAACAGGCCCGCGCGGCCAAAGCGGCGGAGATGATCTGATGCTCATTCAGGATCACGACCGCGCCGGCGGCTATTGGGGGGCGGTCTATGCCTTCACCGCGATCAAGGGCCTCCAGGTCGTCATCGACGGCCCCGTGGGATGCGAGAACCTCCCCGTCACGAGCGTTCTCCATTACACCGACGCCCTGCCCCCGCATGAACTGCCCATCACCGTCACCGGCCTCGGCGAGGGCGAAATGGGATCGGGCACCGAGGAGGCGATGAAACGCGCCTGGGGCACGCTCGATCCCGTCCTTCCGGCGGTCGTGGTCACCGGATCGATCGCCGAAATGATCGGCGGCGGCGTCACGCCCCAGGGCACCAACATCCAGCGCTTCCTGCCCCGAACCATCGACGAGGACCAATGGCAATCCGCAGACCGCGCGATGACCTGGGCCTTCACCGAATTCGGCATGACCAAGGGCCGGATGCCCAAGGAAACCCGCGCCCCCGGCGGTCGCCCCCGCGTGAATATCCTCGGGCCGATGTATGGCGCCTTCAACATGCCCTCGGATCTGCATGAAATCCGCAGGCTGGTCGAAGGCATCGGGGCCGAGGTAAACATGGTGATGCCGCTGGGTTCGCATGTCGCGGAGATGGCGCATCTGGTGAATGCCGACGCCAATATCGTGATGTACCGCGAATTCGGCCGCGGCCTCGCGGAAATCCTCGGCAAGCCCTATCTTCAGGCGCCGATCGGACTCGAAAGCACCACGCTGTTCCTGCGCACCTTGGGCGAGATGCTGGGCCTCGATCCCGAGCCCTTCATCGAGCGCGAGAAACATTCGACGATCAAGCCGCTCTGGGATCTCTGGCGCTCCGTTACCCAGGATTTCTTTGCCACCGCGAGCTTTGCCATCGTCGCGACTGAAACCTACACGCGCGGCGTCCGGCATTTCCTCGAAACCGAGATGGGCCTGCCCTGCGCCTTCGCGGTGTCGCGAAGCGCGGGACAAAAGACCGACAATCCCGCGATACGGGCGATGATGCACCAGAAACGGCCGCTGATCGTGATGGGCTCGATCAACGAGAAGATGTACATGGCCGAGATGACGGGAGGTTTCGGGCCGAAGCCCGCCTTCATCCCGGCGGGCTTTCCCGGCGCCGCGATCCGGCGCGCCACGGGCACGCCCTTCATGGGATACGCCGGGGCGACCTGGCTGGTTCAGGAAGTCTGCAACGCTCTCTTCGATGCGCTCTTTCATATCCTGCCGCTCGGCACGGATCTGGACGCGGCCGAGGCGACGCCGACCAACCTGCGCCGCGACCTGCCCTGGGACATCGATGCCCAGCGGCTGCTCGATGAAATCGTCGCCACGCATCCGGTGCTGACCCGGATCTCGGCGGCCAAGACGCTGCGGGACGCGGCGGAGAAACGCGCGCTCGACACGGGCGCGGGACGGGTCGACCTCGGCACCGTGCAAGGTCTGCGGCCGACCGAAACAAGGACAAGCGCTCAGGGGAGGACGGCATAATGGCGTTTCATGGGATCGATACCGAGCCTTCGCATGGACATGGACAGGACACGCGGGCGGAATACTGGCTGTATTTCAGTCTGATCTTCCTCATTGCCCTGCCGTTCGAATTCATTCCCTGGACGCGCGCCCTCCTGGGGACGCGCGCGGGTCGCAATCCGGGCGTGATCGCCCGGGCCCGAAGCCGGGCGATGATCATCACGCCGACGATCTTCTCGGCCTAGCCGCTTTGGAGCGATCTCCCGTCGAATGAACTCATTCGATGCGCCGGGGGATCGCGGCGAGACAATAGACAGAGCGCGCGAGCCGACCTTGTCCGGTCGAAAGGCGCTCTCAGAAATTCGACCCGTTCGCGGGTCGATAGCGGGCGGAGCCTTGGCTTTGTCAGCGACCTTGGGCCGTGAGGTTGCACGGCCTCAGTCGAACTTTCCGGAGGACAGTTGATGGCTGACAATACTGACCTGTCGTTCACAGGTCTCACTGATGAACAGGCGCAGGAACTGCACGCGGTCTATATGAGCGGGCTTTGGCTCTTCACGGCGGTCGCCGTGGTTGCTCATCTTGCCGTGTTCATCTGGCGCCCGTGGTTTTGAGGGGGATTGAAGCATGAGCAAGTTTTACAAGCTGTGGCTGATCTTCGATCCGCGCCGCGTCTTCGTGGTGCAGGGGGTGTTCCTTTTCCTGCTGGCCGTGATGATCCATCTCGTTCTCCTGAGCACGGATTATTACAACTGGTTCGAAATCGCCGCCCAGCGGCACGCCGGCTAAACCGGCGCGCGACCGGATCCGTCCGGTTTTTACAACCGCCGCGGGCGGAGCCTTTTCCCCTCGCCCGCGGCTCAACAATTCAAAGGACGGCGCGGCGCCCCTGAGGCGACCGCTGCCCATCGCGGGGTCGAAAGAATGTCACTCCTCAGTTTCGAAAGAAAATATCGTGTGAGAGGCGGCACGCTGATCGGCGGCGATCTGTTCGATTTCTGGATCGGGCCGTTCTACGTCGGTTTTTTCGGGGTTACGACCCTGTTCTTTGCCACTCTCGGGACAATCCTGATCTTCTGGGGCGCTGCGATGCAGCACCAGTTCAATCCCTGGCTGATCAATATCGCCCCACCGGACATCAGCTACGGTCTCGGTTTCGCGCCCCTCGCCAAGGGGGGTCTCTGGCAGGTCATCACGATCTGCGCGCTCGCCTCCTTCATCAGCTGGGCGCTCAGGGAGGTCGAGATCTGCCGCAAGCTCGGCATCGGCCTTCATGTCCCGATCGCCTTCGGCTTCGCCATCTTCGCCTATGCGACGCTGGTGGTGTTTCGTCCCCTGCTGCTCGGCGCCTGGGGATTCGGATTTCCATACGGCATTTTCAGCCATCTCGATTGGGTGTCGAACACCGGCTATCAATATCTGCATTTCCATTACAATCCGGCGCACATGCTGGCGGTGACGTTGTTCTTCACCACCACCCTTGCCCTGGCGCTCCATGGCGGCCTGATCCTCTCGGCGGCGAACCCCGAGAAGGGCGAGGACATGAAGACGCCCGATGACGAGGATACCTTCTTTCGCGACCTGATCGGCTATTCGGTCGGCACGCTCGGCATTCACCGCCTCGGCCTGCTGCTCGCTCTGAATGCCGGGTTCTGGTCGGCGATCTGCATCATCATTTCGGGGCCCGTATGGACCGAAGGCTGGCCGCAATGGTGGAACTGGTGGCTTGAGCTGCCGATCTGGCCAGCCCGGGGGATGTAAAAATGGCTGAATACTACAACATCTTCACCCAGGTTCAGGTTCAAGGCCCCCCTGAGACCGGAACCGACAATGGCCGGGGCCTCGCCGCCGGCCGCTCCGGAACCCCGACCCATTCCTCGCTCATCGGCTGGGTCGGCAATGCCCAGCTCGGGCCGATCTATCTCGGCTGGTTCGGGGTCATATCCCTCGCCACGGGCGGCCTCTGGTTCTTCATCATCGGCCTGAACATGCTCCAGCAGGTCGGCTTCTCCCTGCCGGAATTCCTGCGCCAGCTGTTCTGGCTGGCGCTGGAGCCGCCGAGCCCCAAATACGGCCTGCGGATGCCCCCCCTGCGCGACGGCGGCTGGTACCTGATCGCGAGCTTCTTCCTCCTGATCTCGGTCATGTCCTGGTGGCTGCGCACCTATCGCCGCGCGGCGGAACTCGGCATGGGCAAACATGTCGCCTGGGCCTTCCTGTCGGCCATCTGGCTCTTTCTCGTGATCGGTCTCTTCCGGCCGATCCTGATGGGCTCCTGGTCGGAAATGGTGCCCTATGGCATCTTCCCGCATCTCGACTGGACGGCGGCCTTCTCGATCCGCTACGGCAATCTCTACTACAACCCCTTCCACTGCCTCTCGATCGTCTTCCTCTATGGCTCGACCCTGCTCTTTGCGATGCATGGCGCAACCATCCTCGCCGTGACCCGCCTCGGCGGCGACCGCGAGCTGGAACAGATCGTCGACCGGGGCACGGCCTCCGAACGCGCGGCGCTGTTCTGGCGCTGGACGATGGGGTTCAATGCGACGATGGAAGGCATCCATCGCTGGGCCTGGTGGTTCGCCGTCCTGACCCCGATCACCGGCGGCATCGGAATCCTGTTGACCGGAACCGTGGTCGACAACTGGTTCCTCTGGGCGCAGGAACACCATTTCGCACCGGAATACCTCGGGGACTACGGATACGAATCCTACACTTCGACGGGGGGATGACTCATGTCCATCTTCGACTGGCTGACCAAATGGAACAACGAGCATCCCAAGGATTTCTACACGCCCGGAATCGTCACCGGTGTGATCGGGGGCGGCATCGTCGCGGCGACGCTCCTGGTGGTGTGGGGATATCCGTTCCCCACCGTGTCAATCCAGACCGGCCCCCCGGGCACCGGCATGGAAGTCACGAAATTCAAGAGCGCCGTGACGACACCCGACCCGACCATCGCCGCCTATTCCACCGAACCCCCGATCATACCGGCGGGGGGCGAGCCGCTGGCCAAGGATATCTACAAGAACGTCCAGGTCCTCGGCGACCTGACCGAGGACAATTTCAACCGGGTCATGGCCAACATCACCCAATGGGTCGCCCCGGACCAGGGATGCGCCTATTGCCACGGCGACGGCGATCCGGAAACCTTCGGTGAGGACTCGCACTATACCAAGGTCGTCGCCCGCCGCATGATCCAGATGACCCAGCATCTGAACGAGGACTATTCCGGGCATGTCAATGTCAGCGGCAACGCGGGGGTGAACTGCTACACCTGCCACCGCGGCCAGAACGTGCCCTCCAACACCTGGTTCCGGATCGATCCGGTGGTGGAGACCAAGACCGGATGGGGCGCCGTCCAGAACCGCGTCACGGTCCAGAGCCAGTACACCTCCCTGCCCTCCGACGCCCTGGAAAGCTATCTGCTGGAGGGCAAGAGCATCAAGGTTCACGACCTCGAACCCCGCGTCCAACACCAGCCGGGCGATCCGACCTGGCAGGACGCGGAACGCACCTTCAGCCTGATGAACTATTTCTCCAACGCGCTGAATGTGAACTGCACCTTCTGCCACAACACCCGCGCCTTCTACGATGGTGGACAGGTCACGCCGCAATGGGCGACCGCGCTGCTCGGCATCGAGATGGTCCTCTCGGCGAACAACGACTATCTGACACCGCTGGTCGATGTCCTGCCCGCCAACCGGCTCGGGCCGGTCCATGGCGATGCGCCCAAGATCGCCTGTGCGACCTGCCACAAGGAGCACCAGAAACCGCTCGGGGGCATGAACATGATCGCCGACTGGCCGGAACTCGCGGCCAGTGGACCTCCGACCTACCAGTGAAGTTCCGCGGCGCGCGGCCGTCCCCGCGCGCCGACACCTGACCTGGAGGGATTTCCAGGATCCCCGATCCGTGAAAGTCCCTCCAGTCCTTTGATATTGCGCATTTTCGAGCCGCGAAACCGAATACACTTTCGCTGAGAATGCTCCAGGAGGCACCCCATGTCAGCCACCCCCCTTCTCGACCTCGTCCAGAGCCCCGCCGACCTCAGGCGCCTGTCCGACCCCGAGCTGGGCGCCCTCTCCCGGGAACTGCGCTCCGAACTCATCGCCGCGGTGTCCCGGACCGGCGGCCATCTCGGCTCCAGCCTCGGCGTCGTCGAGCTGACCGTGGCGATCCATGCCGTCTTCAACACGCCCTATGACAAGCTGATCTGGGACGTCGGCCACCAATGCTATCCGCACAAGATCCTCACCGGACGCCGCTCCCGGATGCCCTCCCTGCGCCAGGGCGGCGGCCTCAGCGGCTTTACCAAGCGCGCCGAGAGCGCTTACGACCCGTTCGGCGCCGCGCATTCCTCGACCTCGATCTCGGCGGGCCTCGGGTTCGCCGTCGCACGCGACATGGGCGAGGCGACGGGCGACGTGGTCGCGGTGATCGGCGATGGCGCCATCAGCGCCGGCATGGCCTATGAGGCGATGAACAACGCGGGCGCCCAGGGCCGCCGCCTGTTCGTGATCCTCAACGACAATGAAATGTCGATCGCGCCCCCGGTCGGCGCCATGTCGAAATATCTCTCGCGGCTCTATGCCAACACGCCGCTCACTGCGCTCAAGGAAATCGCCGACGGCTTCGCCCGCCACCTGCCCGAACCCTTCCGCGCCGGGGCCAGACGCGCCCACGGCCTCGTCACCGGCCTGACCGGCGGCGGCACGCTCTTCGAGGAACTGGGCTTCACCTATATCGGCCCGATCGACGGCCATTCGATGGCGGATCTGCTCCCCGTGCTGCGCGCCGCCCGGACCCGTGCCACCGGCCCGGTCCTGATCCATTGCGTGACGGTCAAGGGCAAGGGCTATGCCCCGGCCGAAAAATCCGCCGACAAATATCATGGCGTCGCCAGCTTCGACGTCGCCTCCGGCGCCCAGAAGAAATCCACCCCCGCCGCCCCGAGCTATACCGCCGTCTTCGGCGCGGAACTGGTCAGGGCCGCCGAGGCCGATCCCAAGGTCGTGGCCATCACCGCCGCCATGCCCGACGGCACCGGCCTCTGCCCGATGCAGAAACGCTTTCCCGCTCGCGTCTTCGATGTCGGGATCGCCGAACAGCATGGCGTCACCTTCGCCGCCGGTCTCGCCGCCGGGGGCCTCAAACCCTTCTGCGCGATCTATTCGACCTTCCTGCAACGCGGCTATGATCAGGTCGTGCATGACGTGGCGATCCAGCGCCTTCCCGTGCGCTTTGCCATCGACCGGGCGGGACTGGTCGGGGCGGACGGGGCGACCCATGCCGGATCCTTCGACATCGGCTATCTCGCCAACCTGCCGGGCTTCGTGGTGATGGCGGCGGGGGACGAGGCGGAACTCGTCCATATGGTCCATACCGCCGCCCTCCATGACGAGGGTCCGATCGCCTTTCGCTATCCCCGGGGCGAGGGGCTGGGCGTGCCCATGCCCGAACGACCGGTCCGGCTGGACATCGGCAAGGGCCGTGTGGTGCGCGAAGGCTCCGGTGTCGCCATCCTCAGCTTCGGCGGCCATCTGGGCGAATGCCTGCGCGCCGCCGATCAGCTCGCGGCGCGGGGCATCACCGCCACCGTCGCCGATGCGCGGTTTGCCAAACCCCTCGACACCGACTTGATCGACCAGCTGCTGCGCCATCACCCGGCGATCGTGACCGTCGAACAGGGGGCGGAGGGCGGCTTTGGCGCCCGCGTCCTGCATTGGATGGCGAGCACCGGGCGTCTGGACAGGGGCGTGCGCATCCGGGTGATGACCCTGCCCGACCGTTTCATCGATCAGGCCTCGCCGGCCGAGATGTATGCCGACGCGGGCCTTGCCGCTTCGGACATCGCCGCGCGCTGTCTCGACGCGCTCGGCGCGATCCCCGCCCGCTTCGGCCTTCAGGCCGCGATCGCCTGAGGCCCGCCTGCCCCGGCGTCCTTCGCGACGCCGGACAGGGTCGAGACGATCACGCCCGTACCCTCAGGGAACCGGGACGTGGCGCTTGAAACGTCCGCGGGACCCTTTTTCGAATTACCATTCAAAATCATATAGTTACACGACCGCCAAGCGCGGACACCCTTGGATGTCCGCGGGGCCCGCCAAGGATCAGGCGGCGGCGAGGGGTCCAAAAATCCGTTCGTGGCTCTGTTCGAGATAGATCCGCAGCCAGGGCGTGAAGCCCGCCGGATCGCGAACAACGTCCCGGGTCAGGTCCGAGAGGCTGACCCAGCGGACCGCCATGACTTCCTCCGGGTCCGGCTCGATGACGAGCCCCTCCGGTGCCTCCGTGACGAAGATATCGACGACCTCGTGTTCGATCAGCCCGTTTCCGACGGCTGCGCGATATTCGAGCCGCTCCCGCGGGGTCAGGGTCAGGCCATGGATCCCGAGTTCCTCCCCGAGGCGGCGGACGGCGCAGGCCTCCTGGCTCTCCCCCCAGCGCGGATGGGTGCAGCAGGTGTTCGCCCAGAGGCCCGGCGTATGATATTTGCCGAGCGCCCGGCGCTGGATCAGGACATCCTCGCCCCGGGTCACGAAGACCGACACCGCCATATGCCGCAGGCCACGGCGATGCACTTCCAGCTTCTCGACCGGAGCAAGGGTGCCATCGACCCAGGCGGGAACCAGTTCCATCATGTCATCGCCGCCGGGACCAATCCGGTCAGGTGTCCTATGTTCTTTGCCATGATCCTCAGATGGGCCATCGGGCGCGCCCGGACAAGTCGTTTGTTCATATAGGCCTCGAAGGTCAGGCGCTGGACGTCCCTGTCATGGCAGAGCGAGACGAAGCGTTCGCGTCGATCGTCGGATTTATAGTAGGCATCCTGCATGACCCGGAGCACGCGAAAGACGGTCTTGTGCTCGGCCATGAACCATTTCCGGGCGAGGCGGAGGTCGCGCGCCTTGCCCGACCGCAGGCAAGCCTCCGCCGCCTCGGCCGCGCGTTGGCCGCCGACCATCGCATAATAGATGCCTTCGCCCGAGGAGGGGGCGACCACGCCCGCGGCATCCCCGGCCAGCACCACGTCCCGGCCATTGTCCCAGCGGTCGAGCGGACGCAGCGGGATCGGAGCGCCTTCCTTGCGGATCGTGCGGCAGGTTTCGAGACCAGAGGCGCGGCGCAGGGCCCGGGTCGCGGCCTTGAGGTCGATGCCGGGGACACCCGTTCCCATGCCGACGCTCGCCTGTTTGCCATGCGGGAAGATCCAGCCATAGAAGTCGGGCGAGATCGCGCCATCATAGATCACGTCGCAGCGCACGGGATCGTAGGATCCGCCCTCCGGCGCGTCGATGATTTCGTGATAGGCGATGACATAGGGGATCTTGTCGCCGCCCTGAACTTCGTCCCGGGCGACATCCGATCGTGCGCCATCCGCGCCGATCACCAGGCGAGTCGAAAGAGACCGCTCCTCGCCACTGTCCTTGTCGCGATACCGGACCTGTGTCCCGCGCGTGTCGCGCGTGATCCCGAGATAGGTCCCGGTGACGGCGGTCGCCCCCGAGGCGACGGCGCGGTCCCGCAGAAAGGCATCGAAAGGTTCGCGATCGACCATGCCGATATAGCCGCCCTCGATCGGGATATCGACGCAGCGCGCCGTGGGGGAGATCATGCGCGCGGCGGATATCCGGGCGACGATCTGCGAGGGGGGAATGTCAAAATCCTCGATCAACCGCGGAGGCACGGCGCCGCCGCAGGGTTTGATCCGCCCGGCCCGGTCGATCAGGGCCACCGATCGGCCCGCCCGGGCGAGATGGTCCGCCGCCGTTGCGCCGGATGGGCCGCCGCCCACGATCACGACATCATAGGTCATGCGCTTGTCCTTCCGTGGTGGCTGTTTGAAGCTGCCGGGATCCGCCTTCCATGATGACGAAGGCGAGCAGTCCGGCGGCGATGAAGAGCGCCGCCTCAAGCAGGAAGACCGCGCCGAACGCATCCGCCGGGCGGGAAAGGCCGAGGCGGAAGAGATCGACGAGTGCCGCGCCAAGCAATCCCCCAAAACCCGCCGCGATGGCCTGCGCCGCGCCCCAGAGTCCCATGCGGGTTCCTTCGCGACGTTCCCGTCCCCCGCCCGCGAGTTCCATCATCGCGGCGATGGCCGACACGGCAAAGACGCCGTTGGCAAAGCCCAGGGTCATCACCGCGGCGGAAAGCGGGACGAGCACCCTGCCCTGGCCCAGCGTCGCCAGAAGCACCAGCGCCACGGCGGAGAGCAGGCACCCCCCGACGACCCAGGCGCGGATCGTTCCGATCCGGAGGCCCGAGACGGCGAGACCCACGGTGATCATGCCGAGGAAAACGCCGCCATGTTGTGCGCCGGAAAGGGCGGTGGATTCCCCGGGGGTGAGCCCGAAGACAAGGCCGGCATAGGGTTCGAGGATCAATTCCTGCATGAAATAGGCGATCATCGACAGGAAGACGAAGAAGGTGAAGTTACGGGCACGCGGATCGGACCAGACCTCGCGCAGCGCGGCGCGAAACGGAACGGAGCGGGTCGGAGGAGGCACAAGGATGCGACGCTCGATCCCGCAGATGGCAAGGCAGCTCAGTCCGAAGGCACCAACGGTCACCGTACCGACGATCTCGAGAAGAAGCGCGAGGGAATAGGGTTCGAGGAATGCTCCGACCGTGCTCGCGGTGACAGCGATCCCTGCGATCATCATCAGCCAGGTGATCGTGGCGGCGGCTCCCCTTTGATCGGGTCGCGTTCCGGTGGCGAGCAGGGCAAGCACCGAGGTTCCCGCCGATCCCACGCCAAGCCCGATCAAGACATAGGCGAAGATGGAGAGGACAAGGCCCGGCGGGAAGTCGCTCTCCATCCAGACGAGGCCGAGCGCCGCCAGCATCGCCCCGGCGGCGAGGGCTGCCATGCCCACAACGATCCAGAACGAACGATTGCCGCCCTGGTCGGAGAGGAATCCCCAACTCGGTCGAGTGATCTGAACTCCATAGTGGAGCGCGACGAGAAGGCCTGGTAAAATTGCCGGAAGGGCCAGTTCAACGACCATCAGCCGGTTCAGGGTGGAGCTGGTGAGAACGACGATGCTGCCCAGCGCCGTCTGGACAAGACCGAGCCGGAGGATCGACACCCAGCCGAGGGTCATGACATTCCCCCGAGGGACCGGAGCGCAAAGGCCGCGACCATCATGCCGGATACATAGAGCATCACGCCCGTCGCGTTATACCAAGGCGCCCTGCCCTTGGGATCGCGCAAAAGGACACGCATGGCGAGACACTGAAGCAGGAGCAGGCCAAGTATGATCGCGGCATGAACCGGACGGCCAAGTGATGCCAGAGAGAGGATCACCACGACCTGGGGCAGCGCCATTCCCACGCAGGCGATGCGCGCCGCGCGTTCAGGGCCGAGCGTCACAGGGAGGGAGTGAATATCCATGACCCGATCACCCTCCAGCGCCTTGAAATCGTTCAAGGTCATGATCCCATGAGCTCCGATTGCGTAAAGTAGGGCGACGATGACGACGGGGAGCGGGGGCGCGCCGCCTGCAAGAACAGCGGCGCCGGTGAACCAGGGCAGCCCCTCGTAGCAGAGACCGACCAGACCGGGTCCCCACCAGCCAGAGCGCTTGAGCCGGATCGGCTCGGCGGAATAGGCCCAGGCGGCGATGACCGCGACCAGAGTGGCATAAAAACCCCAAGGGCCGAGGACAAAGGCGACGACGAGCGAAAGCGCGGACATGGCCAAGGCGATGAACAGACCCCAGTGGCCAGGAACCCGGCCCGAGGGGATCGGTCGGCCGGGCTCGTTGATCGCATCTACGTGGCGGTCACACCAGTCATTGGCTGCCTGACTCATGCCACAAACGATCGGGCCGCAAAGGATGATGCCGAGACCGATCATCGGCCAGTGGCCAGAAAAACCAACCCCACTGGACACCGCGCCACAGAGGAAGGCCCACATCGGTGGAAACCAGGTGATCGGCTTTATCAGTTCCAGCGCGGCGGCGGGAACCGGATAGCGACGCACATGTAAGTCATGAATGACAGCCATACTGTCAATTAAACTATACAGTCATGCCCGGATCAAGGTGATTCTATTCCTCGCCGGAGCGGCTCAGCAGATTGTATTTGCGGAGTTTGACATAGAGGCTCTGGCGCGAGAGCCCCAACATCTCGGCGGCGGCGACCCGGTTGTTCCGGGTCAGCTCCACCGCCGTCTCGATGCACATCTTTTCCACAACATCGGTGGTGGCCGCCACGATATCCTTGAGCGGCGTCGCGCCCACCAGTTCCATGACATTCCGGGCTACGTCGCCATTGGCCGGAGCCATCACCGCGGGAGCGGTCTCGATCCGGGACATATCCCGCAAGACAAAGGCAAAGCCCGGATCGGCGCGGCCGTTGATCCAGGTCGCAGACACTTCGACGGGACGCTGCGCTCCAAACGCGGTTTCGAGCTTCGTCGCATAGAGACGCATCCGGCCGGCGCGGGTCGCACCGTCGATGAGGATCTTGAGATCGACTCCGCCACGCACCAGAAAATCCGCCAGGGATTTGCCAACGAGACCGCTCGGCCCGGCCACATCGCAGAGATTGAGGAAACTTTCGTTCGCGCTCTGAATTCCACCCCGGGCATCGGTAAAAACCATAGCCTCGAAGCCCTTGTTGAACAGGGCACGGAGATTGTGACCAAGCTCCTCGGCCAACGGCTCCGCGACCTCCTCGGCCTCCATCCGGCAGAGCAATACAAGCTGCCCGGCCGCGCGAAAGACGGAAGGGTAAAGCTTGACCGTCAGACGACCACGCCGGGTCCTGGCGACGATCGGCGCAACATTTTCCATTGACGCGGCGGCGTTCAGGACATCGAGAAATTCCGTCCTTCGCCGGTCTTCGAACTCTTGGAAAAAAGACCCGCCGATCAGGGATTCCGGATCAGACCCCAGGACGAGGGCGGCGGGAACATTGATGTCCTCGATCCGGCCCGATCGGGCATCGATCAGCGCGAAGGCATCCCGCGTCGCCGCCATGACCACCCGATATCGAGTGTTGAACTCGCGATAGGCCTCATAGTCCTTCTCGAGCGCCATCTGGGCCTTGACCAGCTTCTGCTGTATCTCGGCAACGGGACCCAGATCGCGACCCAGCATCAGGATAGGCACATCAGGCCCGGCGTCGATCATCGAATACCGGATCGGGAACTCCCAGTTGGCATTGTCAACATGATTGATTTCGATAGAGCGGAGCCGCTTCACAAATCCGGCGGCGAGATCGGCGAAGGCATTCTCGATCTTTTCCTGACACTCCGGAGTCACAAAGTCGCGTATATCCCGACCAACCCAATGATCGAGACAGCCGAGCGCCTGATCATTGGGATTGACGAAAATATTCTGGATGATCCCAACCCGATCCAGTGCAATGACGATATCGGCGGCGCTGGACAGGATTTCGCCAAAGAGCGCCTGCGGCACGGCCAAATCCGAACCCGCACCCCATGTCATTTGCTCTCGTTTTGTCACCGCTCGTTCCCGCGCGTCAGAGAAAGTCGGCAAATCATATGCCAGTTGCATCGCAAATGGCTTGTTCGGGATTGGCAGTCAAGCCACAGTAGCCAAGGGCCTGCCGCGGGTTCGTCGTCACAAAGTCGACACCGGTGAACTCCTGAGCACGCTTTTCGATATTGCACAGATTGCCGCCCAACACGATCGGCGCCGCGGACGGACAACCGGACTTGATTGCCCTCACCAGTTGATTGACCGACTCCAGCGATTGACGGCCGGAACTGGAGATACCGATCATCTGGAAATTGTCCGCGCGGACGGTTTCGACCACTTCGCCGGGGCTTTGACCAATTGCCATATGGACCCAGAGCCCATACCGCCGGAACTGGCTGGCTGCGATGAAGGCACCCAGTGTGTGATTTTCCTCCTGAGGAATGACCAGAAGAACCCGGTGCCCCAGTGGAATGGTCACTCCGGGACGATCCGCCCCCCCCAATGAGCGGACCGTCTCCTGTAGACGCGCGGCCCCCACCGTCACCTCGACGAAGGACATTGCATCATCCACCCAGGCCTCTCCAAGCTTTCGAGCGACGAGCGGCACGTAGACATCGACAAACTCGGTTGAAGTTATGCCCGAGGCGATCATACGCGACACGACCGCGTAACGGCGACTCTCGTCGGAGTGAATGAACGCCTCGCACAGCTCCTTGACCAAAGCCTCCTGCGTTCTCTTGTGCGAACCCTCTTCGCGAGAGGCCAGAAAAGCAAGCGCCCTCACCGCCAAGGCGACGACATTGAGATTTTCAGTCAACTCGTCGTGGGTTGTCCGCTCCAAAGGGCCATGGTCCATCTTCCCCCATCCTTCGCTGTCTGTGGTTCTGGCCCAAAGAAACCGGGCGCCTCCCAGATGCTCGCTTTATTGCCCTTAACTTCGATCCGATGCCGACAAATGTCAAAGCATTTGGACATGGCGATGATCTATTGAATCAAAAGCGCAAATTTCGTGAGACAGGTCGAGCGGTGATCGCGACTACGCGGGGAGGGCGCGAATCGGGCATCCATATGACATGGACTGTAAATTTTTTGGTGTAAGTTTTAATTGACACTTTCCGCCGGGCCGCTGTAGCTTTCCCCTCAGGCCCAGGCACGGGGAGTCGACATGGGGCGGGCATCTCAGAATAAGCGGGCTCCGGAAGGCCTCTACAGTGCCGAGGAAAGACGCCGGCGGGATGAAAGCATCTGGACCCGTGTGCAGGCGGTTCTGGCGCCGCTGCAGTTCCTTGCCTTCCTTGTCTCCCTCATCCTTGTCCTATGGTTCGTCGCAACTGGCGAAGGATATCAGGCTGCGACGATCTCGATCCTCATAAAGACCGGATTTCTCTGCGCAATCATGGTGACCGGGGCGATCTGGGAAAAGGCGGTTTTCGGGCAATATCTGTTTGCCCCAGCCTTTTTCTGGGAGGATGTGTTCAGCTTCCTCGTGATCGCATTGCATCTGGCCTATCTGTGGTCCCTGTTCGCCGGCACCCCCGGACCGCGGGGCCAGATGATGATCGCGATGGCCGCATACGCGGCATATGTCATCAATGCCACCCAGTTCCTGCTCAAGCTCCGCGCCGCACGGCGTCAAGTCGAGGTGACAGCATGAACGTGACAAGTCCGATCAAGAGCGGCTGCCGGGACACCCCGATGCTGAGGGAGCGGGGTCAGCGTGAGGTGTTCTGTGGGCTGACCGGGATTATCTGGCTGCACCGCAAGATGCAGGACGCGTTCTTTCTCGTGGTCGGCAGCCGGACCTGCGCGCATCTGCTTCAATCAGCGGCGGGCGTGATGATCTTCGGCGAACCGCGGTTCGGGACGGCGATCCTGGAGGAAAAGGATCTGGCGGGCCTTGCCGATGCGAATGACGAACTGGACAGGGAAGTGGCTCGTGTTCTGGAGCGGCGGCCAAATCTCAGGCAATTGTTCCTGGTCGGTTCCTGCCCATCGGAAGTGATCAAGCTCGACCTCGGCCGGGCAGCGCAGCGGCTCTCCGCGCTGCATGGACCGCGGGTGCGGGTCCTGAGTTATTCCGGCTCCGGGATCGAGACAACCTTTACCCAAGGTGAGGACGCCTGCCTCGCGGCCATGGTTCCGATCCTGCGTTCGGAGCAGCCCGCGGAGCTCATCCTGGTCGGGGCATTGCCGGACGCGGTTGAGGATCAACTGGTGGGTCTGATCGGCGATCTCGGCATCAAGGGTCTGCGTTGCCTGCCGGCACGGCGGAGTGAGGAGATGGCAACGGTCGGTCCCGGCACGCGGTTCATTCTGGCCCAGCCATTCCTGTCGGACACGGCCGATGCCCTTACCCGCCGGGGAGCGCGGATGATCGAGGCACCCTTTCCGTTTGGCGAGGAAGGCACGACGGCCTGGCTCGCCGCCATCGCCGCGGCGTTCGGGGTGACAGGGGCGCGGTTCGACGCGGTGACCCAGGCACCACGGGCGCGGGCACGCGCGGCGGTGGCTAAGGTCTCGCAGGCCTTGCGAGGCAAGTCAGTGTTCTTTTTTCCCGATAGCCAGCTGGAGATCCCGCTTGCGCGGTTTCTGACCCGGGAATGCGGCATGACGGCGATCGAAGTCGGCTCGCCTTATGTGAACCGCCAGATCGTGGGCGCGGATCTCGATCTCATCGAACCCGGCCCACTGTTTTCCGAAGGCCAGGACGTGGATCTGCAGCTCGACCGCTGCAGGGCGGCCCGGCCGGATCTGACTGTCTGTGGACTTGGTCTCGCCAATCCGCTGGAGGCGGATGGATTGGCTACGAAATGGGCGATCGAACTCGTGTTCACGCCGGTCCATGGCTATGAACAGGCCGGAGATCTGGCGGGCCTTTTTGCGCGTCCCCTGCGCCGTCGCGAAGGGCTGCGGCTATGAAGCTCAGCATCTGGACCTATGAGGGGCCTCCCCATGTCGGTGCGATGCGCGTGGCAACAGGCATGCGGAACCTGCATTTTGTGCTGCACGCGCCTCAGGGAGACACTTACGCGGACCTTCTCTTCACGATGATCGAGCGCCGCGGAGCACGGCCCCCGGTAACCTATACAACATTCCAGGCACGGGATCTCGGGGCCGATACCGCGCATCTGTTCCGGAACGCCTGCCACGAGGCCTATGAGCGCTTCAAGCCAGAGGCGATCATCACCGCCGCCTCTTGTACCGCCGAATTGATCCAGGACGATACCGCCGGTCTCGCCGAGAGCCTGGGGCTGCCCATCCCGGTGATCCCGCTGGAGCTGCCATCTTATCAGCGCAAGGAAAATTTCGGCGCGTCGGAGGCCTTCCTTCAAATCACGCGGCGACTGGCTGTGCCTATCGAACGGACTCCGGAGCTGAGCTGCAATATTCTCGGCCCAAGCGCTCTCGGGTTCCGGCATCGAGATGATGTCGAAGAACTGACCGGCCTGCTCCGGGAAATCGGCATAGCGATCAATGTTGTCGCACCCATGGGTGCCGCACCCTCTGACATTGCGCGACTGGGTGCCGGGCATTTCAATGTGATGCTCTATCCCGAAATCGCCGAGCCCGCCTGTCGCTGGCTGGAACGTGCCCTTGGACAGCCCTACACGCGGACAATTCCGATCGGAATCGGGGCGACGCGCGATTTTCTGAAGGAAGTGGCGGGACTGACCGGAGTTTGTCCGAATACGGATGAAACGCGGTCCCGACTCCCCTGGTGGAGCCGATCGGTGGATTCGACATACCTGACCGGCAAACGGGTCTTCATCTTTGGCGACGGCACCCACGCGGCCGCGGCTGCCCGGATCGCGCGGGATGAGCTGGGATTCGAGGTCGTCGGGCTGGGCTGTTATAATCGGGAATTTGCCAAGCCGATCCGGGCGCTGGCCCAAAGCTTCGGGCTCGAGGCCCTGATCACCGACGATTACCTCGAGGTCGAAGCCGCCGTCGTGAAAACTCAACCGGAGTTGATCCTCGGCACACAGATGGAGCGACATATCGGCAAGCGGCTTGGAATCCCATGCGCGGTGATCTCGGCACCGGTGCATGTACAGGACTTTCCCGCCCGTTTCTCGCCACAAGTTGGATGGGAGGGTGCGAATGTCATTTTCGACACCTGGGTACATCCGCTCATCATGGGGCTGGAGGAACATCTCCTGCACATGTTCCGCGACGATTTCGAATTCAACGACGCGGAACAGACCGCCGCTGCGCCACCTGCGACCGGTGTGACCTGGGCCGGCGAGGCAGAGAAGGAATTGCGCAAGATCCCGTTCTTCGTTCGGGGCAAGGCGAGGCGAAACACCGAGCGGTTCGCGGAGGAACAGGGCATTGCCGTGATTTCCCTCGAAACGCTCTACGACGCAAAGGCCCATTATGCGCGGTGATGAGCTCTCCAGTTATCGCGTGGTGATCGTGACTCTTGACAGTCACGCCGCCGGGCCAGCCGCGCGTGTCGAGAAACAACTGGCACGGGATTTCCCGGGCGTCACGGTTTCCGTCCACGCGGCGGCGGAGTGGGCGGAAAACCCGCGGGCCCTTGACGCCGCCCGTTGCGCGATTGCCTCGGGTGACATGATCATCGCAAATCTTTTGTTCCTGGAGGAGCATATCGCCGCGATCCTGCCCGATCTGCGGGCGCGGAGGGACCGTTGCGACGCGATGATCGGCTGTGTCGCGGCAAGCGAGATCGTGAAACTGACGCGGCTCGGGAGCCTCGACATGGCCCAGCCCGGCGGCAAGGCGATGTCGCTGATGAAGCGCTTGCGCGGCTCGTCCAACAAGCCCGCGAGCGGTGAATCGCAGATGGCGATGCTCCGCCGCCTGCCGAAGATTCTTCGTTTCATCCCCGGCAAGGCTCAGGACATGCGGGCCTGGTTCCTGACCATGCAATACTGGCTCGGTGGATCGGACGACAATGTCGAGGCCATGCTGCGATTTCTCTTGTCGCGCTATGCGCGGCGGACGGAGTGGCGGGGATTATCGGCGCCGCTGCCGATCGAATATCCCGACGTCGGGCTCTATCACCCTGGCCTGGCGGGCAAGATCACCACGCGTCTCGCCGACCTGCCGGCGCCCGATGCTCCAAAGGCGACGATCGGGCTTCTGATGATGCGCGCCTATGTGCTCTCAGGCGATACCGCGCATTATGACGCGGTTATCACAGCCTTCGAGGCTCGCGGCTTGCGGGTTGTTCCCGCCTTCGCCGCCGGACTGGACTCCCGCCCCGCCATCGCCGCCTATTTTAAAGGAGCACTGGGGACCAGCATCGATGCGCTGGTCTCCCTGACAGGGTTCAGTCTTGTCGGTGGCCCCGCCTATAACGACAGCGCGGCCGCTTCCCACATCCTGACGGATCTCGATGTTCCCTATGTCGCAGCGCATCCGCTGGAGTTCCAGACGCTGGGGCAATGGGCGGCGAGCCCGGGCGGGCTCGGGCCGATCGAAACGACGATGCTCGTGGCCCTGCCGGAGATCGACGGTGCAACAAATCCCACGGTTTTTGCCGGACGACATGGTCTGGACGGCTGTCTGGGTTGCGCCCGCGCCTGCCCTGGAAGCACGGGGCGCGAAATGGCCCCTTGCCACGAGCGGATCGAGATATTGTCTCGTCGGGTCGAGAAACTGGCGCAACTCCGGCGCGGAACCAAGGCGGAGCGCAAGGTCGGCATCGTGATCTTCGGCTTTCCGCCCAACGGTGGGGCTGTGGGAACGGCGGCGCATCTGGGTGTGATGGAGAGCCTGTTCAACCTGCTGCATGCCTTGCGGAGCGATGGGTACGAACTCGAACCACCCGCTTCGCCCGAGGCTCTCCGCGAGATGCTGCTGGAAGGCAATGCCGCGCACTACGGCCAACAGGCCAATGTCGCGGCCACGACACAGGCCGAGGAGATCGTGGCAAAGGAGCCGTATCTGGCCGAGGTCGAAGCGCAGTGGGGTCCGGCGCCGGGACGGCACCAGTCGGACGGGCATGGTGTCTTCATCCTGGGTCATCGCTTCGGAAATGTCTTCGTCGGAGTTCAGCCTGCCTTTGGATACGAAGGCGATCCAATGCGGCTGTTGTTCGAGCGGGGTTTTGCCCCCACCCATGCCTTCGTCGCCTTCTACCGCTGGCTGCGTGAAAATTTCCGGGCGGATGCCCTGCTCCACTTCGGGATGCATGGCGCGCTGGAGTTCATGCCGGGAAAACAGGCGGGACCGGGGGCTGGCTGCTGGCCGGATCGGCTGATCGGCGATGTCCCGAACATCTATCTCTATGCCGCCAACAATCCCTCGGAAGGCTCGCTGGCAAAGCGCCGGTCGGGCGCGGTGCTGGTCAGCCATCTGACGCCGCCGCTCGCCAAGTCGGGCATCTACCGGGGATTGCTTGATCTGAAAGACAGCCTGACCCGTTGGCGGTCCCAGTCCGGGAGCGACCCGGACCGGGGCGAACTCGCCGAGTTGATCCGGATCCAGGCGGAGGCGGTTGACCTGCCCGGATCGACTGATCCCGATCAGCTCTGGCTGACGCTGCTTGAAACCGAGAATGCCCTGATTCCGGATGGCCTTCATGTCATAGGCCGTGGATTTTCGGACGCGGCCTTGGCGGAACACCTCGATCTGATGAATCTCGATGCCGAGGGCCGGGCGCGGGCGGCGGGCCTGCTGGCCGAGGATCATGAATTGCCCGCTCTGCTTCGAGCCCTCGACGGACGTTTCATTCAGCCGGTTCCGGGAGGAGATCTGATTCGCAATCCCGCCATTCTGCCGACCGGCCGGAATATCCATGCCTTCGACCCGTTCCGGATGCCCACCGCCTTTGCCATGCGCGATGGAGAGCGTCAGGCACAACGGTTGCTGGAGACCCATGCCGCGATGCCCCGGTCCATCGCCTTGGTGCTCTGGGGATCGGACAGCATCAAATCCGATGGCGGACCGATCGCACAGGCGATGGCCCTGATGGGCGCGATTCCCCGATTTGACGGCTATGGCCGGCTCGGGGGCGCGGATCTCGTGCCACTCGCGGATCTCGGGCGGCCTCGAATCGATGTTGTGATGACGCTGTCGGGGATTTTCCGGGACCTGTTGCCGCTCCAGTCCCGGATGCTGGCCGAAGCCGCCTTCAAGGCTGCGAGCGCCGATGAGCCCCTGGAGATGAACTTCATCCGCGCCCATGCCTTGGCCTATGCCGAGAAGATGGGCATCGATCTGGAAGCAGCCAGCCTGCGGGTCTTTTCGAACGCCGAAGGGGCTTATGGATCCAATGTAAATCACCTGGTGGATTCGGGAACCTGGGAAGAGGAAGGCGAGCTTGCCGACGCCTATGAAACCCGCAAGGGCTTCGCCTATGGCCGCGACGGGAAATCCCACCCCAGCGCCGCGCTGCTGAGGTCGGCACTGGGGAGGGTCGACCTTGCCTATCAGAACCTTGAAAGCGTCGAACTCGGCGTCACCACGGTGGATCATTATTTCGATACCCTGGGCGGGATCAGCCGCGCGGTAACGCGTGCCCGCGGGACCGAGGTGCCGGTTTATATTGGGGATCAGACACGCGGAGACGGAAAAGTGCGCACGCTCGCTGATCAGGTGGCACTCGAAACCCGGAGCCGATCGCTCAATCCCAAGTGGTTCGAGGGCATGTTGCGGCATGGCCATGAGGGAGTACGCCAGATCGAGGCACAGGTGACCAACACCTTCGGCTGGTCGGCGACGACGGGTCTGGTGGAGCCCTGGGTGTATCAGCGTCTCTCCGAGACCTTCGTGCTCGATCCGGAAATGCGGCAAAGGTTAGCCAAACTCAACCCAGCCGCGAGCCTTAAACTCGCAAACCGGCTGCTCGAAGCGCATGAGAGGTCCTATTGGCAGCCAGACGCGGCGACGCTCGCCGCGTTGCGCGACGGAGCGGACGAACTGGAAGACCGGCTCGAAGGTATCGGGATCGCGGCGGAATGACCGGAAATACCCAAAGGAGGCCAAGATGAGCCCGCTAGACACCTCAGTAATCCCGAAGCTGCGCGGCGAGGATGGCGAAGGCTCCGTCCAGGTGCATCAGGACGAAGGCGTCGCAATCACCGGGGCCAAGGTTTTCTCAGTCTATGGCAAGGGCGGAATCGGCAAATCCACGACCTCGTCCAACCTTTCCGTTGCGTTTTCGAAACTGGGCAAACGCGTGCTCCAGATTGGTTGTGATCCCAAGCATGACTCGACTTTCACCCTGACCGGCTCCCTTGTGCCCACGGTCATCGACACGCTGAAGGAAGTTGATTTCCACTCCGAGGAACTGCGCCCCGAGGACTTTGTCCATCGCGGATATAATGGAGTGATGTGCGTGGAGGCGGGAGGACCACCGGCGGGAACCGGTTGCGGCGGCTATGTCGTGGGTCAGACCGTCAAGCTCCTGAAGCAGCATCATCTGCTCGACGATACCGATGTGGTGATTTTCGACGTGCTGGGCGACGTGGTTTGCGGAGGCTTCGCAGCGCCGCTTCAGCACGCGGACCGGGCCGTGATCGTGACGGCGAACGATTTCGACTCGATCTATGCGATGAACCGGATCATCGCAGCGGTTCAGGCCAAATCGAAGAACTACAAGGTGCGCCTCGCCGGGTGCATTGCCAACCGCTCCCGCGATACCGACGAGGTGGATCGCTATTGCCGCACGGTCGGTTTCAACCGCATCGGCCATTTCCCGGATCTCGACGCTATCCGTCGATCGCGGCTGAAGAAAAAGACCCTGTTCGAAATGGACCCACAAGAAGACATTGTCGCCGCGCAGGTGGAGTATATGCGGCTGGCCGAAACACTCTGGAATGGAACCGAGCCACTGGCTCCGGAAGCGCTTCCCGATCGACAGATCTTTGAATTGCTGGGGTTCGACTGATGGGCGACACATATGCAAGCACCCGTGACCGGCTCGAACTCTATTTCGACCGGACGGCATCGGAAACCTGGGAGCGGCTGACATCGGACGCGCCGGTTTCGCGCATTCGCCAGACCGTGCGGGCTGGGCGGGATCAGATGCGCGCGTTGCTTCTTTCGCGCCTGCCCGCCGACCTGACAGGGGCACGTATTCTCGATGCCGGATGCGGCGCTGGTCCGATGACTGTGGAACTGGCGGCGCGCGGAGCAAGCGTCGTTGCCACCGACATTTCGCCGAGCCTGCTCTCTGTCGCATTCCAACGGACGCCGGTGGATTTGCGCGCCCGAGTGGAATTCGTTGCCGGGGACATGCTCGACCCGGAACTGGGTCATTTCGACCATGTCGTCGCGATGGATAGCCTGATTCATTACCGGGTGCCGGATATAGCCGGATCGCTCGCACGGCTGGCCGCGCGTACGCGATCATCGGTAGTGTTTACGATAGCCCCTCGGACGCCGCTGCTGAATGCGATGCACCTGGCGGGCAAACTGTTTCCACGGGGCGATCGGTCGCCTGGAATCATCCCGACCGGCGTGGCGCAACTGGAAGCGGAAACACGCCGATTAAGCCTGGGACAACCGATCTGCATCGGTCGTGTCACCAGTGGTTTCTACATTTCCACGGCGATGGAGATACGCGGATGAGGAAGGTTCGCAAGCCGCACCGCCTGACCCGGCTGGGCATGGGAATGCTGCCCTTCGCGGATGCGGCATCCGATGATTTGCCGCTGCGACAGATCTTGCGGCTCTCACTGTTCCAGGTTTCGGTGGGGATGGCCACGGTCATGCTGCTTGGAACCCTGAACCGGGTGATGATCGTGGAACTGAAGGTCCCGACCCTTCTGGTGGGAATGATGGTCGCCCTGCCGGTACTGGTCGCGCCGTTTCGCGCCCTGCTCGGATTCCGGTCGGATACCCACAAATCCGCGATCGGCTGGAAGCGGGTTCCCTATATCTGGTTTGGATCGCTTTGGCAGTTCGGCGGGCTCGCGGTCATGCCGTTTTCGCTGCTCGTGCTCTCGGGAGATCAGACACTGGGTCCGCAATGGGCGGGCAAGGCGCTCGCGGGCATCGCCTTCCTGATGACCGGGATCGGGCTCCACATGACACAGACCGCCGGTCTCGCCCTTGCCTGCGACCGCGCGACCGAGGAGACCCGCCCCCGGGTGGTTGCTTTGCTCTATGTCATGTTCCTCGTCGGAATGGGCGCCTCGGCTCTGATCATCGGCACCCTGCTCGCGGATTTCTCACCTCTCAGGCTGGTGCGGGTCGTCCAGGGCGCGGCGGTCGTGACGCTGATTCTCAATGTGATCGCCCTCTGGAAACAGGAAAAGGTGCGCCCCATGAGCCAAGCCGAACGGGCGGAACCACGCCCCAGCTTCATCGAGGCCTGGGAGGATTTCGCACGCGGGGGACAAGCTGGTCGTCTGCTGGTCGCGGTGGCACTGGGGACGGCTGCTTTTTCGATGCAGGATGTCCTGCTGGAACCCTATGGTGGGCAGGTGCTCGGCCTCGGTGTCGGCTCCACGACCCTGCTGACGGCGGTCTGGGCGACCGGGGCACTGATCGGCTTCACCCTGGCAGCCCGCTGGCTGGCGCACGGCCTCAATCCCTATCGGATGGCAGGGCGGGGACTTCTGGTCGGCCTCATGGCTTTCTGCTGTGTCATTTTGTCCAATCCAATGGACTCGGTCGCACTTTTCTTCATCGGGGCCTGTCTGATCGGGTTGGGAGGCGGTCTTTTCGCAGTCTCGACACTGACCGCCGCCATGACTCTGCCCGTCGCGGGACTTGCCGGGCGAGGCCTCGCACTCGGCGCCTGGGGCGCGGCGCAGGCGACGGCGGCCGGACTGGCCATCGCGGTTGGAGCGGGCATTCGTGACCTCGTCGGCGAACTCGCAATTTCGGGCCAACTGGGCGAGGCGCTCAAAAGTCCCGGAACCGGATATTCCGCCGTCTACCATCTGGAGATCGCCCTGATCTTCGCAACCCTGATTGCGATCGGACCGCTGGTGCGAACACGCTCCGCGGGCGATGCGACCGGGACTGGAAACAGCGCCGGAATTGGACTGGCAGACTTCCCGACATGAACCGGAGATACTCTCATGCATGAACCTATCGTCGGCAACATCGATTTCGCCCAGGTCGCCCTCTATGCATTCTGGGTGTTCTTCGCAGGTCTGATCTATTATCTTCAGACCGAAAACATGCGGGAAGGCTATCCGCTAGAGGATGACGACGGCAAAGCCTCGTCCAATCCGGGCCTCTTTCCCCTGCCCCGCCCCAAGACCTTCCGCCTGCCCCATGGCCGCGGCGAGGTAACCGTTCCGAACAGTACCCCTGAGCGCGACGTCGCCTTGCGGCGGACGAACGCGGCCAATGGCTATCCTCTGGAGCCGATCGGAGATCCGATGATCGACGGCGTCGGTCCGGCCGCGTGGGCGGCGCGGCGCGATGTGCCGGAGCTCGACGGCAAAGGCCACCCTAAGATCGTTCCGTTGAGCGGCGCCGCCGATTTCGTGGTCTCAGCCGGACGCGATCCTCGCGGAATGCCGGTCGTGGCAGGGGACAAGGCCATCGCTGGCGTGATCAGCGACCTCTGGATCGACGAGCCGGAACAGATGGTGCGCTATCTGGAGGTTGACCTGGAAGGGGGGGCTGGCAAGCGTCTCATTCCGCTGCCCCTTGCACGGATCCGGGGCGACCGGGTTACAGTACATTCGATCTACGCGGGGCAATTCGCCGGCGTCCCGATGACCAAATCGCGCAATCAGGTCACCAAGCTCGAAGAAGAGAAGATCTGCGCTTATTATTGCGGCGGCAAGCTCTATGCCTCCGAAGACCGGCAACAGCCGTTTCTCTGAGGGAGCAAGGATATGCCGGGCGATGACATTCAGATCGAGCCGATCCGGGGCTTGCCGGAAGTACCACCCGAGGGCGAACAAATTCTCTGGCAAGGGGCGCCCGGCGGCTGGACGTTGTCGCGCGATGCCCTGAATCTGGGATGGGTCGCGGCCTATTTCGGGGCGCTGGCCGTCTGGCGTGGAACGGCGATCGGTGCCGAATTCGGTTGGCGCCTCGGCATCAAGGCGACGGGCCCCTATCTGGTGATGGGTGCGATCGCCTGTGCGATCCTGTTGGTGATCGGCTTCACGCTGGCCAAAACCACGGTCTATACAATCACCAACCGCCGTGTCGCGATGCGGATTGGCGCGGCCCTGACGGTCACGTTGAATATCCCTTTCACCCGTCTTGCCTCGGCGGATCTGTCACTGAACCGGGATGGATCGGGAACCATCGCTCTGCGGCTCGCGGATACGACCAAGCTCTCCTACCTCGTCTGCTGGCCACATGTGCGGCCCTGGCGGATGCGCGTGACCCAACCAGCGCTGCGATCGATTCCCGATGCCGAGAGGATCGCTGCTCTGCTCGCAGGCGCGGCGGAGGCTCGAATGGGTCGCGGACCAGTCTCGGTTCAACGCAGAGTTCCGGCGATCCTCGCCGCGGAATAGGAGGTACGTCATGGGATCGATCAGCCCGGCCCTGGAACGAGAAATCATTTCGCGTCGCCTGTTGCGGGCAATGGCTCTGCTGGTGGTCACGAGCCTGATGCTGGTGACATACGCGCGGATGACGCATCGGCCTCTCGAAGCCAAGCCGATCGACGGGCCGATCGCCGTGGAGCGCACCATTCATCTCTATGGCCAGATGAACGGGTCCGCCCGTGTCACCGACGCCGATGGCACGGTTATCGCCGACCTGTCCCCGCGAACGGGGGGCTTTGTCGCCGGAGTCTGGCGTGCCTTGGCCTTCGAGCGCGACCGGGCCCATGTCGATCCGGCGGAGCCGGTGCGGCTGGTCCGGTTCAAGAACGGTCGCCTGTCGTTGATGGATGACAAGACCGGGTGGCGGATCGAATTGATCGGATTTGGCCAGGACAATACCAACACGTTCGAAAAATTTCTGAACAATCAGGGAGAGTGAAATGGGTCTCTTTGCCAGACACAAGGAAACGGCGCCCTGCACCGTCGAGGTTTCTCATCGCTTCGAGAGCCTGCACGCCCATGTCCGCTTCAACAATGGCGCCGTGGTTCATCCGGGGGACGAGGTTCTGGTGCATGGCGCGCCGGTGATGGCGGCCTACGGTGAGCTGGTCCGCGAGGATCGCGAGGCGACGATCACCCGGGCTAGCCTGATCGAGCGGCTCTGGACCCGCATGACCGGCGATCTCGACTTCATGGAGCTCTGCGAATTCTCGTTCTCCGAAGAGGTGAAGCTATGAACATGCGGGCCGAAATCAGCGACGCGGACATCAAGGCGAGCCGCCAGGTCATCAACGAGACCACCGGCATGGCGACGGAAACGACGCTTCTGTCACCGCGGTTCTACACCACCAATTTCGAAGAGATGGACCGGATCGACGTGACCCCCGTCCGGGAGGAATGGGACGTTCTGATCGCCCAGATGAAGTCCGACCCCAACCGCGAGCATTTCAAGAAGACCGCCGACTGGGACACGATCGACTGGGACGGAATGGAGCCCGAATTGCGCAAGGAAATGACCGACTTTCTGGTCTCTTCCCTGACGGCGGAGTTTTCGGGCTGCGTTCTCTACAAGGAGATGAAGCGACGCGGGTCCAACGCCGATATCTGTGAGCTGTTCAGCTACATGTCCCGGGACGAAGCACGCCATGCCGGGTTTATCAACGACGCCCTGCGCGAGGCGGGGATCGGGGTTAATCTCGGCTTCCTGACCAAAGCCAAGAAATACACCTACTTCAAGCCGAAGTTCATCTATTACGCCACTTATCTCAGCGAGAAAATCGGCTACGCCCGGTACATCACCATCTACCGGCATCTGGAGCGGCATCCCGAGCATCGCTTCCATCCGATCTTCAAATGGTTCAAGGAATGGTGCAACGACGAGTTCAGCCATGGCGAGGCCTTTGCCCTGCTGATGCGGACCGATCCGAAATTGACCTCCGGCATCAACAAGCTCTGGATCCGGTTCTTCCTGGTGGCGGTCTTTGGCACCATGTCGGTGCGTGACCATGCGAGGCCCGCGTTTCACAAGGCGCTCGGGGTCGATATCGACTGGTACGATCACGAAGTCTTCCGGATTACTTCCGAGATTTCGCGGCAGGTGTTCCCGCTCGAACTCGACATCGACAATCCGGCTTGGGGGAAGGGTTTGAAACGTCTGCGCGCGGCCTTCGATGATCTCGACGCGGCGAAACGACGGGGCGGACTGTCGGGTACCTTGGGCAAGGCCACAGCCAGCCTGCGCGCGGGTTTGGCCTTCGCCCGGCTCTATCTCATCCCCGTCAAGCCGAACCAGGTTCCGGCCAGCAGCCGCCTGCGACCGGCCTATTGACGACGCAGCCATGGACAACGCCTATGTCGCCGCGCTGATTGCCCTCTTTGTCTGGTGGTTCTCCACCGGCGCGATCCTCGTGGTCGTCAAGCGGGCCGATCGGGTGGGTGGCCGGGCGCATCTGAACGCGGTCCTGGCGGGACTGCCCCTGCTCGGCCTTGGCTGGTATGGGCTGGTCGGCACCATGCACTCGACGGGCCCCGCTGGCGCCTACGCCGCCTTCTTCTCGGCGCTGGCGATCTGGGGCTGGTTCGAACTGGCGTTTCTCTGTGGCATCCTGACGGGTCCGAACATCAAGCCTTGTCCGCCGGGCATCCCGCGCTGGGAGCGGTTCCTTCGAGCATGGGGAACGATCGCCCATTCCGAAATGGCCTTGATTGCGACGTCGGTAGTGATGCTCTCCCTCAGTTGGGAGGCGCCCAACGCCTTTGGCCTCTGGACATTTCTGGTGCTGTTCTTTGCAAGGGTCAGTGCCAAGCTCAATGTCTATCTCGGGGTGCCGAACATCAATGTCGATTTCCTCCCGGTGCCCGTTCGTCATCTCGCCAGTCATTTCCGCATCGCACCGATGAACGCCTTCTTCCCCGTTTCGATCACCGCTCTCAGTCTCGCCGTCGGGTGCTGGCTGGAGCGCGTGCTGGAATTCGCGCCCGGTACCGGCGAGCATGTAGGATTTGCCCTGCTCACGGCCCTGACCGGACTGGCCTTGCTGGAGCATTGGCTGATGGTTCTCACATTGCCAGACGCGGAATTGTGGCGATGGATGCTGCCGCGATCCGAGGAGGAGCCTTCCGATCCTCCCCTTAAATCCAAATCTTATCTGAGCGAGGACGCCCATGGACTATGAGAGCCTGTTTCGGGAACAGTTGGAGGGGCTGCGGGCCGATGGGAATTATCGGGTGTTCGCGGACCTGGAACGCATCAACGGAGCCTTCCCGCGGGCGCACCGCCATGTCGGCGACACCCG
>JBMDWT010000046.1:0-4635 GCA_048594665.1 Amaricoccus sp. | reverse complement strand
CGCGTCGATCTGATCGTAGGCCTTGTATTCGCCGAAGAACTTGGTGATCGCCGCCGTCAGCGACGTCTTGCCATGGTCCACGTGACCAATCGTCCCGATGTTCACATGCGGCTTCGTCCGCTCAAACTTTGCCTTCGCCATTTCGCCTTTTCCTGATGCAGCGGCGGCCCAGGAACCTGGACCCGCCGACTTCGATGCCGGCGGCATTTAGTTGCAAACGACTCAAAACGCAAGCGCGCGAGCTTCTTATGCGGGTATGGGGGCCGGCGCTGGACCCCGAATTGTCGCATCGCACATCCGCCGCCGCCCCCTGAACTGCGAAAGGCCGCCTCCGCGAAGCCATGCGCCCTCTTCTGAACCGCGTCGATTCGGGCTGAAAGCCTCGCCTCCCGGCGGGCCCCCGTCTTGTCACGATCGCGTCACGCCGGTTTTGCCAGGATAGCGCATCGAAGGGGGAGTAAGGTCATGACGGCTGCGATGGTATTCGGTTTCGGAGCAGGGGTCCTGATGGCCGCCGGGGGGGCGGTCTATGCGCGGCAGTACCTGCTCGGCCTGACGCAGCCCAACGGGGCAAGCTGGCTGATGTGGGCGTTCGGCAGCGCATTGATGCTGCTGGCCGAGGCGGATCTCGGTGTGCCGCGGGTCGTTCTCGGACCGCTTGCCGTCGCGGCCATCGGGGCAATGGCAATCCTGGCGCGGCGGACGTTCCTGACGGGCAAGCCGTTGATACAAGGACAGGATTATCTGGTCCTCGCCTTCAACTTCGGTATCGCGGCCTGGACGCTGCTGCTCCTGGCGGGGCCGGTGGGCGCGCTTGGCTTCGACGAGGGGGCGGAATTGCTCTTCGTCGCCCTCAGTGCGACGGCGGCGGTCACTGCGGCCTGGCCCACGCTCGGCTCCGTCTGTCTGGGCGCGGGACGGGAGCTGCCGCATGCCTGGTTCATCTGGTCGGCCGCCTATGGTCTGCTGGCCCTGACGGTCATGGCGGAGGGGCTGGGTTGGCACTATCTGATCTATCCCCTGGTCGCGCAGGCGTCCCATCTCCTGATCGGCCTCTTTGCCCTCGGCGGGGCGGAGGCGCCGGGCGAAAATCTCGGGCACGAATCGGTCGGCTCCTGACCCTGCCTGGACGATTCAATTCTTTCTCTTTATATTTCAACTGATTAATGGAATTTAAGCTTTTCGGCCAAGGGGGCAGGGATCCCGGTTGACATCACCAGGGGTTAAGCCTAACTTCCGGCCGCTCTGGGAGGGGTGTACCCTTCCCGCAAACAGCCATGCTTAGGCGGTCATGACTCGGGCCCTGCGGCTCCAGTCCTCTGGAAATTCGCCGCGTCGGATCCGGAATTCGGACCCGAACGCGGCATTTTTGGCATTTCGCGCATCGGCGTGGGGTGCCGCGGATAGAAAACGGGTTAGACGGGGTTAGAACCGAATGCCAACGATCCAACAGCTGATCCGCCACCCGCGGCAGCCGAGAGTGAAGCGACAGAAGTCGATGCATCTGCAGGCATGTCCGCAGAAGCGCGGTGTCTGCACGCGGGTCTATACGACGACGCCGAAGAAGCCGAACTCGGCGATGCGCAAGGTCGCCAAGGTCCGGCTGACCAACGGCTTCGAAGTGATCAGCTACATTCCGGGCGAGAGCCACAACCTTCAGGAACATTCCGTGGTCCTGATCCGCGGCGGTCGTATCAAGGACCTTCCGGGTGTGCGCTATCACATCCTGCGCGGTGTGCTCGATACGCAGGGCGTGAAGAACCGCCGCCAGCGTCGGTCGAAATACGGCGCGAAGCGTCCGAAATAAGGAGTTAGGGTATGTCGCGACGTCACAGCGCCGAAAAGCGCGAAGTCCTGCCGGACGCAAAGTTCGGCGACCGCGTGCTGACGAAGTTCATGAACAACCTGATGCACGACGGCAAGAAGTCGGTCGCGGAAGGCATCGTCTACGGCGCGCTGGAGCGGGTCGAGACCAAGCTGCGTCGGGCGCCGATCGAGGTGTTCCACGAAGCGCTCGACAACATCAAGCCGTCCGTCGAAGTGCGTTCGCGCCGCGTCGGCGGTGCGACCTATCAGGTTCCGGTCGAGGTTCGTCCCGAGCGCCGCGAAGCGCTGGCGATCCGCTGGCTGATCAAGGCGAGCCGCGCGCGCAACGAGCATACGATGGAAGAGCGCCTGGCCGGCGAAGTTCTCGACGCCGCGAACATGCGCGGAACCGCGGTCAAGAAGCGCGAAGACACTCACAAGATGGCCGATGCCAACAAGGCGTTCAGCCACTACCGCTGGTAACGCCAGGATTTAGGAACCGACACGATGGCCCGCGAATATCCACTCGACCACTACCGCAACTTCGGGATCATGGCGCATATCGACGCCGGCAAGACCACGACGACCGAGCGGATCCTGTTCTACACCGGCAAGTCGCACAAGATCGGCGAAGTGCACGACGGCGCTGCGACCATGGACTGGATGGAGCAGGAGCAGGAGCGGGGCATCACCATCACCTCGGCCGCGACGACGACCTTCTGGGAACGGACCGAGGACGGCGTTTCGACCAACAGCCCGAAGTACCGCTTCAACATCATCGACACCCCGGGCCACGTTGATTTCACCATCGAGGTCGAGCGTTCGCTCGCCGTTCTCGATGGCGCGGTCTGCGTGCTCGATGCGAACGCGGGCGTCGAGCCGCAGACGGAAACCGTCTGGCGTCAGGCCGACCGCTATGGCGTGCCGCGGATCGTGTTCGTCAACAAGATGGACAAGATCGGCGCCGACTTCTTCAACTGCGTCCGGATGATCAAGGACCGCACCGGGGCGACCCCCTGTCCGATCCAGCTGCCGATCGGTTCGGAGACGGCCCTCGAGGGTCACGTCGACCTGATCACCATGGAAGAATGGACCTGGAAGGGTGACGATCTGGGCGCGACCTGGACCCGTCAGCCGATCCGCGCCGAACTCGCCGATCAGGCCGCCGAAATGCGCGCCGCGATGATCGAAAACGCCGTCGACATGGACGACGCGGCGATGGAAGCCTATCTCGAAGGCGTCGAGCCGGACGTGCCCACGCTGCGCGCGCTGATCCGCAAGGGTACGCTGGCGATGAAGTTCGTGCCGGTTCTGTGTGGCTCCGCCTTCAAGAACAAGGGCGTGCAGCCGATGCTGAACGCCGTGGTGGATTTCCTGCCGAATCCGCTCGATGTGAAGCCGTACATGGGCTTCGCGCCGGGCGACGAGACGGAAACCCGCAATATTGCCCGCACCGCCAACGACGACGAGCCTTTCTCGGGCCTCGCTTTCAAGATCATGAACGACCCGTTCGTCGGCTCGCTCACCTTCACCCGCATCTATTCGGGCGTGATCAAGAAGGGCGACCAGCTGCTCAATTCGACCAAGGGCAAGCGGGAGCGCGTCGGCCGCATGATGATGATGCATGCGATCAACCGCGAGGAAATCGAAGAGGCTTTCGCCGGCGATATCATTGCGCTCGCGGGTCTCAAGGACACCACCACGGGGGATACGCTCTGTGATCCGACCAAGGCGGTGGTTCTGGAAACCATGACCTTCCCCGAGCCGGTGATCGAGATCGCCGTCGAGCCCAAGACCAAGAACGACCAGGAAAAGATGGCCGCGGGTCTTGCCCGCCTGGCCGCCGAGGATCCCAGCTTCCGGGTGGAAACCGACCGTGAGAGCGGCCAGACCATCATGAAGGGCATGGGCGAGCTTCATCTCGACATTCTCGTCGACCGTCTGCGCCGTGAGTTCAAGGTGGAGGCCAACATCGGCGCTCCCCAGGTGGCCTATCGCGAAACCATCAGCCGCAAGGCCGAGATCGACTATACCCACAAGAAGCAGACCGGTGGTTCGGGCCAGTTCGCCCGCATCAAGCTCGTTATCGAGCCGACCGAGCCGGGCGAGGGCTACAGCTTCGAGAGCAAGGTCGTCGGTGGTTCGGTGCCGAAGGAATACATCCCCGGTGTCGAAAAGGGCATCCAGTCTGTGATGGATTCGGGTCCGCTCGCTGGCTTCCCGGTCATCGACTTCAAGGTTGCGCTGATCGACGGTGCCTATCACGACGTTGACTCGAGCGTGCTCGCCTTCGAAATCGCCTCCCGCGCCGCGATGCGCGACGGTCTCAAGAAGGCCGGTGCGAAGCTGCTCGAACCGATCATGAAGGTCGAGGTCGTGACTCCTGAGGATTACACCGGCGGCATCATCGGCGACCTGACCAGCCGTCGCGGCCAGATTGCCGGACAGGATACCCGCGGCAATGCCATCGCCATCAATGCGACGGTCCCGTTGGCCAATATGTTCGGTTATATCAACACCTTGCGTTCGATGTCCTCGGGGCGTGCCAACTTCACCATGCAGTTCAGCCACTATGAGGCTGTGCCGCAGAATATTTCGGATGAGATCCAGGCGAAATTCGCCTGATCTCTGCGCTGAACACCGGATTACGCGGCGGCTTGATCCGTCGGAAGGAAACAGGAGGCCAGTATGGCGAAGGCAAAGTTTGAGCGGACGAAGCCGCATGTGAACATCGGGACGATTGGTCACGTGGACCATGGCAAGACGTCGCTGACGGCGGCGATCACCAAGTTCTTCGGCGAATACAAGGCCTACGATCAGATCGACGCG
>JBMDWT010000045.1:0-26646 GCA_048594665.1 Amaricoccus sp. | reverse complement strand
GAGACTTGCCTCATCGAGATCGGCGTCGGGATCGAGCTCCATTGTCAGGATCCGCCGCTTCAGATCCTCGTAAAGACTATCTTTTCCGCTTTTCACCGAAGGACCCCCTTGGCTGATACCACGTCAAACAACATCGACGGGAGTGCGCCAGACAGGCCCCCCCGAGGACGTTGGACCTCGACCAGATTGTATCGCGCACAAGGGCCCACCCAAAAGGCGAACGGCTCGCGGCGGCCAAGGCGCGTTAATGCCGCCGCGACAGCCTGACGATCCGGCAACCGCGCCCTCCGCCGAGGCACATCTCGCTGTCTCAAGACACAGGGCGCCCCGTCCGGCCCGCACTGGCCTGGATGCCGGGGAGAAGGGGAAAACCCCTGCCTTTACCACGCGCCTTGAATCATGCCTCGGAAAATGGAAATTTCCTCAAGGCGAGCCCATTCCCTATTTTCAACAGCTCCTGAAATTCAGGCAACGGAAAAATGAATATGAATTTCAAAAATAATATTTTGATATACGTATCAATAATTCTATTTTTCTTAATATCATATAATGCTGGGATTAGGCTTTTTACCAGTCATTACCTGTATAATGGCCAATTCCAATCGGAAGCAGCGCTCCGGCTGGCCGTGAATGCCCTTCGCGCCGATCTTGCGCGGTATGAGATCGTGCCGAATCTGATCGCCGATATTGACGTGGTCCGGGAGTTGGCATCGCGGCCGCAGGATCCCGCCTTGAAGGAAGAGGCGAACGCCTGGTTGAAAATCAAAAATGACGCGATTGAATCTGATGCGCTTTATGTCATATCCAGCAATGGCATAACAATATCATCATCAAATTATCTAGATAAATCAGATAGTTTTGTCGGAAAAGATTTTAGTTTCCGCCCGTATTTCATGGACGCCCTGAGAGGCGAGCCGGGGAGGTTCTTCGGTGTTGGCACCGCGACCGGTGTCAGGGGGTATTTCTTTTCGGCTCCGGTGCGGAATTTGTCCGGGGAGGTTATCGCGGTCGTGGCCGTCAAGGTCGGAGTCGATCGCTTCGAGGCGGCCTGGCAGGATGCGGAGTACCGGTTTCTCGTAACTGACCCCGAGGGCGTGACCTTTCTATCCTCCGTTCCGTCCTGGAGGTATGGCAGTCTTGGGCCCCTGCTGCCGGAAAATCTGTCCCATACGTCGATCATCCGACGCTATGCCGACCTGCCGCTGCGCGAGATCGGGCTGGAGGAGGATATGGCCTTCGGCGTCCCTGTCCTTCGCGAGCGACGCGATGGTGCGCGGGCGGCGAGCGCGCGGGAATATATCGCCGTCTCACAGGAAATGCCGGAAGCGGGATGGACCGTGCATGTCCTGCTGGACGATGCCGGCCTGCGCGCCAATGGACGGCTGGCCACCCTCGCGCTCCTCATGCTGTTCTGCGCCCTGGGGCTGCTCGGGGGAATTGTCCTTCAACGCAGGAAACAGGTCAGAGAGCGGCTTGCCATGCAGGACCGCGCCACGGTCGAGCTTGAACACCGGGTCAAGGCGCGCACTTCCGAATTGCGACAAACCAACATCCAGCTCGAACAGGAAATCGCCGAGCGCCGCGACACCGAAACGGCGCTGCGAACGGCGCAGGCCCATCTCGTGGAAGTTGGCAGATTGGCCGCGCTTGGTCAGATGTCGGCCGCTTTCTCCCACGAAATCAACCAGCCGCTCGCGGCTGCGCGGAACTACGCCGACAATGCGCAAGTGCTTCTGGCCAAGGGTCAGACCGCCCGGGTTCAGGAAAACATAGGGCGGATCCTGATGCTGCTGGACCGCATCGCCGCGATCGGAAGGCACCTGCGCGACGCCGCCCGCAAGCCAGATGACCAGATCGTTTCTCTCTCCCTCGCCGCGCTCCTGGATGAGACCCGGGCCATCGTGGACGTACGGCTCGCCGGGATGGGTGCCATGCTGGAAATGGATATCCCCGCCGATCTGCCGAACCTGCGCGCGGGTCCGACGCGCCTGCAGCAGGTGCTGGTAAACCTTATCACAAACGCGGCCGACGCGATTGTCGAGACGGATGATCGCCGCATCACGCTGACGGCGCGGGCGGACCAAGGCGAGGTGTCGATTTCCATCCGCGATCGCGGGCCAGGCGTTCCGGAGGCGATCGCCGGAAGGATCTTCGATCCGTTCTTTACGACGAAGCGGTCTGGTGCCGGCCTCGGACTCGGCCTGTCCATCACCGCCGGTATCTTGCGCGATCTCGGGGGAAGCATATCTGTGTTGGATGCGGCGCCGGGAGCGATCTTCACAGTCCGGCTTCCCGCGGCGGACTCCTCCGTCGCCGCCGCCTGAGGTTGAGGATGACCCCTTTCCCCGCGGATGACTCTCCTGTGAGTGGGCTTGTGCTCCTCGTCGAGGACGATGCGCAGATGCGCGAATCCACGGCCCAGGGTCTCGAACTGTCCGGCTTGACCGTCGAGGCGCTGGACTCCGCGGATGAGGCGCTGGCCATCGCAGGCGCGAGTTTCAAGGGTGTGCTGGTCAGCGATATCCGGATGGACGGAATGGACGGCATGACGCTGCTGGAGCGGATCAGCGAGGTCGACCCCGAGCTTCCCGTGATCCTGGTGACGGGTCACGCCGACGTGCAGCTCGCCATCAGCGCCATACGTCGCGGCGCGTATGACTTCATCGAGAAGCCCTTTGCAATGCAGGAGCTGGTGCTCGTGGTCCGCCGGGCCCTGAGGCAACGCGCGCTCGTCCTTGAAAACCGCCGCCTGCGCGCTGTCGCGGGCAAACGCGACGATATCGAGGCCCGGCTGCCGGGCCGTACGCCGATCATGACGGAGTTGCGCAGCCGCCTGAGAGCGGTCGGAGCCACGGACGCGGACACGCTGATCGTCGGCCCGACAGGTGTGGGCAAGGAAGTCGTCGCCCGCGCCCTTCACGACATCTCCGGGCGGCAGGGCCGCCCCTTCGTCACGATCAATTGCGAAGCCCTTCCCGAGGCCCTCATCGAAAGCGAGTTGTTCGGACACGAAGCCGGCGCATTCCCTGGCGCGCTGCGACCGCGCTATGGCAAGTTCGAGCATGCGCGGGGCGGCAGCGTCCTGCTGGATGAAATCGGCGCCATGCCGTTGGCCCTTCAGGCAAAGCTCCTGCGGGTTCTTCAGGACAGGAGCATCACGCGCCTCGGCTCGAACGATGTCGTGCCGCTCGACGTGCGCTTCATCGCGACCAGCAAGGTCGATCTTTCCGTCCTGGTCGCCCGCGGCACCTTCCGCGAGGATCTGTTCTGGCGGCTCAATGTCGCTGTCCTGCGCGTTCCCCCGCTCTCGGCCCGCCGCGAGGATATTCCCCTGCTGTTCCTGCAGCTCCTGCGCGAGGCCGCCGCGCGCCACAAGAGAGAGGAAACCGCGGTCGACCCAGCGTATCTCTCCGATCTGGCGGCGCGTGACTGGCCGGGAAATGCGCGGGAGCTGCGCAACCTGGCGGAGCGACACGTCCTTGGCATTGATGGCGCGGACCGGCTTGCGCCGGAAGGCGTGCGGTTGGCCGACCGCGTGGCCGCCTTCGAGCGCAGCGTGATCGCGGGGGCAATCGCCGCCAACGGCGGCAAGCTGCGTCTGGTCTATGAGACACTCGGGGTTTCGCGAAAAACCCTCTATGAGAAGATGCAGAAGCACGGCTTGGACAAGCGGCTCATTCTCGATCCCGGCGAGGACGATTCCGCCTGAGGGGGCGATATGGGTGGATTTCCACTCATCGCAAACCGCCCGTGTTACCCGATCCACCCATTCTGTCCGTCAGGTGCCAGACAAAGCGCCCGGTCGCATGGGTATGGTCTTTACTCGAATCGGCTGGCCGCGCCAAAACCGCCTGAACCATACGGCGCGAATGCGTCGAGAAAGCAAAAACCAACAGGAGGATGAATTCGAGATGACGCTTCCCGATTCCTGAATGGCCCGACTCAAAGCGGCACGCCCGCGATGATCGTCCTGTTCCATTATCCGTAATCCCGACACGCGAGCCGCCATGCCGCACGGCATGCGGCCCCCTGCCGATCGTGGATCCGTTTATCCTGCCCAGTGCGATCGCGAATATCGACGCTCACCCCGGAGCAAACAACGGAACCGGCCGCCTCACCCCGGGCCGGGTCGTGCATCATCGAGCGATGAGGAGCGCATTCATGTCCACGAAGCCACGAGACCGTACAGATATCATCACGGGTCTCCTGCTGATGGGGATTTCCCTTTTCTTCGGCATCCAGACCCTGTCGCTTGAAGTGGGGACGTCTCTCCGCATGGGTCCGGGCTATTTCCCGGTGATGTTGTCGGGGATCCTGTTCGCCTTGGGTCTCATCGTCTTCATCAAGGCCTTCGGGCGGGCGGGAGAGCCATTCGGCAAGATCTCCTGGCGCGGAATGCTGTTCATCCTGCCGGCGCCGATCCTTTTCGGCCTGACCGTGCGGGGGCTCGGATTTGTCCCCGCGCTGTTTCTCACGGCGCTCGTCGCAGCGCAGGCCTCGACCAGGATGCGGCCGGTTCCGGCCCTGATCCTGGCGATACTCGTCACGATCGTTTCGACAATCGTCTTCAGCTACGCACTCGGCCTGCCGTTCGAGCGCTTCGGCCCATGGCTCCGGTTCTGACGGGAGACTATCCATGAACCTGTTCGACAACTTGTTAGTCGGCTTTTCCGTTGCCACCTCGATCGAGAATCTCGCATTCTGTCTGATCGGAGTCCTGCTCGGCACGTTGATCGGCGTCCTGCCCGGCATTGGCGCCACGGCGACGATTGCCATGCTGTTGCCCATCACCTTCCAGCTTGAACCCGTCTCCTCACTCATCATGCTCGCCGGCATCTATTACGGCGCGCAATACGGCGGCTCGACGACGGCGATCCTCATCAACATGCCCGGCGAGAGTTCGTCCGCGGTCACCGCGATCGACGGCTATCAGATGGCGCGCCGGGGCAAGGCGGGCGCGGCGCTGGCGACGGCGGCGATCGGGTCGTTCGTGGCGGGCACCTTTGCGACGATGCTCGTGGCCGTCTTCGCCCCGCCGCTGACCGCCGTCGCGCTGGAGTTCGGCGCGGCCGAATATTTCTCGCTGATGGTGCTCGGACTCGTGATGTCGGTGGCGCTGGCCCATGGTTCGGTGATCAAGGCACTGGCCATGGTGATCGTCGGCCTGCTGCTCGGAATGGTCGGGACGGATGTCTATACCGGCGACGCCCGCTTCACGATGGGCCTTACCCAGGTCTCGGACGGGTTGAACTTCGTAGCGCTCGCCGTCGGCGTCTTCGGCATCGCCGAAATCCTGCGCAACCTCGAAGAGGAGCACGGTCGCGAGGTCATGACCAGGAACATCCAGCGCCTGATGCCGACACGGGAGGAATTCAGGGCCATGGCCTGGCCCATCGTGCGCGGGACCGGCATCGGATCGATCCTTGGCATCCTGCCGGGCGGTGGCGCCATCCTCGCCTCCTTCGCGTCCTATACGATCGAGAAGAAGCTCTCGGCGCATCCGGAGGAATTCGGCAAGGGCGCCATCGCGGGGGTCGCGGGGCCGGAGAGCGCGAACAACGCCGGGGCGCAGACCAGCTTCATCCCGCTGCTGACGCTGGGCATTCCGGCGAACCCGGTCATGGCCTTGATGATCGGGGCGATGATCATCCAGGGCATCGTCCCCGGACCGAGCGTCGTCAGCGAGCAGCCGACCCTGTTCTGGGGCATCATCGCCTCGATGTGGATCGGCAACCTGATGCTGATCGTGCTGAACCTGCCGCTGATCGGACTCTGGGTGAAACTGCTGACCGTTCCCTATTACGTGCTCTTTCCGATCATCATGGCCATGTGCTCGATCGGGGTCTATTCGGTCGCCTCCAACACCTTCGACCTCTACGCGGTCGCCTTCTTCGGGCTGTTCGGCTACGTCCTGGTCAAGCTGCGCTGCGAGCCCGCGCCGCTGCTTCTCGGCTTCGTCCTGGGGCCGCTGCTGGAGGAGAATCTTCGCCGCGCCATGATCCTGTCGCGGGGCGATCCAACCACCTTCCTGACCCGCCCGATCAGTCTCAGCCTGCTCCTTTTGTCGCTGATTGTCCTCGCGCTGGTGTTCCTGCCGCAGATCAGGCGGCGGCGCGAAGAAGTCTTCACAGAGAGCGAAGTCTGACGGCCCGAGGCACTCCGCCTCGGATGACCGTCCCCTCCGGTGCGCTGCGATGTGGCGCACCCCCGCCGTCCGCCGGGACCCGCGGACCAACATGAACCAGAGGAAACCGCCATGACTCTCTCCCTGACACGCCGCGCGCTGCTCGCCTCCGCCCTCTCCGTTCCGTTTCTCGCCACCGTCGCCACGGCCGCGGACTACCCCGACCGGACGGTAACGCTCGTCATCCCCTTCGCCGCCGGTGGCTCCACCGACGTCGTGGGCCGCATCGTGGCGGAACGCATGTCCGAGGCGCTCGGCCAACAGATCGTCGTTCAGAATGTCGGTGGCGCGGGCGGCAGCCTCGGCGCCGCGCAGGTGGCGAAGTCGGAGCCGGACGGCTACACCGTCCTGATGGGGACGGTTGCGACGCACGCCCTCAACCCTCTGATCCTCAAAAAGAAGCCCTATGATCCGGTTGCCGATTTCGCACCGGTCTCGCTGCTTGCCATCATTCCGAACGTTCTGCTCGTCAATCCGGAGCTTCCGGTCAACACGGTCCAGGAGCTGATTGACCTCGCAAAGAAGGAACCGCTCGCCTATGCCTCTTCGGGGAACGGAACGCCGCTCCACCTGTCGGGGGCGCTGTTCAATTCCATGGCGGGGGTCGACATCACCCACATCCCCTACAAGGGTTCGGGGCCCGCGCTGACGGATGTGCTGGGCAATCAGGTGCCGATCATCTTCGACAACCTGCCCTCGGCCTCCCCTCACATCAAGAGTGGCAAGCTCCGGGCGCTTGGCGTGACCACCAAGGAGCGTGCGCCGTCCTTTCCGGACATTCCCGCGATCGCGGAGACCCTCCCGGGCTATGAGACCTATACCTGGAATGCCCTCTTCGTGCCGGCTGGCACGCCGCCCGAGATTGTCAACAAGTTGAGCGAAGCGGCCAGGACCGCGATGGCGGATCCCGCCGTGGTCGCCCGCATGGACGATTTCTCGGCACAGATCGTTGCCTCGACCCCCGATGAACTGGCCGCGCATGTCACGGCCGAGTTGCAGAAATGGACGCCGGTGGTGGCCGAGGCGCATGTCAGCCTCGATTGACCCACACCGGGAGGTCCTGGCAGTCGCCAGGGCCTCCCAGTTTTGATCTGGCGTCGCGGACCCGGCCAGACAGCGGAGCCGTGCCATGGCCGGCTCCGGAGACCTGGCTGATCCTCACCGACCGCTATCGCAGCCGAGCAGCTCAGGAACGCGGGGATGCCAGTTTCCCCGCGGTATGGAACATTGTCCCTCAGACGCTCGCGGGATCCTTGATGCGCCGAGGCTTGGATCGGGGTTTCGCAGCGGGGGCCCGAGCATCCTCGCCGGAGCCCATGGCTGTCGGAACCGGCGTAACCTCCGAAGACCGCTCACCGGCATCGTCCGACCGGTCTGGTGCTTCCTCCGTTTCCGGCAGGTCGGCCAACTGCTTGGCGAAACGTCCGCCGGGTTCCTCCCGCAACTCCGCTCCAGATTCGTCCTTCATCACCGGCACCATTCCCGGAGCGGCATCCTCAAAGCCAGGCTGTACCGGTCGTGGCGCCTGGCTGGCTTCGCTGGAAGACGGGATCGGCGGATGGTCGATATCCGCGCGGCCCTCCTCGACGATCCGCCGTGCGCGTGTCCAATGGTCGTCCTGGCGCCCTTCCGGCCGGCCCTCGGCCTCCCAGAGGGCATAAGCGACACGGGCGATCTCGTCATCGGCGGACATACCGGCTGGAATGCTCATTTTCGTATCCTCCTGCTTGTTGTCCCTACAACGCCGAAGGGGCCCGCGGAGTTCAGCCCTCACGAAAATAGCCTCGCCTTGGCGCGGATCCGGCGGAACGACGGGGTCAAGGGGAATTCACAGCCCACTTGCCGGGACAAATGTTGCCTCTATTTTCGAAAAAACTCCTTGCGACCGCGCAACGGAGGCCGCCTTTGGAGGAAATGATGAAGGAAAACATGGTCGGTGCCAAGGCAAGCACGGGGATATCGGGCCTCGACGACGTGCTTGCCGGCGGGTTTTCGCGCGGACATGTGTTCCTGCTCGAAGGCAAGCCGGGCACCGGGAAAACCACCATGGCCCTGCGCTTCCTGCTCGACGGCGCATCCTTGGGCGAAAAATGTCTCTATATCACGCTGTCGGAGACCGAGCCCGAACTCCGGGCCGGCGCCGCGTCCCACGGCTGGACGCTGAACGAGAATATCGAGGTCTATGAAATCATCCCGCCCGAGAGCCTGCTCTCGCCGGACCAGGAACAGACCCTGCTCTATTCGGCCGATCTGGAACTGGGCGAGACCACACGGCTGATCCTCGATGCCTTCGAGCGATACAAACCCTCCCGGGTCGTGCTCGACAGCCTCTCCGAAATCCGTCTGCTCGCACAGAGCTCCCTGCGGTACCGGCGCCAGGTTCTGTCCTTCAAGCATTATTTCTCGCGCCGGGGCGTCACCGTGCTCCTGCTCGACGACCTGACCTCCGATACGTCGGACAAGACGGTTCACAGCATCGTCCATGGCGTCATCCAGCTCGCGGAACTGGCACCGGAATATGGCGCGGAGCGGCGCAGGCTGCGGGTCTCGAAATATCGCGGCCAGTCGTTCCGGGGAGGCTTTCATGATTTCGTGATCCGGACCGGGGACATCGCCGTCTTTCCCCGGCTCGTGGCCCTGGAGCATCGCACCCGCTTCACCCGCGCGCCGATCCCGAGCGGTTCGCCGGACTTTGACATGCTTCTGGGCGGCGGGATCGAAAAGGGGTCGAGCACGCTATTGCTCGGGCCCGCGGGCAGCGGCAAGACCACCCTTATCCTGCCCTTCGTCCAGGCGGCGATCGCCCGGGGCGAAAAAGCCGCGATGTTCATCTTCGACGAGGAACTCGGGCTGCTGTTCGACCGAACCCGGCCGATGGGTTTCGATCTGGAGAGCTGGGTCCGCGAGGGCCTGCTCCATATCGAACAGGTCGACGCCGCCGAGCTTTCGCCGGGCGAATTCGCGCACCGCGTGCGGGACCGGGCGGCCGAGGCCAGCGTCGTGGTCATCGACAGCCTCAACGGCTATCAGGCCGCGATGCCGCAGGAAAACGCGCTGCTCCTGCATATCCACGAACTCCTGCAATATCTGAACCGGCAAGGCGCCAACACCTTTCTCACCGTCGCCCAGCATGGGCTCATCGGCGAAATGAAATCCCCGGTCGATGTGACCTATCTGGCGGACACGGTCATTCTCCTGCGGTATTTCGAGGCCCTCGGGCGGGTGCGACGCGCGGTCTCGGTCATCAAGAAACGCACCGGCCGGCACCGGAACACGATCCACGAATTCACTATGACCGAGCAGGGCCTGGTGTTCGGAGCGCCGCTCAATGTTTTCCAGGGCATCCTGCGCGGGATTCCAATGGTGATGGGAAACCCTGAGACGGAGTCCCAGGCGGCCGGTTTTGACGATCATGGCTGATCCGGAGGGAATGAAAGGGCTCGTCCTCGCTCCGCGCGGCCGTGATGCGTCCCTCGCGGTCGCTCTTTTGAAGGACGCCGGGATCCAGAGCGAAATCTGCGGGGATTTCGAAAGCCTGGAGCGCCGCATCGGCGAGCAGACCCTGTTTGTCATCGCCACCGGCGAGGCCATCGGTCCCGAGCAGGTGCGCGCCCTCTCCGCCCGGCTGGCCCATCAGCCATCCTGGTCGGATCTGCCCTTCGTCATCCTGACCTGGCGCGCGGACCAGTCCGAGCGCTATTCCTCGTTTGCCGATCTTTTCGGATCGCTTGGCAACGTGACCTTCCTGGAGCGGCCGTTTCATCCGACGACCTTTATCAGCATTGCGCGAACCGCGCTGAAGGGACGGCTGCGGCAGTTCGAGGCCCGGTCGCGGATCGAGGAACTGGACGAAGGCGACCGCCGGCTGCGCACCGCCCTGAGCGCGGGCCGACTCGGGTCCTGGGAGCTCGATCTCACCACCCGGGCGCTGACGACGGATCCGCGATGCAAGGCGCTGTTCGGCCGGAACGCCGAGGCCGACTTCGGTTTCGACGACTGGCTGGCGAGCCTGCATCCCGAGGACCGGCACGGGATGCTGGAGGCAATCGTGGCGACCGGGCGGACCGGCGCGGATCATGCCGGCCAATACCGTCTGGTCTGTCTGGACGGCGGCCCGCGCTGGATCGAGGTCCGGGCGCGTCTGGTGCGCGACCCCGGGCGCGACGCTCCTCGCCTCGTGGGCGTCGCTTCGGATATCACCGCCCGCAAACTGTCCGAGGAGGCCCTGCGGCAGATGAACGAGAGCCTGGAAGACCGGGTCCGGGCCCGGACAGAAGAGCTTGAGCGCGCCCATGCCGCCATGGTTTCCGAGATCGAGCAGCGGGAGGCGGCGGAGAAAAAACTGCTTCAGGCGCAGAAACTCGAAATGATCGGTCAGCTGACCGGCGGCGTCGCGCATGACTTCAACAATCTCCTGATGGCGGTTCAGGCCAATCTGGGGCTTTTGCGCAAGCATCTGCCCGGCGATCCGCGCACGGTCCGCCTGATCGATGGCGCCTTGCAGGGCGTGCAGCGCGGCACCGCCCTGACCCAGCGGCTGCTGGCCTTTGCGCGTCAGCAGGATCTGCGCCTGGAACCGGTGAACCTGTCCGATCTGGTCCAGGGGATGAGGGAGCTGATCGCCCGCGCCGTCGGCGATATGATCGATGTCAGGATAGATCTGCCCCCCACGACGCCCCTGGCGATGATCGAAGGCAATCAGATCGAACTCGCGATCCTGAATCTCGTGGTGAATGCACGCGATGCGATGCCCGATGGCGGGCTCCTGACGATTTCGGTCACCGAGGGCGACGGGGCGATCGTCCCGCTCCCCCCCGCCCGCTATGTGTGCCTCGCCATCACCGATACCGGCCACGGCATGAGCGAGGAAACGATGCGCAAGGCGACGGAGCCTTTCTTTTCCACCAAGGAACTGGGCAAAGGCACCGGACTCGGCCTCTCGATGGTTCATGGGCTGGCGCTGCAACTCGGCGGCCTGCTCCGGCTCAGCAGCGAGGAGGGTCAGGGAACCTGCGCGGAACTCTGGCTGCCAGCGACCACGGCCCAGCCTTTGGAAACGGTCGAGACCCCGGCGCTTTGCCCCGACATTCCGGCACGGATGAAGATATTGATCGTCGATGACGACATGCTGATCGCCATGAGCACCGTCGACATGCTCGAAGACCTCGGCCATGAAGTCCTGGAAGCGAATTCGGCCAGCCAGGCTCTCGATCTTCTGAGGGAGATCGAAGGGATCGACCTGATGATCACGGATTATTCCATGCCGCGCATGAACGGCATGGAGCTTGCCCGGAGCGCGCGGGAACTGCGGCCCGACCTGCCGATCCTGCTGGCGACCGGGTATGCCGAGCTTCCCGGGGGCCCGGTCATCGACCTGCCGCGGATCGACAAGCCTTACTTTCAGGAGGAACTGGCATCCGGCATATCCCAGGCCCTGAACGCGGTTCAGGGTTCCCCGCGAAACTCCCCCTGAGACACGCGGCGCGCCCCGGGTGTTTGCTTGCCCGTCTCGATGTCCCGGACTGTCCACGGGAGCGGAGGGAAGCGCCGTGGGCCAAGGTTATCACGGGACCACCGCGAAAACAGGGGTGGCATGTCTTTGGCGGCGGTCGAAGAGCCCGAGGGCCCTGGCCAACCGGTTACGGGGTCGAGTCCAGGCCGGTCACCACAGGGAAGGGGCGGTCCTCGACGGACGATCGCCGGACCGGCCCGCGCGAGTGGACGTCGACTGAGAACGCGGCGGTGATCGTCGCCCTCCGGCGCGCATGTTGCTCGACGACTGCCTCTCCACGGGCGCAACCGCCATCCGCGGGGTTTCGCCTCGGTCGCCCGGCCTCCCCGCGCCGCCGGGATCCATGTCCGCGATCACGCTCGCCGCGTCCGAGCGGATCGGCGTGGGCGAGAAGTCAAACGTGGTGGATAATCCCACTGCCCCGGAGGGCGATCGGAGTCAGTCCTGCCATTCGAGAGCATCTTCCTTCTCGCGGGTTGGGATGGCGGACGGGATCCCGAAGGCAAGCTCCGGCGCTGACGGGGGTGAAGCCCGAGGGGCCGGAACCGCTTCGATAGGACGGGCCACCCGCGCGATGCGCGCACCATCCTGCCGACATCCGGGCCATCCCCTCGGGCAGGCGCGGGAACCATCGCACAGGCTGAACGTTCTGAATCGCAGGGAGAAGGGCCATGCCGCGCGCGATCTGGAAAGGGCATCTCACGATCGAGGCGGTCTCCTGCGCCGTCGCCCTCTACGCCGCCGTCTCCACCGCCGACCGGATCTCCTTTCACACGCTGAACCGTGCCACCGGCCATCGCGTCAGCCGGCGCTATGTCGATCGCGACACCGAGGAACCGGTTCCGTCCGAGAACCAGGTCAAGGGCTATGAAACCGACCCGGACCATTATGTCCTGCTCGAACCCGAGGACATCGCCAGCGCTCTGCCCGACAGCGACAAGGCCCTGCGCATCGAGGCCTTCCTGGCCTGCGCCGACATCGACAAGACCTATTTCGACAAACCCTATTACCTCGCCCCCGCCACCCGGGCCGCGACCGAGACGTTCGATCTGATCCGCGAGGGCCTCCGCCGGGCCGAGAGCGTGGCCCTGGCCCGTGCCACCCTGTTCCGCCGGGTCCGGACCGTGCTGATCCGACCCGCCGGAACCGGCCTGATCGCCCATACGCTTTCCTTCGATTACGAAATCCGCCCGGCGGAGGAGGCTTTCGAAACCCTCGGGGACATCCCGATCGACGATGAAATGCTCGATCTCGCCAAACATATCATCACCACCAAACAGGGCCGGTTCGATCCCGCCGATTTCACCGACCGCTATGAGGAGGCGCTGGCCGAGCTGATCAAGGCCAAGAGCGAGGGACGCCCGATCAAGGCGCCGCGCAAATCCGCTCCCCCCAAGGGACTGGATCTGCTCGATGCGCTGCGGCGGAGCGCGGGACGGGAGACCGGAAAATCCGCCCCGAAAACCGCGCCCAAGGGGCGCAAGGCAGGCTGAGCCTTGGCCCTCGAAACCTACCGCTCCAAACGCGACTTCGCCGCCAGCCCCGAACCGGAGGGCAAGGCCCCCGTCCCCCACGACGAGGACCTCGGCTTCGTGATCCAGAAACACGACGCCCGCCGCCTGCATTATGACTTCCGCCTCGAACTGGGCGGGGTTCTGCTCAGTTGGGCGGTCACCCGGGGCCCCAGCCTCGATCCGGGCGAAAAACGGCTGGCGGTGCATGTCGAGGACCATCCGCTCGATTATGCCGATTTCGAAGGTACGATCCCGAAGGGCGAATACGGCGGCGGCGAGGTCATCGTCTGGGACCGCGGAACCTGGCATCCGGAGCACGATCCAGTAAAGGCGCTTGCCAAGGGCCATCTCGATTTCGATCTTCGGGGCGAAAAGCTGCGCGGGCGCTGGCATCTGGTGCGCATGGCGCGGCGCCCCCGTGACAAGCGCGAGAACTGGTTGTTGATCAAAGGCGCGGATGACTTCGCGCGCGCGCCGGGGGATCCGGACATTCTGGAGGAAAAACCCGCCTCGGTGAAAACCGGCCGCGCCCTCGCGGCGGTGGAAGCCCCGCGGAAAAAACCCGGAAAATCGAAGGCCCCGGATTTCATTCCCCCGAGCCTCGCCACCCCGCGGCCAAACGCTCCGACCGGCGCGCACTGGCTACATGAGATCAAGTTCGACGGCTATCGGCTTCAGGCGCATCTGCGCGACGGCCGGGCCCGGCTGCTGACCCGGACCGGCCTCGACTGGACCGCGAGGTTCGGGCCGGATGTGCCGGCGGCCCTTGCCGGGCTGGCGGCGTCCGAGGCGATCCTCGACGGCGAACTGGTGGTGGAAACCGGCAATGGCGCCTCCGACTTCGGTACGCTCCAGGCCGATCTGGCCGAGGGTCGGACCGACCGTTTCCGGTACTATGCCTTCGATCTCCTGTTTCTCGATGGAACCGACCTGCGCCGTGTCCCGCTCGAAACCCGCAAGGCCCGTCTCGCGGCGCTGCTCGACAAGGCACCGGACCCGCTGCGCCTGAGCGGGCATTTTGTCGAGGAGGGCGAGATGATCCTGCGCCATGCCTGCCGTCTGGGGCTGGAGGGGATCGTCTCGAAACGGCGCGACGGCGCCTATGTCTCCGGCCGGACCACGGCCTGGATCAAGTCGAAATGCTCCGACCGCCAGGAATTCGTGATCCTGGGCTATATGCCCTCCTCGACCGGGACGGAGGCGATCGGCTCGCTGCTGCTCGGGCATTACGAGGAGGGGCGGCTGATCCCGGCCGGACGGGTCGGCACGGGCTTCACCCAGGCCGTCGCCCGGGATCTTCATCGCCGCCTCGCGCCCCTCCGCCGGGCTGAACCCGCCTTCGAAGGCGCCAAGGCGGCGGATCGGCGCGAGGCGCGGTTCGTCGAGCCGGATCTGGTGGCGGAGGTGGAATTCGCGAACTGGACCGCCGACGGCCTTTTGCGCCATGCCCGCTTTCGTGGCCTGCGCGAGGACAAGCCCGCGCGGGAAGTGGTGCGCGAGACTGAGGCGAAGGGAAACGACATGCCTCGCTCCACCGTCAAGCTGACCCATCCCGACCGGATCTACTGGAGCGACGCCGGCGTGACCAAGGAAGGGCTGGCGGGATATTACACACAGGTCTGGCCGCGGATGGCACCGCACGTGACCGGGCGACCGCTGGCGCTCCTGCGCTGTCCAGAGGGCACGGGCGGAAGTTGCTTTTTCCAGAAACACGCCTGGAAGGGCCAGAGCAAGGAGATCCTGACCGCCCCCGATCCGCTGTCCGAGGATGAATCGCCGCAAGAGATTGTCGGGATCGGTGGGCTGGACGGCCTGATCGGGCTGGTTCAGGGCGCGGCGCTGGAAATCCATTGCTGGCAACCGACGCTGACCGATCTCGAACATCCCGACCAGATCGTGATGGATCTCGATCCGGGCGAGGGGCTGGACTGGGCCGCGATCGTGGCCGGGGCCGAGGAGGTGCGCGCCCGGCTGCGCGATGCGGGCCTCGCGACGTTCGTCAAGACCTCCGGCGGCAAGGGGCTGCATGTCGTGGTCCCGCTCACCCCCAAAGCCGGATGGGACAAGGTCCGGAGCTTTACCCGATCCATCGCCCGCGCCATGGCCGCCGACTCGCCAGATCAATATGTCGCCACGGTCACCAAGGCGAAACGGCGGGGCCGGATCCTGATCGATTATCTGCGCAACGGCCGGGGCGCCACCGCCGTCGCACCCTGGTCGAGCCGCGCCCGGCCCGGTGCCCCGGTCTCGATGCCGCTGCCATGGGAGGATCTCCCCGGTATCCGTCCCGACCAGTTCACCGTTCCGACCGCCCTCGCCCGCCTCGCAGAGCCCGACCCCTGGGCCGATTTCCGCGCCGCCGCGACGCCCCTGCCCTCACCGCGGCGCCGCCGCCGCGCGGGCGGCTGATCATCGAATATCTTGGCCGGGGTAGTGCGAAGCGGGTTCCGGAGGAACCTCGCCATGCCGCAGGGGGACCTGGGTATCAAATCCGCAGTGCCTGTCCATGGCGCCGCAGGGCATATTAACACTTTAAATCAATGAAATCAGTTTATTACGAGACTTCCAAACGCGGACAAATGCTCCCGCTTGCCTGTCTCATCGCTTCTTCTCGGCCGCGATACTCTGTTTAAGGGCCTCGAAGATCGGGACGACATTATCCCCGGGCGCCGCCTTCGACTTTTTCTTACCTCCCGAACGGGAGGGTTTCTTCGCCGCCTTTTCCCGCGCCGCCACGATTTCGGCCAGACGCGCCTCGACCGGGTCCTGAACCATCTCTTCCGACCAGGGCCGCCGCCGCGCCTCGATCAGCTCCCCGAACATTCCGAGAAGGTCGCCGTCCGGCTCGCCGCGTCCCGGTTTTGGAAAGTAATCGGCCTCCGGACGAACTTCCTCGCCCGCGCGCAGGGTCCAGACGACGATCCCCTTGCCGGAGGGTTCCAGCATCACCGCCCGTTCCCGCCTGTAAAGCACCAGCCGCGCGATCCCCACTGTCCCCGTGGCGGCCATCGCCGCCCGGATGACCGCGAAGGCCTCCTCCCCCACCTTGTCGTCGGGCACGAGATAATGCGGCTGATCGAGCCAGATCCAGCCGATCGACTCCCTGGGAACGAAGCAGTCGACCTCCAGAGTCCGGGTGCTTTCCAGGGCAACCGCGCGCAGTTCCTTGTCTTCGAGGATCACGAACTGATCCTCGCCGATCGGATAGCCCTTCACCTCGTCCTTCTCGGCAACCGGCTCCCCGGTCACCGAGTCGATGAACTGACTGACCACCCGGTCGCCGGTCTCGCGGTTGATCGTGTGAAAGCGGAGCTTTTCATCCTCCCCCGCCGCCGTGGACATCGCGACCGGGCAATTCACCAGAGCTACCTTGAGATAGCCCTTCCAGAATGCCCGTGTCGCCATCCCGGGGCCTCAGGCGAAGGCGATCTCGTTATGAACCCCGACATCCGGCGTGCCTCCGGTCAGGCCCGCCTTGACCGTCTCCCAGGCATAGACGATGGAACTGCCGGTCGAGGCCCAGATCGCCGCGTCGCGGAGCTTGAATTCCAGAAGGGCGAGGTTGGGATCGTCCTTGCCGGTGAACCAGGCCTTGGCCGTGGGACCCCAGACCCGGTCGAGCATGGCCGGATCGTCCCGCTCGGCCAGATCCCCCATCAGACAGGCGTGAAAATCCTGATCCTTGGAAATGAGGCAGAAATGTGCCCGGGCGGAGCCGTTCAGATCCTGAAAGAGATGCGTGTCCCGTTTGGTCAGGAACCACAGGCGCCGCCCGGCATGGTCCGTGAAATGCGCCATCGGCTGCATATGCTGGTGGCTGCTCTCGATCCCGAGCATCCCCGCGTGCACGGCTTCGAGGTTTTTCCAGAGCAGTTCCTCCGGCTTGGACCGGGCCATTTCAAGATCGGACATATTTTCCCCTTTCAAAGGTATGCTGTTGCGCCGCGCCGGATTTCAGACTTCCGCGTGGCGTTCCCTCAGTTCGAGTTCGCGCAGATGGGAGGCCACCTCGCCGCGCTGTTGTTCCAGAAGATTGCGCAGTTCCGGATCGGTGTTGGCCGTCAGGGCCTCGTCATAGCTTTCCAGAATACGCTGCTCACCATCCGCGATGGCCGGAAGCACGTTCTCGCCCAGGCCGGTCAGGGCGGAGCGGATATTCAGCACGGCCTTGTGCACATATTGAAAGAAAGTCCCGTCGCTGTCGGGCTCAACTCCCCGCCGGTCGAGGGCCCCGGCGAGCGCGGTCGCATGTTTGTCGTGCAACCCGCGCAGGCCCGCGAAAAGCGAAACCATCTCCGGCTTCTCAGCCAGTTCATGGGCTTCCTGATATCCCTTGCTCGCATCCACGAGCTGGGCATGGAGAGAAGCGATCCTGTCGATACCGTCGGTCATGAGCTTGGTCCTTATCCTCCGATGTCGGGGAAACGCGCTCCGGCAAGGTAGGTTCCTCCGCGCATGCCGGTTCGCCCTAGAGACGAAACGGCGCCGCTTTTCAGGGCGAATATTGCGCGAAACGCCCCCCGCCCTCCCGGTTGCCCCACCGGAGGAAGCGGAACCAATTGCGAACAGTCGTGTTGGTCACTGTCCGATCAAAGACGGGGGGTCATATGCAACATCCAGCCATGAGGTCACCGCCTCCGGAGTCTCAACACGTCTTTGTACCGCCGGATTGGGGCGATCTGAGACATGAACTTGCCACTCTCGCGGCCCGGCGCGATGCCGAGCCCCTCCCAACAGGCCCGGAACCTTCCTGCGATCTCCTCGCCCGACATGGACTGCTCACCGCGCCACTCCTGAAAGACAATTTCGCGGCTCCGGAGGCCAGTGTCCCGGAAATTGTCCGGGGATTGATCGCGATCGGTTCCGCCGACCTTTCGATGGCGAGGCTCTGGGAAGGCCATCTGAACGCCATCCGTCTTATTCAAATCCATGGTTCGGAAATCCAGAACCGGCGCGCGGCGCGGGTGGCCCGGGCGGGGCATCTGCTCGGCGTCTGGGGCGCGGATACCAGCGCGCCGGTCCGGCTGGACCGCGGTGCCCTGAGCGGGGCCAAGCAGTTTTGTTCCGGTCTCGGGGTCGTGCATCTGGCGGTGGTCCCGGTCGGAACCCCTGAAGGCCAGCGTCTTTTGCTGCTCGATACCAGCGATCCCGACCGGGCCGACCCGGGTGCCTGGCGGATGCGCGGAATGGAAGCGACGCTGTCGGGGCGCTACGATTTCGACGGACTGCCGGTCGGGGACGAGGATCTGCTCGGTCAACCGGATGTCTTCACGCGTGAGCCCTGGTTTCTGGGAGGGGTCTGGCGGATCGCGGCGGCGGAACTTGGCGGGGTGTTCGGGCTTCTCGAAGCGGCCCGCGCCATGCTGGCAAAAAGCGATCGCCTCGGGGATCCGCTCCAGACCGCGCGGCTTGGGGAATGTCTCGTCACCGCCCACGCGGCGCGGACCCTGACGCTCTCGGCCGGCTGCTTTGCCGAAAGCGCCGACGCGCTCCAAGCACCCGAGCGGGCGGCGCATCTCTCGATCCTGGCCCGGCTCGCCGCCGAGCGCGCGGCGGAGGAATGCCTGACCAAGGTTGCAAAATCGATCGGCCTGTCCGGCTTCGCGGCGGGTAGCCCCGCGGACCGGCCCCTGCGGGACCTGCAAACCTATGTCCGGCAGATGATGCCCGATGCCTTGCTGTGCCGCGCAAGCGGGGCGCTGCTTACCGGATCCTCTCCCCTCGCCGAGGCCTTCGATGTCTGACAAGCCCCTTTCCGCGCCGCCACCGGTTCCCGAGGAGGAGGGATTTCTGGTCCTCGCGCCTCACCCCGATGACGAAACACTGGGCTGCGGCGCCCTTCTGGCCACGGCCTTTGCCCAAGGTTCGCGGGCCCATGTCCTGATCCTGTCGGATGGCGCACGGTCGCATCCGAACTCCCGGCTCTGGCCTCCCGCGCGTCTCGCCCACCTGCGGCGCGAGGAAGCGATCGAGGCGGTGCGCAGGCTCGGGGGCACGCGGGAGGCAATCAGCTTTCTCGATTACCCCGACTGCGATGTGCCAGCCTCCGGAGAGCGGATGATCGCCGCCGCCGGGCAGACGCTCGAAAGGATGAGGACACTCACGCTTCGAACCCTGCTGGTCACTTCGCCGGCGGATCCCCATTGCGACCATCTGGCGGCGGCCCGGATCGCCCGCGAGGTGGCACGGCGCGACGTGGGCATCCGGCTGCTCTTCTATCCGGTCTGGTCCCGTCGATCCGAACAGGACCTGAGCGAGGAGGGCCGCTATCGCCTCCACCGCTTTCCGGCTGGCCCCCATGCCGCGACCAAGCGCCATGCCCTCATGGCACACCAGAGCCAACTGGGGGGACTGATCACCGACGATCCATCCGGTTTCGCCCTGCCCCCGGATTTCATCGAAACCATGCTCGTCGAAGACGAAATCTACCTGGAGCCCATCCATGCCCACGGCGACCCCTGACGAACTCGACGCACTCTATGCCGCGAATCCCGACCCCTGGAACTTCCGGGACAGCCCCTACGAGACAAGCAAATACGATCTGACTCTCGAAATGCTGCCGCGGGCGCATTATGGCGACATTCTCGAGGTCGGCTGTTCGATCGCCGTGCTCGGCCGCCGTCTGGCCAGCCGATGCGACCGCTATCTGGGGATTGATGCCAGCACACGTGCCCTGGATCTGGCCCGGCGGGAGGCGACCGCCTCCATGCGATTGCGCTGGATGCTCGTGCCCGGAGAGTTTCCGGAAGGCCCGTTCGATCTGATCGTTCTCTCTGAAATCCTCTACTTCCTCGATGCCCACGACGTCGCTCGACTGGCGAGGCGTTCCGCCAGCGCCGCCCCGGCCGGGGATATCCTCAGCGTCAATACCTTTCATCCGACGGATCGCGAACTGGGCGGGGACGAGGCGGCGGAAATCTTCATCCGCGCCATGGGACGCCTGCCCGACCTGACCCACACCACCCCGGATTTTCGCGTCGATGTCTTCCGCGCACCTCCAACCGAGGCGAGGCACAGCCAATGAACCTTCATCTGCCCCCGCCCATGATCCGGAAACGGGATCTGCGCATCGGGCGCGACGCTGAGGCCGCGGTAGCAGTGGCGATCCCCGCGCGCAACGAAGCAAGACGCATCGGCGCCTGCCTCGACAGCCTGGCCAAGGCCCAGTCGGGCCAAAAACTGAAAATCGTGGTCCTGGTCAACAACACGACCGACGACACCGCCGCCGTGGCAGAATGGCGATGCAGGGAAAACGGCCTCTCGGCGCGCATCCTCGACGTCGACCTGCCGCCGGAAATGGCCCATGCCGGCGGAGCCCGCGGCCTTGCCCTGGAAATCGCGGCCCGGAGCCTGCCGCCCGAGGGGGCCTTGCTGACCACCGACGCCGACTCCCGGGTGGCGCCCGACTGGATCACCGCCAACCTGGCCGAACTCGACCGCGGCGCCGCGCTGGTCGGAGGCCTGATCGAGATCGCCCCGGCGGAAGTCCCTGATTTCTCCCCCGAGGCCAGGGCCGCCCTCAGGGCCGAGGCGCATTATCTCGACCTGATGCGGCGGCTGGAGTCGCTCCTGGATCCCGATCCCTGGAATCCCTGGCCCCATCACGGCGGAATGAACGGTGCCAGCATGGCAACCCGCCGGATCTTCCATGACCGCGTGGGCGGCTTGCCGCGCGTCCCGGTCAGCGAGGACAGGGCCCTGCTCGCGCGCTACCGGTCGTTCGACCTGCCGGTGGTTCACTCCGACCTGCCCCGCGTCCAGACCTCCGGGCGGATCGTCGGCCGGGCGCCGGGCGGCATGGCCGACGCGGTCGCGGCGCGCCTCGCCGATGCCGATACACTGATCGATCAATGGGGCGAACCGGCGCGCGCCTGGGGCGAACGACTCCGCCTGCGGGCCCGTGTCCGCGAACTGCGCGCGGTCGGCGCCTCCCTCGGGCCCGTTCTGCGCAAACTCGGAATCCCGTCCGGGACGGGCATCCTGATCGAGGGGCTTCCCACCTTCGGCGCCACCTGGTCCGCGATCGAGGCGGCCAGCCGGCTCCGGGACCGCCACCGCATGCGCCCCTCGGAACTCCTCCTCCAGAGCCTCCGGCTCGAACGCATGATCCTTGCAAGGACCGGGACGCGGTCCGAACCCCAATCCAATGCCATCCAGATGGCTAGATAAGGACTATCTCCATGACCCAGCGGATCGACAAGACCGACGCCCTGTCCACCGGCGGAGGAGGCGAATGGCACCAGACGGCGGAGAGCGGCGGCGAGCGGCTGACCACGGCCCAGGGTGTCGTGATCGCCGACAACCAGAACAGCCTGCGCCAGGGAACGGGCGGGCCGGCGCTTCTGGAGGATTTCGTGCTTCGCGAAAAGATCTTCCATTTCGACCACGAGCGGATCCCCGAACGCGTGGTGCATGCGCGCGGATTTGGCGCGCATGGCGTCTTTGAATGCACCGAGGCTCTGACCGACCTGACCCGCGCCGCGCCCTTCGCGGCCAAGGGCCAGAAGACCGAGGTGTTTGTCCGGTTCTCGACCGTGGCGGGCTCCAAGGGATCGCCCGATCTGGCGCGCGATGTGCGGGGGTTCGCGGTCAAATTCTATACCACCGCGGGCAACTGGGATCTCGTGGGCAACAATATCCCGGTCTTCTTCATTCAGGATGCGATCAAGTTCCCCGACCTGATCCACGCGGCCAAGCCCGAGCCCGACCGCGGCTTTCCGCAGGCGCAGACGGCGCATGACAATTTCTGGGATTACATCTCGCTGACCCCGGAATCGATGCATATGGTCATGTGGATCATGTCGGATCGCACCATTCCGCGGTCGTTCCGGACCATGGAAGGCTTTGGTGTACACACCTTCCGTCTGGTCAATGCCGAAGGCGAGTCCCATTTCGTCAAGTTCCACTGGAAACCCGAACAGGGGCTGCAATCGGTGCTGTGGGACGAGGCGGTCAAGACCAATGGCGCGGACCCCGACCACCATCGGCGCGACCTCTGGGACGCGATCGGGCGAGGCGACTTTCCGGTGTGGAACCTCGGGGTTCAGGTCTTTGATCAGGCCTTCGCGGACAGCTTCGATTTCGACGTGCTCGACCCGACCAAGATCATCCCCGAGGAAATCCTGCCGGTGCGGACCGTCGGACGGATGACCTTGAACCGGGTGGTCGACAATTTCTTCGAGGAAACCGAACAGGTGGCCTTCTGTACCCAGAATGTGGTGCCGGGGATCGATTTCACCGACGACCCCTTGTTGCAGGGGCGGAACTTCTCCTATCTCGACACCCAGCTCAAGCGTCTGGGCGGGCCGAACTTCACCAAACTCGCGGTCAATGCGCCGAGAGGCTGCCCGGTGAGCAATTTCCAGCAGGACGGCCATATGCGGGTGGGCAACCGGGCGGGCCGCGTCAATTACGAGCCGAACGGCTGGCGGGAGGGCCCCCGGGAACATCCGCTGGAGGGCTATGTCAGCTTCCGGGCCCCGGCCAAGGGAGACAAGGCCCGCCTGCGCCCCGAAAGTTTCAACGACCATTACAGTCAGGCGCGTCTCTTCTACATCAGCCAGACCACGATCGAGCAGGCTCACATCCGGGACGCTCTGATCTTTGAGCTGTCGAAATGTCTGGAGATCCGGGTGCGCTCCGGCATCGTCGCCCATCTGCGCAATATCGACGAGGATCTCGCCAAGGCCGTCGCCGGGGGGCTCGGCCTGCTCGACTATCCCGATCCGGCGCCCGCCGCCCGGCCGACCCGGACCGATCTGGCCGCCTCCGCCGCGCTCAGCATCCTGTTGAACGGTCCCCAGAGCTTCGCCGGGCGCATGGTGGGCGTGATCGTAACCGATGGGGTGGACGCCGATCTTCTGGCCGCGCTGACCCGGGAGGTCACGGGGGCGGGTGCCATGCTCAAACTCATCGCCCCCCGGGTCGGTGGGATCAAGGACAGCGGGGGACTGATCCACGCCGCCGACGAGAAGATCGGAGGCGCGCCATCCGTGCTCTTTGACGCGGTGGCGATCCTGGCGGGGTCCGGGGGCGGAGCGGCCCTTGCCGAAAACAAGGCGGCGCGAGATTTTCTCTCCGACGCCCATGCTCATTGCAAGTTCATCGCCCTCGATTCCGGCACCGAGCCTCTCCTCCGGGCAGTCGGACTGGACAAGCGCGACGAGGGCATGTTCGACCTGACCGCCCCGGACGGAGCAAAGGCCTTTCTGACCGCCTGCGCCACCCTTCGCCATTGGGAGCGCGCCTCTCCGGCGGAACCGTCCTGATATCCAAGTCAGGAGGGGGAGCGAAATCCTCGCGCCCCTTCCGGCGCGCGGAAGACCCGGTGAAATCATCTCGGGGGGCGCTGGAGTTTCGCCCCCTGCCTTAAGGCCGCGGGAAAGCGGGACCATGAAGGTTCGGATATCGCCGGGACCGGCGGGGTCGGCCTTTACATCGTGCGGGGGATCGAGAAACACTCCGGGGGGGATCGCCCTTCGCTATCATCGGACCCCGGTCTGAATTCGACCCCCGGCGCGGGAATGCGTCGGTGGCCTGTGTCATTCGGCCTTTGAGCGGAAAGGCGCCATCCCTTTCGCCCAAATGCCGCGGGGGGATGGCCCCTACCTGCCCTTCAACCCCAAAAACCTTTCAAGATCGAGGCGGGGACATCTGTCCTTGGTCTCCGCGCGGGGGTCGACCTCTCTCCCGACAAGGCATCCCTCCGGAGCCGCCGGACGAAGCGGACAGGCGCCTTCCTCCCCGCGTGGGACTGGTCTATCATCGCCGTTTTCGACCAGCGGGATCGCATGAGATGCAAGCCACCGGCTCCCCGTCCGCGCGAAAGGAGCAGGTGCTTTCCCTGACCGGACGGCTTGCGCTGTCGGTGGCACTGGTGCTCGGGCTGGGGGGCGCCGCCGTGGCGGTCGCGGCCCTGGCCTACGGACGACAGGCGGCCCGGCAGGCTTATGACCGGCTGCTGGTCGGAGCGGCGAACCAGATCGCCGGCTCGATCAGCGTCCGCGGCGGCGACCTTGTCGTTGATCTGCCTGCTTCCGCCTTCGAGCTGCTCGCCCTCGCGCCCGACGACCGGATCCTTTACGCCGTCTATGATCCCGAGGGGCGTCTGTTGACCGGCTCCGCCACCGCCCTGCGCCCTCCGGGCGGAGCGGAGTTCGGCGAGACCGACTTCGCCGGCGAACCCGCGCGCCTTGCGCTGGTGACGCGGCGCTTCGCCGAACGCGACCTCACCGGGGAAGTGGATATCGTGGTCGGCCAGACCATGCGCGCGCGCAATGCCCTCGCCCGGGAAATCACCCGCGGCGCTCTTCTGGTGGTCGGACTGCTCGGGCTCCTGATGACCGGGCTCATCGCCTTCGCGATCCGCTCGGCCCTCGCTCCCCTGCGGCGGATCGAAGGGATACTGGCCGCCCGGGACGAACGTGACCTCACCCCGCTCGAACTCGCGGTCCCGCGCGAGATCGGCCGTCTGGTCGCGGCGATCAACTTCTTCATGTCGCGCCAGGCCCGGCAGGTCGAGATCATGCGCAACCTGATCGCCGACGCCTCGCACCAGCTCCGTACCCCGGTCGCAGCGCTCCGGGCCCAGGCCGAACTCGCCGCCGACGAGCCCGACCCCGAACACCAGCGCGGCATCGTCGCCCGCATCCACCTGCGCGCGGTCGGGCTCAGCCGGTTGACCGATCAACTCCTCAACCACGCGCTGATCATCCACCGCGCCGACGCCGTCGCGCACAAGATCGTCGATCTGCGCAAGATCGCGATCCAGATCGCGGAGGAGGGCAATCCCGAACATGACCCGCGCCTCGATCTGCCGGAAAACCCCACGCTCTGCCGCGCCGATCCGCTCTCCTTGGTCGAAGCAGGCAAGAACCTCGTGAACAATGCCTTCCACCATGGCATCCCGCCGGTGACGCTCGCCGTGCGCCGGGAGGGCCGGTCGGTGATCCTCGCCGTGGGCGACCGCGGCCCCGGCATCCCGGAACCGCTCTGGAGCGAGGCAAGCGCGCGGTTCGAACGCACAACCGGGGTCTCCTCCGACAGCGCGGGCATCGGCCTTGCGATCGTCTCCGCCGTGGCGCTGGCGCATGGGGGACGGCTCCGGCTGGGACGCGGACCCTCCGGCGATTTCGAAATCGCGCTGGTCCTGCCCCTCTTCGTCGGGCGCGCCTCATGAGGCTCGCCCTGATCCCGCTCCTGCTGGCAACCGGCGCCCTCGCCGCGCCCGGACCCGACGCGACCGTGCAATACGGATCGCCCGGCGCCGCGAGCAGTCTGCTCGTGCGGGGCACGACCGATGTCGATCTCTTCGCGCCGCTGCTCGAAGGCTTCGCGGCGACGGTCCCGGAACTGGCCATCACCTACGAGGAATGGAACTCGAACGCCCTCGCCACCGTCACCGCCGAGGAGTGCCGTACCCGGTCCACCGGCGCCGATCTCGTCATCAGCTCGGCCGTTGACCTCCAGGTCCAGCTCGTCAACGATGGCTGTGCCCAGCCGCACCGTTCGGTCCTGGAGGCGGAGCTGCCGCCGGAGGCGGTCTGGCGCGACGAGCTCTTCGGTGTGACCCGCGAACCCGCCGTCATCGTCTACAACCGCGATCTCGTGCCCGCCGCCGAAGTGCCCCGCTCCCGCTTCGACCTGATCGACCTGTTGCGCCCCGACGACAGCCGCTATGCCGGACGGGTGGCGACCTATGACATCGAAGCCTCGGGCCTCGGCTATCTCTTCGCCTTCACCGACTCGCAGGAAGCCACCACCTTCGGCAGCCTGATCGAAGCGTTCGGCCGGTCTGGCGCGGTCGCCACCTGCTGCTCGGCCGAAATCATCGACGGTGTCGCCGACGGACGATATCTCATCGCCTACAATGTGCTCGGCTCCTACGCGCTCGACCGCGCCGCCGCCGACCGCCGGATCGCCGTGGTCGCACCGGAGGATTACACGCTGGTCCTCAGCCGGGCGGCGATGATCCCAAAGGGCGCGGCCAACCCGGCCGCCGCCGGACTGCTCGTCGATTTCATGCTCTCCGAACCCGGGCGCGCGGCGCTCGCATCCAAGCGGTTGCTGCTCTCTCCCGAACCCTTGGCCGGGGAGGGCCTGCCGGAGCATGACGCCTCCCTCTACCGGCCCATCCCCCTGTCGCCGACGCTTTTGCTTGGACTGGACCAGCGGAAGCGGGCGCTGTTTCTGGCGCTCTGGCGGTCGACCTTCCCCCGACCCGGGAGCGGACACTCCGATGGCACCGGATCGTCCGCTCCATGACGTTTGCTTGTCGCGATGTCCTCATCGGCGGTTCGACCCCTGACCCCCCCCCTCAGACCACGAAGCCGCACTGGGAGGCTGGTGTTCTTGTGTCCATGTTGCGGCCTCGGTTGAGGTGGTCGTCGATCTCGGCGGCGGCGCCGATCATCCGGCCGTACAGAAAGACCGTGAAG
>JBMDWT010000044.1:0-2927 GCA_048594665.1 Amaricoccus sp. | reverse complement strand
GCAAGACCTGAGCCAGCTGCGCGATCTCTACGGCACACGGGCGAACACCTTCGTGGCGAACGCCGGTGTGCTCCAGGTGTTCGGCGTCAACGACGTCGAGACCGCGAAATGGCTGAGCCAGACCCTCGGCAAGGAAACCATTGGGTACGAGACAGCCACCCATCGACCCGGCGACCTGTCGTCCTCCTCGGAGCACATCACGGGGCGCGAGCTGCTGACCCCGGACGAAATCATGCGCCTGCCCCAGAGCCTGCAGCTTCTGCGCCTCCAGGGCATGCCGCCGGTGCTGGCGGCCAAGCTGCGCTACTACGCCGACAGCGAGTTCGACGGACTCTATGCCAGGGACGCCGCGTGATGGGCAAGGAACCCCCTCCCCTCGTCCTCGACGCGGCAGAGTTCGTGGAAACGCTCGACACGATCGGGCTCTTGGTCGCGAGCCTGTCGGACCGCGTCGATGCGCAAGGCCGTATCCTCGACAAGGTTCACCAGACCGCGACCGAGGCCAGGATCGCCGCCTTCGCCGCCGAGAGGGCAACGGACTGGGAGCGCAACGCGGACTCGATCGGCGCGAGCCTGCAGCGAGCGCTGGTTGCACCCATGGCGCGCTTCCGGGAAGCCGACCGGCTTCTGAGCAAGAGCGAGGAGTTCACCAGGGAAACGATCAAGCTGCTCGAGACGGCGCGGCTGCGCGAGGACCAGCGTCGCTACGAGCGCCTGCGACTCTGGAACAGCCGGATGCCCTGGCTGTTCGCTGGCGCGGTCCTCTCGGGCTTCGTGCTCGCCCTCCTCCTGGTCCATTTCGTCGGGGAGTGGCCCATGGCCTGCAAGCTGCTCGGCGCCCGGGTTGGAACCGCCAACGAGGACGGTGTCACAGGCTGCTTCTTTCCCGTGTGGTGAGGGGCGTCAGAATGGACGTTAAAGAATCTCTCTGAAAGAGAGAGTTAAACAGTTAGCCAAATTGGCTCTTGAAAATATTGCATATTTTTCAATATTTTAACCAAAAATTACGCCAAGGTAGAGCGGGTGATACCCCGAATAAAAACGGGTGATACCCCGAGAGCATTAACGGGTGATACCCCGAGCTGTTTCACAGGCGCGGGCTGAGTTATCCATAGGCTTAGAGTTTGTAGCGCCGATCTTGCCGCCACTCGATTTTGTCAGGGTCGCGGTTGATCGACAGGGATGGGCCGTTCGCCCCCTCGATCTCTCGCAGCGAATATTCGGGCAGGACATTTCGGGCGATGGCCTTCCGCAAATCCCGCGCGAAATCGCCGTAGCTCTGGGATGATCCACTGCGCCCGTGCAGGTCGCGGAAGGTGAATATCCATCCGGCTTGCTTGCCGACATGGCGACGGGCCAAGCGATACAAAAACCGATCAAGGCCACTTGTCAGGTCGAAATACTTGGAGGAAATCGCCAGGACGTCTCGGTCCTCGGTGACGGCCTCGAACAGCCATGTGGGAAGCTCCAGCCATGCGCCCTTGGCCTTGCCATCTTCGCTTTCTTCAATCTGGAATGCCGATAGCAGGTTGAACGCGCCAAGCTTTCGCCGCTTCCCTTCCAGAGCGGGACTTTCATAGGCAACACCCGTTGCCCGCAGGCGATGAAGCGCGGCTTTCAGCTCTGCATAGCCCTTGCCGCCCGTGTCCCGTCCAACCGCACTTAGCAGGCTGTAGGGGTGGAACTGGACGCGGGGCGACACGGAAAGGCCAGCGTTCACCGCCTCATTAATCTGCGAGATAGCCCATAGAAGGACATCATAGTCCCAGATCGTTGCCACCCCGTATTCTTCTGGGGCGGTTACAAGAACCTTTTGACCGCTGGGGCCTTCCCATTCGATCCGGGTGCGCTTGTTCTTCGACAGGGAGACGAGCGGCGCGCTCATTGCTTCCCGCTCGTCTCGGAACGGTACGTCCCCAATGAGGGCGACAAATAGATCAAGCTGGCGGTTCTTGCTCATGCCGCTTGGGCCTCGATCTTGTTTTCTCTTGCTATGATGTTGCGCACTGTCCCCGCATACCAGAGACCACCGCGCGCCGTCTTTATGCCCCGCGCGTTCAACTCACCCGCGATCTGGCGAAGGGATGAGCCACGAGCAGCGATCTGACGAATGATAGGTAAGACGTTTGCCGCATACTGATCGGCGTTCTTTGCGTTGCGCTCTGCCCCTTTGCGGGCCGCGTGGCGCTGCTCCTTTGCCCGTTCCGGCATAGACCAGCCCAAGGCCACACCGCGCGCCTTTGCCGCTGCCAACGCCGCACGGGTGCGGTCTGAAATGGCTTGGGCTTCATGCTCTGCAACCGCTGCCATTACGTGCAACAGGAAGCGGTTTGCTTCTGGCATATCGGCCGCCGCGATCTCGACACCGCTTTCCAAAAGGTTGGCAATGAAAGCCACGTTGCGGGCGAGGCGATCTAGCTTGGCAATTAAGACCACCGCGCCGATCCGCTTGGCCTCTGCCATCGCCTGGGCGAGCTGGGGGCGCTCGTTCTTTTTGCCGCTCTCGATCTCGACATATTCCGCCGCGATCTCACCCTTGCCTGCAACGTGATCCAGCACCGCCGCCCGTTGCGCTTCAAGGCCGAGGCCACTCTTGCCCTGGCGATCCGTGCTTACCCGCAGATAGGCGACAAAGAGCATGGCCGAACTCCCGTATAACAACCCTACCTCCGTAGCGTCTTTATACATCTATGCGTATTTACGTATTTCCGCAAGCGCGGATGTGTGATGTTATGCGTTTGCGACTCTGCGGAACTGCGGTAACGTCTTCCCATGAAAACGATAGTCGGCCTGTACGGCTGAGCGGAACAGAATACCGTCATAAGGGGTGATATTTCTTTTCAAAAGTCCCATTCGGAAGTAGGCTCGCGAAGCGGTCTGAGGCCTCCGCTTGCGACGGCATCGGGCAATTGGAATTCGTACTGTCC
>JBMDWT010000043.1:0-49574 GCA_048594665.1 Amaricoccus sp. | reverse complement strand
TCCACCCGACCCTGAACGCAAACATGCGGCCCCACGCGGCGACCGCGGAGAGCACCTCAGAGCCTGGCATGCAGGATGAACCGCATCGAGATCAGCCCTTGACCAAGGCGATTAGAGAACCCCCCGGGACAGAATCCGTGGTGGCCACCAGCCAGTGCTCAAAGGCCAACAATCCATTAATTCAGTAGGTCCTGTGGGACAGAGTCATGGGTCCAGACGCGGCTCGAAGCTGATGGGGGCGAAGCCGAGACGGTTTTGGGCGATTCTGTCGTATCGGGTTATGAGACGAGGGACCTTTCCGAGGTGAGTGAAGCAGCGCCCAGCACAGGCTTTACGTCAATTCTGAAATGTGTAATCGATTAAATTGTGCTTAACGCTTGAGCTGACTGCGCTGCCGAACGGCACTGGAAACGGCATTTCAGGCGAAGGCGGCCGTGTGGGTCGGACAAGCCTTGTATCAAGCGGGAGAGCTTCGCTTGTCTGGAGGCGCCGATTCGTACGGGCGAACCGGGCGTCGGGGATTTGCATCAGGAGTGATCGCCTCATGAAGACCAGAACACGGACATGCCAGGTGACCGCGGCCCTGCTTCTTTGCATGGCTGGGCCGGGACTGGCACAGGACTATGCCGGCAAGACATTGGTCGTTGGCACCTGGGGGGGAGATATCGAACGCCTCCTGCGCGAGCACGCGGCCGCGCCGCTGGAGAAGGAGACCGGCGCGAAGGTCGAATTCCTGCTCGGGGGATCCGGTGACCGGATGGCCAAGCTCTATGCCGAACGGTCCCATCCGACGATGGATGTGACCTTCCAGAACATCTACGAGGCGCCGCAGGCCCTGGCCGACGGCTTGGTCGTGGCTCCCGATCCGGCCGCCGTCCCCAATGCCGCCTCGGTCTGGCCGGGAATGAACAATGGCTGCTATGCCATGTCACTGGTCGGCCTCGGGATCGCCTACAACAAGACACTGGTCAAGGAACCGCCGGAATGGGCGGACATGTGGAAGCCCGAGTACAAGGGCAAGATCGCCATGGCACCCTATCCTTCGTCCGAGGACGACGGACTGCTCGGCGTCGCTGCCCGTCTGGCGGGCGCGGACGAACATGATCCGGACAAGGCCTTTGCAAAGGTCGCGGAACTTGGTGCGCCAGCGCTCACCTATACCTCCCTCGACGAAGTGTTCGCACTGATGGATTCCGGCGAGGTGGCCATGGCCCCGATGATTTCGGGCTATGTGCTCGCCGCGCTGAAGGAATGGAAGAATATCGGCTTCGCCTTCCCCAAGGATCCCGGCCCGGTTCTGGTCCGCGACATGGTGTGCCAGGTTGCAAACTCACCCAATCCGGAGCTTGCACGCATGTTCATAAATTATGCGCTGAGTCCGGAGACGCAGAAGGCCTATGCCGAGGAACTCATGTTCGGGCCGACCAACTCGAAAACCGAGCTCGATGAAAAGGCGGCCGAGGTCACCATCAATACGCCCGAGGAGGTTGACCAGCTGCTCCAGCTCGACTGGCCCTATGTGATCAGCCAGCGATCCGACTGGACCACACGCTGGAACAAGGAAATTCTCGGACAGTAACATCGAAGCTGGCGGCCGCTCCCAAGGCAGCCGCCCACGGGGACGGGAGGCAGTCATCTTGAACAGAACCACGGCAAGGCTCCTGCTTGCCCCCGGCCTCGGGCTCATCCTTCTTGTCTTCTTCCTGCCCTTCGGCCTGCTCCTGATGACGAGTGTCTGGTCGCAGGCCCCCGGAAGCCTGATTGTGAAACCCGACCTGTCCTTCGAGAGCTACCGGCGCATCTTCGCGGATGCCTTCTATCTGCGCGCCCTCGGCCGGACGATCGGGCTCAGCTTGGCCACCGTCGTCGTTTGCCTGATCCTCGGCTTTCCGACAGCCTTCTGGATCGCGCGCCGCGCCGGATCCTGGCGGCGTCTGGCGATGGCCCTGATGCTCCTGCCAGTGGTCTGCGGCGCGCTGCTTCCGACGCTCGGGCTGGTCAATCTCCTGTCGCCCCTTGGTGTCGTGAACGGTTTTCTGAAATCGGTGGGCCTGATCGGCACGGCGATCCCCTTTCTCGGCACGATGGGCGGAATTCTCCTCGGCCTGACGCAATCCTTCCTGCCCCTGATGGTCCTGCCGCTGGTCGTAGTGCTTGACCGGCTGCCCCCGGCCTATGAGGAGGCGGCCATGTCACTGGGTGCCCGACCGGGCCGAGTCTGGCGGCATGTCGTCATTCCGCTGTGCCTGCCGGGAATCGGCGCGGGATCGGTGCTGGTCTTCTGCGCCGCCCTGACCTCCTTCGTGACACCGCAAATCCTCGGACAAGGCAAGGTTGCGACCTTCGCGGCTGTCACGTGGCAACAGGCATCGCTCGTCCTGGACTGGCCCTTCGCATCGGCGCTGGCCGTGGTGATGCTTGGTCTGATGGCGCTCGTGGCTGGAACCCTCGCCGTGATCCGGTTCCGCTGGCGGGAGCAGCGCACATGAACCGGCGGCTTCTCGGCGTTTTCGCGGCGCTGGTGCTCCTGTTCACCGTGGCACCGCTCATCGTGCTGGTCCTGTCCTCTTTCGATGATGGCAAGTTCTTCCGCTTCCCGCCGCGCACCTGGTCGCTCCGATGGTTTCAGGCCGCCTTCGAGAGCGCCGAATACCGCGGCTCGCTCTGGAACAGCGCGGTCGTCGCCACCGCCGCCAGCCTCCTGTCCGTCGGGCTCGGCGCCACCGCGGCGCTTGCCCTGATGCGCGGGCCGTTGAAGGGCCGCGCCGCGACCGAGGCGATCCTGCTCGCGCCGCTCACGCTGCCGCTGGTGATCTGGGCGATCGGATTGCTCCAGATCTATGCCTATCTGGGGATCGGGGGCAGCGTCGGGGGCCTGATCCTCGCCCACGCCACATTTACCCTGCCCCTGTCCGTGCGCATCCTGCTGGCCAGCTTTGCCACGATCAATCCCGCGCTGGAGGAGGCCGCGCTGAGCCTCGGGGCCCCGCCGGCCCGGGCCTTCCGAAAGGTGACCTTGCCCCTGATCGCGCCCGGCCTCGCCACCGCTGCGATGATCTCCTTCTTCATCTCCTTCAACGATGTCGTGGTTTCGACCTTCATCGCGGGATCGGGCTGGATCACCTATCCGGTCCGGATGTATTCGCAACTGCGCGGCCAGGGAATTGATCCGACAACCATGGCAATTGGAACGATGGTCATCTGTGCGATCCTGCTCCTCGCAGGTCTCTCCGATCTGATTTCCCGACGGGCGGGCCGGCGATGAGCGCGCATCTCCTGGTCAGCCGTCTGGGCCGGACATTCGGCAAGACCACCGCTCTGTCCGAGATCTCGCTCGAGGTGGGGCAGGGGGAATTCCTTGCGCTTCTGGGTCCGTCCGGCTGCGGAAAGACGACGCTCCTGCGGATCCTCGCCGGTCTGGACGCACCAGACACCGGGCGTGTGAGCCTTGGCGGGCAGGATATCACCCGTCGCCCGCCGTGGGAGCGGGACATCGGGCTGGTGTTCCAGTCCTATGCGCTGTTCCCCCACATGACCGTCCGCCAGAATGTCGGCTTCGGGCTCGAGATGCGCGGCATCACCGGAGCCGAGGCCGCGCGCAGAGTGGATGAAGCCCTCGACATCGTCTCGATGCGGGACTTCGCTAGGCGGCGTCCGGCGCAATTGTCAGGCGGCCAGCAGCAGCGCATCGCGATCGCCCGCGCCATCGCGATCCGGCCGAGACTCCTGCTTCTGGACGAGCCGCTGTCGAACCTCGACGCGGTCCTGCGTCAATCGGTGCGGGTCGAGCTGCGGGAGTTGCACAACCGGACCGGACTGACCACGGTGATGGTCACGCATGACCAGGTCGAGGCGCTCTCTGTCGCGGACCGGATCGCGCTGATGTCGCGTGGCCGGATTGAGCAGCTGGGCAGTCCGGACGAAATCTATGAACAGCCGGGCACCGGCTTCGCCGCCGGATTTATCGGCAGTCCGCCCGCGACCCTGCTGCCCCTTGTCCCCACCCCGTCCGGCCTGCTTCTGGCAGGGCATCCCTGGACGCCCCCGCCCGCGATCCTCGCGGCGATCGGTCAGCTGGATGGTCCGGCGCGGCTGGCCCTGCGGCCAGAGGCGCTGGAGCTGGTTGCCCCGGGCACCGCCCATGCCATCCACGGCCGCCTCCGCGCCTGCGAATATATCGGGGCCGAGCATCTGCTGCATGTCGAGACCGGCTCCCCCGATACCCCCGGACCGGTTCTCGTCTGCCGCACGGCGCTTCGGCCGCCTCCGGCGGCGAGCACCGTCGCACTTCTGCCCCAGCGGATCGCCGGCCTCTTCGACACCGCCAGCGACCTGCGCCTGAACCGATAAGGGAGACACCACCATGTGGGAAAATGCGGGAACATGGGCACAGCGCAGCCCGGACAAGCAGGCCCTGCGCGAGAAGATCTGGCGCCAGCTGGAGGAATCCGGGGTCGCCGTCGGACCGGCCTTCGGCAATATCCCGAACTTCACCGGCGCGGACAGTGCCGCCTGGGCGATTGCCCGCACGCGGGAATGGCAGGATGCGAAGACGGTCAAATGCAATCCCGACCCGCCGCAGATCCCCTTCCGACTGCGCACGCTCTACGCCGGCAAGACGCTCTATGTTCCGGTGCCTGGCCTGACGCGCGACTTCCCCTATCTCCGCCTCGACCCCGCGGCGATCGCGGCCAAGGGGGTCAGTTTCGAGCTCGCCGCGACCGCCGAGGGCTACATGATGCATGGTGAGCGCATCGGCTTCGAAGATATCCCGACCCTCGATTTCTGTGTTGTTGGATCGGTCGCAGTCTCGCGCGAGGGCGGGCGGACCGGCAAGGGCGCCGGATTTGCCGATCTCGAGACCGGGATCTTCCGTGACCTCGGGATCATCGGCCCCGCGACCCCCATGGCCACCCTCGTCCATTCCTCGCAGATCGTGCCAGAGGCGACGGTGCCCCTCGAAGCGCATGACACGCCGCTCACCATGATCGCGACCGAACTCGAACTGATCCGCTGCCCGGTGGCAGCCCAGCCGCCCCGGGGCGTGGACTGGGACCGGGTGCGCCCCGATCAGTACCGGGACATCCCCTTCCTCGCCGCCCTGCGTGACCGGCTCGGATCCGATCAATGATTTCTGGTGGTTGCCCGCTCGACAAGCCCGACGGGCAGGACCAGGCTGGTCAGTGGTCGCTCCGGTGCCTCGATGCGCCGGAGCAGCAGATCGACTGCCCCACGCGCCAGGTCGAGCAGGGGCTGGCGCACAGTGGTCAGGCCGATCAGCGGCCAGGAGGCCATGGCGATATCGTCAAAGCCGATTACGGACAGATCGTCGGGCACACGGAGGCCAAGATCACGCGCGGCGCTCAGCGCACCAATCGCGACCATGTCATTGACGCAGGCGACGAGACTGACTTCGTGTCCGGCGAGCGCGGTCCGCGCGGCCGGCGTCAGATCGACCGACAAGGGCACCTCCCGCTCCCATCGCAGATCGAGCCCGTGTCGCTGGGCCCCTTCAAGCAGGCCCGCCCGCCGTGCCCGGCTCGAAGCAATCGCGGGAGCGCCGCTGAGCAGTCCGATCCGCCGGTGCCCCATGCGCGCCGCCGCCTCCGCCATCAGATGCCCGCCCGCGAAATGATCGGCCTGGACGACGTCGCATCCGGGAAAGGGCGCATCAAGCGTCACTACGGGAAACTTCGGCAACGGATGTCCAGTGCTGGAATCGAGAACGGCGATCGCGCCATCGACTCCGAAATCGGCAAGCCTGCGCAGCGCGTCCCGTTCCCGCCGGGGCTGATCGCCCGTGTCGATCAGAAGTGTCGCGAACCCCAGCGCCTCGGCATGGGCCTGGGCGGCCTGTGCGATCTGGGGGAAGATCGGGCTGACGAGGGTCGGGAGCAGACAACCGATCACCCGGTGCCGCCCGGTCTTCAATGCCATGGCCGTGCGGTTCGGAAAATATCCCAGATCGGCGGCGACCTTGCGCACCTTCGTCTCGACCTCGGGCGTGACCTTGCCCAATCCGTTCATCACATAGGAGACGGTGGCGGAGGATACCCCCGCCGCCTGCGCCACATCCTTGATCCTCACCCGACCCATGCGTCTCCGGTCCCACTGGCTTTCCCGGCAAGTCTAGCGGCGGACCGACGCCTCACGCCAGCGGCAAACCCCGCCCCGACCCGAAGGATCCTCCGATGAAGGCCTCCGACCACACCGCGCATCTTCTACGCACCACCCGCCCGCGTCTGCGGTCGGATGAGGAACAGACCTGGGACGCAAGCGCGGTCATTGCCGGACAGGACGCCGAACTGCGTCAGTTCTGGGCCTCGAACGCACCCGGATCGGGCGCCCCGGAATGCCTGATGGCGGGGGCGCTGCAGTCTCTGGAAAACAAGGGATTTCGGATCGGCGACTATGGCCCTCTGCTCGCAGGGGGAATCGCCGCCGTGGAGGCGGAGGATTACGAGACGCTTCTGCGGATCGACGCGCGTCTGCGGGCGATGATGCGCGCGGCCCGCCCCGACCCCGATCATCCGGCGCAGCGCACTCAAAGATTTGCCTCCTGGGAGGCGTTCGACGCCAGTCTGTCCTGGCCGCCGGATCGCGCCTGTGATCCCGCGACGCTGGAGGACAGGATCGCCGCCGGCTGGCTCGGCCAACTTGTCGGGGCCGCGGTCGGCACGGCGCTCGAGGGATATTCGGCGGCCAGTATCGCCGCGACCTTTGGGCGGATTTCGGATTATCCGCGCCAGCCGAACACCTATAATGACGATATCACCTTTGAGCTTGCCTTTCTGGAAGCGGCGGTTGCGAAGGGCAAGGCCTTGACCGCCGCCGATATCGCAGAGAACTGGACGGCGCAGATCCCGCTCGGCTGGTCGGCCGAGGCCATCGCCCTGGCCTCGCTGCGCCGCGGGGTCCTTCCGCCCGAAAGCGGCGCGCTCGACAATCCGTTCGACGAATGGATCGGCGCGCAGATGCGTGGCCTGATCTGCGGGATGGTTGTACCGGGCCGACCGCGGGAGGCGGCCCGGCTGGCCTGGATGGATGGCTCGATCAGCCACACGAGCAACGGCATCCTCGGGGAAGTCTTCAACGCCATTCTGGCCGCGCGCGCGATGACGGGTGACGAGCCGCGCGGGATCCTTGTTGAGACGGTGGATCTCATGCCGGCTCGGACCGAGTATGGCATGGTGGTGCGACATGCTTTGGAAACGGCGCGCTCTGCCACGACCTGGCAAGAGGCCTGGGCGGTGTGCGACGCGCGCTACCGGGATTACAACTGGATCCATGTCTATCCGAATGCCGCGGCGCAGGTCCTCGGCCTGTGGTTCGGCGCGGGCGATTTCGACCGGACACTGGAAGTGATCTGCGGCATTGGCCATGACGTCGATTGCAACGCGGCCCAGATGCTCGGTGTTCTGGGACTGGTCGGCGGGCGGACGGTCATCCGCGACGATTGGGTCGCGCCCTTGCTGACCGGCGATATCCTCACCTACATGCGACGGCCCCGACAGCTCAGCTTCGACGATCTGGTCGGAATGACACTTGAGGCTTGTAAAAGGCTCAGGTGAGGAGCCGACGCGGCTCACGCGTCTTCCGGCGTTAGATTTCCGCGCGCGCAATCCGGGCAAGATCGTCCTGTGGCAGTGCCACATTCTCGAACCCGCCCGGTCCAACAGACAGACATTGGCGAGAATCGGCCGATTCTCACCGTCCCGTTTGAGCGGCTTCCACATTGCCCAGTCTGTTATGGCTCTTGTCTCGACGGTACCTTGGTTTGCCCTGAGCCCGAGGGGAATCGAGGATCCCTTGGCATAGGGATAGCCAGAAATCGATCCGGAGGGATTGATGTAACCAACGAGTCCTGAGCCTGGCAAACGCCAGCGAAAGTTCGTGGACCGTTTCAGATTTACACCTTGGGCGCCGGTTTCTGTCTGGTCATGATCTGTCTTTTCAGACAACCACGCTCGAAACGCCATCGCCTCTCTACAATCGTCATGACCGAGCTGTCGCTCCCCCGCCCGGCAACGCTTCTCCGAAGCCTCGCGGCTGGCCAACAGCCTGACCGAAGCCGAGGGCAAGGGCACCGCTCCCTGGTTGGACGGTGCCCGCGAGATCTTCGCGGCGGCTGCGTTGCCTTCCGCGACCCATTCCTCACGCGCTGTGGCGCGCCAGTTCCTCGTTCGCCAGTCGGGCAAGTGCCACCAGTTCCGTCGCGCTTGCCCCGTCGCGCGCCTGCACCGACATGCCTTGCACGATCGCGCCAATGAAACGGGCGAGCGCGGCGGGATCCGCGTCGGGCCTCAACTCGCCCTCGGTTTTCGCACGCGCCAACCGCTCGCGAAAGCGCGCCACCGTTGCCTCGCGCATTTCGGAGACCATCGCTGCGACGGGATCGTTTTCCACCGCGCAGCCGAGCACGGCCGTCGAAATCATGCAGCCGGCTGGATGCGCGGGATCGGCGAACAGCGCGGCCCGCGTTTCCAGCCACGCGGACAGTGTGGCGATCGCATCCGGCGCGGCGAGGTCTTCCTCCGTCAGCGGTGCGAAGGCATCGCGATACCAGCCAAGGGCTTCGGCATAGAGACCGGCCTTTGAACCGAAGGCTGCGTAGAGACTTTGCGGCGTGATCCCCATCGCCGCGGTCAGATCGGCGATCGAAGCCCCCTCATAGCCGAGCCGCCAGAACGTCTCGCCCGCCTTTGCCACAACCTCGGTCCGGTTGAAGGCAGGGGGACGGCCACGACGGCGCACGGGGGAAGGAGTATTTTTCACATCGTTCACTCTAGAAATATTCCGGATATCGTTTATATGGAGCGATCATTGTGAAAATAAAGGACCTCCCGCGATGAGTGAGCTGGCTTCTCTCAAAACCCGGATCGACGCCGCCATCGGCGGCGCCATCGCCGACAACCGTCTCGTCGGCACAGTCGTTCTCGTCGCCCGCGACGGAGAGATCTCCTATGCCCGGGCAGCGGGCCTGCTCGATCGCGAAACAGGCACGCCGATGCGCGAGGACGCGATCTTCCGGCTCGCATCCATCACCAAGCCGATGGTGACGGCGGCGGCGATGCGCTTTGTCGAACGCGGCCTGATCACACTCGACCAACCCGTCACGACCTGGTTGCCGGATTTTCGCCCGCCTCTGCCGGATGGCTCCCGCCCGACCATTACGCTGCGCCAGCTGCTCACCCACGGTTCGGGCCTGAGCTACCGCTTCCTCGAACCGGAGGACAGCGCCTACCACCGGCTCGACATTTCCGACGGTCTCGACCAGCCGGGCCTCTCCCTGGCGGAGAACCTCCGCCGTCTTGCGCGGGCGCCGCTCGTCTTCGCGCCCGGATCGGCTTGGCGCTACTCGCTCGGCATCGACGTGATCGGCGCCGTGCTGGAGGCCGCGTCCGGCAAAACGCTCGATGCGATTGTCCGCGAGGAAGTGACCGGCCCGCTGGGCCTTGCCGATACCGGCTTTTCCATCACCGACCGTGCGCGGCTGGCGGTGGCCTATGCCGACGGGGTGGATGGCCCGACGCGGATGGAGGGCACGGTCGCCGTCCCGCTCTGGGGCGCGACCGTACGCTTTGCGCCGGACCGCGTTTTCGATTTGGCCTCGTATCCATCGGGCGGCGCCGGCATGGCGGGGACGGCATCCGACATCCTGACCTTCCTGGAAGCGATCCGTACCGGCGGCGCACCGATCCTGACGCCGGAGACCGTCGCCACGATGATGCGCGATCACGTCGGTCCGCAAGCCGAGACGCAAGGCCCCGGCTGGGGCTTCGGCTATGGAGGCGCCGTGCTGGTCGATCCCGCCGCGACAGGGACGCCACAGGCGGCGGGTACGCTGCAATGGGGTGGCGCTTACGGCCACAACTGGTTCATTGATCCGGTGAACCGGCTGTCGGTCGTGGCGCTCACCAACACCGCTTTCGAGGGTATGGCGGGTCGCTTCGTCATCGACCTGCGGGATGCCGTCTATGGTCCAGACTGACGCCAATTCTCCGCTGGCGCCCACCTGATACCGGAACCTCGGGCCAGAAACTCGACAAATCGGGGCCAGCTCCCGCGCCGCGTCCGGACCCTTCGTCGCAGGTCCGGGCTTTCTGAGCCTTCGGCAATATTGTTGGTTCATATGACCTTTACAGAGAGATCATATGACCTATGATAAGGATCATGGAGCATGACATGCAAATCGCGGAAAAAATTCCGGAGCCGGCCCGGATCAATGCCGTCGCCTTGAAAGCCTATGCGCGCGTGGCCGAGGCCTGGTCGCTCAGCCTGAGGGAGGCGGCGGCCCTGGCCGACATGTCCGAGAGCACCTGGAAACGCGCCCGAAAGCCTGGCTTCGCGGGGGAATTGACCAAGGATCAACTTCTCCGCCTCAGCGCGGTGATCGGCATCTACAAGGCGCTGGAGCTCTATTTTTCCGAACCCCTGGCCCGGAGCTGGTTCATACGTCCGAACGGCGGTCCGCTTTTTGGCGGCGCCCGCCCGGTGGACACCGCCATCGACGGCGGACTGCCGGGCATTCTCGCCATCCGGACCTATCTCGACGCGCTGCGCGGTGGCATGTGAGGCGGACCGGAATTTCCGACCGCGGTCTCGTCCGCCTGCTGCCCGCCACCTACCACAAGCCGCCCGCGCTGCGCGGGCTTGTCGATTCCGAGGATGAGCTGGCGATCCTCGCGGAAATCGAGGGCCTGACCAGCGCGCGGCTTCTGGCGGAGCAGGGGCGTAATCCTCATCTGGACCCGCGGGAACTGGCCTGGCGGCGGCGGAGCCACGATCTGCGCATCTATGGGGAAACCCATGTCAACGCGGCTTTCACCTATACGCGGGCGGGCGGAAACCGCTTCAATTCGGAAAGACGCGGTGCCTGGTATTGTGCCTGGCAGGTGATGGTCTCGGTTTCGGAAGTGGCCTGGCACCGCACGCGCGAACTGGGTTATGCCGGAAGCTTTCAGGACAGGGCCCGCTATGTGGAATTGCTCGCGGATTTCATCGGCGAATTCGACGATATCACGGATCAGCCCGACCATCCCTGCCTCGATCCCGATCCGGCGCGCGGCTATCCGGAGGGGCAGATCCTGGCCGAGGCTCTGCGGCGCGCCGAGTCGCGCGGCCTGATCTATCCGTCGGTCCGCGCACCGGCCCCGGGCGGCAATTGCCTGGTCTGTTTCGAGCCGAATGCGATCCAGAATGTGCGGCCCGGCGCCTCCTGGGATCTGATCTGGGACGGCACGCCCGATTATTCGATGATCGCGGTCTGATCCCGTCCCTGCGCCGTTGACACAAGGCGCGCTCGGGCGTATTTCTTAATGAAACGTTACACGACCTAAAAAAACGTTACATGGATCGCGTTACCGCCGTAACGGACGGATCCGGGGGGAGAAGAAAGTCTTGGCCAATCCACGGGGCCCTTCGATTCGCGCGGTTGCGAGCACGGCGGGCGTGTCGGTTGCCACCGTCTCCAATGTGCTCAACCGAAAACAGAATGTTGCCCCGCATCTCGTCGCCCGCGTGCTGGCGGCGATCAACACCCTGGGCTATGTGCGCGACAGCCAGGCCTCGCGCCTCCGCTCGGGCCGCTCGATGCTGGCCGGGGTGATCGTCCCCGATCTTTCGAACCCGATGTTCTCGGCCTTCGTGGCCACGCTCGAGCATCTGGCGCGGCTGGATCAGCATGATCTGGTCGTCGTCTCTTCCCGCAATGACCGGATCGAGGAAACCGAACGGCTGAGCCGGATCCGCGAATGGCGCCCCGACGGCCTGATCGTCATTCCCTGTGACGGAGCCTTGGCCGAGCGGTTGCCGCAGGGGTTCGAGGGGCCCCTGGTCGTGGCCGACCGGATCCCCGACACCGCCTTCGATCTCGTCGCCGTGGACAATCAGACGGCCGCCGACATCGTGGTCCGCCATATCGCGGCGCAGGGGTGTCGGACCTGTCTGGTCGTCGGCACCAGCATTGACATCAGCAATGTGCGCGAACGCTGGGAGGGCGCGCGGCAGGGTGCCGGGGACATGCGGATCGAAATGATCGAGGTCGGCTTCAAGGACCATGCGCCTCCCGCGCTCCAGGCCCGGCTGCGCGGCGGCGACCGGCCCGATGCCCTGTTCTGCCTGGATCATGAAACCACGCTCGCAAGCTATCTGCTGCTCGGTGAAATCGGCATCGGGATCGGGAGCGACATGGCCTTTGCCAGTTTTGACGAGATGGAATGGATGCGACTGGTGTCGCCCGCGATCACCGCGGTGCGTCAGCCCGTCGAGGATATGGCCGAATGTGCCTGGACGATGCTGCGTCGGCGCATTTCCGGAGAGCAGAGCCCGCATGAGGCAAAGCGGCTGCGCTGCGCCGTGACTTTCCGCGCCTCGACCCCGCGGAACATATCTTCGCCCGCGTGCGAAGCAAATAACACTGCAACTGGAGGAAGACGCCTATGAAACTGACGCGACGTTCCCTGCTTTCGAGCACCGCGCTCGGCCTTGCCGCGAGCCTCGTGCCCGCGACCCTCGCCTTCGCCGCCGATGCGCCGCAGGTTGGAATCGTGGTGAAGATCGGCGGGATTCCCTGGTTCAACGCCATGGAACAGGGGATCAAGGCCGAGGGCGAGGCGCTCGGGACCAATGCCTGGATGGTCGGTCCGACCCAGGCGGATGCCGCGCAGCAGGTGCGCGCCATCGAGGATCTGATCGCGCGCAACGTCAATGTCATCGGCATCGTGCCGAACGATTCCGCCGCGCTCGCCCCGGTGCTCGGCCGGGCGCGCGACGCCGGGATCAAGGTCCTGGCGCATGAGGGGCCCGATCAGGAAAACCGCGACTGGGATTTCGAGCTGACCACGATCGAGGCCTATGGCCAGGCGCATATGGATCTCCTGGCCAAGGAAATGGGCGAGCAAGGCGAATATATCGTCTATGTCGGTTCGCTGACCGTGCCCTTGCACAATGCCTGGGCCGACGCGGCCATCGCCTATCAGAAGGAAAAATATCCTCAGATGACGATGCTCGGCGACCGGTTCGGCGTGGCCGAGAGCGTCGACGAGACGATCAAGACCACCCAGGACCAGATCCGCGCGCATCCCGACCTCAAGGGCATCCTGACCTTCGGATCGCAGGGACCGATCGGCGCGGCCCGCGTGCTCGAAGATCGTGAGCTGACCGAAAAGATTGCACTGGTCGGCGGCTTCTCTCCCAGCCAGGGGGCGAAATATGTCAAGAACGGCACGATCCGGGGTGGCTATATCTGGAACCCGCTGACCGCCGGCAAGATCTTCGTCCAGCTTGCAACGATGCTGGCCAAGGGCGAGGAGCCCAAGGACGGCATGGAACTGGTGGAAGTCGGTCCGGTCCAGGTCTTTCCGGAGAAGAAGCTGATCCAGGCCCAGAAGCTCGAAGCTCTGGACAAGGAGAACATCGACCGTCTGGTGGCGCTCGGTCTCTGACATCCCCGGCGCCGGTCCCGGGTGGCCGGCGCCCCCCTCTCTTCAGGATATCGCCGTCATGACGGACGAAACGCCCTTTCTGCGCCTTGTGAACGTGTCGAAACGCTTCGGGGGCGTACAGGCTCTGCTCGATATCGACTGGGATGTGCGCCGGGGCGAGGTGCATTGTCTGGTCGGTGAAAACGGCTGCGGCAAATCCACCCTCATCAAGACCATCGCGGGCGTGCATCCCCCGAGCGCGGGTGCGATCGAGATCGAGGGCAATCCCGTCCTGCCCCTGGATCCGGCCCGGGCCAAGGCGCTCGGGATTCAGGTGATCTTTCAGGATCTGTCGCTCTTTCCCAATCTCAGCGTCGCCGAGAATATCGCCATCGAACAGACCATGGGTCCGGCCCTGAGGCCGGTCAGCCGGTCGGCGATGCGGGCCATTGCGCGCAAGGTCCTCGCCCGGCTCGATTTCGATCTCGACATCGAGGCCCGGGTCGCCGATCTGCCGGTGGCCGAACGCCAGATCACCGCCATCGCCCGCGGCCTCGCCGCCGAGGCGCGGCTGATCTTCATGGACGAACCGACCGCCTCGCTGACCCGCGCCGAGGTGGACCGGCTGCTCGGCATCGTCGCGCGCCTCAAGGCGGATGGAATCGCGGTGGTCTTCGTCTCGCACCGGCTCGACGAGGTGGTGCGGATCGCCGAACGGGTCACGGTGATGCGCGATGGCCGCAAGGTCGGCACCTGGCCCGTCGCCGAGGTCGATCAGAAGCGCATCGCCACCCTGATGACCGGCCTCGAATTCGACCAGAAGATCGTCGCGCGCGACATGAGCGCCGCCCCCCCGCTGCTGGAGGTCGACCGCCTGTCGCGGCGTGGGGAGTTCGCGGACATCAGCCTGACGCTTCGGCGCGGCGAGGTGCTGGGGATCGTCGGCCTGCTCGGTTCGGGGCGGACGGAACTGGCGCTGACGCTCTTTGGCATGAACGCCGCCGACAGCGGACGGATCCGCCTCGAAGGCCAGGAACTCCGGCCGCGCTCGAACCAGGACGCGGTGAACGCGGGCATCGCCTATGTCTCGGAGGACCGGCTGTCGCTCGGGGTGGTCCTGCCGCAGTCGATCGCGGACAATATCAATCTCGCGGTGATGAAACGGATGACCAACCGTTTCGGACTGATCCCGAATGCGCGCCGCCGGGAAATGGCGACGGACTGGGTGCGGCGGCTCGCCGTCAAGATCCCCGGGATCGACCGCCCGGTCCAGACCCTGTCGGGCGGCAACCAGCAACGGGTGGTGCTGGCGAAATGGCTCGCCACCCATCCAAAGGTGCTGATCCTCGACAGTCCGACGGTCGGCGTCGACATCAAGAACAAGCAGGGCATCTACGAGGTGGTCGCGGATCTGGCCCGGCAGGGGGTCGGCGTGATCCTGATCTCCGACGAGGTGCAGGAAGTCTTTGCCACCTGTGACCGTGTCCTGCACATGCGCGCCGGACGCATCATTGGCGAAAGCGTGCCCGGTGCCCTTTCCGAACATGAAATGGAGGCCCGGATCTATGCCTGACTCTCCCTCGGCCCGCTGGCAGAGAGCCCGGCGCCGGCCCGAACTGTGGCTTCTGCTCGTGATCCTTTGCGTCGGAACCCTCTTCAGCCTCGCAGCCCCCGGCTTCCTCACCCTGCCCAACGTGATGGATCTGCTGGAGACCTATTCGGTCCAGGCGATCATCGCGATGGGGCTCTTCGTCGTGCTGGTCTCGGGCGGCATCGATATCTCCTTCGCGGCCACCGCCTCGGTCGCGCAATATGTCGCGGCCCTGCTCGCCGCCAGGCTGGGCCTGCCCGCGCCATTGGTAATCCTCGCGGGCCTTGGCGTCGGGGTGGCGCTCGGCTGCCTGAACGCGGCGCTGGTCCATCACCTGCGCATCACCTCGATCATCGCCACCATTTCGATGATGAGCATCACTTTCTCGCTCCTGATGTATTTCTCCAATGGCCGATCGATCTATGACCTGCCCGACTGGTGGACCGGCCGGATCGTCTTCTACCGCGCGGAGCTGGAGAGCGGCGATATCGTGCGCGTCACCCTTCCGATCGTGGTGATGGCAGTGGTGACGCTGATCACCTGGGCGCTGATGACGCGCTCCTCCATCGGCCGCCAGCTCTATGCTCTGGGCGGCAATCCCGAAGCCGGGCGGCGCATCGGCATCAATGTCGGGCGGCTGACGTTCTTCGCCTACGGCTATCTCGGCCTTCTGGCGGCGGTCGGGGGCATGGTTCAGGCACACCGGGTCGGCGAGAGCGTCCCGAATGCGATGGTCAATACCGAACTCGCGGTCCTGTCGGCCGCGGTGCTGGGCGGCGCCAGCCTGTCGGGGGGCATCGGAACCGTGCCGGGCGTGCTGCTCGGGATCATTCTTCTGGCCATCCTTCAGAACGGGCTGAACCTGCTCGGCGTCTCGCCCTATTTCTTCCAGATCGTGATCGGCCTCACCATCCTGATCTCGACCTCGATCACCGTCCTCAGCTCGCGCCGCGGCCGCCGCCTGCGCATTCTCGACGAGGCCCCGACCCATGGCTGATATCCCCGGACCGACCGACGCCCCTGGCAACCTGTCCCGGTTCTTCCGCGGACTGCCGGGCGGGCATCTCGGGCTGGTCGCCTTGCTCCTGGCGCTGCTCGCCCTGTTCTCGATCCTCGTGCCGAATTTCCTCGGCGCGGGCACGCTCAATTCCTTCATGTACCAATTGCCGCTCCTGGGCCTGCTGTCGCTGGCGATGGTGGTGCCGCTCATCACCGGCGGACTCAATCTCGCGATCATCGCCACCACCAACCAATGTGCCCTGCTCATGGTCTGGATCATGCGGAGCCTGCTCACGGCGGACTCCGGCGCGGCCATGACCCTCGCGGTGGTGGCCCTGGCGCTGGTCGCGGGATTGCTGCTCTGCCTTGCGATCGGGCTTCTGACCGGCGCGCTGGTCGCCTATACCGGGGTGCATCCGATCCTGGTCACGCTCGGGACCAAGTCGCTGATCGACGGGATCAGCATCTATCTGACCCGCGGCATGGCGCTCTCCGGCCTGCCCTCCTCCTTCACGGGCGCACTGAACGCCACCGCCTTCGGGGTGCCGCTGATCTTCCTGCTGCTGATCGTGATCGCAATCGTGATCGGAGTGATCCTCAGGCACACCCCCTTCGGCATCGCCTGCGCCATGATCGGCTCGAACCCGGAGGCCACGCGCTATTCCTCGATCGACACGCGCCGGGTGCTGGTGGGGGTCTATGCCCTGTCCAGTGTCACCTGCTTCTTCGCGGCGCTGGTCATGCTCGCCACCTTCAATTCCGCCAGCGCCGATTATGCGCAATCCTATCTGCTGGTCACCATTCTGGCGGCGGTGCTCGGCGGAGTGGATCCGTTCGGGGGCTTTGGCACCGTCTCGGGATTGATGATCGCGCTGACCATCCTTCAGGTGATCTCCTCGGGCCTGAACCAGTTCGGGATCTCGAACTATCTGACCGTGGCGATCTGGGGGGCGACCCTGATCGGCGTGGTGGTGGCCCAGACGCTCTGGGCGCATCTTCTCCCGTTCCGGAAACGGAAATGAGCATCGTCGCCGTCTTCGACATTGGCAAGACCAACGCCAAGCTCTGCGCCGTCGCGGCGGATGGAACCCTGATCGAACAGGTCTCGACCCCGAACCGCGTCCTGCCCGGTCCGCCCTATTGCCACCACGATCTGGCGGGGCTGGAGGACTGGCTGCTCGATGCCCTCGCCGGACTGGCCCGGCGCCATCGGATAGGTGCCTTCGTGCCCTGCGCCCATGGCGGGAGCGGGGTCCTGGTCGGCCCGGAAGGCCCCGCTCTGCCGATGGTCGATTACGAGCAGGCCCCGCCGCCGGCTGTCGCGGACGGATACCGCGCCGCCGCGGACGGCTTTCGCGAACGCGGCGGCAGCCGGATCATGCTTGGCGCCGCCCATGCCGCCCGGCAACTGCACTGGTTCGAAGAGGACTGGCCCGAGGCGCTCGCGACGGCGCGCGCCTATCTGCACACGCCGCAATACTGGTCCTGGAGGATGTCGGGCGTCCTTGCCAACGAAGTCACCAGCGCCGCGGCGCAGTCTCATCTGTGGTGCGCGGCCGACGGTCGGCCCGCCGCGATCCTCGCCCGCCGGGGATGGGATCGGCTGATGCCGCCGATGGTCCCGGCCTGGGCGGTGCTCGGCCCGATCCGCCCCGGGATCGCGGCCCGGACCGGGCTCGATCCGGCGACGCCGGTCCTCTGCGGCCTTCACGATTCCTCGGCGAATTTCTATCGCTATCAGGCGGCGGGATTGTCGGATCTGACGGTGGTCTCCACCGGAACCTGGATCGTCGCCCTGACCGACCGGACCGAAGGCCATGATTTCGATGCCGACCTGCCGGGGCGCAGTTGCAACGCCGATGTCACCGGCGCCCCGGTGCCCGGGATGCTGACGATGGGGGGGCGCGAATTTTCCGCCGTGGCGGGCACTGCGCCGGGCCGGGCCGACCTTGCGACCCTCGGGGCGCTGGTTGCGAGCGAAACCCTGGCACTGCCCTTCTTCGATCAGGACGACGGGCTGGCACCGGGGAGGGCCGGGCAGGGGCGGATCATCGGTCCGATGGCCTCCGACCCCGCCGCGCGGGTCTCCCTCGCCCTGCTCTATACCGCCCTGCTGACGGCCGAGATGATCGATGCCCTGCCGCCCGCCGGCACGATCGTGCTCGACGGCGCCTTTGCGCGCGATCCGCTCTATGGCGCGCTGGTCCAGGGGCTGCTCCCGGACACGCGCGTTCTCGTCAATGCCGACAGCGCCGGGGTCGTCGCGGGCGCGGCCCTTCTTGTCACCCACCTGACCCGCTCCGCGCCCGCCCCCCTTCGGCTGGAGGCCGCCGCGACCGGCGGTCTGCCCGATCTGCCTTCCTACCGCGCCCTCTGGCGCAGCTGTCTTACCCTGGAGAACAAGCCGTGACCGATCCAACCGACGAAGCGCTCCGGCGCGAAATGGTGGCAACCTGCCGCGCCATGAATGCCAGCGGCATCAATCAGGGCACCGCGGGCAATATCTCGATCCGCAATGCCAAGGGATTGCTGATCACGCCCTCCTCGCTGCCCTATGACACGATGCAGCCCGAGGACGTGGTGCAGCTCTATTTCGACGGCACCTTCGAAGGCGCCCGCCGCCCCTCGTCCGAATGGCGCTTCCACCGCGATATCCTCGCCGCGCGACCGGATGTGGATTGCGTGTTCCACTGCCATTCGGTCTATGCCACCACGCTCGCCGTCCATCACAAGACGATCCCGAGCTTTCACTACATGACCGGCCTCTTCGGCGGCACCACGATCCGCTGCGCGCGCTATGCGACCTTCGGCACGCAGGCCCTGTCGGACGCGGCATTGGAAGCGCTGGAAGGCCGCACCGCCTGTCTCCTCGGCCAGCACGGCCAGATCGCCCTCGGCCGCAATCTCGCTCAAGGCCTCGCCAATGCGATCGAGGTCGAAACCCTCGCCCGGCTCTATGTCCAGGCGCTGACCCTGGGCGAACCGCCCATTCTCGACGACGCGGAAATGGAGCGCGTCATCCAGCAGATGCGCAACATGAGCTATGGCCAAGCCCCCGATCTCGACGGCGTCAACGACACCGCCCGGGCCCGAACCTAAGGAAAACACAATGAACAAGCTTGGAGTACATGCCCTGGTCTGGGAAGCCGGCTGGAGCCACGAGGAATGCGCGCGCGCGATCGCCCGCACGGCGGAGGTCGGCTTCGATTTCATCGAGGCGCCCTCGCTCGACCCGTCCTCGATCGACGTGGACTACACAAGGCGTCAGCTTGAGGCGAACGGGATCGGCATCAATTTCTCGATGGGGCTCGATGCCGACACCGACATCTCGAGCGGTGACAAGGAGAAGGCCGCCCGCGGCAAGCAGCGCCTCGAAGAGGCCCTCGCCGTCGCGCGCGATTGCGGCGGCACCCATCTCTGCGGCATCCTGCATTCGGCGTTCCAGAAATACACCGTGCCGACCACGGCGGCGGGGGTCGCGATGTCCTGCGACATCCTCGGCCAGGTCGCCGAAACCGCCGCCCGGAGCGGTATCACGCTCGGGCTCGAAGTGGTGAACCGCTACGAATCCAACGTCCTGAACACCGCCGCCCAGGCCGTGGAAATGTGCAAGCGGATCGGGGCCCCGAACGTCAAGGCCCATCTCGATGTCTATCACATGAACATCGAGGAATCCGATCCGGCCCAGGCGATCATCGAAACCGGCGATTACATCGGCTATTTCCACACCGGCGACAGCCACCGCGGTTATATGGGGTCGGGCACCGTCGATCTGCAGGGCGTGTTTCGCGCGCTCGTCCGGGTCGGCTACGCCGGTCCGATCACCTTCGAATCCTTCTCCTCGCGCGTCGTCGGCCAGCCGCTGGAAGGGATCCTCGGGATCTGGCGCAATCTCTGGGAAGACAGCGGCGATCTTGCCTCCCATGCGCTGATGTATACCCGCGCCCAGCTCAAGGCCGCTCAGGAGGTTCAGCGCCAGGCGGAACGCAGCCGCCTGCCCTGAGCCACGAAGGGCGCCCCGGCCCAAGCCGGAGCGCCCCCCGGATCAGAAGAGATAGCTGAGGCGGAACTGGGCCCCATTGGTGGTCTGGTCGTTGGCAAAACCACCGTCATACTGCACCCGGACATGCAGGCGGTCGCTCGCATAAAGTTCGAGCCCCGCCGTCACGCGACCGACAAATCCGGGATTGTCGAGCGTCGTCTGGAAACTTCCAGCCTCCGGCGTCGCGAGGAAATGCGCGGTCACGTCGAAATCCTCGCCCGCGCTCAGGCTCGCGCCGCCTGCGACATAGGCATCGAGGATCTGGCCGCCTTCGAGATTCACCCGTCGCCCCACCTTGAGCCAGGGCGTCCCGGTCAGGACCGTCGTATCGGTCTGATCGACCCCGAGGGCAAAATCGCCGCCCCCGGTTTCGTCATAGCCGTCGAGCTTGACATAGGAGAGGTCGAGATCGAAGGCCGGTTCGGCATACCAGGTGCCTCGCGGGATCTGATAGGCGGCGCGGGCATGCAGGCCGAGATTGCTGGCGTCGGGCGAGGCGGTGGCGGTCTCGACCGTGGTGCCGATCACGATCGTCCGGGTGCTGTCATAGGATCCCGATCCAAAATCGAACGCGCCGGTCAGGGTCCAGGGGCCCATCACCTTCTTGAGCGAGAGGGCACCGACCAGGGCGTCCCCCTCGACCTGGGTCCCATCGGCATCGTCGGAGAGATTGGCCGTCTCCCATCCCAGCGCGCCGCCGAGGAAGAGATCGTCGCCGATCCGCTTCTGGCCGCCGATCGAAGTGGTCACCGTGTTCAGATCGAAGGCCGGATCGTCGCCCGAGGCCCGGCGTTCGAGCCAGGAGCCGCCGACCCGCAGCCAGCCGCAACTGTCCTGGGTCTTGAAGACGCTCGCATCCTCGAAGCGCGGGCAACTGTAGGTGGATTGGGCAAACGACTGGCCGCCGAGATAGCGGGCATAGCCGACGGCCGCGACCGACTGGCCGGAGAGACGGTCGAGCGACGTCTGATAACTGTCCGCGTCGGCGACCCCGGCAAGGGCGGCGAACCCTTCGCCAAACCCGCCGCCGCCCGCGTCCCAGCCGCGCTGAAGGACGCGGCCGATCGACCGGCGATCCGCCGTGTCAGCGCCCGCGAGGAAATCGGCCTCGGTCGACAGGGTCAGCCGGCCGCCCTCGATCGAGGGGGTGAAGGTAAAGATCTGGGTGCTCGCGGGTTCCGGATCTTCCGTCAACACCACCCCGCCATCGGCGCTCAGCACCTCGTGCGCGCCCGGCAGGAGCGAGTCCGGTGCGAATTCAAAACCGCCGTCGAGGGTGGCCGTGCCGGTCACATGCAGATGATCCACCTCTCCCCCGGCGGAATCGAGGCCGAAGCGCAACCGGCCGGAAGCGGTCTGCGTGAAATTGCCGACAAGGGTGGTGGCATGGATCCGACCCGCCCCGCCGACTTCGATCGTGCCGGCATTGCTGAGAGAGCCGGTTGCCCCGAGATTGACCGTGTCATAGGGCGCGAAGGTCGCGCCCGCCCGGTTTGCCAGCGATGTCCCGTCGCCGCCGATGATATTGCCGGTCAGCGTTCCGCTGTTCACGACCTTGAGGCGCCCGCCGAACAGCGACGCGGCCGCGGCGCCGCCGGCGTGGAGATTGGCGATGATGCCCGAATTGGTCAGCAGCGCATCGCGGTCGGACTTGTTGATCACGCTGATCGTGGCATGATCGGCCGAATTGTTGGACACCTCCGTCGTGGGGATCTGCGATTTCGTCACCGTGACGGTGATCGGGTTCGCGGCGCCCGGCGCGATGTTGGCGGCGGTCAAGGCATCGGAACCGGCGACGATCGCAGACTGGTCGCCCGCCGAGACGATGCTGTCCGTGACCGCCACGGACACCACTCCGGACGTGCCGGCGCCGCCGAGGTTGGTCGCGGTCATCGGCGAGGTCCAGCCGCCTGCCGCGGACTTGTCGCCGCCGTCGGCCGCGGAATAGCCCGAGCCCCCGATCGAATGGGCGACGATGGCCGGGCCATCGAGGGTGGTCAGATTGGTCCTGTCGAGGGTGATGGTGACCGGCCCGCCATTGCCGACATTGTTCTCGCCGGGAACGATGCCCGGGGTGATGATCGGGCTGTCCTGCTTGAGATCGCCGAGCAATACGCCGCCGGTGCCGCCGATCGACGAGCCCCAGAGACCGACCGCGCCGGTGCCCTGGGTCTCGATGATGGCCTGGCTGAGGGCGATCGTCACCGCGCCCCCGTTGCCGGTCGAGCCGCCGGTGGAGGGCGCGGCATCGATCAGATTGATGATGCCGCCGCCCACGGCGCCGCCGCCGCCGCCGAGGCTGGAGGCGACGACGCCATGCGCCTTGTAGCCGGTGGTGCCGATCGCAACACCGCTGTCCAGCGCGACATTCACCGTTCCGCCCGAGCCATTGGGGCCGCTCGCGCCCGCGACTCCGACGTCGAGGAAGATGTTATGGGTATCCGGATCGTCCGAATCGTCCGAGCCGCTCTGGTCGCCCTGCTGGTCGGTGGTCATGGTGCGGATGAGACCGCCGCCGCCGCCGACCGATTGCGCGAGGATGCCGAGCCCGAACTTGCCGCTCGTCACGACCGTGGCGCCGGGCTTGAGCTCGACATCGACCTTGCCGCCGTCGCCCGCTGAGCCTCCGCCGCCGCCGAGGCTGACGCCGAAGCCGAACGCGCCGTTGTTGGTGTCCTGCGAGGCCCCGCCGACGCCGCCGCCCGCGCCCACCGACTGGGCGACGAGTCCATAGGCGCTGGTTCCCGCCGTCGAGACGGTTCCCGAGCTGGTGACCGTCACCGCGCCGCCCGCGCCGCCACCCCCGCCCGAGCCGCCCATCGAGACGGCGAAGTTCGGCGAAGTATCGTCGCTGGACGCGCCCGAGGCGACGGAATAACCGGCGATGCCGCCGCCGCCGCCGACGCTCTGGCCGATGACGCCATCGGCCTGGGCGCCCTGGGTCAGGATGTCGCCGGTATTGTTGAGCGTGATGTCGCCGCCCTGGCCCGCCGCGCCGCCCGACCCGCCCATCGAGAGCGCCGCCGCGATCGAGAGAGAGATGTCGTCGCTCTCGCCCGGCGCCGGTGCCTTGCCGGAGAAATGGTTGACGAGCTTCTCGACCGTGTCGACGTCGCTCTTGAGGCGGTCGTTGAGCATGAAGATGTCGTTGTAGATCTGCGTGCTGGGCGCATCCGAGAGACCGAAGGCATCGGCGATCTGGTCGCCCACGAACAGGGGCAGGTCGTCGTCGGCGCCGCCGGCCGTCGCTCCGGCCTTGCCGCCCCGGCCGCCGCCGCCTCCGACCGACTGGGCGGTGAGGCCCATGGAATTCGTGCCGGTCGTCGCAAGCAGGCCGGCGTTGGACAGCGTCACATCGCCGCCGTCTCCCCCCGCCCCGCCGGAGCCGCCGACGGCGAAGGCAAGCGAGATCTTTCCGCCGCTGGTCGAGGCGCTGCCGCCCCCGCCCGCGCCGCCACCCCCGCCGACGCTCTGGGCAAAGACCGCGTCCGATCCGTCGCCCCGGGTCGAGATCACCGCCGCGCCCTCGTTGGTGAGCGTCACGTCTCCGCCATGGCCGCCGGTTCCGCCCTTGCCGCCGATCGACATCCCGATCGACATCGACAGGTCATCGACCACCGCCGTCGCCGAGGTGTCGCCGATGCCCCCGGTGCCGCCACCCCCGCCGACGCTCTGGGCGAGGACCGCGTGGGCATCCTGGCCGGTGGTGTAGAGAAGTCCGGAATTGTCGATCTTGACCGCGCCGCCGGTGCCCCCCACGCCGCCCGATCCGCCGATCGCGAGGCTGAGATTGACCGAGACATTGGCATCGCTTGATTTTGTCCCCGTCCAGGAGGCCGCCGAGGCATCGCCCGCGTGACCGCCGCCGCCGCCCACGGACTGCGCCTTGATGGCCATGGCGCCATGTCCGGCGGTGATGACAAAGCCGCTGTTGTCGATGGTGACCGCCCCGCCGGTATTGCCCGACCCGCCCTTGCCCCCGGCGGCATAGCTGACCGAGACCGCCGGCACATCGTCGGACGGCGCAAAGTCGATGGCGGTCGCGGTGGCGCTGCCGCCCGATCCGCCGCCGCCGCCGATGGACTGGCCCTCGATCCCGAAGGCGTCCGGACCATAGGTCGTGACCTGGCCCGCGTTCTCGATGGTGACGGTGTTGCCGGTGCCCCCCGACCCGCCGCCCCCGCCGACCGCGACCGCCGCCGTGGGCAGCAGGCCGGCCTCGGTGCCGATGGCGACCCCGGCGACTCCGCCACCGCCGCCGATCGACTGGGCCCTCAATCCGACCGCGTGATCGCCCAGGGTGGTGACGATGCCCGCGCTGTTGATATCCACCGGTCCCGCCGCGCCGCCCGCGCCGGAATCGCCCCCCACCACCATGGTAAAGATGCCGAAGCCCTTTTCCGACGCATTGCCGCCCGCGCCACCCGCGCCGCCGATCGACTGCGCGAGCACGCCGCCGCCGCCCTTTTCGCTGGTCGAGGCAAAGACATTGTTGGTGCCGCCATTGAGCTTGAGCTCGACCCAGGATCCATCGCCGCCCCGGCCGCCATTGCCCCCCACCGAATAGCCCGCGCCGACATTGATATCGGTGGAATTGCCGCCCACGCCGCCACCGCCGCCGATCGACTGCGCCACCAGCGCGCGGGAGAAATCACCGGAGGTGATCGCCCAGTTCTGGTTCGAAATCACCCCGACGCCGCCGCCGTTGCCGCCGTTCGCCCCGGCGCCGCCCGTCGCCCACCATTGCGCGGCACCCCCGGCGCCGCCCGCGCCGCCGATCGACTGCGCGACGATGGCCGGGATATGGACGCCCTCGGTGGTGACCTTCGAGGGTCCGGAGGCGGAGGCATCCCCCAGCGTGAGCGCGATCTGGGTGCCGTTGCCCGCGGTCCCGCCATTGCCGCCATAACCGAAGGCCGCGTTGTTCTGGGAGCCATAGCCGCCGAACCCGCCGTTGCCCTGGACCAGCACGCCGCGGCCGGTCGCATTGAGGCCCGCCTGGCCCTTCACATCGACCGAGCCGAGCAGCACGAACACCGCCGAGCCGCCGTTTCCACCCGCCCCGCCCGCGCCGCCGGTGCCGCCCAGGGCACCGCCCGCGAGGCCGCCGTTGCCGCCCTGTCCGCCGTTGGCCTGCACCAGGATGCCGGTCAGGGAGGCCCCGCTGGTATCGCCCCCCACCGCGATCGCGCCATCGAAGCTCAGGGTCGCAAGGCCGCCCGTGCCCCCGGCGCCACCCGCGCCGCCATGGGTCTCGCCGCCCGATGTCCCCGATTGCCCCCCCGGACCGCCGTCGCCACCGTTGGCGCTTATCGCCAGGCCCGTGATCGTGGCACCGATGCTGGTGCCCGCGACCATCGCCGCCTGCGACTTGCCGCCCGCGCCACCGGCCCCCGCCGCCCCGGCCCAGGTGCTCGCGACATTATAGGCCGTCGAGCCGCCCGCCCCGCCCGCGCCGCCGTTGGCGATCAGAGCGGCGCCGGTCTTCGGAGCCGGTCCGCCGCCGCCCGCGCCGATCGTCGTCAGGACCGAGGAGAGATAGACCGTTCCACCGGCCGCCCCCGCCGTGGCGGTGCCGCCCTGCGAGGGATAGAGCGTGCGCGAGGCCCAGCCTCCGGTTCCGCCCGCCCCGCCGGTGGCGAGGAAATAGAGCCCATAGGTCAGCGCCGCCCCGGACGTGCCCTGCACGGTGAAATTCCGCAGGCTGCCGGTGAAACCGCCCGCGCCGCCCGCCGCGCCGCCATTGCCGCCCTGGGTGTCGGGAAAGCTCCAGTAATCGGACTGGCCGCCGGTCCCGCCGGTCCCGCCATAGGCGACGAAGGGCGCTCCGATCCCGCCATTGGTAACCGGGTCGACATAGCCGACCGAGGCGCCGACGGTGGTGACGTTTTGCATGTCGAGCGCGGTGGCCGCCGCGCCGGGCTGGCCGGGATCCCCATCGCCGCCGGAGCCATTGTTCTCGGCGCCGGGGCAACCGGGCGCGCCGCGCAGATCGATGAGAAAGGTCGCCGCCGGGGCCGGGCCAAAGGTCTGGCCGTTCACGTTCGGAATATTGACCGGCGGCGGCGCGGGCGTGCCGGACGGGTTGCATCCCTGCGCCGAGGCCGACCCTGCGATCAGCAGGGCCCCCAGGGCCGGACCAAGGGAACTGAGAAACACAGGAAACCGCAAAGTGTCATCACAAATGTTCCGCACTGAATCCTCCCCCGGTTCAGGAACAGCTTTTGTCGATCACAGAAATACGCCCGGTCAAACCCGGGAGTACTGGCGCGAGTCAAAACGAACACCATTGGATGGCGACGAATATTCACTTTGGCGTTGCATCCGTCAATGGGCTCTCAGCCATGGCGTGCTTGGGCCCGCGCCCCCGCCGCCGGCATGTCCGCCGAACGGCCTTGATCATGGCGGCGGTTGAATTCCTCTCCGGCTTGGTATAGAGGCGTCACTCGTTGGACGCCGAGCCAGATCATTCCCTCTTCGGAGCGGTGATCCGGATCGTCCGGACGGAGGAAGCGGGCGACCGCGACGGATGTCCGGGCCGGTGTGGAAGACGCGGGTGTGGTGAAACTGGTAGACGCGCCGGATTCAAAATCCGGTTCCGAAAGGAGTGTCGGTTCGACTCCGACCACCCGCACCATCCGGCCCCTGCGCGGGCAAGGGCAGCGCTCCCCGCTTTCCACAGAGCGATGTCCAATCGAACGAACTCACTCGATGACTCGCGGCAATTCAGAGAGCCAGAGCGCGCGACCTGACCCCGTCTGGTCGGAAAGCGCCCCGGAGCGCAGTCTGGCCAGAGGGGAACGAGAATTGGAAGAACTCCGCGGACACTCGAACGGAGTGAGCGCTGAACCGGAGGTCACGCGCGCGAATACCGCTCTGGTTTGACCTTGCGCGCTTGTCCGGCTCGATGGACACCCCGCCCGCGTCTCTTCCGGGGAGGCCCAATCAGATCCGCTCCGCGATGGCCCCGGCGGGAAAGGCGGCCCTTTCGAACCCAAGGCTTCACCCGCCCGCCGCGCCCCGGACTCACCGACGCGCGCCTCCCCACGCCCGCGACGACGGGTCGCCATGGCACGACGCCGAGGGGATTTGCCCCCCGGTCGCGCCGGGATATCGGATGGCGGCCTTCTTCGGCGAGCCAAACCGGACCGGCCCCCCCCGCGTCCGGTGAAGCCCTCGAAATCACCTCTCGGAGGTCTGAACCTATGGCGGTCGAGGCCTCTCCGCTTCCGCGACCTCGCCGCCCCGGTCTTCGCCCGGGCAGGGGGGAGACGGGTCCGATGTCGCCCATGCTCCCCAACCGAGCGCGACCCTCGACCCGGCGTTTCCACCCGGACCCCGCTGGGATGCGCCGCTCCATATGTTCGTATGGGACGGCGCCTCGGGCGCGGACGACAAGGTCGACCAGCGCCGTGGCATGGCCTCTGGCCGCGGGGAGTCGCGCGATCCCGCCACTTCCACATCCGCCGCGCCCCGGCGGGGTCTCCGGCCTGTCGGACATTCCCCGACAGTTTCCTCAAGGACGGGGTCGGAAGGACGCAAAAGGGTGGAAGCCTCCCTTCACCTCCCGCGGTCCCGCCTCACCCCGGATCCGGACCATCGTGGCGGGGGCGGCCCATCGGGCATCGTGCTCGATCCGGGCGATCCGGCGCATCCCTGTCGTAACCTGCCCCCGAGGCCCCGATCCCTCGCGGATCCAAAGCCCCATGTCAGTTCCCGTGGAATCCGCCCGGGCCGGGGCGGCCCCGTCCGGATAATCGTTGCGCCGATCACGGACGGGTGAGATGGTGTCAGGCACAAGGCGCCAAGGCCGCTCGGACAGGAGATGAGAGATGGATTTCAGACATTTGGGCGGGCTCACCGCGATCGCCGCGATCGTGTTCTCGCAGGCGGGCCTGGCCCAGATGACCGAGGTCGGCAAAGGCGAGGGGGAGCTCAACATCGTCGCCTGGCCCGGCTATGTCGAGCGCGGCGAGACCGACAAAGGCTATGACTGGGTGACCAAATTCGAGCAGGCCACCAGTTGCAAGGTCAATGTCAAGACCGCCAACACCTCCGACGAGATGGTCGCCCTGATGAACGAGGGCGGCTTCGATCTCGTCACCGCCTCGGGCGACGCCTCGCTCCGCCTGGTCGCGGGCAAGCGGGTCCAGCCGATCAATACCGCGCTCATCCCCTCCTGGGACAAGATCGATCCCCGCCTGCGCGATGCTCCCTGGCACACGGTCGAGGGCGTGCATTACGGCGTGCCCTATCAATGGGGACCGAACGTGCTGATGTACAACACCGAGGTCTTCAAGGAGGCCCCCAAATCCTGGTCGGTGGTGTTCGAGGAACAGACCCTGCCCGACGGCAAGTCCAACAAGGGCCGGGTCCAGGCCTATGACGGCCCGATCCATATCGCCGACGCCGCGCAATATCTGATGTTCCACAAGCCGGACCTCGGCATCAAGTCGCCCTATGAATTGAACGAGGATCAATACAAGGCCGCGCTCGACCTCCTGCGCGGGCAACGCGAACTGGTCGGCCGCTATTGGCACGATGCGATGATCCAGGTCGACGATTTCAAGAACGAGGGCGTCGTCGCCTCCGGTTCCTGGCCGTTCCAGGTCAACCTGCTCCAATCCGAAAAGGCCCCCATCGCCTCGACCATCCCGGAGGAGGGCGCCACCGGCTGGGCCGACACCACCATGCTGGAGGCCGACGCCGCCCATCCCAATTGCGCCTATCTGTGGATGGAGCATACGCTCAGCTCCAACCTCCAGAGCGACCTCTCCGTCTGGTTCGGCTCGGTCCCGGTGGTCCCGGCCGCCTGTACCGACGGCTCGGGCCTCCAGACCGCCGAGGGCTGCGCCGCCAACGGCCTCGGGGACTTCGACCGCATCCGCTTCTGGACCACGCCCACGACGAAATGCGCGACCCAGGGGGAATGCGTGCCCTATTACCGCTGGGTCTCCGACTATATCGGCGTAATCGGCGGCCGCTGAGGCGCCATGGTCCAGGCCGTCGAATTCATCAACGTCTCCCGGCGGTTCGGCGATGTCCGCGCCGTCGATGACCTCTCGCTCTCCATCGCCGAGGGCGCCTTCTTCGCCATGCTCGGACCCTCGGGCTCGGGCAAGACCACCTGCCTGCGCCTGATCTCGGGCTTCGACCGGCCGACCTCCGGCCATATCGCGCTCTTCGGCCAGAACATCGAGAACACCCCCCCGAACCGTCGCGCGGTCAATACGGTCTTTCAGGACTACGCCCTCTTTCCCCATATGAACGTCCGCGACAATGTCGCCTACGGCCTGATGGTGCGCGGCCTTCCCAGGCCCGACCGCCACCGCGCCGCCGAGGAGATGCTCGCCCTCGTGCATCTCGCGGGCTTCGGCGATCGCAAACCCGGCCAGCTCTCCGGCGGCCAGCGTCAGCGCGTCGCCCTCGCCCGCGCCCTCGTCAACCGCCCCCGGGTGCTGCTCCTCGACGAACCCCTGGGCGCGCTCGACCTGAAACTCCGCGAAACCATGCAGGACGAACTGAAATCCCTGCAACGCCGCCTCGGCATCACCTTCGTCTTCGTCACCCACGACCAGGGCGAGGCCCTCTCGATGGCCGATCAGGTCGCCGTCTTCAACGCCGGCAAGATCGCCCAGGTCGGCACCCCTTCCGATATCTACCAACGCCCGCGCACACGGTTCGTGGCGGATTTCGTCGGCGCCTCCAACGTCCTGCCCCCCGACATCGCCCGCCGCCTCGGCGGCCCCGCCCTCTGGTGCAGCCTGCGCCCGGAGGCCATAACCCTCACCGACCCCGGCGCGCCCCTGACCGGCACCGTCACCGCCACCCGCTATCTCGGCGCCGCCACCCGCGTCACCATCGACCTCGGCGATTACCATATCGCCGCCCTCGCGACCGACCCACCACCCCTGGGCACACAAACCGGCCTCGCCTGGTCCCCCGACGCCCTCCACCCGATGCAGGACCGATGAACCGCCTCTCCGACCTCTTCTGGCGCCGCCCCGGCCTCCTCGCGGCCCTCCTGCTCGCCCCGCCGCTCCTCTGGCTCGGGATCATCTATGTCGGCGCGCTCATCGCCCTCCTGGCGCAGAGCTTCTTCTCCATCGACGAATTCTCCGGCGTGATCGACCGGACCCTCACGCTCAGGACCTATGCCGAACTCCTGCGCCCCGCGAATTTCGACATCATCCTGCGCACCCTCGTCATGGCGCTGGCCGTCACCCTCGCCGCCGCCATCGTCGCCTTCCCCATCGCTTATTACGCCGCCCGCTACGCGCGGGGCCGCGCCCGGGCGCTCTTCTATCTCGCCGTCATGCTGCCGCTCTGGTCGAGCTATCTGGTCAAGGTCTATGCCTGGAAACTCATCCTCGCCAAGGAGGGGATCCTGACCTTCCTCCTCACCAAACTCCATCTCGCCTTCCTGCTCGACGCACTGCTCGCGCTGCCGGTCATCGGCGGCAACTCCCTCTCGGTCAGCTATCTCGGCACCTTCCTCGTCTTTCTCTATGTCTGGCTGCCCTTCATGATCCTTCCGACCCAGGCCGCGCTCGAACGTGTGCCCGCCTCGCTGCTCGAAGCCTCGGGCGATCTCGGCGCCTCCGCCCGCCAGACCTTCGCCTATGTCATCCTGCCCCTCGCGCTGCCGGGCATCGCCGCGGGCTCGATCTTCACCTTCTCCCTCACGCTCGGCGACTACATCATCCCCGGCATCATCGGATCGTCGCGCAATTTCATCGGTCAGGCGGTCTATGCCCAGCAGGGGACGGCCGGGAACATCCCGCTCGCCGCCGCCTTCGCCGTGGTGCCGATCGCGATCATGATGCTTTATCTCTGGCTCGCCCGCCGGATGGGGGCCTTCGATGCCCTCTGACCGCGGGAGAAGTGAGCTACGAGAAGATTTTCCAGAACTGGATAATCCTGATGTTTTTTGGGCCAAGGAACTGTACTCGCATTTCGGACTACTGTTCTCGGGATACGCACTTCTCGAAGCCTCTCTCCACGGCTGCCACATACACCATCAAATCTCGACAAAGCTAAGCCGCGGCGAGGTAAGGGACCCGGCGCACTGGACCGAGCTATATGGTCAGTTGGAGATACAAGCATATGGCTTGACCTTGGGTAACCTGATCAAGAGTTTAGAAAAATGCGATCCACTCAGAGAGATGTTGCCTGAATTACGACTCCTCAAGGCCAAACGCGACTATTTCGCCCATCACTTTTTCAGGGATGAACTCCGTCATTTTGGTAATGACACATCCATAGGGCGAATGATTTCGTCAATGAATTTATTGCGAAGGCGCGTGAAGTTATCCGAAGAGAGATGTCATGATATGGGATTTGAGATGATACGACAGATAAACCCAAAATATTGGGACGGTTTTGATTTAGAGCTTGAATCCAAAAAGCTTCGGCAAAGGCTCGACCTTGAGGCCCAATGCCTAGACATCCAATTTGGCTGGGAGAAGGAGTAATGTGGATCACAAAATCTCCCTCCTCGGTGGGCGTGAAACTGGTTTCAAATGGGTTAATGTCGGAAAATATTCAAAATAATATCAATAACGTACCCAATATTTCGTGCGTAAATCGGCGCAGCCCACGGATACCGAACGCATCCGCGACCCAGGGCCGGTCGATCCTATGAGCACCGAGGATAGCCCCCGCGCCCCCCTCGGCCTCAAACTCGCCGCCGCCGCCGGCCTCCTGTTCCTGCATCTGCCGATCCTGCTGATCTTCCTCTATGCCTTCACGACCGAGGATCGCAGCTTCGTCTTCCCGCCCCCCGGCCTCACCCTCAAATGGTTCGCCGTGACCTGGAACCGCGCCGACATCTGGCCGCCGCTCTGGCTGTCGCTGCGGGTGGCGGCCCTTTCGACCCTGATCGCCCTCCTGCTCGGCACCCTCTGCGCCGCCGCCCTGTCGCGGGCGCGGTTCTTCGGACGGGATGCGATCTCGCTTCTGGTGATCCTGCCGATCGCGCTGCCCGGCATCATCACCGGCATCGCCCTGCGCTCGGCCTTCAACCTCGCCGACATTCCCTTCTCGACGCTGACCATCGTGCTCGGCCATGCCACCTTCTGCGTCGTCGTGGTCCATAACAATGCCATCGCCCGCTTCCGCCGCATCGAAGGCTCGATGATCGAGGCCTCCTTCGATCTCGGCGCCAACGGCTTCCAGACCTTTCGCCATATCATCCTGCCGAACCTCGCCTCGGCGCTGCTCGCGGGCGGCATGCTCGCCTTCGCCCTGTCCTTCGACGAGGTGATCGTGACCACCTTCACCGCCGGGCAGCAATCGACCCTGCCGATCTGGATGCTTCAGGAACTGGTGCGCCCCCGGCAGCGGCCCGTCACCAATGTCGTCGCGATGGTGGTGGTGGTGGCAACCTTCCTGCCGATCCTCGCCGCCTGGTATCTGACACGCGGCGGCGAGGATATCGCAGGTCATGGCAAATAAAGGAGACTCCGCATGGATATCGACCTCTTGATCGGCGACCGGATGGAACCGGGGCAGGGGGAGGCCGAGCCGGTCCTCAATCCCCGCACCGGCGCCCTGATCCTCGATCTGCCCGAGGCTTCCCCGGCCCAGATCGAGGCCGCCGTCGCCGCCGCCCGCGCCGCCTTCGACGGCTGGTCGCGCACGACGCCCTCGGAACGATCGGCGGCGCTCCTGCGCATCGCCGCGCGCATCGAATCCGCCGCCGCCGATTTCGCAAGCTTGGAGGCGCTGAATTGCGGCAAGCCCTATAACGCGGTCCTGAACGACGAAATCCCGGCCATCGTCGATTGCTTCCGCTTCTTCGCCGCCGCCGTCCGCTGTCAACAGGGCGCCATCGCCGGGGAATATCTGGCCGGGCATACCTCGATGATCCGCCGCGATCCGGTCGGGGTGGTGGCCTCGATCGCGCCCTGGAACTATCCCCTGATGATGATGGCCTGGAAACTCGCCCCCGCCCTCGGCGGCGGCAATGTCGTGGTCTTCAAACCCTCCGAACAGACCCCGCTCACCGCCCTCAAACTCGCCCATGTCCTCGCCGCCGAACTGCCGGCGGGCGTGGTCAATATCCTGCCGGGCCGGGGGGCCACGGTCGGCTCGGCGCTGGTGAACCATCCGGGCGTCGACATGATCTCGCTGACCGGCGACATCGGCACGGGGCGCAGGATGATCGCCGCCGCGCAATCCTCGATCAAGCGCACCCATCTCGAACTCGGCGGCAAGGCCCCGGTGGTGGTCTTCGACGATGCCGATCTCGACGCGGTGGTCTCGGGCCTGCGCGCCTTCGGTTATTACAACGCCGGTCAGGACTGCACCGCCGCGAGCCGGATCTACGCCGCCGATGGCATCTATGACCGGCTGGTGGCGGATCTGTCGCTGGCGGTCTCGGGCATCTCCTACAATCAGGAGGACGATGCCCGGAACGACATCGGCCCCCTGATCAGCGCCCGTCAGCGCGAGCGCGTCGCCGGTTTCGTCGACCGCGCCCGCGAGATGCCCCATATCGAGATCACCACCGGCGGTCAGGTCATCGGCGAGAACGGCTTCTATTACGCGCCGACCGTCGTCGCGGGCGCGCGTCAGGAGGACGAGATCGTGCGCCGCGAGGTCTTTGGCCCGGTCGTCTCCGTCACCCGTTTTTCCGAGGTGGAGGAGGCGGTGACCTGGGCCAATGACAGCGACTATGGCCTTGCCTCCTCGGTCTGGACCCGCGACATCGGCCGTGCGATGGCGACCGCCGCCCGCCTGCGCTACGGCTGCACCTGGGTGAACACGCATTTCATGCTGGTGAACGAGATGCCCCACGGCGGATTGAAGCAATCGGGCTATGGCAAGGATCTCTCGGTCTATGCGCTGGAGGATTACACGATCCCCCGCCACATCATGATCGCCCATGGCTGAGGCCCCCGGGAACCCCGCCGCGCGCGGGGTTTCCAGTTGGTTAACGGACTTTTGATTTTCATTTAGATTCAAATAGTTGACCCGGTGCGCACGCGTGCGCGCCGGGGGGCGGAGGATTGTGTTTGGTTTCGCCCTGAAACCCGATTATTCCGAAGCGGGGCAAGGCGGGCGGGACCGGAACATGACGATGGATCACAGGCGGACACTCTGGTTCGGGCTCATGCTGTCGAGCGCCGCCCTCGCGCTCGCGGCCCCCGCGGCGGCCCAGAGCGCCCTCTCCTGTTCGGGCGCCGGGGTCTGTGTCTTTTCCAACGGCGCGACCTCCAGCCGCCCCTTCGCCTATTCCGACACGGGCACGGCGGGTTCGGGGAGCACGGCGGGTTCGGACGGCATCGGCCAGACCTACGAGGTCGAGTCCAACCTCGACCTTTCCTTGCCCTACGGTTCCGATACGATCGCCTTGTCGATCGCCTCGACGGGGGGGGCGGGATCCAGCGGCGGCCCCTCGTCGGGCGGGGCCGGCGGCGCGATCACGGTCGAGCCCGCGCCCTCTCTCCTCGCCACCAGCGGCGCCAACGGGGTTTCGACCGGCGGGGTCTCGCTCTGGTCCCTGGGGGGCAGCGGGTCGGACGACAATACCAATGAGGGCAGCGATGGCGGGGCGGGCGGGGACGGCGGGGCGGTCGTCTATGATGGCGCCGCGAGCGGCATCACCCTGCTTCCCGCGACCGGGTTCGCGGATCCGGTGGCTGTGTTCGGACTGGAGGCGGTCTCGCAGGGCGGCACCGGAGGCCGGGGCAATTATTCGCCTCGATTGACCCCGGATGGCGGCGCGGGCGGCGCGGGCGGCGCGGTGACCGTCACGAGCGGCGCGATCACGGTCGGCTCGACCTCGGCGCCGTTCGCGGGCAGCGACCTCGCCGGATTGCGCGCGCAGTCCCTGGGCGGGCGCGGGCCGGACGCCACCAATTCCGCGACGGGTGAGACCGAGGGCGGCGGCGGCGCCAGCACCGGAGGGTCCGGCGGCGGGGTTTCGGTAACGACCACCGGCGCGGTCTCGATCTTTGGAGCGGCGCTGGAGGGGGCGATCCTCGGGGTCCAGGCCGAGAGCACGGGCGGCGCGGGTGGATGGGCCTATGATGTCGGCATCGACAATGACCTGACCGACGGCGGGGATGGCGGGGCGGGAGGAAAGGTTCGCGTCGAGATCGGGGAGTCGGTCAGCCTGGTCCAGTCCGGAGACAGCGCCTCGCTGGCGCCGAGCGCGGCGGTCGCGGCCCGGTCGACCGGCGGGGTGGGTGGTGTCGGCCAGTCCGGCCAGACCGGCGGCGACGGCGGCGCGGGCGACGCCGCCGTGGTGGTGGTCGATCCGGAGGCGGTGGTGACGGCCACCGGCACCGGCGTCGATGCGATCCTGGCGCGCAGCCAGGGCGGCACGGGCGGGGCGGGTCTGACCGATGCGAACAACTCGACCGGCGGCGTGGGCGGCGATGGCGGAGAGGTCAGCGTCGAGGTCAATGACGGGGCAACGGTGACGGCGGCCGCCTCCGCGGCGGGCAAGGATGGGGGACGCGGCGTGGTCGCGCAATCCGTCGGCTATTTCGGTGGACCGGGCGGGAATGGCAACGCGGTCTTCGGCCAGCCCGGTTCCGCGGGGGCCGGGGGCGATGGCGGTCCCGTGACGGTCGAGATCGCAACGGCCGGGATCACGACCGCGGGGACGGACTCGGTCAGCTCCGGCCTCGCCTTCGCCAGCGGCGTCCTCGCGCAGTCGATCGGCGGCGGGGGTGGCGACGGCGGCGATTTCGAGGGGCTGTTCGGGGGCAAGGGCGGCGCCGGAGGCAAGGGCGGTGATGGGGGCACGGTGTCGGTCACCTCGACCGGGGCGATTACGACCTCCGGGATCAATGCGAGCGGCATCCTCGCCCAGTCCATCGGCGGGGGCGGCGGAGTCGGTGGTGTGTCCGACGCGGTGGTGGTGGCGCTCGGCGGCGACGGTGGCGGCGGCGGGGCAAGCGGCAAGGTTCAGGTGGTCAACCAAGGCACCATCGCAACCGCGGGCTATGCCGCGACTGGCCTGCAGGCGCAATCCATCGTCGGTGGTGGGGGCGCCGCCGGGGTCTCGGGCGCGGCGATCAGCATCGGGGGAAGCGGCGGATCGGACGGTGGCGAGGTGGCCGGCACGGTGAGTGTCGGCAATACCGGAACCATTGCGACCTCGGGCGACGCGGCCTCGGCAATCATGGCGCAATCGATCGGCGGCGGCGGCGGCAGCGCGGCCGGGGCATCGAGCGAAGCCGGGTCGACAAGCTATGGGGTCTTTGCCCTGGGTGCGACCGGCGGGGCCGGTGGCGACGGTGGAACGGTCACTGTCACCGACATTGGTACGCTTTCAACGGCGGGGGACTTCTCTCACGGGCTGCTCGCGCAATCGATCGGCGGCGGTGGCGGATCGGGGGGAGATGCCTTTGCCATTGGTGTACTGACCGCGCCGGCGGGTGCCTTCGGGGGCCAGGGCGCGGGTGGTGGCGACGGGGGCGTGGTCACCGTGACCAATGAGATCGGCGGAGCCGTGACAACCAGCGGCGACGGGGCCCGCGCCGTCTTTGCCCAGTCCGTCGGTGGGGGCGGCGGGGCGGGGGGCGATGCGACCGCTGACACGCTCCTCGACGATTTTACCTTGTCGATGGGTGGATCGAGCAGCGCCGCCGGGAAGGGCTCTGGCGCTTCGATAAACCTGACAGGCACGACACTGACGACAATCGGCGATCGCGCGGCGGCGGCGGTGGCGCAATCGATCGGCGGTGGTGGCGGGTCCGGCGGCGCCGGGTCTTCGACTTCCGCGGGCGTGGTCAATTTCGGCTTGGCGCTGGGGGGGCTGGCCGGAGGCGGGGGGGCGGGAGGAGCGGCGACGGTCATGCTCGCGGGCTCGAAGATCACCACGGGTCTGCCCGGCGATCCTACGGCGACCCAGGATTCAATCGGTCTTCTCGCGCAGTCGGTTGGGGGTGGCGGCGGAACCGGCGGCGGGGCAGTTGCAAAGGCCCTGACCACCGGGGTGCCCATCGACCCGGAGGATCCGGAAGTCACCGCCTCCTTTGCATCGGAATTCGCCTTCGGGGGAGTGGGGGGCGGGGGCGGCGCGGGGGGTGGCGCCACGGCCGCGGTGTCGGACGGCTCCACTCTGGTCACGGCGGGGGCGGGATCCCATGGGCTGCTGGCGCAGTCCGTGGGCGGTGGCGGGGGCGCCGGCGGCGATGCCTCGACGGGCACGGTGACCGTCGCGGACACTAACAGCACCTATGCGATCGATATCGGTGTAACGATGGGCGGCTCGGGCGGAAACGGCGGGGCCGGGGGCGCCGCGGCTGTGACCGTGGGCACAACCTCTCCCGCCGAGACTGTCACCCAAGTAACGACGCTCGGCGATCAGGCCAATGCGATGGTGGCGCAATCGGTTGGCGGCGGCGGTGGCTCGGCCGGGGTTCCTTCGACAGTTACCAAGGATCTGTTCGGGGCGACCGATCTCCAGATCGGGATCACGCTCGGCTCGGCCAATGATCTCGGCCAGGAGTTGGGGGCGAACGGTGGGTCGGCGACGGCGACCCTGCTCGCGGACGGGGCGCTCGCCACTTCGGGTGTGGGCTCACGGGGCATCCTCGCGCAGTCCGTGGGCGGCGGCGGCGGCACGGCCCAGGGCGCGGGTGTGACGCTGGGCGCCTCGGGCAGCTCGGGCAGCTCGGGCGGCGAGGAAGCGGATGACGAGGACGGAAGCTTCTCGGGAACGGTCACGGTTCAGGTCGGACAGACCGGCGCCGTCGGAGGCTCCGGAGGGAGCGCCAGCATTGCCACCAGCGCTGGAAGCACGATCACGACCCAGGGCACGGATGCCGATGCGATGCTGATCCAGTCGATCGGCGGGGGTGGCGGCCTGGGAGGAAGCCTTGGCGCCAGTGATGGCGATGCATCGCCAGCCGATACCGAGGAGGATGACGATACGGCGGTTGCCCTGGATGTTCAGGTGGGCGGAGCCGGTGGTACGGGCGGCAATGGCGGCACGGTATCGGTCGATGTCGCGGGTGCCGCCTCGACCCAGGGTGATTGGGCCGACGGCCTTGTCGCGCAATCGATCGGTGGCGGCGGTGGCGGCGGCGGAACGGCCCTTGCCTCCGCGACGGGCGACTCGGCCCAGATCGATATCGGAGTCGGCGGCGCAGGCGGGAGTGGTGGAGCGGCGGGCACTATCACCGCCAGCTTCGGCAGGACGGCCTCGATCGCAACCGCGGGTTACATGGCCCAGGCGGCTCTGCTCCAATCGATCGGTGGCGGCGGTGGCCAGGGAGGGTCGGGCACATCCCATGCCACGGGCGAGATCTCGGTGGGCGCCGGAGCGGGTCAATCCGGTGGAGCGTCGGGGGATGGCGGCAAGGTCACAGCGAATGGTCAACTGACGCTGGCAACCGCTGGCGATGATGCACATGGCCTTGTCGCGCAATCGATCGGTGGCGGCGGCGGCGTCGGGGGAGCGGGCACGGCGGAGTCGGCGGATGGCATCACCGACGGCGATTTCGGTCTCGACATCGCCGTTGGGGGCGGTGGTGGCGCGGCCGGCAATGGCGGGGAGGTAAGTCTCGATCTGGCACTGACGGCCAGCACGACGGGGGACAGGGCGGCGGGGCTCATCGCGCAATCAATCGGCGGGGGCGGCGGGATTGGTGGTGCCGGAACCGGCTCCAACCTGCTGGCCGTCACGGTGGGTGGCTCGGATGGCGCCTCGGGCAATGGCGGTCCCGTGTCGGTCACGCTTGCTGGGGCGAACATCCAGACCCAGGGAGCCGGCGCGCACGGGATCATTGCGCAATCGATCGGCGGGGGTGGCGGGATCGCCGGCGATCTGGGCGCGGGGTCGCTCTCGGCCCGCGACCAGACGAGCGGCGGCGATGGATCGGGCCAGTCGGTCACAGTCTCAACCTCCGGCTCGGTCGTCGTTTCGGGTGACAATGCGATCGGCCTGATCGCGCAATCGATCGGCGGAGGGGGCGGGCTGATGGGCGACGGAAGCGGGCTCTTTGCCACCGCCGCATCCTCGCAGGGAACCGGCGATGCTGGCGATGTGACCGTCACGGTCGAAGGCACCCTTTCCGCCACGGGCGCGGGAGGCACCGGTGTATTCGCCCAGTCCTTGGGGCCACAAGGCAATGGCACGGTCGCCGTGACCGTGAATGGCGTGCTCGAAGGCGGAGACGGCGGCGATGCGGCGAGCCTCCGGATTGTCGATGGCCGGGCCAATCGTCTCGCCGTGGGGCCCTCGGGCCGGGTCCAGGCGGGTAGCAGCGCCGTCGCGCTGCGCTACCGGGGCGGAGGGTCGGCGGCGGAAGGTGCGACCCTCGCCGTTGACAATGCCGGAACCATTTCGGGATCGATCCTTGGGGCAAACGCCGAGGGCAACGATGCCATTACGCTCGTGAACCGGCGCACTGGAATCCTGACCGGCGCACGGCGCTATCAGGCGGATATCCTGAACGAGGGCGAACTCGGGATCGGCGCCTCGGGCAGGATCGATACGACACGCATCGAGGGTGGCTATCGGCAGACCGGACAGGTGGTCGCGGACGTGGATTTCGCCGCCGGTCAGTCCGACCGGCTCGTTCTGCTCGGGGAGGCCAGCCTGTCGGGCGGGGTTTCCGCACGGGCGAGTACGCTCTTGCGCGATGTCTCGCTTCCGGTGATCGAGGGCCGGTCGGAGTTCGCGGCCCAGGTCGCAGCGGTGGATACGCCGACAGTGGATTACCGAACCGAGCGTGTCGGCACCGAAATCCTCGTCTCGGCGCGGGACTCGCATTTCGGCGCCGCGTTCGCCCATCAGACCCGCGATCAGCGCAATGTCGGGGCGCATCTGGATGCAATCTTCGACAGGGGGTCGCGGACCTATGCCGGATTGCTCGGAACGCTCAGCACGGCCTCGGCCGCCGCGGATGGGGGCGCTTCCTATCTTGCGGCGCTCTCCTCGTTCGAACCAGCGGGCTCCCAGGCGGCCGCTCAGACCGAACTCGCCCGAGGCCGTCTCGGTCAGGGCCTAGCCTGTCCGCGATGGACGGCGGACGCCCTTGCCAATGGTCGCTGTCTTTGGGGCGACATTTCGACCGGCCGGGTCGATCAGGACGGATCATCGGGCTATGACGGGACGATCACGCTTCTGGCCGGAGGAGGCGAGATCATGCCGACGCCGGAATGGCGGATCGGCGGGGCAATTGGTCTGGAGACCGGGGACTTTCATTCCGATGATGGATTTACCTCCTCCAATGGCACATCCGGCTATGTCGCGGTGGGTGCGACCCGATCGCTGGGGGCGCTCTCGCTCTCCTTCGGTGTCGCGGGCAGTTATGGCCGCTACGACACAAGCCGCCGGATCGTGCTTCCCCAAGTCTCCCCTCTCGCGGAAGGAACCTCTGCCGTTCAAAGTGCCAGTGCCCGGCTGCGCGCGGCCTATGATCTGCCGGTTGGATGGGGTTATGCCCGCCCCTTGATCGATCTCGATGTCGTTCATGTGAGAGCGGGCGGCTATGATGAATCCGGTGCGGGAATCTATGACCTCACGGTCGAGGATCAATCCGCGACCAGTTTTCTGGCAACGCCTGCGATCGAACTGGGTCGCGCGGTCGCGCTTGGCAACGGCTGGACCGGTGAGGGTTTTCTCGGACTTGGGGTAACCTTTTCGAGCGCGGACTCTTGGCAGACCGTCGCCAGCCTCTCGCAGGCTCCGAGCGGATCGGGCCATTTTGAGACCGAGATCCCGATCGCCGACCGGATCGGGCGGCTGGAGGTCGGTCTGCGGATGCGCGCGAGCGAGACTGTCCAGATCGAGGGCGGTTTCGAGGCGGAGTTTGGCGAGGATTATGGCAGTCAATCCGGTTCCATTCTGGTCCGGTTCCTGTACTGATCCTCTGTCGCGTCGCGGAACGTCCAGGGCCTCTGACCAAAGAGGCGCGCGTCGGGCGCTCCTGCCATAGCCTTGGAAGCCCTTCGCAGACGATGGCCAGACGGCACAGCGGATCATCGAAGTGGGCGGCGAACCACATGACCTGTTCTGGCCCGTGGCGATCCGGCTCGTTCCCTCGGCCATTGTGGGCGGCTCTTGACCGGGGCGTTTTTCTCGCGATGTCCAGAGGTCAACTCATGAGCTTTGTGCCCAAATCGTGCCCTTCCGGATTAGGTCTGGCTTGCATGCGCAATTCCTCGACACTGCGCACCGTCCGCCGGGCCGCGCCCGCCCAGTCTCGGGCGGGAACGCGCGGGGTTTTCAGCCGTTCGCGCGCCGCTGGAATCGCATTGGCATATTGTGGCAGCCAGTCAGCCTGCGCGACCAGCAGTTCATCCACCATCTGCCAGACCTCCTCCGGATTGCAGACCGCGCCGACGAGCGGGTCGTGCAGCACCGCCTGCTTCAGGAGCAGAACATCGCCGGTCATGGCCCCCGTACCGCCATGCGCTGCACATTGACACTAGCCAAGCAAGTCGCGGCACAGGCCAGCGGCAGGGTAATACCCTCCACAATGTTGATGCCGAACCGGTCGACGAAGCCAAGGCTCTCGATGATGCAATCCTCGGGCAAGTTGGTGATCGTCCCGCCCTTGCGCACATTGAAATGACCTCGATAGACCCGACCAGTTTCCAGGGCTTCGAGGATGTGGCTCGCATGTTCGTCGGTCCGCTCATGCTCGGACAGCGGCTTGCCGGCCTCCTCAAGGAACCGCGGGAATTCTTCTTCGAACCAGTTGCGGTTCTCGATGGTATAGCGCAGATATCCCCCCGTTTCGCCCTGGATCCAGTCCGAGAGGTCGATCCAGTTCATGATATCCTCCGGTCGTTTGCGGTACCAGGGCAGCTATTCGGACAAGTGTCCGTTGGATTCCGTGGAGTAATAGCCAAAGCGTTTCAGAACATCGATCCGCGCCTTCTCCTGACACGAAAAGGCCGGATGCAGCTCGAAGGCCTCGAGCAGTTCCTCGAAGCCGACGCGGCGGCCCTTGACCCGGATGTCGAGATACCAGGTCTGATGGTTGATGCCGGATGGGATTGGCATAATTCAGCAACAACGCATCCTGCTCGGCGACCTCGCGGATATCGCAGCAGAAATCGAGCATCGCGGCGATCCCGCGCTGACCCTAGAGAATGCCGCCCGCGCAGATCGTGTCACCCACGCACTGATCGACGCCGTATCGGAGCGGGATGCGGATATCGTCGGCAAAGGCTTCCAGCCCGCCGACGCGCACGCAATTCATGACATAGCGCCCGCCGCCAGAGCCGTGCGCCGGTCGGTGGTCGCTGTCACGGTGGCAGGCAGCCCATTCACCCCCACGTGGCGAATGATCTGGGCGATTATGTCGAGATTGTGGGCATTGATATCGGTCAGGGCGATCTCGATACCTGCGAATTCCGGCACCTTGAGGATGTCGGAGACAAGCTTCTTGGTGAAACCGACGCTGCCGGCGCCGATGATGGCTATCTTGAAGGAATCATCTTGATATCCTCTCAGCCGACCTTGCGGTTTTCGACGCGGGCGAAGGCCGGCAGCCACTCGTCATGCGCCACAAGCAGATCATGTTTCAGTACCCAGATCTGATCGAGGTCGAGTTCCGCCCCGGTATGCGGGTCGAGCATCGCTGCGTAATAGATATGCTCCAGGTTCCCGGTGATCAGCGCTTGTACCGTCAGCTCCTGGGCATTGATGTTGGTGCGCATCAGCGCGATCAGCTGGGACGGGATGTCGCGCACGACCGTGGGCCGCAACCCGTTCGCATCGACCAGCGCCGGCACTTCGATCGCGCAGCCCTCCGGCAGTTGCGGGATGTTCCCGATGTTGGGAAAGTTGCCATAGATGACCGAGGGCTCGCCGGTGACGACGGAATTCACGATCTCGCTGGCATATTCCTTGCTGTTTTCGACCTTGATCGTCTTGGTCTTCTTGTAGGCATCGGCCTGCTTTTCCCAGCGGGCAATCTGTTCAACGCAGCGCTTGGGATATTCGTCGAGCGGGATTCCGAAACGCTCGATGAGATCGGGACGGTCGCGCTTGATGAACCAAGGCGTATATTCAGCAAAATGCTCCGAACTCTCGGTCACGAAATATCCAAGCCGGGTCATCATCTCGTAGCGTACCTTGTTGGGACACCGCGGGTTCCAGTGCGAGGGCTTGGGGATGCGCCCCGAGTGATAGCCTTCGCGCAGGGCTGGATACAGATCCTTCCAGGTTCCGTCCGCCTGGCGCGCCTCGAAATTGAGATAGAAGGACATGTGATTGATGCCGGCCGCCTGATAGCGGATCTGGTCGAGCGGGATTTCGAGGTCACGCGCCAGCTCATAGGCCGTGCCCTGAACCGAATGGCAGAGGCCAACCTGGCGGATCGTCGGATAGCGCGCCGCGATCGCCCAGGTGTTGATCGCCATCGGATTGACATATTGCAGCATAATGGCATTCGGGGCGACGGCCAGCATGTCCTCGCAGATCGACCACAGATGCGGCACGGTGCGCAGCCCGCGCATGATCCCGCCGATCCCGAGCGTATCGGCGATGGTCTGGCGCAGGCCGTAGGTCTTGGGGATTTCGAAGTCGGTCATGGTGCAGGGCTCGTACCCGCCGACCTGAAAACAGACGACGACAAAATCCGTGCCATCGAGTGCCGCGCGCTGATCGTGAAAGGTCGTGACGCGCGCCGTGCCGCCCAGCGACTGGGCGAGCTTGCCGACGATGATCTCGGATTCCTCCAGCCGCCGCGGATTGATGTCCATCAGACGGATTTCGGCATCCGCGAGGGCGGGACGCTGGAGGATGTCGCCGGCGATGTTCCTGGTGAAGGTCGTCGATCCGGCGCCGATGAAGGTGATGGTTGTCATGGGTGCTTCGCCTCTCAAACTGCGATTTTGAAGGCCGCGCGGACCAGCCGGCGGGTATAGTCGTTCCTTGGAATGTTCAGGCCCTCGGCCACCGGACCCTCCTCCATGATGCGTCCGTGTTGCATCATGATGACGCGGTGACAGAGGGCCCGGACGACCTTGAGGTCGTGGCTGATGAAGAGCTCAACCCCCGCTCGGCCTGCAGGCGGCGCAGCAGGACGATGATCTGCGCCTGAACCGACAGATCGAGCGCGGAGGTCGGCTCGTCGAGCAGGATGAATTCTGGTCCGAGCGAGATGGCGCGGGCAATGGCAAGGCGCTGCCGTTGGCCGCCCGAGAATTCATGCGGAAAGCGCGAGGTGATGGTGTCGGGCAGGCCCACCGCGCGCAGGGCCTCCTTGACCCGCTCGAACCGGTCCTTTGCCCCCGCGCCGATGCCATTGACGATCAGCCCCTCCTCGATCAGCTGGCGCACCTACATGCGCGGATTGAGCGAGGCAAAGGAGTCCTGGAACACGATCTGCATCCGCGAGCGCAGGGGGTGCATCTGCCTGCGGCTATGGGTCTCGATATTCTGCCCGAGGAAACTGACCCGCCCGCTGGTCAGCTTGCCGATCCGCATCAGCGCCATGCGGAAGGTGGTCTTGCCCGACCCGGATTCGCCAACGATGCCGAGCGTCTCGCCCCGCCTGAGGTCAAGCGAGAGACCATCCACCGCCTGGAGATCATAGTTTGACCCCCGGAAGGCGCCCCCCCGGCGCAGGGTATAGGTGACGCGCACATTCTCGCCCCGCAGGACGGTCTCGGCCTCCGGCTCGCAGGGATTTGCACCCCCCGCGACTCGGAGGCGAGCAGCCGTCTGGTATAGGGATGGCGCGGCGCGGTGAAAATGGTCTCCGTTGGACCCTCCTCGCGCACCTGACCATGTTGCATCACATAGACATGGCCGGCGAACTGCCGCACCACGGTCAGGTCATGGGTTATGAGGACCACCCCCATCCCGTAGCGCCGTAGCGCGCCTTCGGATCGTCGATGAGATGCAGGATCTGGGCCTGCACCGTCACATCGAGCGCGGTCGTCGGCTCATCGGTGATCAGCACATCCGGACGATTGGCGAGCGCCATGGCGATCATGACACGCTGACGTTGCCCGCCCGAAAGCTGGTGCGGATATTGCCGCAGGCGTGCTTCCGGATCGGGGATCTGGACTTCCTCCAGCAATTCCCGCGCCCGATCGAGTGCCTCCGCGCGGCCAATCCGCTGGTGGACGCGCAGCACCTCGCAAATCTGGGTGCCGATCGTATAGACCGGATTGAGGCTCGACATCGGTTCCTGAAAGATCATCGAGATCCGGTTGCCGCGTAGCTGCCGGCTCCGGGCCAATGACAGATGTGCCATATCTTCGCCCGCGTAGCGGACGCAGGTCTCCTTCGACACCCGGGCGCGTTTCGACAGCAATCGCATGACGGCGCGGGCAGTTACCGACTTACCCGAGCCGCTCTCGCCGACCAGGGTAATGGTCTGGCCCTTGCGCAGTTGAAAGGAGACATCGCGCACCGCCTCGATGATGCTGCCATCGACTTTGAAGCTGACCCCGACCTTTTTAGCGTCGAGCACGATATCGCCAAAGGCTTTGGTTGCTGTGCTCATGGCGGGCGTCAATAGGGGTCGATGGCATCGCGCAGCCCGTCGCCGAGCGCATTGAACGCGAACACTGTGAGGAGCACGAAGCCAACGGGCGAGAGGATCCAGGGATAGGATCTGATCACGCTGAAGGTTAAGGCATCCTGGAGCATCAACCCCCAGGAGATCAGCGGCGGTTTCACCGCGAAGCCGAGAAATCCGAGAAAACTCTCCAGAAGTACGATCGAGGGAATGCTGAGCGTGACCGACACGATGACATTGGGCAGGACATGGCGGGTGATGATCCGTTTGTCGCTGGCACCGACCGCTATCGCCGCCCGCACATAATCGAGCTAACGCATCGCCGTGGTCTTGGAGCGGACCTCGCGCAAAAGATGCGCCCAGCCGAGGCCGACGATGACCAGTACGACAAAGGTCAGGAACAGTCCGGACGGCGCCGTAACCGGAATGAGAATGGCGAGCGTGAGATAGAGCGGCAGTTATGGAAAGGCGAGAATAACCTCGACGAACTGCTGGAACAACAGGTCGAACCTGCCCCCAATATAGCCCGCCGCGATGCCGGTCAGGGTTCCGATGACGGTAATCAGGGTGATCGAGGTGAGCGCGATGGAAAGCGAGCTGCGCGACCTCACAATGCCGCGAGAGAGAATGTCGCGTTCCAATTCGTCGGTACCGAAAATGCGCAGCGGCCTGCCGTCAGCCAAGCCGATGAAGTGGCGATCGGTTGGGAAAATCCCGAGGAACCTGTATTCCATCCTTTGGCAAACAGGCGGATCGGACACGGATTGGTGAAGTCCGGCCCGACGATGGGCTGGAACGTGACGGGATCGAGCTGATCCGTTTCCCTTACCTGAAACACCACCGGCGTTAGCTGCAGCCCTGGTTGAGAACGTGCCAGCTGATCGTATCGGGCGGCGCGAAGGCGGTGCCGGGGGCGTTTGGGTCCAAAGGCGCGAAGAAATTGGCAGAGAAGGCGATGGTTAGCATCAGACACACCATCCCGAGGCCAAGTATGCCCGGAACGGACTTGCGCAACCTCTGCCAGACCAGCCGGCCATAGCTCTGGCTCCCATTGGAGACGGTGCTCAGACGCCCGTCTTCCTCCTCGAAAGCTGGCATATGGGGATGCTCCCCGACTTCGGGAACCAACTGATCGGCAAGGCTTCGTTCTGGCAAGAGGGGATCGTCGATAACGAGAGGAGTATGTCGCGAAGGACCGGTCTTCATGCCTCACCCCCAACCCGGATTCGGAGATCAAGCAGCGCAAGCATCATGTCCGCGATGATATTGCTAACTATGAGCGTGGCCCCGAGCACCAGAAGCAGCGTCGCCGTTACATTCACGTCGCCGATCAACAGGGAGGAGACGATCGCCGGGCCGATCGGCGCGAGCGAAAAGACGATTGCCACCTCGATCTGACCGGTCAGCCCGTAGGGCACCACCACGCCCTGATAGGCGATCACGGATGCAGCGCATTCGGCACTGCGTGCTTGAGGATGACGGCGCTCTCCGAAAGGCCCTTGGCCCGCGCCGTCTCGACATATTGGGCGTTGAGCGTATCCAGCAGATTGCCCCGCATGACGCGCATGTTATAGGCGAGCCGGCCCATGGTCGCGATGAAGATGACCGGCCAGACGTGGTGGAGCAAGTCAACGAATTTCGCCCAGCTCCAGGGTGCGTCGCCATACTGCGCGAACTGAAAGCTGCCGATCTCCTGCACGTTCAGTTTGAAGGCCAGCACATAGAGAATGATGAGCGCGAGCAGGAACCGCGGGATGGTCATGCCGAGGAACGAGACGAAGGACAGCGCGGTGTCGATCCAGCTGTATTGCCGGGTGGCCGCGAGAATCCCGAAGCCTATTCCAAAGAACGACGCCAGAACGTGGCAAGTCAGTGCCAGCAGGATCGTCAGCGGCAACCGCTCTCCGACGACATCCCCCACGGGGCGATTGTAGAAATAGGAATAGCCGAAGTCGCCATGCAGGACGATTCGGCTGATCCAGCAGAAATACTGAATTACCAGCGGATCATTCACGCCGTGCTTCTCGCGATAGGCCGCCGCCGCGGCATCGGCTGCCGCGAAGCAGGCATTGCCTTGGGTGATCATGTTGCTTCGAATATAGTCGGCATAGTCGCCGGGCGGCGCATTGATAATCACGAAAGTGATCATGCTCATGACGATCAGAACCGGAACCGCCTGGAGCACCCGGACAAGCATGAATCGCACCATCGGGATCCTCGCTTTCCATAAAAAGGGGAGCGCCGCGCGCCGGCGCTCAAAGGGGGACTGACCCGCGTCGGGCCGTTCGGTTACTCGGAGACGGGTCTCGCGCCGCCGGGCGTCCCGGGCAGGGTCCAGGGACGCAGCTCTATCCCGGCCTGTTTTTCGGTCGGAGCGAACAGCCGCTCGCGGATCACGCTGTCCTCGGCCCAGTTGTACATGAAGATCGGCACACCCTTCGGCACATTGGCAAAGCGCTTGTTGATGATGAGCGCCCCCCGGGTACTGTGTCAGGCCGATCCCGTAGACATTCCCGGTATAGAGCTTTTGCCATTTCGCCATCAGAGCCTTGCTCTCCTCCGTATCGCGGCTCGCTACGAAGGCTTTGACGTCTCGACCAGCTCCTGCTCAAAGAGGAGCAGGTCAAGCTCGCCCGCGTCGCTGCCCATATGCATGCGGGCCGTGCGTGGACCAACGGGCGCAAGGAGCGAGGTCTACTGGAGGAGCGTGACCAGTTCGGGGCCATTCCGCCGGATCGCCCAGTCGAACCGACCCGTCTAGAGTTCCGCATCTCAGGCATTGCCGTTGAGGGAGGCGGTCGTTACCTTGAGCCCGGCCTCGGGCATCATCGCAACCACAGCCTCTGCCGCTGTCCTGTCCGCATGATAGTCAGTGTTGGTCATCACGACGATCTGGACATCCTCGCCCCCGGCGGTCCCGGCGGGGAAATTGACGAAGCCATTGCCGTCTGTGTCCTCAAGACCGGCCTTTTCGAACATGGCCTTCGCGGACTCGATAGAATAGGGATAATAGACCATGCTCGCCGCGTCATAGAAACTCGAATCGATCACCAGCCCGCCCGGATAGATCGCGGTGAACGGTCCCTTTACTATGGAATTGGCCAGGCGCTGCCGGTCGATCGCATGACTGACCGCCATTCGGAAATCGAGGTCGCGGTTGAGCTCCCGCACCGCCTGTCCGCAGGCATCCGGCGACCCCCAGCCATTGTCCGAGAAATTCGGAAACATTGTATAGCCGATGATGCGCGGTCCGAATTCCAGACGCGCCGGGGCGGAGGGATCGGCGGCTCGCTTGAGGGATTCGACAAAATTGCCCGGCTGTTCGAGGTTGGAAATGTCGCCGGTCCCGGCCACGGCCTGCACGTCTCGGTCGACCCAGGTCGAGAGCTTGTAGGTCACCTCGTCGAGATAGGGCAACTGGTGGCCCGCCTCGTCGACCTTTCAGTAATAGGGATTGCGCCGCAGGACGATGATATCGTCTGGCCGGTACTTCACCGGGACCAGGCACCCATGACCGGAAAATTCAGATAGGTGGGCGGGAAGGCATTGATATACTGGTCGTAGGTATTCTTGGAATATTTCGGATGCTGGGGCTTCATGATGTGGCTCGGCCCCGGGCAGAAGGGGCCATAGGCGAGAGCGAAGACGATGCCATCCGGATAGGGCGTCTGGGTGTGGAAGCGCACGGTATAATCATCCACCCGCTCCAGCGTCGTTCCGACGCAGAACGTCTCGGGCGAGGCCCCGTTCAGGGGAGTCAATTGTGGATCCATCACGTGATCGTCCCAATAGAACATCACGTCATCGGCGTTGAAGGGCGCGCCGTCCGACCATTTGGCCCCCTCGATCAGATGGATGGTCAGCGCCTTGCCATCTTCCGAGCATTCCCAACTCTTGGCGAGATTGGGCAGAGGCTCGATATCGACTCATGGCCGAGCGCGGACAGTTCACGCGCCCAGAAATGAGCGCCGGCGTCGCCAGCGGTTGCGCGAACCGTCGCCATCGTCGCTCGGACCCATGACGCAACGATGGCGACCGCAAACCTGGCGAGCTTCCATGCCAAT
>JBMDWT010000042.1:0-9068 GCA_048594665.1 Amaricoccus sp. | reverse complement strand
GACATTGACCACGGCATCTTCGAGCAGCCGCAGCGACACATCGACATAACAGGCCATTTCGTGGATCGGGATTTCCACCTGACCGTAGGTCGAGCCTGTCTCGGGACGATCCTCGGTTTCTCCGACCCAGGACGCCGTGGGACGGCCCGTCCGTTTGGGAAGGATCACTTCGCCCGAGCTGGTGCCGCCAACGCGTGCCGCTTGACGGAGCGGGGAAATCTCGGTGATGCCCTTGATCACCTCGGCGACGAATTCGGCGGGGGCCAGATAGCCGCCCTTGGTGTCATCGCCGACGATCAGCGAGCGAACCTCATCAGCCGGAAGAGCTTCGCGGCCATGGCGCAGGAAGCCGGTGAAGGCGCGGCGCTGGATATCGTCCTGATCCGCGCGTTCCGTGCCAGTGCCGGGCCGCTGGGTGCGAACATCGATGGCATCGAGCCGTTCGGTGATCGCCCGCAGTTCCGTGGTGAGGCGCTGATCAGTGGCGGCGCGGTGTTGTTCCACAGCCGAACGGAGTTCGCCGACGGCCTGAACGGCGGGATCGGGCTCGTCTTCCGAGCGGGTTTCATAGGGAAGCATATGCTTCATCGGGTGGTTCCTTTGATGGAAAGGGCGGCGCGGCGGGCCGCCTCGACGAATGCCGCGGTGCCTGCCGGGGAGGCTTTCACACTGGTGATCCTGGCCTTGGACGCCGCCGGGAGGGAGACAAGGCTGATTTCGACAAGGTCGATCTCTGTGAGGAGACGACCGCCATTCGGGCCACGTTCTGAGCGGATGGCGCGAAAGCCGATGGACAAGCCATTGACCGCGCCAGCCTTGAGAAGGGCCAGAGCCTCGGCGCCCTTGACCGTTTCGACAACCAGCTTGCCCTCGACCTTCAAGCCTCGGGCATCCTCGACGATCGAAGTCCAGACGCCGATCGGCTGGTTCGGATCGTGGTTCCAGAACATCGAGGGGCCGCCCGAGCGCTTCGAGAGGGTCTTGCGGTAGGCGCCGGGTTTGATCGTGTCGCCGTAGGAATCGGGTTCGTTCCAAACGCTGGCATAGCCGCTGAAGGTGCCGGTCTCGTCCGTGGCAAAGCGAACCTCCGCCGCCGGGAGGGTGCGGGTGTCACGCGCCATGGCTGGTGTCCTTGGGTTGGGTGGCATCGGCCTGACCGGCTTGGCGGATCAATTCATCGCCACCGGCCACGGGCGGGCGGTTGTCGAGCTTGCGGACTTCGTTCGGCGTGAGCCAGGAGCCGCCGGTTGCCTGTCGATAGGCGGTGAAACGCGATGCGATATCGCCCCGCAACATGTCGTCAAAGACCGCCTCGATGAAATATTCCCGCCGCTCCTCTGGCGTGAGAAGCGCGCGTTCCAGCGCTGATTGCCAGACTTCCGCCCATGGCATGAGGCAGGTTTGCACGAACTGGCGCATCAGCTCTTCAACATTGCGCCAAGTGGCCCGGTCGAGGTCGCCGATCAACGTTCCCGGAATTTTGAAAACACGACCGATTTCCTGAATGACAAGCCGCCGCAGTTCGAGAAACTGGCTATCGACCGAGGAAAATTGCGTCGCCGCGAAATCCATGCCGTCTTCGAGAAAGAGGGTCCGACCGCCATTCTCGCCTCCGGCATGTGCCGCGCCGAAACTCTCACGCAAGCGCTTCAGGGCTTCGGGGCCGAGGGTTTTCCCGTATTTGAAGACGCCGCTCGGTCGGGCGCCATTGGAGAACAGGCGCGCCTGGTGTTCGGCCATGACCAGATCAAGGGCGATGGCTTCACGGGCGAGATTGATCAGGCAGATATTGCGCCCGAAGGCAGAGCCCGGAGTCGGCACATAGAGGATATCGCGCCAGTCGCGGACCCGCTCCACGCCATTGTCCCGGATCTTGAAGCGCGGTTCAGTCCCGGAGGTGTCGACCGTGACAGTTCGCGGATCAAGGCGATGAAGTTCGCGCGGGGTCGCGCCAGTCCGGACGATCAAGGCATAGGCTGCGCCATGCAACAGAGCGTCAAGCTGCATCGCCGTCCGGGTTTCCACACTACCCGCCCAGGGGCACCAGTCGCCGGAGAGGATCGCGGCTGCGGGATGTGAACTGTCTCGCTCCCGGCTCCCGTCCGCGCCTCGGCGAAAGAGATGCATCGGCAGCGAGCCCATGCTCTCGGCGATCACCCGGCAGGCTGCCAGCGTGGTCGGGCTGCGCAGCGCGGTATCAGCGGAGACAGAGATCCCCGAAGCGGTTGGAGCAGATCCGAACAACGCCAAAAGCTCCGGCGAAGGGTTCGCAAGAGTGGAGCGGGTTTCGAAGAGGGCTCTTATACGATTGAACATTTGCCGCCGTGCGGAGTGCTTGCGGCAGTGTCCAAGATAATTTCTTGAAATGGAAAGCTATTTTGACCGCATCAGTAAGTCAGATTTTCGGGTGAATGCTCGGGTTTTCCAGAGGTTTCAGATGCAATCTTGATAAACTCACGGCGCACTGCATGGGCCTTCTCCATTTCATGTCTACCGGATGGCATGGAACGAAACAGAACGATTGAACCCGGCATTGCCAAAGCCGTCCGCGCCGCCAATCTGCGGTTCGGCATCGCGGCCAGGACACGATATCCGCGATCATCCGCGCGCCACCGCACGACAAGCCATCGCCAATCCTTTGCCGGATCAGAGGTCATGCTCAGGCCCCTTCGATTGGTATTGCTCGGCCGATGGTGTCGTAGGTGATGCGTCCCGCCGCCCGCAGCCGCGCCTCGGCCTGCCAGGTGCGCGTGGGTGTCCAGCGCAGCATGGTCGCCGCCGCGCCGTAGCTCTGTGGGCCAGTCTCACAGAGAAGGGAGAGGAGGGCGTCGGGGTCCGGACGAGACGCGAACTCGGCCATCTCAGATTTTGGCTTGCCCCCTGCTACAGTTGCTACGGTTGCTACGGTTTGGGCTGATGAAACCTCAAGATGGCCGATGGGTTCTGCTACAGTTGCTACGGTTTGGGGCGGTAAAATTTCAGTTTCGTGGGTAGGGGCTGCTACAGTTGCTACGTTTGCTACACTTTCGAGGCCAGAAGGCGGTTCAGACCTCTCAACCGTAGCAACTGTAGCAACTGTAGCAGGGGTCAGGCTCAAATCTGAGATTTTGAAGCGGCGGTAGCTCAAGCTGCCATCTCCGCAGGGCAAACCCGGAATTGGCGGGGGCGCTTGGTTTCTTCTGTGATCCAACCATGGCTAAGGAGAACCTTGAGCGCCGCATCGGCGGCGTCTTTCGTGCGCGTCGCGCTCGGGCCGCACTGCATGATCTCCCTGAAACTCACGAGTGATCCCGTCGAACGGGACTGCATCCATTCGAGCAGCCGCTGCGCCGTGACAAGCTTCGGGTCAGTCCTCGCGGCCTGTTGCAGCCGAACTGCCTCGTTGACGTACCAATCCATGAGAACGAGCGCGGACTCCATCGCCGCAAGCCCAATTTCCTCGGCGCGGACATTTTCAACAATGGTCAGAACACCTGCGATCCGCGCCGCGATCTCGGCGGACTTGGCCGCGAAATCCCGGATGCGCCGCAGTTCTCCCTCGGGGCCGCATTGCGATTCAATGTGGTCGAAGAAGGCGCGCCACTGGCGCTTTGCTGGCTCCGAAATCGTCAGCTGGCGTGGGGCAAGTTCGTTGCGGCTGTCTTCGGCCATCGGCCATGGCGTTTCAAGTATGCTCAGGATGCGGGCGCCGTAGGCCCGCACGGCGGCGTCATCCCCGACGGCGGTGTCTCGATAAAAGCGACTGCCTGCGACCGTGCCAGGGGCCGCCACGAGGACGCGTGACAACAAGCCTTGGTCACGCAGCATCGCGTCGGACAGAAACTCAGTTGCAACATCGTTCTGGACCAGCAAGTGCAGCGAAAGGCGCCGACCATAGAGAACGGAAACGCCGTCGAGCGCCCGAACGCGTTTGATGGGCGCACCATCCCAAAGGCAACTCAGACTGGCGGCTGTGCGCAGACGGCTATCCGTTGACATGCCATAGCCCCCGGTGAATTGCCCGCCTTCCGCGCTGAACAGTCCAAGCGACGCGGGCGCGGTGCTCCAAGCCTTGACGAGCCCCTCGACCGTGGGATCCTCAGCGGTCAGGAACGGATGCAGCGGCCTCTCGGGTTCCGGGCCGAGGAAGATCAACGCCGATTTGCGGGCGTCCAGGCTCATCTTGCGATCCGCTTCGATCTTCTTGCGTTCAGCGGCCCAAGCCGCATGAGCATAGGTCCATGCCTGATGGTCGGTGGCATAAGCTTCTTTCAGGGCGCGTTCATATTTGCGGATCGGCCAAAGAGCCTCGGTATCGCAGGAACTTTTGCGATCGCCCGAACCGGCGACGGTGATGAAGAACAACGACAACGGGCGGCTCTGCCCATACGGCAGAACAACGTCGGCATGGGCCTGTGCTGCGAGCGCAGCGGCGGCCAGCACGGATTGCCCAGCTATCGCCTCGGGCAACTGTACCTTGCGGGCGATCGCAGCCGCAGCCCGTGACAGCGCCGGGCCAAGCGCGTCGATCGGGAAAGGCTCGGCTTCGGGCAAATGCGGATAGAGCGGAATTGGTCCGTCTTGCGGCGAAGACGGCTCCCCTTCCGGCTCCCCACTCTCCGCGCTTTCAGGATCGGGATCGGCGCTTTGGTTCTTCGAGTTCTTCCAATCGAAGTCTGCCCCGCCAACCGTGTGGGGGTCATCGAAGCTCATCTCGGCCTCCTGTGCATAAGTGCGGATCGCATTGGTGAAGTTGCCGCCGTGGTCGAAGAAGACGTACAGATCGAAGGCATCACCGAAGCATCCGCCACCGTTCTTCGATGGCCGCCCAATGCCAGCCGCCGCGTCGGAACCGGAGAGGCTGATCCAGAAATCACCATCATAAGTCCTTGTTGCGTAGGATTTGCGTGAGGTCTGCATGGGGCTGCGCCAGTCGCTCGATCCGCCGAGGCGCTTGTAGCCATGCCGTTCCAGTTCGGCGTCGAGACTATGATTCCGGTTGAACGCTTCGATTACGGAAGTGTTGCCGCCGCTGGTCCTGTCTTTGCGCTCCCGTTGACGGCGACCCCGCTCGGCGCGGGCCTCGGCCGCCGCCGCCGCGCGGGCGGAACGGAGCATCTCCCGCCTGACTATGATTGGATGATCGATCGCAAGGTCGAGAGGAGCGCCAGCGATGATCTCGTGCTCATAGAAATCGCCACGGTTCGGCAAGTAAACCAGTTGTGCCGGTCGAGCCAACGCGCGGTCTGGGATCATCGTCCCAAGGCTTGCCTCCTCGATCAGGTCGAAAAGGGAATTCGCGGTATCGTGGTAATCCTCGCCAAGCACCGGGGTCGCGAGGGGAACCAGGACGCGCCATTTGCGATTGTCGATTGCCGAGCTGCGCGACGAATAGATCATCATCCGCGCGTTCGGCCCTACGGCACGGGTCAGAGTGTCCCTCACCTCTTCGAGGGGATGATTGCCTTCATCCAGATCGATGGCGAGGCCATGGAACATGCCGCGTATGCGTTGTGTATCGTGACTCCGGGCGTCAAAATCGTGGAAGGTGCTCAGGATGGTCCAAGCCGCCCGCTCTTTCGGAACGCACTGCGGCTCTTGAACGAGTTGAGCGATGTGAAACTCTGTAATCGTCCTGTAGGGCGTTCTGGCGCTTGGGTGTGGATTTGGTCGGCCATCGTTGAGGGTGGCTGCGTGGGTGTCCCGCTCTCCATTGCCTGTCACAAAGTCCACGGAAAGGTACTTCTCGGCACTGAGTTGAAACGGGGTTTTAGCGTTCATCTTTGTCCCGCGTCACGATTTCGCCGCCGAGGTGTTCTTGATCGGGGCGCCGAGCTTTTCGGCGGCCCAGGCGTCGAGTTCCGTGATTGGGTAAAGCGGCGTCCGGTTCATCGACTGGTAGGAAGGCCCGCCGCCGACGCTGGCCCACTTCGCCAAAGTCGCCGGAGCAATCTCGATGCCGTGCGCAATCTTCAGGTACTCCGCCGCCTCCCAGCGACGAAGGCGAGGCTTGCGGAGGGCAGCGGGGAGGATTTCGGTCATTTCTGGCCCGCCTCCGGAAGGTACACCGCAGCCAGAATATCATGCGGTTTATAGCCCAAAGAGCTGGTCACGCGATCGAATACTGAATTGACTTCGACTAAACTGAAACCTTCCGGTTTACCAAGGAAGTACCGGATCGATGGATACGGATCAGCCCCCGGCTTATAGGCATAGACATTGCAGAGATCGCCGGAGACGCAAAGCAGAGTCAGAACGCTGCCCTTGTAGGGCAGACCCGGAATTCTCTCTATCGGCTCCGTATCGCCTATATGGGCATACATACCGGCGGCGAAGAACGCCTGCTGCACCGACAAGGCGCTTGTGTCGAGGATCACTTTAGCAAGAGCGATCTGTATTACATTCCTGAACGAAAAGCGGCGATGCGAACCCGGAGAACCCGCGCCCGTAACTTCGTCACTTGGGCCGTTGTTCTTCGCTTGGCCGATCACAACATCACGCTTCAGCCAGCTTTGAAGGGTTGCATTGGAGACCCCGCTCGCTACGACGACCTGTCCAGTCGAGAAGGTTTCATGGAATAAGTTCATGGTTTTTCCTAAGTTGGTGCTTGCCACGTATAAAAGGCATATGCCAACTTATTCCTAGTGCATAAAGAAGGCAAGCGCCAACCGGAGTGGCCGAGTCCCACCACGACATTTGATTACGCCGAGCAGCGGTCAGATCACTTCAAGCGGGGCTTCGCCGTCACGTTTCTCCGCCCGACGCTCAACCACCGCAGCCTTGAACGCCGCCAAGGCATCGTCAAAGTTAAGCTCGTGGTTGATCGTCAAGCGCATGGCGAAGTTGAGCGCGACCAGTGCCTCCTGAAATTCCTTTTTGTTCTGGTGCGCCCTTCGATACGCGGCAGCCATGCACTTCGCGTCCCCGGCCCAAATCCAATCCAAGCTTGCGCCCGATTCATCGAGCCAGTCTCTCAAAGCGTCATTCATGACCGGATAGTCCTTGCGGTAGCGCAGCTTGGGGAGATCGAGTTCAAACCATCCGCAAAATTGCTCGATGCGGTCGCGCCCGGTCGCCTGCGCAAATGTCTTGTCGTCAGGCAAGCCGGTAGCGGCTGCCAGTTTCGCGTTACTGCTCATCGGGAGGCCTCCATGCGGCCATGAAGCGGCAATTTGTCGGTGTCGCTGTCGAGGCTCTGCCTTGGGGTCAGGCCCACGATCTGGTATGCCATCGCGACAAGGGCAACCTGCTCGGGGGTTCCATTCATATCGCCGTCGTCGTCTGCGAAAATTACCTTGAACGCGAAGTCTTCGACCGTAAGCGGGACGAAGGCAGCGGCGCGCCTATCGCAATCACACAGATCCCGAAAGCAAGCCTCGGCCTCTGTGGTGCCGATAGGTCCTTCATTATAGGTGCGCTTCGCATCCTGCCATTCGTGATAGAGCGCCCGGAGCGGGCTGGTTGTCTCTCTCGCCTGCGCGACGGGCGCGCCAATCGCAGCCATCGCAATCGGAGCGCGGGAAAGGAAATCACGCCTACGCATGAGTGGGCCCTCCGATCAGCACGCGAGCCCGCCGGAGCGCTGCCCGCACATAGGAGCGAGCTTCCCTTTCGTTCTGGCGATATCCGTCCCGCCGCTCGGTGGCATCGAGAGCCAGGACGAGGCAGTCGTGGATTTCGAGAAGGTGTTCGGCGGGCAAGCCGGTAGCGGTTGCCGAAACGCGAGTGTGCGGCATTGTAGGGTCTCCCTATGTCTGATAGTATCTTACATCATGTCAGATTCTAAATCTGACTTCAAGTAAGATTTCAGATGACGCCAGCACAGTGCCGAGCCGCTAGAGCTATGCTCAATTTAGAACAGTCCGATATCGCCGACCGCGCAGGCATTGCCCGTGCCACGCTGATTGATTTCGAGAAGGAGCAGCGCGTCCCCCGCGCTAGGACGATCGCCGCGATCCGCGCCGCTCTGGAAGCCGCCGGGGTCGAGTTCATCGCGGAAAATGGTGGCGGGCCAGGGGTGAGGTTAAAGCAAGGGAGAGAATAAGATGCCCCGATATAGCGATCGTGACGGCGACTCAGGCATTGTCGCCTTTGAAGTCGGCCCGGACTGGATTGAAATCGAGTTTGAGAGGGGACGCGAGCGCTTCTATCGCTACACGAACGCCAGCGCGGGGGCGGCCAACATTCTCACTATGCAGCGATTGGCGGAAAAGGGTGATGGGCTCAACGCATTCATAAACAGGTATGCAAAGAATAAATTTGCTTCAAAGCGCTGAATGCTCGTTCGATTGAGGAGGTTACTATGAGAGTAAAGCTACCCCTTCCAGTTGCCGCGATCTACCGGGCAGTGGAGGCGCTATCGGCGGCTTACCCTGGCCGAAAGTTCACGCCGGACGGTCATCTCGTTGGATCGATTGGCGAAGTAGTGGCCGCCGAGGCATTGGGCCTGACCCTCTATTCAGCGTCAAATCCCGGACATGATGCGCGAGACGCTGATGGTCGTGACGTCCAGATCAAAATGACGGCAGGAAACAGAGTATCACTGTACGCGGTGTGTGATCGGCTCGTGGTGCTCCGGCTTGTGTCTCCCGAATACGCGGATTTGGTCTATGATGGGCCGGGACTGCCGGCATGGGAAGCGGCAGGCGGGATGCAAAAGAATGGCCAGCGGTCGATCGGTTTGGCGAAGTTGCGGTCGATATCGGATGCGCTCGAAACCGTCGGACACGAGTTCATCGCTGAGAATGGTGGCAGGGCTGGGGTCCGGCTGCGGAAACAAGAATCGAGGGATCAGCGATGAAAACCACCGCATGGGACGCCTCCGAGCACCTGACTTCCCCCGAGGCGATCAGTGCCTATCTCGCCGCTGCCTTCGAAGCCGCAATTGAAGACAATGACCAAGGCATCATCGCCGCAGCCCTTGGTGACGCGGCGAAGGCAGTCGCTGGGGGAGAAGACGCCGGGCAATGAAAAATGATGCAGGCCGAACTTTCTACGCGCGTAGAAAGTTCCGAGCGCTCGGCAGTTTAAGACGTTGTGCTGGTTCAAACGTGGAACTTTGCGACTTTGTCGGGGGGCGTCGTAGATTC
>JBMDWT010000041.1:0-6471 GCA_048594665.1 Amaricoccus sp. | reverse complement strand
GCCCCTTGCCTCGCTCCTGCGTCAGCTTCTTCCGAAGCGCCAGGAGCGCGTTGTCTATCGTTCTGTCCTGCATAGGGGAAGGCTAGCGGATTCAGCGCGTTGCGCCTATATTCCGCTTGTTGCGTTTGATACATAAGGCCGGATAAGCGCGATGGCCTGGATGGTCAGAGATCGGTATCGTGTGTCGTAAATCAGTTGGCTGAGGCGGAAGCGTTCGGTTGGTATGTCAATGCTGGCCATCGGTTTCGATCTCCCTGCTAGGGATTGGGGTTCGCGGAGCGGGCATACCCGCCCCGCGGCGAAAGGCTCAGCGGAAGGGCGGAGAGTATTGCAGGCCGCCCTTGGTCCAGAGGTCGTTCAGACCGCGCTGGATATTGCTGGGGGTCCCTTCGCCGATATTCTTGGCAAAGATTTCACCGTAATTGCCGTTGGCGGCGATGGCGCGTTTCGCCCATTGCGCATCGAGCCCGAGCTTGGTGCCGAGATCGCCCTCGACGCCGAGGATACGGCGGATTTCCGGATTTTCGGAAGAGGTCATCGATTCGATGTTTTCCTTGGTGATGCCCAGTTCCTCGGCCGCGACCAGCGCGTAGAAGGTCCATCGCACCACGTCCGCCCATTGATCATCGCCCTGGCGCACGAGCGGCCCGAGCGGCTCCTTCGAGATGATCTCGGGCAGGATGATGTAATTCGCCGGGGCGTCGTAGGAGGCGCGGGCGGCGGCGAGGCCGGAGGCGTCGGTGGTATAGGCATCACAGGCGCCGGACTGGAACTGCTGGCTGGCCTCGGCCTCGGTCTGGATCGGGACCGGCCGGTAGGTCATGCCATTCGCCTTGAAATAATCGGCGAGGTTGAGTTCGGTGGTGGTGCCGGTCTGGATGCAGACGGTGGCGCCATCGAGTTCCTTGGCCGAGGTGACGCCGAGGTCCTTCTTCACCATGAAGCCCTGACCGTCATAGTAGTTCACGCCGGTGAAGGTGAATTTCAGATCGACGTCGCGGGTGAAGGTCCAGGTCGAATTGCGAACCAGGAGGTCGATTTCACCGGAGGTCAGCGCGGTGAAGCGGGTTTCGCCGGTGGTCGGGACAAATTCGACCTTCTCCTGATCGCCGAGGACCGCCGCGGCGACCGCCCGGCAGACGGAGACGTCGAAACCGTCCCAACGACCCTTGGCATCCGGGGCGGCGAAACCTGCGAGGCCCGTGTTGGTGCCGCATTTCAACGTTCCACGCGCCTTCACATCGTCGAGGGTTGCGGCCGAGGCCGCGACCGCTCCGAGCGTCAATGCCAGCGCGGTTCCTAGAATCAGAGATTTTTGCATGGTAACCTTTTGTTTTCTAGAGGCAATCAGTCAAGCCCGTGCGAAGTTGCCCATGGCTGCGAACTCACGAGCCATTTACAGAAGGTTCACGCTTGCGTGGAGAAGGTCAAGGAAAAGGCAGCGGATCGAAGTTTACCCGAGGAAATTGATTGAAAATTAACCTCTTGTCAGAGCTAAAAAGCAGAAGAGTTCCCGTGGGGACTTACTGGGCCTCTGATTCGCCGCGGCGCAGCAAAATAAGCAGCGTTTCGGCCGAGAGATAGGCCTCGGCGCGGGCGGCGGCGGCCTGTTCGGCCTCGTCGTCGGCGCCCCATTGCTCGGTCTGCCAGGCTTCGTCGATGCGCGAGAGCCGCCAGGCCTCGGCCGCCGACAGGGCGCCATGCGACACGGCCAGCCCCAGCACCAGCGACCCCGAAAGCGTCACCAGATCATGCAACGCGGTCAGCTCCATCGGATCATGCGCGGCGATGGCATGGCGCAGGGCCCGCAGGCTGGTCTCGGGTTGCGGCTGATGCATCACCCCGCTGACCGGGATCAGCGGAGCGGACAAGGTGCGCGCGGACCAGTCCAGCCAGGGATCCCAGGCCTCTGACTGCCTCTGGCGCAACAACGCCGGGGACTCCGCGCGATAGCTGAGCAGATCGGTGTCGCCATAGGGCAGGAGCGCGTCCACGACCGCGTCGGGATCGAACGACACCCGGTCGATCGCGGTGTTCATCGCCCGGGTCAGCGGCAGCCGCTCCACCTCGATCGCGCCTTCGATGCTCCGCCATTCCGCCGCGATCGCCTCGGCGAGCGCCAGGGTGGGCAGGACGAGCAGACGCTTCTCGGGCGTCCTCAGCGGGCGCCCGTCGAGATTGATCCCATGGCCGTCCACCTCCGGCCGGACCGTGACCTCGGTCCAGAACCGTTTTTTCGGCCCCCAGCTCATGCCGCCCGCGCCCTCAGCCGCGCCAGCGCCCCGTCCAGCTCATCGAAATGCTCGATCACCAGATCGGCCCCCGCCGCCCGCAGCCGCGCGGGAGGGTGATACCCCCAGGCGACGCCGATGGTGGCAAATCCCGCGTTCCGGCCCATCAGGATGTCGAATTCGGTGTCGCCGATCATCACCCCCTCCCCCGCCGCCCGGCCGGTCTCGGCCAGCGTGGTCAGGAGCATCGAAGGGTGCGGCTTGGACGGATGGCCGTCCGATGTCTGGGCGGTGACGAAGAACCCACCCAGATCATGCAGCTCCATCACATGATCGAGGCCCCGCCGCGCCTTGCCGGTGGCCACCCCGAGCAGGGTGTCCGGCTCTCGGGCCAGTCGCTCCAGGGCGGCGCGGGCGCCGGGATAGAGCGGGGCATGGGCCTCGGCTCCGCCCGCCGCCCGCTGCCGGACAAAACACTCGCGATAGAGATCGACGAGACGCGCGGTCTCCGCCTCCGACAGATCCGGCGCGAGCCCGGCCATCGCCTCCGGCAGCGACAGGCCCACGACCGACAGGGCGGTGGCCCGGTCGGGGACGGACCGGCCGATCTGGGCAAAGGCATAGTCCATGGCCGCCAGAATGACGTTCTGGCTGTCGATCAGGGTGCCGTCGACGTCGAAAATAACCAGACTGGCGGGGCTCATGCAAAATCCTCGAATGGGTCGTCGGGGGCATCCTCGGGGCGCCAGCCGAACAGGTCCCAGGTCCGGACCATATGTTCGGGCATCGGCGCGGTCAGGACCAGACGCGCCCCGCTGATCGGATGGGTCAGGGTCAGGCGCCGGGAATGCAGATGCAGCTTGCGGCTGACCCCGCCGCCGAGCTGGGCGCCCCATCCCTCGCCGGTGTTTTCCTGCGCATTGGTGCCGTATTTGCCGTCGCCGACCACGGGATGGCCGAGGGCCGCCATATGGGCGCGCAGTTGATGGGTGCGCCCGGTGATCGGGGCCAGCGCCACCCAGGCGGCGCGCTTGGCGGCGGCGTCGATCACCCGGTAATCGGTGGTCGCCCGTTTGGCCCCCTCGGTCGCGGCGATCTGGTCGGGATGGATGGTCAGCATCTTCTCCCCCTCGCCGCCCGATCCATGCCCCGGCGCCTTGACCAGACCATAGCGGATCGTGCCCATGTTCGGCGAGGGCGCCCCGGCGACGGCGGCCCAGTATATCTTGCGGGCATCGCGCGATTGAAAGGCGCGGGCCAGACCGGCGGCGGCGCGCACGGTGCGCGCCAGCACCAGGACACCGGACGTGTCGCGGTCGAGGCGATGCACCAGACGCGGCTTGTCCTCGCGCCCGAATTTCAGCGCCTCGGCCAGACCATCGACATGGCGGGTCTGACCCGACCCACCCTGGACCGCGAGGCCGGGGGGCTTGTTGAGGGCGAGCACATCCTCATCGCGATAGAGGACGCAGGCGCGGATCATCGCGGCATCCGCCTCGGATATCTGGGTGATCCGGGGGGCATCGGGCGCGTCTGGCTCCGGGATCGGCGGAATGCGCACGATCTGTCCGGTTTCGAGCTTGGTCGAGGCCTTGACCCGGCCCCCATCCACCCGGATCTCGCCCTTGCGGCAGAGCCGTTCGACGAGGGATTGCGGGATATGCGGATAGAGCCGGCGCAGCCAGCGGTCCAGCCGCTGATCCGCCTCCTCCTCGGCCACCGCGACCTGACGCACACCGCTCATGGCTGAATTCCCCCCCTCGCGACCCAGAGACCGAGGACCAGCGCCGCGAGCCCGAGGCCCACCGAGCCGAGGGAATAGGCCAAAGCGAGATCGAACCGGCCCCGGTCCATCAATTGAAAGGTCTCCAGCGTAAAGGCCGAGAAGGTGGTGAAGCCGCCCAATATGCCCGGAATGAAGAACGGCGCCAGACGGACATAGGCCGGATCGCCACGCTGGAGCAGCAGGGTCGCCGCGATGCCGATCCCGAAACATCCCACCAGATTGACCAGCAGCGTTCCCCAGGGAAAGCCGAGGCCAAGCCTGCCATTGATGAACGAGGCCATCAGAAACCGTGCCGATGCCCCGATCGCGCCGCCGAGCGCCACCTGAGAAATTGCGAACAAGTCAGTCACCCGCGAGAATTCCCGGATCAAAGGCCCCGGCCCCGCGGGAATGTCAAGGAAGTTGGCGGATCATTTCCGCGCCGCCACCCGCCGATTGCCCGCGGCGAGGGGGATGCGGGGCAAACCATGGTCGTTGTTCGGCTGATCCATCCCCTGCAACTGCCCGATCCCGCTGGTGCGCCAGTCCAGATGGGCACGGCGCCTGATCTGTCGCAGCGAGGTGATCGTGATCGACTCATGCCTGGGATCGGCCAGGATCGAGGGGATGATCCGCAAGAGGAGGGTCGCGGGACCTTCGATGATCTGCCGGATGTTAGGTCCGGCGAATTGCAGATACCCCGTCAGTCCCAGACGGGAATTGGCACACCAGACCTGCTGCGCCAGCCGGAATCGCTCCGCGAGGACTAAATCGCTCGCTGCGATCGAATTGAAACTGAATTCAAGCAACAAGCCGCCGTTTCCACCCAGAGATATTTGTTTTTTGATAGGCCTTGTCAGATGCCAAATAGAGAAGCTGTCACAAATGTCAAGCATAGTGAATTGTTCACGCGGATCGACAATTTAAGCCCCTAACTAGTATGTTAGCGTAACCGTTTTGACAGGGCTTCACTGAACTCTTCGGTCGGGTAAAGGAAAGCCACGCTCGGGGAGGCGGAGGGGAGCGCGGCAAAGGACCAGTTTGCAAAGCGCCGGGCGGTGATGGTTTCCTCCTGGAGAATCCGGATGTCGAAATGGCGATCGTCGATGATGACCTTTTCCATGGTCCTCAGGAGCCCGGTCGCCCCCCCTTCGAGCATGGCGTGGAAGGACTGCCCCCGCAACAGCAGTATCCCCGTCAGGTTCAAGGCATCGTTGTTTTTTTGCGAATGCTCGGCAATGGACTCCAGATCGGCCGGGGTAAGTTGCCGGGATATCTTGCTTGTATAAACCAGGCGGATCATTTCGACCGGCTTGCGGTTGGCTTTGGCCATCCTACCACCTCGTGGGAATGCGCAATTTCTTGCGCGGAGGTTTTTAGTCGTCTTCCGAGCGATTCAATCTAACACGCTCCTGCGACAAAAAAAGGATTCTGTTGTGCAATTCGGCCTCATTTCCATTTTGGGTCGGCTGGTAGAATTGTTGCCGTTGCATGGCTTCGGGAAAGTAGTTCTGGCCGGAGAAGCCCGTCGGTGTATCGGGATCATAGAGATACCCGGCTCCGAACCCCTCCTCCTTCATCCAGTCCGTCGGTGCATTGAGTATATGTCTGGGCGGTGTCAGGGATCCTGTCTGTTCCGCTGACCTGAGGGCATTTCCATAGGCCCGATAGGCCGCGTTCGACTTGGGCGCCAGCGCCAGATAGATGACCGCCTGGGCCAGGGCGAGTTCCCCCTCCGGAGAGCCGAGTCGCTCATAGGTGTTCCAGGCGTCGAGACAAAGCCGTTGCGCGGCGGGATCGGCGAGGCCGATGTCCTCGATCGCCATGCGGGTAATGCGCCGGGCCAGGAAACGCGGATCCTCGCCGCCCTTCAGCATCCGGGCCAGCCAATAGAGCGCCGCGTCCGGATCCGAGCCCCGCACGGATTTGTGAAGAGCCGAGATCAGGTTGTAATGCCCCTCGCCCGATTTGTCGAAGATCGCGGCCCGGCGGGTGAGTCGTTCCGAGAGCGCGGCGGCATCGAGGACGGATCGGTCGGCGGCGATCTGTTCGACCAGATTGAGCAAGGCACGTCCATCCCCGTCGGCGAGTTCGATCAGGAGCGCGCGGGCCTCTGGCGTCAGGGGCAGCGGTCGGCCGAGATCCTCCTCCGCGCGGTCGCAAAGCCGTGCAAGCGCCGTTTCGTCAAGGCGGCGCAGGGTCAGGACGCGCGCGCGGGACAAAAGAGCCGCGTTCAATTCGAACGAGGGGTTTTCGGTGGTCGCCCCCACCAGAACGATGGTGCCATCCTCCATGAGCGGCAGGAAGGCATCCTGTTGCGCCCGGTTGAACCGGTGGATTTCATCGACGAAGAGCAGCGTCCCCCGCGGCCTCACCCGCGCGGCATCGAAGATTTTGCGCAAATCCGCGACGCCGGTGAAGATCGCGCTGATCTGGACGAAGGCGAGATTGGTCGCATCGGCGAGCAGCCGGGCG
>JBMDWT010000040.1:0-217605 GCA_048594665.1 Amaricoccus sp. | reverse complement strand
CTTGGCATTGGTCACGAAGATGCAGATCGCGGCCAGCAGATCGACAAAGGAGAGCTTGCGCGAGGCAAAGATGGTGCCCGACGTGACCGAGAACTGATGCGCGCAACCCTTGCACTTGAACTTGCGGCGGCTGGCAATCGGGTAGGCCCCGGTGCAGCCGCAGCGCGGGCAAATCGCCTCGCCGTTCGTCTCAGCCCAGCGGATCTGGCAGAAGGTGGTGTAGGCCGCATCCTCGCCAGCCGCGTAAATCTCCTTGAGGGAGAGGGTGCGGGCCGCCGCGGAAAGGAGGAAGTGCTGTGCCATTGCACTATATCCGATAACTTCATATCGAATATAGTAGGTAGACATATCGCAGGCAAGGGCTTATCTATCGCATACAGTATATTTTTATCGGGAATGCGACATGCCGCAACATACGGACTGGGAAGCCTTGGCGGCCAATACGCTCAAGGCAGAGTTGAAGCGAAAAGGGGTGACTTACACAAATCTTGTCGAGATGCTCGCTGAAATTGGAATCAGCGAAAAGGAGGCGAACGTCGCCAACAAACTTTCGCGAGGGAAGTTCAGCGCGGCGTTCATGTTGCAATGCCTAACCGCTATAGGATCATCGTCATTGCGATTTGCGGACTGATTTGTTCAGCCGCTTCTCTACCACCAGACAAACGCGCTCAACCCGAAGCCCAGAAATCCGAGCAACAGGCAGACCGCAGACAGAGCGCGACGGACCTTGGTTCTGGAATTGGAAAGAGCCCCGAAAAGACTGAAGACTACAATCCACCATGCGATCCAGGTCATGACGACCGTAACTCCGATCTGTGCGCTCAATGGAAGGCTGCGGATGCCGCGAAAGAATCCGCTGACTGGACTAGGCGCACATTTTTTCTCGGAATTGTCGGAACAGCGGTTGGCTTTATGACCTTGATCGCCGCCGGGGCCGCTGCCTACTACGCGAAGATAGCCGCTGCTGCGACCACCAACGCGGTTACGGTCGCTCGTGAGATCGGCGAAGCGCAAGTCAGGGCGTATCTCACAATCAAAACTGTTCGGGTTTGCATTGACGCCAAAAACCGCTTGGGCGTAGGCGTCTCTGTAGACAACAGCGGCCAGAGTCCGGCTCTTTATGCACATTTTGTCTGCGAAGCTGCTGGTGGAGCGTACCCACCGGTCGGAAATTATACTACCCAATCCATATGGATGATGCCTTCTCCTTTGGGGGATATCCCTGCTGGCGCCAAAGGAAGTGAAGCAATCCCACCTCTGTTCACCGCTTACACTCCCTGATGCGTTCCATAGGCCAGACGGCCATTTTGGTTTCGGTATGAAAATCGGCGTGTTTGCTTTGAATGTTTTTGGAAAGGAAATCATGAATTTTGCTGATATCGGACTTTACATCCCGCAGGGTGATTTCCTGCACAAGGAATTTTTTGTCATCCCACAATTCGAGCCCAGCACTGCCGAAATCCGCCGACGCGCATGGACTGGCATAATGGCCACACTTAGCCCAAATCGGGCAGGGAACTAGCAGCCCCGCCGCCAGCGCCACCGCCCTAATCACGCCCGCCGCCCGGCGTTCCTGCCTTGTTGCGTTTGATACATAAGGCCGAAACCGCAGAGTCAACAGGTTTGGAGAAAATAGGCCTCCAGAGAACCGATTTTGGCCGTCTGGCTCATGTGGCAGTCAACAGCACGTGAGCTACAAGCCTCGAAAACAACAACAATTTCTTCCCGGACGGCAGGCGGGAGAAAGCGTTGCATCCGTGGACTGGCTGGGGCGGGAGGATTCGAACCTCCGATACACGGTACCAAAAACCGATGCCTTACCACTTGGCCACGCCCCAATGCCGGCCTCCTTCTAGGCAAACAAGACCGCGGCGGCAAGAGCCATCACACCGCGATCTTCTGATCATAAGCCCCCACGGCGGGTTCCGCGCCGATCAAGGCGTCGAGATCGCGGAAAATCGCCCGCATCTCGGCCTCGGAGTCCGGACTCTCGCACACCACCACCAGATTGGGCGTGTTGGACGAAGCCCGGATCAACCCCCAGGCGCCGTTCGACAACATCACCCGCGCGCCGTTCACCTTCACGATCCGCTCGATGGCCCGGTCGGCGATCCGGACGCCCCGCGCCTCCATCTCCTCCAGACGGGCGGTCAATCGGGCGACCACATCGTATTTCTGACCGTCCGGACAAAAGGGCGACATGGTCGGCGTCGACCAGGTCCGGGGCAGGGCGCGCCGCAGATCCGCCATCGACCGGCCCGGATTGCGGTCCATCAACTTGCAGATCTCGACCGCAACCCGCATGCCGCAATCATAGCCCCGACCGATCGGCTCGGCGAGAAAGTAATGGCCAGACTTCTCGAAACCCGCCAGCGCGCCCAGCTCCTTGACCCGGCGCTTCATATGGCTGTGGCCGGTCTTCCAGTAATCCACCCGGGCGCCGCCCGCGGTCAGAACCGGGTCCGAGGCAAAGAGGCCGGTCGATTTCACATCCGCCACGAACACCGCCCCGGGATGGAGGCCGATCCAGTCGCGGGCGAGAATAACCCCCATCTTGTCGGCGAAGATCTCCTCGCCCTCGTTGTCCACCACGCCGCAGCGATCGCCGTCGCCGTCGAAACCGAGCGCGAAATCCGCGCCATGGTGTTTGACGGTCTCGGCCATGTCATGCAGCATTTCCATGGCTTCGGGGTTGGGATTGTAGTTCGGGAAGGTGTAATCGAGACGCGTGTGGCTCGCGATCACCTCCACTCCGATCCGCTCCAGGATCTCCGGGGCGAAGGCCCCCGCCGTGCCGTTCCCGGTCGCGCAGACCACCCGCAAGGGGCGCGACATCCGGAAATCGCCCACGAGATCCTCGATATAGGCCTCACGCACGCCCTCGGCCCGCGACCAGCGCCCGCCGTCCCGTGCGATCCCCTGACCGCCCAGGACGATGTCGCGCAGGCGCGCCATGTCTTCCGGCCCATGGGTCAGCGGCCGCTCGAACCCCATCTTGACCCCGGTCCAGCCATTCGGATTGTGGCTCGCCGTCACCATGGCCACGGCGGGCACGTCGAGAAAGAACTGGCTGAAATACGCCATCGGCGACAGGGCCGGTCCGATGTCGCGCACATGGAGCCCGGCCTGGACCAGACCGAGCATCAGCGCATTCTTGATCGCCAGCGAATAATCCCGGTAATCGTTGCCGACCGCGATCTCGGGCGCGATGCCCCGCTCGACCATCTGGGTGCCAAGGCCGAGCCCGAGGGCCGTGACCCCTGGCAGATTGATGTCGTCGGGATATTTCCAGCGGGCATCATATTCCCTGAACCCCGACGGCGCGATCATCGCTTCCCGCAGGAAATCCCAGGTGTTCGGTTCGACAATGGGACGCGGCGCGGTCATCGGGGCCTCTGGTCAGAAGGTGAGGGGATGCGCCTTGGCCAGGCGATCGAAGGCCATCAGTTCGGCGATCAGGGCCGGCATTCGGTCGAGCGGGATCATGTTCGGCCCGTCGGAGGGGGCATTGTCCGGATCGGGATGGGTCTCGATAAAGACCGCCGCCACGCCGATCGCGACAGCCGCCCGCGCCATCACCGGCGCGAATTCACGCTGGCCGCCCGAGGCGCCGCCAAGCCCGCCCGGCTGCTGCACGGAATGAGTCGCATCCATCACCACCGGATACCCCGTCCGCGCCATCGTCGGCAGCGACCGCATGTCGGCGACCAGCGTGTTATACCCGAACGACGTCCCCCGTTCGCAGAGGAGGATCCGTTCATTCCCGGTCGAGGCGATCTTTGCCGCGACATTGGGCATGTCCCAGGGCGCGAGGAACTGGCCCTTCTTGACATTGATCGCGGCGCCGGTGCGTCCGGCGGCGAGCAGGAGATCGGTCTGGCGGCTGAGAAAGGCGGGGATTTGCAAAACGTCGACTGCCTCGGCCACCGGGGCGCAATCGTCGGGCAGATGCACATCCGTCAGGACTGGGCAGCCGATCCGGGCACGCACCTCCGCCAGCATCCGCAAGCCCTCCTCGCGACCGATGCCGCGCTTGGCCGAAAGCGAGGTGCGGTTGGCCTTGTCATACGAGCTCTTGAAGATGAAGCCGGTGCCTGAGCGGGAGCAGGCCTCCGCCAGCGTCTCGGCGATCCGGAGCGCATGCTCGAGCCCTTCGAGCTGACAGGGCCCGGCGATCAGGGTCAGGGGCAAGGCGTTCGAGATATCGAGGGCGCCGATGCGCAGCGTCCGGGGTTCGGTCATGGCGGCACTCTCGTGACTGTCGGGACTGGATAGCGCCCCGGCGCGGGGCCTGTAAAGACCTTCGTTCAACCATAGGATGAATCGACGCCGAAATGCCTCGTCAAATCCCGCGGCGATGCTATTAGATCCGGCGGGGCGCGCGGGGTCGCTCCGCGGAAGCCAGCGAATGATCACAGATTTGACCGAGGATATCGAGACCCTGACCGGCGAGATCCGGGCCTGCCGGGTCTGCGCCACCGGCTTCGCCGCGACCCACACCGGGCATTGGCCGCGCCCGATCCCCTGGCTCTCGGCGACGGCGCCGATCCTGATCGCGAGCCAGGCGCCGGGCGCGCGGGCGCATGATCTGGGACGCCCCTTCGACGATCCCTCGGGCAACCGTCTGCGGGACTGGCTCGGGGTGGATCGCGCGACCTTCTATGACCGGACCAGGTTCGCCGTCCTGCCGATGGCCTTCTGTTTTCCCGGCTATGACACCCGCGGCGCCGATCTGCCGCCGCCGCCGGTCTGCGCCGAGATCTGGCGGCGCCGCGCACTCGCCGCGATGCCGGGGATCCGGCTCAAAATCCTGATCGGCGCCCATGCGCAGCACTGGCATCTTAACACCCGCGCCCCGGTCACCGAGATCGTCCGCCAGTGGCGCGATGCTCCGCCCGACACCATTCCGCTGCCCCATCCATCCTGGCGCAACACCGGCTGGCTGCGCCGCAATCCCTGGTTCGCCGAGGAACTGGTCCCGGAATTGCGGGCACGGGTTTCCCTGCTGCTCCGCGCGCGCTAGATTCGTCCGGAACAATCCGGAGATGTGCCATGCCCCCTGAAACGCCCCTCGACGCGGCCTTCCGCGCACAGGAAGCGGAGCCGGAGGCCGAGGCCCCGCGCCTGCGGTTTCATGAACGCATCCTCGATACCGAACTCTTCCTGCTGCTCGAAACCGAACCCACCGGCGAAATCCTCGACCCTAGGATCTTCGATCTCGACGAGGGGCGCTTCGTGCTGGCCTTCGACCGGGACGACCGGCTCGCCTCCGTCCTCGATGCGCCCGCGCCCTATGCCGCGCTGCCGGGGCGGCGGCTGGTGGCGATGCTGGCGGGGCAGGGGATCGGCATCGGCCTCAATCTCGGCGACTGGCCCTCGGCGACGCTCCTGCCGGCGGCGGCGATCGACTGGATGGCGGAGCGGGCCTCCAGCGCCGCCCTCCTGCCCATCGCGCTGCCCGACCGGATCGTGGCCCCGCGCCTCGCCACGCCGGACCTGATCGCGGCGCTCGATCCCAAGCTCGCCGCCATGGCCGGGGTCATCGCGGCGGCGCATCTCGTCGCGGCGATCGGGGCGGATGGCCGCGAGGGTCTGCTGCTGGCCCTGGTCGGCGTTGCGGAACCCGTGCAGGACGGCGTGGCCCGGGCCCTCGCCGAAACCATGGCGCTCAGCGAGGAGACCCCGCCGCTCGACATCGCCTTCCTGCCCGCCGATGCGCCCGCGCTGGCCCGCATCGCCCGGATCGGCCTCGAATTCGAGCTGCCGCGTCCGGTGGTGGCGGAGCTCCGGCCGCCCGCGCCCCCGGGCAGCGACCCCGACCGGCCGCCGATCCTGCGCTGACTCAATATCCCTGCGCGCGGTCCACGACATAGAGGAACCGCTCGCCATCCTCGCCCCGGCGGATATTGAGCGCGATCATCTCGGAGGCGGTCTCGGGCCGGGTCTCGGAGGCGATATGCGGGGTCACCGTCACGTTTGGATGCGCCCAATAGGGGTGCTCCGCCGGCAGCGGCTCCTCGCGGAACACATCGAGCGTCGCATGGGCGATCTGGCCCGACTCCAGCGCCTCCAGCAAGGCCTGGTCGTTGATCAGCGTCCCCCGCCCGGGATTGATCAGCCGCGCCCCCCGGGGCAGGAGCGCAAGCGTCCGCGCGTTCAGGATCGATTCCGTGGCCGCCGTCGCGGGCAGGAGCGAGATCAGGATCTCGCTCTCCGACAGCACCGTCCCGAGCCCCTCGTCCCCGGAATGCATCACGAACCGCCCGGCCTCCCGCGGCGACCGGCTCCAGCCGCGCAGGTCAAAACCAAGCGCGATAAGCTGCTCGGCCACCGCCGTCCCCAACACCCCGAGCCCCAGCACCCCCACCTTCCGGTCCCGCGCCAGCGGCGGGATCACGTGGTTGCGCCAGACCCCGTCCTGTCCCGCCAGATGCGCGTCGATCCCCAGATGATAGCGCAACACATGCCCCGTCACCCATTCCACCATACCTTGCGTCAGCCCTTCGTCCACCATCCGGCAGAGCGGCACCGTCAGGGTCGGATTGTCGGCGATCTTCTCGACCCCGGCCCAGAGGCTCAACACCGCCCGCAAGCCGGTAAAGGGCGTGAAATCCGCGACCGGACCGCCGGGACGATAGACGATGTAATCGAAACTCTCGGGACTGGAGGCATCGGTCGTCAATTCCACCGCCAGACCCTCGGCGGCGCAGGCCCGGAGCAGATGCGGCTGATAGATCGGCCACCATTCCGGGGGGGCCGAGAAGAGAACGCGGGGTGCGATCATCGCTTGATCCTTCATCGGGGACGCCGGACATCCGCGCGACCCGTTTCAATCCGAACTCCGGCCTCGGGCTCTTACTCCGAACGCGGCCGATGCACATGCGCGCTTTGCGCCAGCCCGAAGGCCGCGAGCAGGACCAGCATCGCCGATCCGCCATAGGAGACGAGCGGCAAGGGCACGCCGACCACCGGCATCAGTCCCATAACCATCGCCATGTTCACCGAGAAGAACAGGAAGAAGGTCGCCCCGATCCCCCCCGTCAGGATCGCGCCATACCGGTCGCGGTTCGAGATCGCACTGGCGACGCAGAAGGCGACGATCAGGGTGAACAGGATCAGAAGCGCCATGGTTCCCATGAAGCCGAATTCCTCGGCCAGCGTGGTGAAGATGAAATCGGTGTGCTTCTCGGGCAGGAAGTTCAACCGGCTCTGGGTGCCCTGCATATAGCCCCGGCCCGACAGGCCGCCCGAGCCCAGCGCGATCTTGGCCTGGGTGATATGATAGCCGGTGCCGAGCGGATCCTTGCCCGGATCGAGGAATGTATCGATGCGGTTGAACTGGTAGTCGCGCAGCAGCTGCCAGTCGGTCCCCCGGGATTCCAGCACCAGGGTCACGACACCGATACCGCTCGCGATCGCGGTTCCGAAATACCACAGGCTGACGCCCGCCAGAAACATCACCGCTCCCCCGCCCAGCAGCAGCATGATCGAGGTGCCGAGATCGGGCTGGGTCATCACCAGCCCCACCGGGATCAGCATCGCCACCAGCGGCGGCATCACCCAGAGCGGCCGCGACACCTTCGCCGGATCGAGCCAGGAATAATACCAGGCCAGCGCCATCACGAGGGCGATCTTCATCATCTCCGACGGCTGGAGCACGATGAAGCCGAGATTGATCCAGCGCTGGGCGCCCATCCCGACATGTCCGGCCACCTCGACATAACAAAGCAGCGCCAGCGACACGAGATAGGCGAGCGGCGAGATCGCCCGCCAGAACCGGATATCGATCATCGCGATGGTGAACATGACCCCGAGGCCAAAGCCGAAGCGGATCATCTGCGGCCCGGCCCAGGGGTCGAACGACCCGCCCGCCACCGAATAGAGCATCAGAAATCCCGCGCCGGCCACCGCGCAGAGCAGGAGCACCAGCCCCCAGTTCAGGGCGAGAACCTTGCCCAACCCCTGTGCCCCCGCGCTCACGCCGGTTGCCCCGGCCGCGTGGGCAACGCGCCCGGACCCGCGTCCGCCGAGGGCATCCGCGCCCGCTGTTCCTCGATATCCTTGCGTTGCTCGGGCGGATAGGCGGTCAGGGGCGGCAGCCCGCCGCAGAGCGCATAGAGCAGGATGTCGCGCGCGATCGGCGCCGCGACCGCCGAGCCGCCGCCGCCATGCTCGACGATCTGCGCGATCGCATAGCGCGGCGCGTCATAGGGGGCATAGGCGATGAAGAGCGCATGATCGCGCCGCGCCCAGGGCAACTGTTCGTTCTTGGTGACGCCCGCCGAGCGTTCCGAGGCGGTGATGATGCGCACCTGGCTGGTGCCGGTCTTGCCCGCCATCAGCATCGCGGGATCGGCGATGCGCGAGCGATAGGCGGTGCCCTCGTTCGAGACCGCGAACATGCCGCCCCGCACCGCCTCCAGATGCGCGGGATCGAGCCCGAGCGGCTCGGGCGGGGTCGGTTCGACCGGCACGCCATTGATCGCCTGGATGATCCGGGGCTCGACATGATTGCCGCTGGCGATCCGCGCGGTCATGATCGCAAGCTGGAGCGGCGAGGCGAGGGTAAAGCCCTGGCCGATCCCATAGTTGAAACTGTCGCCGACGGTCCAGGCCTCCTTGCGGGTGGTCTTCTTCCACTCGCGATTGGGCATCAGTCCGGGGCTCAGGGCCGGGATCGGCAGGTCCGGCCTGATCCCGAGCCCCAGCTTGTTCGCCATCTCGGAGATCGCATCCGCCCCGGTCCGCCGGGCCATTTCGTAATAATAACAATCGCAGGATTGCGAGAGGCTCTTGCGCATGTCGACCGAGCCATGCCCGCCCTTCTTCCAGCAATGGAACCGCCGGTTGCCGAGCGCGGTATATCCTGGACAATTCACCCGGTCCCGGGGCGAGACCAGCCCGGCGGTCAGGGCCGCGAGCGCCACCACCGGCTTGAAGGTCGAGCCCGGCGGATAGGCGCCCGACACCGCCTTGGCCGCGAGGGGGCGGTATTCGTCCCCGAGCAGCGCGTTCCAGTCCGCCGTTCCGATCCCGAAGACGAAGAGATTGGGATCGAACCCCGGCGAGGAGGCCATCGCCACCACGTCGCCGTTCTCTATGTCGATCACCACGGCGGCGGCGCTCTCTCCGGCCATCCGCCGCATCGCATAGGTCTGGAGGCCCTCGTCGAGGGTCAGGGTGATATCGTCGCCCGCCGTGCCCTCCTCGCGCCCGAGTTCGCGCATCACCCGGCCCGCCGCGCTGACCTCGATCCGCAGGGTTCCGGCATGGCCGCGCAACTGGCTCTCAAGCCGCTGCTCGATCCCGGTCTTGCCGATCTGGAACCGCGGGATCTGCAGGACGGGGTCGGGGTCTTCGAGCTTGGCCAGATCGCCCTCCGACACCGGTCCGACATAACCCACGACATGACCGGTATCGCCCCCGCGCGGATAGAACCGGCTGAGCCCCACCTCCGCGATCACCCCGGGCAGGATCGGCGAATTGGCCGAGACCCGCACGATATCCTCCCAGTCCAGATGATCGGCCACCACCACCGGCACGAAGGCGCTGCGTCCCTTCATCTCGCGCAGGGCCCGCTCGCGGTCCGCCTCGGGCAGGGCGATCAGTTGCGCCAGCCGCGCCAGCGTCGCCTCCGGATCGCCCGCCTGTTCGCGCACCATCGAGATCCGGTAATTGCGCTGGTTGACCGCGAGCGGCACCCCCTTGCGATCGAGGATCAGACCGCGGGCGGGCGGGATCAGGCGCAGGTTGATCCGGTTTTCGTCGGCGAGCATCGCAAAATGTTCGTTCTGCTCGATCTGGAGATCATGCATCCGCCAGCCGAGACCGCCGACCACGCCGAGCTGGATCCCGAAGAGCATCAGTCCCCGGCGGGTGATCCGGGGCGGCGGGGCATCGGTCCGCTTCATCGCGGCGCCCCCGCTTGACGCTGCGCGGAGCCGAGGGCCCAGGCCAGCGCCGCCGCGACGAAGGGATAGGCGATCGCAGTCGCCGCCAGATGCCAGAGCAGGCCCGCGGATTCGGGCGGGACCGCGAAGCTCAGCCGCAGGACGAGGACGATCCCCGCCAGCATCAGCGCGAAGGCCATGACCGCGATCCCCCATTCCACCAGAAACGGCCGCGGGCCCCGGCGGCTCCGCGTCAGTTCCGCCGCCAGCACCAGCCCCAGCGCCCCGAGGCCCAGCGGCCGCGACAGGAGCAGATCCGCCATCAGTCCCAGCGCCAGCACCATGAAGAGCGAGGCGCTGTCGGGGCGCCGCGCGCTCCAGGCCATCACCAGGCAATAGACGAGATCGGGGGCCGCGCGCATCTCGCCGGGCGCGATGGGCACGAGCGCGAGACAGGCCGCGCCGAACCCGAGCATCAGCAGCACCGGGCGCTCGGCCCAGCGGGGCAGGGGCGCCCTCATCGCGCCACCGTCGGCGCGGGCGGGCCGAACAGCTCGCGCGCCGGCTGGACCGGCCCGATCAGCTCGCCCGGACCCGGCACGATCGCCGGCGGAGCCGCGCGCAAAACCCGCACGAAGGAGAGCCTCTGGTCATCGGAGGCGAGCCGCACCCTCAGGCGCCCCTCGGTGGTGGCGACCACCTGTCCGATCAGAAGGTCGGGCGGATAGAGACCGCCGTCCCCCGATGTCACCACCCGGTCCCCGGTCTTGATCTCGTCGCGCTGGTCGAGGAAATCGAGCACCGGCGCCGGGCCATTGTCGCCGGTCACCAGCGCCCGTTGTCCGGAGGGCTGGATGGTGGCGGGCACCCGGCTCGACCCGTCGCTGAGCAGGATCACCCGCGCGGAACGTTCGCCGACGCCCGCGATCCGTCCGACGAGGCCGAGGCCATCGACCACCGCCGACCCGTCCGCCACCCCGTCGAGCCGCCCGACATTGACCATGATCGAGCGCCGGAACGGGCTGCCGGAATCCGCCAGCACCTCGGCGGTGACGAAGGTGATCCTGGGGCTCAGCCGTACATGATTAAGCGCGAGCAGCCGCGCGTTCTTCTGTTCCAGTTGCAGGGCCGCCTCGCGCCAGCCCTCCATCCGCCTGAGTTCCCGGCGCAGCTCCTCGTTCTGGGCATAGACCCGGGCATAGGACTGCACATCCTTGATCATCTCGACCGCCCCGGCGAGCGGACGCAGCGTCCATTCGAAACCGGGGGCGAAGCGGTCCACCACGCTCATGCGCAATTGCTCGACGCGGGTGTTGTCGATCCGCCAGACCAGAAACAGCGCAAAGAGCAGAACCGACACCACGCCGATCACGACCCGGCGCGTACCACGGTAATAGTCGGGAGATGACTCGTTGCGGAACGCCAAGCTCAAACCTACGCCTCGGGGTGGGGCTTCCCAGACTGCCGCCCGGACCGATCTTGCGCCGGTCTCAGGAGCCGAAGTCTATAACATGTGTGAGCTGGTTTTCAAACTCCAAGGCCTTGCCGGTGCCGATCGCCACGCAATTCAACGGATCGTCGGCGACGGTGATCGAAAGGCCGGTCTGCTGGCGCAAGGCCAGATCGAGATCGCCGAGCAGCGCCCCGCCCCCGGTCAGGATCACCCCCCGGTCGACGATATCCGCCGCGAGATCGGGCGGGGTCTGTTCCAGCGCCACCATCACCGCCTCGACGATGTTCTGAACCGCCTCCGCCAGCGCCTCGGCGATCTGGCCCTGCGTGATCTCCAGCTCCTTCGGCACCCCGTTCAACAGATCCCGGCCCCGCACATCCATATGCGCGCCATATCCGTCCTCGGGCATCCAGGCGGTGCCGATCGTGGTCTTGATCCGCTCCGCCGTCGCCTCGCCGACCAGAAGGTTATGCTGACGCCGCAGATAGGCGATGATCGCCTCGTCCATCCGGTCGCCGCCGACCCGCACCGAACGGGCATAGACCACGTCCCCGAGGCTCAGCACCGCGACCTCGGTCGTCCCGCCGCCGATATCGACGACCATGCTGCCCGTTGGCTCGGTGATCGGCATTCCGGCGCCGATGGCCGCCGCGATGGGCTCGGAAATCAGGCCGGCCTTGCGCGCGCCCGCGGCCATCATGCTCTCGCGGATCGCCCGCTTCTCCACCGGCGTCGCGCCATGGGGCACACAGCAGAGGATCTTCGGCTTGCCCCATCCGCCGCGCCGATGCACCTTGCGGATGAAATACTTGATCATTTCCTCGGCGGTGTCGAAATCGGCGATCACCCCGTCGCGCATCGGCCGGATCGCCTGGATCGAGGCGGGGGTGCGGCCCAGCATCTGCTTGGCCTCCTCGCCCACCGCGATCACCCGCTTCTTGCCGTCCTTGATGTGGAAGGCCACCACCGATGGCTCGTTCAGGACGACGCCCTTGCCCTTGACATAAATAAGGGTATTGGCCGTCCCGAGGTCGATCGCAATATCGGACGAGAAAACGCCACTCAATCCACCGAACATGTTCGTCTCGCCCTTCGCAATTGGTCCGGGCACCCGTTGATCGGAGCGGCGCGCGGCCGAGATGGTTACTAGCGCGCCAACCTGTCAGGGTAAAGACATGCGAGGCACTTCCGTTTTCCCAATTCCCCCGATCGGGACTTTCCGCGCAGCTGATGCATTCCTGCCATGCCTTTGTCCCGGCCGCCGCCTCCCCGGCGCCCCGGGGCGGAGAATTCAACCGGAGGTTTTACGATCCTGCCCGAATCGCCCGGAGAGTCCGGATCGGGGCCCCGACAGGCCCGTGCGCGCGGCGAGGGCATGTTCGCGCAGCCAGATATAGAACCCGCTGGCCGCGACGATCCCCGCGCCCAGCAGCACATATCCATCCGGGGCCTGGTGAAAGATCAGCCAGCTCGACGCGGTCATGTAGAGAATCTGGAAATAGGTGAAGGGCGCCAGGGTCGAGGCCGGGGCATAGCGATGCGCGATCGTCAGGAGCTGATGCCCGCCCCAGCCGAAGACCCCCAGGAGCGCGAAGGCGATCCAGCTCTCCGGATCGGCGGGCCAGGTCCAGGAGAGAAAGGCAAAAGGCGACAATCCGATCGTCGCCACCAGACCCACGTAGAACTGCTGGGTATTGGTGCTGTCATGCCCTGCGATATGGCGGGTCAGGATCGCATAGACCGAGGAGCAGAGCGCCGCGCCGAGCGACAACAGGATCGCCCAGTGCGGATTTCCCGTCCACGGCCGGGCGACCACGAGAATTCCGATGAAACCGATCAGCATGGCAATCCAGCGGCGCGGGCCGACCTGTTCGCCCAGGAACAGGCTGGACAGGAGGCAGATCCAGAGCGGCCCGCTGAACATCATCGCCGAACTGACCGTCAGCGGCAGATAGATCACCGAGATGAAGGTCAGAAGGGTGGTGGCGAGCAGCGCCACGCCGCGCAGGCTGACCTCCAGCCGGTTGTCGGTCTTCCAGACCCGCTCGCCGGTGGTCGCGGCGATCGCGAGAACGATGACGAGATGGACCGCGAAACGCACGAAGGCGGCCTGTGTGGCCTGCATCCCATGGGTCACCAGCCATTTGGCACAGGTATCGCGGCCAGTGAAGGCGGCCAGCGCCCCGAGCATGAGCAGGATGCCCGCCAGCGCGCGCTCCTCGCGCGGGGCGATCCGGGCCGCCGGTCTCTCCATTCCGCTCCTGCGCCTCCGACCCCGGCCCGAAAAGCCGGGCCCCGGTCAACACGCAGGAAATCATTGTCTTTTTCAAGAGGGGGAATCTGCGCGACACATCCCTGTTTCTCAACAGGCGGATTCACGCATGACATCGTTCGCCGGGCAGGGGGGATCTCACGGGAGATCCCCCCTTGGGGAAAGTCTCAGGCGCTGGCCGCCGCCGGCGCGGTCTTCAAGCGGCGCACCATCAGCTTGTTGATCGCATTCACATAGGCCTTGGCCGAGGCCACGACCGTGTCGGTGTCCGCCGACTGGCCGGTGACGATCTTGCCCTCTTCCTCCAGCCGGACGCTGACCGTCGCCTGCGCATCGGTACCTTCCGTCACCGCGTGGACCTGATAGAGCGCCAGGCGCGCGGTATGGGGCACGAGGCTCTTGACCGCGTTGAAGGTCGCATCCACCGGGCCGTCGCCGGTCGCCTCGATCCGGTGATCCACCCCGTCGATCGAGAGCATCAGATCCGCCGTCTGCGGCCCCTCGGTCCCGCAGACCACCCGCAGGAATTTCACCTGAACCCGGTCATTGGCGGCGTTGGTGTCGGTGTCCTGCATCAGGGCGATGAGATCCTCGTCATAGACCTCCTTCTTGCGGTCGGCGAGTTCCTTGAACCGGACGAACACATCCGCCAGCTGATTGTCGCCCAGCCGATAGCCCAGTTCCTCCAGCTTGGCGCGCAGGGCGGCCCGGCCGGAATGCTTGCCCATGACCAGCGATGTCGCGTTCAACCCGACATCCTCGGGCCGCATGATCTCGAAGGTTCCGGCGTGCTTCAACATGCCGTCCTGATGGATGCCCGATTCATGGGCGAAGGCGTTCTTGCCGACGATCGCCTTGTTGAACTGCACCGGAAAGCCCGAGACGGTCGAGACGAGGCGGCTCGCCTGCATGATCTTCGACGTATCGATCCCGGTCCGGTACGGCATGATGTCGTTGCGCACCCGCATCGCCATCACCACCTCTTCGAGCGAGGTATTGCCGGCGCGTTCGCCCAATCCGTTGATGGTGCATTCGATCTGGCGCGCGCCCGCCTCGACGGCGGCCAGCGCGTTCGCCGTCGCCATCCCGAGGTCGTTGTGGCAATGGGTCGCGATGGTGACGGTGTCCATGCCCGGCACCCGTTCGAGCAGCATCCGGATGATGTCGGCGCTTTCCCGGGGCGCGGTATAGCCCACCGTATCGGGGATATTGATCGTGGTGGCCCCGGCCTTGATCGCGATTTCACAGACGCGGGCCAGGTAATCCGGCTCGGTCCGGGTCGCATCCATCGCCGACCACTGGACATTGTCGCAGAGATTGCGGGCATGGGCGACGGTCGCATGGATCTTCTCGGCCATCGCCTCCTTGTCGAGCCGCACCTGGAATTCGCGGTGCAAGGGCGAGGTGCCGATGAAGGTATGGATGCGCGGCCGGGACGCGTGCCGGACCGCCTCCCAGCAGCGGTCGATATCGGCGAAGCTGGCGCGGGCGAGGCCGCAGATCACCGCGTTGCGCGACCGGCGGGCGATCTCGGAGACGGCTTCGAAATCGCCTTCGGAGGCGATGGGGAAACCGGCCTCGATGATATCGACGCCCATTTCGTCGAGCAGAGCCGCGATCTGGAGCTTTTCCTCGAAGCTCATCGTGGCGCCGGGCGATTGTTCGCCATCGCGCAGGGTGGTGTCAAAGATCAGGACGGCGTCCTGCGCGGATACGGATGCGGTATTATCGGTCATGGCCGAGGGGTCCTTCGGGATGTCTTGGAGCTTCTTGCGGCGCGATCGGGATGCCTCTGAGCGCGCGCGCCGGACCCGGCACGCTCAGAGGCGGCTAAGAAGCAGAAGCGCGGTCGAAAGGCCCATGCCCTCCACCGTCCCCGGTCCCGAAATGATCTGTGCCTCGATGTTCATGCCGCCCATTATAAGGGCGGTTCGGCAAAGTTAAAGCCGGAATTTTCGGCATCCCCCGGATCCCCGGGCCAAACCGTCAGAGATCGAGATCCTCGACGAACCGGGCGTTCTCCTGGATATACTGGAAGCGCAGTTCCGGGCGTTTTCCCATCAGCCGGTCGACCAGGCTCGCGGTCTCGCCCTCGTCCTCGGTCACCGTCACCCTGATCAGGGTCCGTGTCTCCGGCGCCATGGTGGTGACCTTGAGCTGGGCGGGCATCATCTCGCCCAAGCCCTTGAACCGGCTCACCTCGATCTTGCCGCGCCCGCCGAGGCCCCTGGCCATCAGCTTGTCCTTCTCCGCGTCGTTCGAGACATAGACCGACTTCGCCCCCTGCGTCAGGCGATAGAGCGGGGGGGCCGCGAGATAGAGATGGCCATGGTCGATCAGGGGCCGCATCTGGGTGAAGAAGAAGGTCATCAGGAGCGAGGCGATATGGGCGCCGTCCACGTCGGCGTCGGTCATGATGATGATCTTCTCATAGCGCAGGTCGGCCAGATCGAATCGCGATCCCGCCTGCGTGCCCATCGCCTGACAGAGATCCGACAGTTCCTGATTCGCCGACATCCGGGCCGAGGCCGCGCCGAGCACATTGAGGATCTTACCCCGGAGCGGCAGCACCGCCTGGGTCCTGCGGTCGCGCGCCTGCTTGGCCGATCCGCCCGCGCTGTCGCCCTCGACGAGAAAGAGCTCCGACCCTTCCCGCGTCGCGCCCGAGCAATCGGCGAGCTTGCCCGGCAGGCGGAGCTTCTTGACCGCCGTCTTGCGCGAGGTTTCCTTCTCGGCGCGCCTGCGCAGCCGCTCCTCGGCCTTGAGCACCAGATAATCGAGGATGGCATTGGCCGACCGCGTATCCGCCGCCAGCCAGTTGTCGAAATGATCGCGCACCGCCCCCTCGACCAGCCGCGCGGCCTCCTGGGTCGAGAGCCGGTCCTTGGTCTGGCCCACGAACTCCGGATCGCGGATAAAGACCGAGATCATCGCACAGCCCCCCGCCATCACATCCTCGCGGGTGATCTGGGCGGCCTTGCGGTTGTTGGTCAGCTCGCCATAGGCCTTGACCCCCTTGAGCAGCGCCGCCCAGAAGCCCGCCTCATGCGTGCCCCCCTCCGGCGTGGGGATGGTGTTGCAATAGGAGGAGACGAACGGATCGCGCTGCGGCGTCCAGTTGATCGCCCATTCCACCGACCCCACCGTATCCGCCCCGAACCGGTCCGAGAACGGAATCCGCCCGGCGAAAGCCTTGTCGGAATAGGTCTGCGCCCCCGCCAGCCGCTCGGCCAGATAATCCGCGAGCCCGCCCGGAAAATGAAAGGTCGCGGCTTCGGGCGTGTCATCCCCCGCGCCGAGGCATTCCGGCGCACAGCGCCAGCGGATCTCGACGCCCGAGAAGAGATAGGCCTTGGACCGCGCCATCCTGAGCATCCGCGCCGGCTTGAACCGCGCCGAGGTCCCGAAGATCTCGGCGTCGGGATGAAACGTCACCGTCGTCCCGCGCCGGTTCTGCGTGATCCCGAGCGCCTGCAACCCGCCCCGCGGCACGCCGCGCGAGAATTCCTGCGCATAGAGCTGACGGTTGCGCGCGACCTCGACGCGCACATGATCCGACAGCGCATTGACCACCGACACGCCCACCCCGTGCAGACCCCCCGAGGTCGCATAGGCCTTGCCCGAGAACTTGCCGCCCGCGTGCAGCGTACACAGGATCACCTCCAGCGCCGACTTGTCGGGAAACCGCGGATGCGGATCGACCGGAATCCCGCGGCCATTGTCGCGCACCGTCACCGAGAAATCGGCATGCAGCTCGACCTCGATCCGGTTGGCATGGCCCGCGACCGCCTCGTCCATCGCATTGTCGAGCACCTCGGCGACCAGATGATGCAACGCCCGCTCGTCGGTGCCGCCGATATACATGCCCGGACGCTTGCGCACCGGTTCGAGCCCTTCGAGCACCTCGATCGAACTGGCGTCATATCCGCCGGAGGTGGGATCGTCGCCAAAGAGATCGGGGGCATGAACCATTGCGCGGGGCTTCTCATTCTGGTTTCCTCCGCTATGGAGTGCGAGAGGATGCTGATCCTTATCCATATCTTGTTTGAACGGGACGGCAATGGTGTTTACGAACGGGGTCTGCCCATGAACGACGCGATCCTGCAAAGCCGTCTGCCGCTCGCGCCCTGGATGGCGGATCATACCCTGCGCCTGCCGGGCACCCAGCCGATCGACCGCGCCGACTGGCTGCTGCGCGACGAGGTCTTCGCGGACCAGATGGCCTATCGCGACGCCCTGATCGCCGACCGCCCCGCCTTTGTCCATGCGATGGCCGAGAGCTGCCGCCCGGCGGCGGAGGAACTGCTGGCGGAGGTGCTCTCCGATCTCGCCCGGGTTCCCGGCTATGTCCGCGACGGCGCCACCCTGCGCCGCCCCGATGGCGTGACCGTGCCGCTCGACGGGCCGCCGCTCCTGGTCGCGGGCCGGCTGATCCAGGAGGATCTGGTGGTCCTGGAAAAACCGGAAGGGGCGGAGGAACATCACCTGACCGGCGCGATCCTCTGCTTTCCCTCGAACTGGACGCTGTCCGAGAAATTCGGCAAGGGGCTCGCGCGCATCCATCTGCCGGTCGAGAGCTATGACGAGAATATCGCCCGCCGCGTCCAGCGCCTGTTCGACGGGATCCGGGTGGGTCAACCGATAATGCGGGCCAATCTCCTGATCTATGGCAGGACCGACCTGCACAATCCCCGACATGAGTTCGCCCGCCACCATCCCGACCCCGGGGATGCGCGCTATATCCGGGTCGAGCGCCAGACCTTCCTGCGCCTGCCCACAACCCGCGCGGTGATCTTCGGCATCCACACCTTCATGGTCGCGCCCGATGCCCTGACCCCGGAACAGCGCACCCGCCTCGACGAGGTCCGTCCCGATGCGCTGGCCTGAGAACGGTCCCCTCGGCCGAACTCCGGGCCTTCTGTCCCGCGGCTTTCCGCGGTAACCGGAGCCATGGGAACCGTGACCCGACAGCGATCAGGCCTTGCCCTCATCCTCGCTCTGGCGATCGCCTTGCTCGCCTCGGGGCTCGGCCACCGTATGCCCACGCCTCCGGACGCTTCCCTCGCGCGCTTTCTGGCCGCGGGCGGAAATCTCCGGGACATCTGCGACCATGGCAGCCCCGATGCCCCCCGGGACCGGGGGGCCTGCTGCCTGGCCACGCCCGTCACCCTGCCGGGATCGCCCGTCCTTGCGCGATCCGCCACGATCCTCACCGGCGCCGCCTTTCTGCCACGCTCAATCGAAGCCCCCCGGCGGGGGCCCCGTGACCCGGCGCATGGCGAGCGCGCGCCGCCCATGCCTCTGATCTGACACCCGCCCGTGGCGGATCGCGATCTCCCATCCCGGACCCCGGATCCGTCGCTCCGCGCCAGCATCAGAACCCAGAGGATTCCTCATGTCATCCGTCTCGCCGACGGCCGCGCGTCCCGCGGTCAACGCATTCTATTTCGCCGCCTGGAGGTGGCACTTCTACGCCGGGCTCTTCGTGATCCCCTTCCTCGTCATGCTGTCCCTGACCGGGCTCTTCATGATGATCTACGCCGAATCGGGCAACGAACTGGGGATCGTCGCCGACGTGACCGCCACCGGTCCGGCGCTCCCGGTCTTGACCCAGGCCGACGCCGCCCTGGCAACCCTGCCCGACGGCCATCTCGTCACCTACATCGCCCCGGAGGCCGCCAACCGCCCGGCCTTCTTCGAAATCACCCGGGGCGATGCGACCTTCGCCGTCGCCGTCGATCCCTACACCGGCAAGGTCCTGAACGCTCAGAACGAAGCCACCACCTGGCGCGCCCTCGCCGAAAACATCCACGGCACGCTCCTGATCGGCGACACCGGCGACCGCCTGATCGAGGCCGCCGCCTCGCTCTGCATGGTCCTGATCGCGACCGGCCTCTATATGTGGTGGCCCCGCGACACCGGCTTCCTCCGGGCCTTCCTGCCCCGTCTCTCGGCGCGCGGCCGCGGCCTCTGGAAGGAACTGCACAGGACCACCGGCGCTCTCGTCTCGGTCGCGCTCGTGGTCTTCCTGCTCTCGGGCCTCGCCTGGACCGGGATCTGGGGCGACAAGTTCGTAAAGCCCTGGTCCTCGTTCCCGGCGGAAAAATGGGACAATGTCCCGCTCTCGGACGCGACCCACGCCTCGCTCAACCACTCGCCGCTGCACAATGTGCCCTGGGGACTGGAGGCGACGCCCATGCCCGCCTCGGGCTCGACGGCGGGAACGGCGGCGGTCCCGGGACCGGTCACGCTCGACACCGTGGCGCACTGGGCCGGGGTGAACGGCTTCGCGGGCCAGTACAAGATCGGCCTGCCCGCGGGCGAAACCGGCGTCTATACGATCTCGATCGATGCGCGCAATGGCGACGGCTTCACGCCTTCGGACGACCGCTTCGCGCACATCGACCAATATACCGGCAATATCCTCGCCGACATCCACTATGCCGACTACAAGCCGGTCGGCAAACTGATGGCCTGGGGGATCGGCCTGCACAAGGGTCAGGTCGGGCTCTGGAACTTTCTCCTCAACCTCGTGCTGATCGCGATGATCCTGTTCGTCTCGATCTCGGGCGCGGTGATGTGGTGGAAGCGCCGCCCGGCGGGGGCGGGCCGCCTCGCCGCGCCACCGATGCCGCGCGACCTTCCGCTCTGGAAAGGCGCGGTTCTCGTGGCGCTGGCGGTCTCGCTGGCCTTCCCGATGGCCGGGATCTCGCTGCTCGCGATCCTCGCCCTCGACCTTCTGGTCCTGACCCGCGTTCCGTTCCTGAAACGCGCCCTGTCCTGACCCTCATGCCCGCCCCACCCGGGCGGGCAAACCTTCACTTCGGCAAAGTCGCCATCAACTCCGGCGAAGCGCCAGAGCGGTGGGCGAAGGCGTCGGGACCGCTTCGATCCTCAGAGGTCGCGCGGTTCCTTGGTTCCGGTCCCGGTGATCATCGGACCGAGAACCGCCGCGGCATAGTCGCGCGCCGGGCCGGTGGTAAGGCGGTCGCGCGGATAGCTTTCGATCGGCCGTTCGGGATCGTCGCGCAGTTGCGAACCGGAGCGTTCCAGCGCGAACCCCACCATATCGGGGGTGATCGGGCGATAGAGTCCACGTGCCTTTTCGATCCGGTCAAGCCCCGGAGCAGCCTATTCCGGCTTTCGGTGGTAAGCTGGAGGCCGCTCGAATCCAGAAAAGCGCGGGCGTCCTTTTCGACAAAGGGCGCGCGTTCGAACCCGTTGGCGCGGGGGCGATAATCCGGCGGGTCCGGATTGACGCGGGATCAGGAGGCCGGTTAAAATTTCGTAAATGAAAAATGGAATATCGTTTTATATCAATTGATTAAATAGGTGCGCACGCGTGCGCACCCGCGGGTTTCAGACCGAGAAGCTGGTGCCGCAGCCGCAGCTGGAGGTCGCGTTCGGGTTGTTGATCACGAACCGGGCCCCGATCAGTTCGTCCGCGAAGTCGATCTCCGCGTTGCTCAGGAAGGGGAGCGAGACCGGGTCGATCAGGACCGCCGCCCCGTCGCGTTCCAGGACGAGGTCGTCCTCGGCCGGGGTGCTCTCGATCCGGATGTCGTACTGAAAGCCCGAGCAGCCGCCGCCCTCGACCGCGACCCGGAGATAGACGGGGGCATCGGACCTGATTTCCGTGAGCCGGGCATAGGCCCGGTCGGTCACGCGGGGGGGGATTTGAAGCTGCATCTTTCGAGCCGATCCTGAATGGGGTACGAGGGAGAGAATAGGCGCGAACCCCGCGTCGGACAAGGCCGGGAGCCCAACCTTCGGATGACGAGATGACCGCGCCCTATGCGACCGACCCCGCCCGGAGTCGCGGGCGGCTGTTTCCCGAGGAGGGATCGGCCCACCGCTCCGACTTCCAGCGCGACCGCGACCGGATCATCCATTCGAGCGCCTTCCGCCGGTTGAAGCACAAGACCCAGGTCTTTGTAGAGCACGAGGGGGATTATTATCGCACCCGTCTGACCCATTCGATCGAGGTGGCCCAGGTGGCGCGGACCCTGGCGCGGACGCTGGGGTTGAACGAGGAGCTGGCCGAGGCGGTGGCGCTCGCGCATGACCTCGGGCACCCGCCGTTCGGCCATACCGGGGAGGATGCGCTGCATGCCGTGATGGAGCCCTATGGCGGGTTCGATCACAACGCCCAGGCGGTGAAGATCGTGACCCGGCTGGAGGCCCATTACGCCGATTACGACGGGTTGAACCTGACCTGGGAGACGCTGGAGGGGATCGCCAAGCACAATGGTCCCGTGGTCGGGGAGCTGCCCCATGCCCTGGCGGAATACGCGGCGCTGCATGACCTGGAGCTTCACACCCATGCCAGTGCCGAGGCGCAGGTGGCGGCGATTTCCGATGACATCGCCTACAACAACCATGATCTCGCCGATGGTCTGCGGGCGCAGCTGTTCACGCTAGACGACCTGCGGTCGTTGCCCCTGATCGGGCCGTCGATCGCGGCGGTGGATGCGCGCTGGCCCGGGCTGGCGGCGGGGCGGCGGGAGCATGAGGCCTTGCGGCGGTTCTTCGGTCTCCTGGTCGAGGACGTGCTGGCCACGAGCCGGGCGAGGCTGGCGGAGGCCGGGCCCTCCAGTGCCGAGGCGGTGCGGCATATGGGTTTCCCGGTGATCCGGTTTTCTGGCGCGACCTTTTCGGAATTGAAGCTGATCCGGACATTTCTCTATCACCGCATGTACCGGCATTGGACGGTCCAGAGGATGCGGCGCAAGGCCAAGCTGGTCGTGCGGGAACTCTTCGAGTTGTTCACAACCTATCCCGAACTGATGCCTCAGGGCTGGAACCAGTGCGGACAACTCGATGAAGAGAGGCGGGCGCGAGTCGTGGCGGATTATATCGCGGGCATGACGGATCGTTTCGCTCTCCAGGAACATCGAAAACTGACGGATCCTTTGATCAAGGGATAGTCCCGGCCCGCCGGGCAAACGGGCGCCCTTTTTGCCCGCGGGTTGCTTGTCTGATCAGCCCCAATGGCCCCGATGATTTGCGATTGACAAGCCAGATATCATTTCGCACGTTGATAAAGCGCTTTACAAGAATTGGTTTCGGCCAATTCAGTTCAATCGCCGAGGGGATCCCGAGGGTGATGAAGTCGAGAAGACCGCCAGGGCTGAAGGATGTGGCACTTGCCGCGGGCGTGTCTGTTCCGACCGTTTCACGGTTTCTGAACGGTTCTCTCAAACTGCCCGCGGGGACGGTGAAACGGATCGAGACGGCCATTGGCGTGCTGAACTACCGGCCCAACCCTCATGCCAGGCGGCTGAGCCTTGGGCGAACGGACATGATCGGCCTTGTCGTGCCCGACATTTCCAATCCCTTCTTTGCGAATTTCGTCGCCGCCGTCGAGGCGGAGGCCGATCAGCGTGGCCTTGGTGTTTCGCTCTTTGCAACGCTGAACCGGCCTGGACGCGAAATCGGCTATCTCCAGATGCTGGAGCGTAACCATGTCGATGGCCTGATCTTCATGACCAACCACCCGGATGACGGTCAACTCGCGGCAATGATCGACCACTCCCGGCGGGTGGTCATCGCCGACGAGGATGTGCCAGGCGCCAATGTTCCTCGATTGTTCTGCGACAATGTGGAGGGCGGACGTCTCGCGGGACTTCATTTCGGCGCGGCCGGACATCGGGCGGTGCTTTTCCTCAGTGGCCCGGCGGCGATGATCAGCGCGGCGCGTCGTTTGGCGGGGCTGCGGGCGGGGTTGGCCGGGGCCACCGGTTCAGCCGATATCACGATCTGGGAAGGCGATTATACCCGCGTCTTTGGCCGGGAAGCGGGGCGGCGCTTCGCGGAGGGAGATCGCCCTGCCAGGGCGATCTTTTCCACCGCCGATGAAATCACGGTGGGCTTGCTCGAGGTCTTTCAGGAACGCGGGATCGGACTGCCCCGGGACGTTTCTCTGATCGGCTTTGATGATGTATTGCCGCTGCACCTCTTCACACCCCCGGTCACCACCGTGCGCCAGCCCGTCGCCGAGCTGGGCCGCCGTGCCTTGACCCTGCTGGTCGAAACGGACTGGCAGGGGGGAATGACCTTCGCCGAGGAGGTCATTCCCGTCGAATTCGTGGTCCGGGGTTCGGTTGCCCCGCCACAGGATGTCTGAACGCAGTTTCCAATGGAAAGGAAAATCGCCGTGATCTTCACCCATGCCATCAAACGCGGGCTCGTCTCCACCCTGCTGGGCGGCGCAATGGTCGCCGCTCTGCTCGCGGCGGGTCCGGCCGCCGCCGAGGGCAAGACCTATGCGCTGATCCAGATCAACCAACAGGCGCTCTTCTTCAACGACATGAACGCGGGGGCCCAGAAGGCGGTGGACGCGGCGGGTGACAAGCTCGTCATCTTCAATGCCAACAATGATCCCGCCGCGCAGAACAGTGCGATCGAGACTTATATTCAGCAAAAGGTCGATGGCATCATCGCCGTGGCCATTGATGTGAACGGGATCATGCCGGCGGTGAAGGAAGCGGATGACGCAGGGATTCCGGTCGTCGCCATTGACGCGATCCTGCCCGAGGGGCCGCACAAGGCCCAGATCGGCGTCGACAACGAGAAGGCCGGAGCGGACCTCGGGAAGTATTTCGTCGATTATGTCGCCGCGCATGGCGGAACCGCCAAGGTCGGCGTGGTCGGCGCGCTCAATTCCTTCATCCAGAATGTCCGGCTCAAGGGCTTCGAGGATGTCGCCAAGGCCGCGCCGGGGGTGAGTTTTGTCGGCACCGTCGACGGCCAGAACGTTCAGGACACGGCAATGGCCGCGGCCGAGAATCTGATGACCGGCAATCCGGACATGACCGCGATCTATGCGACCGGCGAGCCTGCCCTGATGGGGGCGATCGCTGCGGTGGAGAGCCAGGGGAAACAGGATCAGGTGAAGATCTTCGGCTGGGATCTGACGGCGCAGGCGGTGTCGGGGATCGACAAGGGCTATGTCGTCGCCGTCATCCAGCAGGATCCGGCCGGCATGGGCGCCGAGGCGGTCAAGGCGCTCGACACGATCACGAGCGGTGGGTCGGTCGAAAAGGTTCTCCCGGTGCCGGTGACCATCGTGACCAAGGAAACGGTCGAACCGTTCCGCGCCATCTTCAAATGAGCGACCGGCTTTCCGGGGTCGGGGGAGAGACTCCCCCGGTTCCGCGTGTTTCCCTTCGGGGCATCACCAAGAGTTTTGGCTCGCATCAGGCCCTGCGGGGCGTGGATCTCGATCTTTTTCCCGGGGAATGCCTAGGATTGGTCGGTGACAACGCGGCCGGAAAATCGACGCTGACCAAGGTGATTTCCGGAACCTATGTTCCCGACGGCGGCACGATCTCGATCGACGGAGAGCCTGTCTCCTTCGCCGGCCCCGCCGAGGCGAGGGCCCGCCATATCGAGATGGTGTTCCAGGATCTGAGTCTCTGCGATCATGTCGATGTGGTGGGCAATCTCTATTTGGGGCGTGAATTGACGCGCGGGCTGTTTCTCGACAAGCCCGCGATGCTGGCGGGCGCGCGGGACATGCTCGACCGACTCGAAATCAGGATACCCCGGCTGACCGCGCTCGTCGAAAAGCTCTCCGGCGGGCAGCGTCAGGCCATCGCCATCGCAAGAGCCGCGGCCTTTGATCCCAAGGTGTTGATCATGGACGAGCCGACCTCGGCCCTCGCCGTCGCCGAGGTGGAGGCCGTGCTCGCCCTGATCAACCGGCTGAAGGGGCGGGGCGTCTCGGTCGTATTGATCACCCACCGGCTTCAGGATCTGTTCCGGGTCTGCGACCGGATCGCGGTGATGTATGAGGGAACCAAGGTGGCCGAACGCCGGATCGGGGAAACCGACCTCCAGGACCTGGTCCGGCTGATCGTGGGCGAAGGAGCGCATGCATGACGGCCTATACCGAACGGGCCAAGGGCTCGCCGATCGCGGACCTTATCGCAGAGAACGCACAACTCCTTTCGATCGCGGCGTTTTTCATGGCCTGCCTTGTTTTTTTCACCCTTGGGACCGATACCTTCCTGACCGCGGGCAATATCCTTAACATCCTGCGGCAGGCGGCGCCGGTCCTGATCGTCGCGGTGGCCATGACGCTTGTCATCATCACCGGCGGCATCGATCTCTCCGTGGGCTCGCAGGTGGCTTTGGTGAACGCGGTCGTGGCGGTCATCATGGCCGCGGGGGTGCCGTCCGTGCTGGCCGTGGCGCTGATGCTTCTGCTCGGGGCGGTCATGGGTTTGGCTCAGGGCTGGTTCATTGCATACCAGAAGATGGAGCCTTTCATCGTGACACTTGCCGGGCTTTCGATCGTTCGGGGGGTCGCGCTCTGGCTGACGCAGGGCTATTCCATTCCGATCAACGACGCGGACGGTTTTTTCTGGCTGGGACGAGGCGACCTGTTCGGCATCCCGGTGCCGGCGCTGCTCGCGGTCCTCGCCGTGATCGCGGGCTTTGTAACCTTGCACTCGACCCGTTATGGAAGACGGGTGGTGGCGGTGGGCTCCAATCCCGAGGCGGCGCGGCGTGTTGGCATGCCGTCAAGGGCCATACTCGTCTCGGTCTATGCGATTTCCGGGATTGCCTGCGCCATGGCGGGCCTCGTGATCGCGGCACGACTGGGTTCCGGTTCGTCCAACGCCGCCGTCGGGTTCGAACTACAGGTGATCGCCGCGGTCGTGCTCGGCGGGACGGCCCTGACCGGCGGGCGGGGATCGATCCTCGGAACGCTGCTCGGCACCCTCACCATCGCCGTGATCGGCAATGGCCTGGTTCTGATGCATATCTCGCCCTTCTTCACCCAGATCGTCACGGGGGCGATCATCCTCGTCGCGATCTGGCTCAATACCCGCATCTTCACGACGCGGTTCCGGTTGAAAGGAAAATCCAGATGACCCGCTCCGAGGCTCATGTCCAGTCTGGTCAGGTTATGACGGTTCTCGGGCCGATCCCGAGCGCGGCGCTGGGCCATACCCTGATGCACGAGCATATCCTCAACGATTGCCGCTGCTGGTGGAACGCGCCCACTGATCCGGCGCGCCAGTATCTCGCCGAGAGCCCGGTCCGGATCGAGATCCTGTCGGAACTGCGTCAGGATCCTTTCGTGAACCTGCACAATATCGCGCTGGATGACGAGCCCCTGGCGGTTGAGGAACTCGCGGCTTTCAAAGCGGTGGGCGGGCGGAGCGTTGTCGATCCGACCTGCCGGGGCATTGGTCGCAACCCCGAGGCGCTTGCGCGGATCTCCCGGGCGACCGGGCTTCATATCGTCATGGGCTCCGGTTATTATCTGCAATCCTCGCATCCCGCCGAGGTCGGGGGCCTCTCCGCCGATGACATCGCGTCGGAGATCGTGACCGAGGCCACATCGGGAGTGGGCGACACCGGCGTTCGGATCGGCCTGATCGGCGAGATCGGCGTCTCCTCCGACTTTACCCCCAACGAGCGCAAATCGCTGGCAGGGGCCGCGCGGGCGCAGAGCATCACCGGCCTGCCATTGATGGTGCATCTGCCCGGGTGGTTTCGCCTTGGACATGAAGTGCTTGATCTGGTGGAGGAAAACGGCGGCGACCTTCGGCATACGGTTCTCTGTCATATCAATCCGGCCCATGCCGATTTCGACTATCAGACGACGCTGGCCGCGCGCGGGGCCTTCGTTGAATTCGACATGATCGGCATGGATTTCTTCTATGCTGATCAACAGGTGCAATGCCCCAGCGATGACGAGGTCGCGCGGGCGATCACGCGCTTGATCGAGGAGGGATTTGGCGATCGGATCCTTCTCTCGCACGACGTGTTTCTGAAGATGATGCTGACGCGTTATGGCGGGAACGGCTATGCCTTTGTAACGCGCCACCTTCTGCCGCGCCTGAGGCGGCATGGGGTTGACGATGCCATGATCGATCGTCTCATGACCGATAATCCGCGCAGCGTCTTCGATGCCGGAGCAGCCTGGGGAAATAGGAAATGACCAAGAAACTGTTGCTTGTCGGCGAAAGCTGGATGAGTTCCGCCACCCACTACAAGGGATTTGACCAGTTCGGCAGCGTGACCTTCCATCTGGGCGCGGAACCCTTTGTCGCGGCGCTAGAGGCGGAGGGGTTCGATGTCACCTACATGCCCGCGCATGAGGCGGCGGAGAAATTTCCGTTCGAGATCAAAGGTTTGTCTCCATATGACGCGGTCATCCTGTCGGACATCGGCGCCAATACCCTGCTGTTGCCGCCCGCGGTCTGGCTGCATTCCCGCACCGTGCCCAACCGGCTGAAACTGATCCGGTCCTATGTCAAGGCCGGCGGTGGGCTGCTGATGGCGGGTGGCTATTTCTCGTTTCAGGGCATCGACGGCAAGGCGCGCTGGCGTCGCACGGCGGTCGAGGAAACCTTGCCGGTCACCTGCCTGCCCTGGGATGACCGTGTGGAAATGCCGGAAGGCACGACGGCCGAGATCATTGTGCCCGAACATTCGATCCTCGCCGGCCTCGACGGCGACTGGCCGCCGCTGCTCGGCGTCAATGAAGTCGAATTGCGCAAGGATGCCACTCTGCTCGCAAGATTGCCGGAGGAGCAGGGCGGACATCCGTTGCTTGCCATCGGCCATTACGGCCAGGGCCGTACCGCAGTCTGGACCTCGGACATCGGCCCACACTGGCTTTCTCCCGCTTTCTGTGAATGGCAGGGGTATCGTCGGCTCTGGAAAAATCTGTTCGGCTGGCTGATCCGCGCATGAGCGCTCACGAGGCGAGGATCGCGCTGAGCTCCCCGAGGGTCGGCAGTGCCGCGAACGCGCCGGGACGGGTTACGGCGAGCGCCGCGGCCCGGATCCCCGCCTGCAATGCGGTCTCGTCAAGGGAAGCATGGCGCAGGAAAGACGCGGCGAGCGCTGTGCCCAGAAAGACATCGCCCGCGCCCGTCGTGTCCGTCGCATTCACCTCCAGGGCGGGTACTTCGAGCCAGGCATCGGCTCCGGAGAGAATCGCGCCCTCCCTGCCGAGCGTCAGGACAACGGTGGAAACTCCGGTCGCCCGCAGGGCCGGTATCGCGCCCCGTCCCGTGATACCAGTCAAAGCCCGCGCCTCGTCGGCATTGACGAAGAGGAGGTCGCAGAGCGGCAGCAGCTCGCGCTGCCAGGGCCGGAGCGGGGAAGGGTTCATCACCCGGACAATGCCACGCGCTCCCGCCTCACAAAGGGCGGTAACGGTGGTTTTGTGGCCGAGATTGCCTTGCAGGATCAGCGCGTCGCCTGGCGCTGCCAGCGACAGGGCGGCGCGGGCTTCCGCGGGTGACAGGGCATCGGCGCAATCGGTCGTGGTGATGACGCAATTTTCCCGATCCTCTCCGATCAGGATGATCGAGAGGTCGGTAGCCCGATCCGCCACTGTCAAAAGGTTCGTTTCAAGAGGCTCCCCCGCGAGGCTGCGCCGGATCTCGGCCCCGCGCGCATCCGTGCCGATGGCGGCGGTCAGGCGGGTCCGGATGCCGGCGCGTGCGAGGACCACCGCCTGGTTCAACCCCTTGCCGCCCGGTCCCGCCGCCCACGCGCGCGCCAGGGTCGAAGCCCCGGGCCGGGGCCAGTCCTCGACGGCGAAGGTTTCGTCGAACGCGGCGTTGCCTATGACATGGGCGAGCATGGAGACCAAAGGGTGACACTGATTTCCGACAAGCAGACCAATGCGATAGGCGAGATTTTCGGTCGGGACAAGGCGCTGATCGGGATGATCCACGTTCCACCCTTGCCCGGCGCGCCGCGCCACCGCGGTGCCCCTATGGCCGGGATCATCGAGGATTGCCTGCGGGATGCCGAAGCTCTGATCCAGGGCGGATTGCATGGCCTCATCGTAGAGAACCATGGGGATATCCCGTTCCGCAAGCCCGAGCGGATCGGACCGGAGACGGCCGCCTGTATCGCGGTGATCGCCGACCGTCTCGCGGCGCGGTTCGACATACCCCTCGGGATCAATGTCCTGGCCAACGCCGCGATTCCGGCCCTGGCGGTCGCGGTCGCGGCGGGCGCGCGGTTCATTCGGGTAAACCAATGGGCCAATGCCTATGTGGCGAATGAGGGTTTGATCGAGGGCGAAGCCGCGGAGGCTTTGCGCTACCGGGCGGCTCTGCGTGCCGATCACGTCAGAATCTTCGCTGATTCCCATGTGAAGCATGGCGCCCATGCGATCACCGCCGACCGGACCATCGAGGAACTGACGCGCGATCTCGCCTTTTTCGATGCCGACGCGGTGATTGCGACCGGCCAGCGGACGGGCGACAGTGCCACGATCGAGGAGATCGACACGATCGCGGCGGCCACCCATCTGCCGCTTCTGGTCGGATCGGGCGTCAATCCAGGCAATATCGCGCAGATCCTGTCGCGAACCCAAGGTGTCATTGTGGCCTCCGCGCTCAAGGTGGACGGCGTCTGGTGGAACCCGGTCGAGCCCGCCCGTGTGCGAGCCTTTGTCGCCGCCGCGCGTCCGGCATTGGAGTGAAACCGCGAGGCGGAGGCGGTCCATCTGGATTTCGTTCACGCCGCCGGCGGGAAGTGAAACCAGACTTCAATGTTTGTTAACCAGAAACCTTCAGGTCTGACGCTTGGGGAACCCATACGACTGCCTGGATGGAAGGAAGCGATCAATGAGCGTGTCTGACTCGGTTTTGGCCCGCAAGCTCAGTCGACGCGGCGTTGCGCGCTCACCCTTGCCCGATACCGATCTGGTCGGGGAGACTTTCGCGCGCCAGGTCGAAAACCGGATCCGTCCGCTCGTTAAATCGACGATCAGCGCGATGGTTCTGGAAACCCGGATCGTGAAAGTCTCGGAAGCGGTCCAGAATATCTCTGTGCCCTCAATGCTGGCCCTGATCGACGTGGAAGACGCCGACACCCAAGGTCTCGTCTGCGTCGATACGGATCTGTCCTATCATCTCATCGACCTCACGCTGGGGGGCGATCCCGCGACGGCCTCGGTGCCGACGACGCGCACCTTCACCGCGATCGACATGGCTTTGTGCAAGCTCCATATCGAGGCCATGATTCAGGCCTTCGCCGCCGCCGTCTCATTTGTCGTTGGACGCCCGCTGACCAAGGAGATGCGGATCGGAGAGCAGCGCCAGAACATCTCGCAATTGCGGTTTGCCCCGGATTATGTCGATGTTTTCGTGATTTCCCTCGCGCTCGATATTGGCGAGGCCGCGCGTGCCGGAAATCTCGACTTCATGCTGCCCCTGGCCACGCTCGACGTGATCCGCGCCGGGATCCAGACCAAACCGAGCGACGCGGACCGCGACCGCCCGGAAAATCTGTGGCGGACGCATATGCGGCGCGCGGCGGCGGGGTCGCCCGTTGTCGTGACGGGTGTCCTGTTTCGCAAGCACCTGACCCTCGCCGCCATCGAGAAGTTCCGGCCGGGTGATATTCTGGAGATTCCGGAGACCGCGCCCGACGAGGTCGAACTCATCATTCCGCAACCGGGCGGCAAATCGATGATGGTCGCATCGGGCAAGCTCGGCGCCTACAAGGGGCGCAAGGTTGTGAAACTCGAAACACCGATCGATCCGCGGGTGAAGAAGCATATCGACGGGGCAATCTGACCGGAAGTCTCGCGAAAGCCGGGGGATCACCGCGCGAATTCACGCGGTGATCCGCCACGCAGAGAATCACCGCGGCGGATATGTCATGGCGCGTCGTCCGTGATCTGGCTGTCGCGCTGATAGATCCAGTCGAAATCCGGATGATTCTGAAATCTCCATTTGCGCATCGGACCTGCCATCACATTGAGATAATAGAGATCAAATCCATACGGCGCGCCGCAGGGATGGTGTCCCTTGGGAACCAGAACCACGTCATGGTCGGCAACGGACATGGTTTCGTCCAAGGATCCGTCCTCGGTGAAGACGCGCTGGAGCGCGAAGCCGCGGGCCGGGTTCAGGCGGTGATAGTAGGTCTCCTCAAGATAGGTCATGCGCGGGAAATCGTCCTCGTCATGCCGGTGGGGCGGGTAGGACGACCAGTTGCCCTGCGGTGTGAAGACCTCGGTAACGAGGAGCGAATCCGCGACATCCCGGTCCTCCATCGCAATGGCATGGACATGGCGGGTGTTGGCACCCTTGCCCCGGCTTGAGAGACCGATGCCGTCCGGTCCGATGACCTGGGCCGGGCGGCCGGGTTTCGCGGGCGCGGCGCAGACGGCGAGCACGCAGGCCGTCTCAGCCACGGCCGTCCAGTCCGAACCGGCGGGGATATAGACCGCGTGCGGCGGCTTTCGCTCGAAGACGTCCATCCGGTCGCCGAGAAGGCCAAAATCCTCCGCTCCCGCGCCGATCCTGGCCTTGCCCTCGACCAGCACCAGGATCACCTCGGTCTCTCCCGTCGGCTCGGCGACGGTTTCGCCCGGGGAAAGACGATAAAGACCGAAGCCGACATGTTTCCAGCCAGCGGTCGCCGGAGAGATATCATGGACCTTGCCAGTTATACCGGTCGGGCGGCGGAGAAGGGTGGACATGGGCGTTCCTTTCGAGATCAGGCCTGGTCGAGACCGGCGGCGCGGGCCATCTCCCGCAGGGCTTTCAGGCCCATGCCCTGATATTTCAGCGGATCGCGAACCGCCGGATCCTGTTCGGCCTCGATCACGATCCACCCCTCATATCCATGCTCGGCGGCGATCCTGAGGACCGGGGCAAAGTCGACACCGCCCTCCGGATCGCCGGGCACGGTGAAGACACCGCGCCGCACACCTTCGAGGAAGGACAGCCCCTCGGCCCGAACCTGATCGCGGATGACGGGACGGACATTCTTGGCATGGAGGTGAGCGACCCGGCCCATATGCCGGCGGGCCAGCTCGGCGGGGTCGGAGCCCCCGAACCAGGCATGCCCGGTGTCCAGCAGAAGCCGGGTGGAGGGACCGGTATGGGCCATGAAGGCTTCGATTTCCTCCTCGGTCTCGACGATGGTCCCCATATGGTGATGATAGACGAGAGGGAGGCCCTGGGCGGCGGTGAATTCGGCGATCGCTTCGATATCGGCGCCGAATCTGGACCATTGATCGGCGGGCAGGACCGGGCTCTCGGACAGAGGCAGATCATCGCGCCCATGGATCGCGTTGGAGGTTTCGCAGGCGATCAGGACCTTGGCTCCCGCGCCCAGCAGCAGATCGATATGGGGCTGTATGGCGCGCTTCTCTTCTTCGACGGAATGGGCCAGCAGATTCGTCGAGTGCCAGCCGGAGACGAAGCGCAAGCCACGCGCGCCGAGCACCGATTTCAGTTCGGCGGGTGTGGCGGGCATCTTGTGGCCCTTCTCGATACCGTCGAAGCCGAGCTCGGACGCCTGGTCAAGGCATTGCTCCAACGAGATATTCGCGCCGAGGGTCTGGTCGTCGTCGTTGGACCAGGCGATGGGGTTCGTGCCGTACAGGATCATGATCTTCTCAGTTTGCCAGACGCCGCGTGTCGCGGACGGAGAGATATCTTTCGCGGGCGGCCGCGACGCTCGGTCGATCGGAGACCTCGGGGACGGCGACGTCCCACCAGGCACCGCCCTCGGGCGTGGTCGCGAGCGGATCGGTGTCGATGACCACCACATAGGGGCCCTTGGCGGCGCGGGCGCGCCCGAGGGCTTCCTCAAGTTCGGCGATGGAACCCACCTTCTCGGCAGTCGCCCCCATCGAAGCGGCATGGGCCGCGAAATCGATCGCCGAGGGCACCACATGGCGCGCCGTATCGAGCAGATTGTTGAAGCTCGCCCCGCCCGTGGCCATCTGGAGACGGTTGATGCAGCCATAGCCCCGGTTGTCGAGCAGGACGACGGTGATCTTCCGGCCCAGCGTCACCGCCGCCGCCAGTTCCGAATTCATCATCATGTAGCTGCCATCGCCGACCATCACCACCACCTCGCGGTCGGGATGAGCCATCTTGACCCCGAGACCCCCGGCGATCTCATAGCCCATGGTCGAGAAACCATATTCGAGATGATAGCCGTTGGGCCGGGACGCCTTCCAGAGCTTGTGCAACTCGCCCGGCAGACCGCCCGCCGCGGAGACCACGATCGCATCCGGGCCAAAGGCCCGCTGGGTCGCGCCGATCACCTGCATGTCGGTCGGCAGGGCATTGCCCTCCGGCGTGGCGGTGACACGGGTCGCGGCCGCCAGCCAGTCCGCCTTCAACGCGGGGTCCGGCGCCTGGGCCGCGAAATCGCCGAGATGCTCGGTCAGTTCCTCCAGCGCCTGACGGGCATCCGCGACCAGGGGGACCGCGCCATGCTTGAAGCTGTCATAGGCGGTCACGTTGATCGAGAGAAACCGCCGGTCGGGATTGCGAAACAGCGCCCAGGAGCCGGTGGTGAAATCCTGAAGCCGGGAGCCGACGGCGATGATCAGGTCCGCCTCGGCGGCGACGACGTTCGCCGCCGACGAGCCGGTGACCCCGACCGAGCCGAGATTCAGCGGATGATCCCAGGGCATCGAGGATTTGCCCGCCTGGGTTTCGCCGACCGGAATCCGGTGTTTCTCGGCAAAGGCGGCCAGGGCCTCGGTCGCGCCGGAATAGAGCACGCCGCCCCCGGCGATGATCATCGGCTTCCTCGCCTCGCGGATCGCGGTCACCGCGGCGTCGAGTTGACGGGTGTCCGGACGCGGACGCCGCTTAAACCATTGACGTGTAACGAAAAATTCTACGGGATAGTCGAATGCCTCGGCCTGGACATCCTGACAGAAGGCGATAGTGGCGGGCCCACGGTCGGCGGGATCGGTCAGGGTCGCCATCACGCGGGGCAGGGCGGTCAGCAATTGCTCCGGCCGGGTGATCCGGTCGAAATAGCGGCTGACCGGCTTGAAGCAATCGTTCACCGTGACCGTGCCGTCGTTGAAATCCTCGACCTGTTGCAGCACCGGATCGGGGGCGCGGTTGGCAAAGACATCGCCGACGATGAAGAGCACCGGCAAACGGTTCACATGCGCGAGCGCCGAGGCGGTGACCAGGTTGAGCGCGCCCGGCCCGATCGAGGTGGTGACGGCCATCGCCCGCTCGCCGTTCAGCGCCTTGGCATAGGCGATGGCGGCATGGGCCATGCCCTGTTCGTTATGCCCGCGCCAGGTCGGAAAGTCGTCGCCGGCGGCGTAGAGCGCCTCGCCCAACCCCGCGACATTGCCATGGCCGAAGATGGCCCAGCATCCGGCGAAGAAGGGAACCCCGGCGTCGTTCACCTGCCGGGAGAGATAGCGCACCATCGCCTGGGCGGCGGTCAATCGAATCGTTTTCATGCCGCGGCTCCTCTGCGGGCGCGCGCCTCGTCCCAGATACGGCAGAGGCGCTGATATTTCTCGGCCATCTCGGACACCGCCAGATCGTCGGACAAGGATCCGGCCAGCCAGGCCCGCGCGGTATCGGCGAAGATCGTCCGGCCGACCGCGAAACCCTTGACCAGATCATGACGGGCCGCGACCGCGAAACTGGCGGCGAGCTCCTCGGTCGGGGCCTCCAGCCCTAGCACGACGATGCCGCGGGTATGGGGATCGTTGCGGGTGATGGCGGCGCAGGCATTGGCCCAGGCGGCGTCGGTCTTCATCGGCTCCAGCTTCCACCAGTCGGGATAGACCCCGAGATCATAGAACCGCTGGATGATTTCGGCATTCGTGGTGTCGGTCACAGGTGCCACCCGCGAGGGGATGATTTCGAGCAGGAACTCCAGCCGATTGGCCCGGGCGGCGCGGGCCAGCCGCGCGACGGTGGCTTCCTGATCCGCCTTCATTTCGGGCGTGTCGTCGGGATGATAGAAGGCGAGCACCTTGACCACATGTTCGAGCGGCCATTCGCTGAGCGCGCTGCCATAGTCCGGCTCGATCTCCAGACGCAACGGTCGGCTGCCCGGATCCTCGACGGGGCGGCCGATCCAGAGGCCGGTTCCGGCGGCGGCGTAGAGCGCATCGCGTCCCAGCCGTCCGTCGCAGAGCAGACCGTAGCCGGGACGGCCATTCGCGACCTTTTGCGCGGCCCGAAGGCAGAGCTGCTTGAACGGCCCGATCCGGTCCCGCGAGACGCCCAGTTCGTCCGCGACCGATTCGAGCTGCATCCGGTGGTCGAAGGCAAAGACCCGCATTTCGGGCCAGTCCCCGAGGCGGTTGGTGGACCAATGGATCTGTTCGAGTTCCGCGTCCTTGCGCAGGGCCTTTTCCTTGATGCCGCGATCGAGGAAGAACCGCAGTTCCTCCCACGACGGATAGGCGGGCGCGCAGCCATGGCGGCTGACGGCGAAGGCGCCGCAGGCATTGGCATATTCGAGCGAGGTCGGCCAGTCCTGGCCGGTGAGCCAGCCGGTCAGAAGGCCCGACATGAAGCCATCGCCGGCGCCAAGCACATTGAAGACCTCGATCGGAAAACCGGGGCCCTTTTCGCCATCGTCGAGGCTGTCGGGAATGGCGCCGGTGAAGGCGGCGGCGCCCATCGGACCCCGCTTGCAGACCAGCGTCGCCGCCGAGACCGCGCGGACCGCGCGCAGCGCCTCGATCGTGTCGGTGGAGCCCCCGGCGATGTGGAATTCCTCCTCGGTGCCGACGATCAGATCGAAGAGGGCGAGGGTGGACTGGAGTTTCGCGGTGACGGCGGCGCTTTCGATGAAGCGGCTTTCGCCTTCGGAATGACCGGCGAGGCCCCAGAGGTTGGGGCGATAGTCGATATCGAGCGCGGTGCGCGCGCCATTGTCGCGGGCGAGGCGAAGCGCCTTGAGGACGGCGGCCTCGGTGCGTGGATGGCTAAGATGGGTGCCGGTGGCGACGACCGCGCGGGTGTCGGCGATCAGGTCGGGATCGATATCCTCCTCGCAGAGCGCCATGTCGGCGCAATTCTCGCGATAGAAGATCAGCGGGAAACGGTCCTGGTCGCGGATGCCGAGAATGACCAGCGCGGTGAGGCGGTCGGGATCGGTGAGCACGCCCCTCGTGTCGACACCCTCGGCCGCGAGCGTCTCGCGGATGAACCGGCCCATATGCTCGTCACCGACGCGGGTGATCAGACCGGATTTGAGGCCGAGCCGCGCGGTGCCCGCCGCCATGTTGGTGGGCGAGCCGCCGATATATTTGTGGAACGAGGCCATATCCTCGAGTCGGCCGCCGATCTGGGCGCCGTAGAGGTCGACCGAGGACCTGCCGATGGTGATGACATCCAGTTTGGGCATGCCGTACCTTCCCCCTTCGCCCGTCTCGACGGGTCTATAATTCGTGTGATCTGATTCCTGTGTTAAAATAGAATATTTATTCCGTTTTGGGAACCGTTAAATTCCAGTCACTCGTCATATTGTTTTTTGCGCGCTCCGACGGCGACGGACAGAGCGAGGGCGAGGGCGAAGGTCGCGGACAGGGCCCGGAAGGCGCCGACATCGATTTCCGAGACGAGCAGGGGGATCGCCTGGATCCGTTGCAGGGGGCTGGAAAGCGAATCGGTGATTGCGACGACCGGATTTCCGGCCTCGCTGGCCAGTTCGGCGAAGGCGACGGTTTCCACGCTGTAGGGTGCGAAGGTGATGGCAAGCACGGCATCCCCGGGGCGCAGCGCATGGCTGGTGCTGAGTTTGCCGACGCTGGTGTGGAGGAAGCAGGGGATGTTCATCTTCTCGAAGGCATAGCTGAGATAGCTCGCGACCGGGAAGGCGCGGCGATAGCCGACGAGATGGATCATCGGCGCGGCCGAGAGCACATCGACCGCGCGTTCCAGCAGGTCCGGATCGACCGAGGTCATGAGTTTTTCGAGCGAGGCCCGCCCCGCCTCCACGAATTCCGCCAGCATCGCGCCGGGGCTCTGTTGGCCCAGCGTGCGCAGATTGCGCAGGCGGGTCGCATAATCCGGCCAGTTCCGCGCATATTCCTCACGAAACAGGCGCTGCATCTGGCTGAAGCCGGAGAAGCCCAGTTCCTGGCAGAATCGCATCATGGCGGAGGGCTGGACGTCCGCCGCGGCGGAGAGTTCGGCGACCGTCGAGACCGCGACCCGGTCGGGATATTGCGCGAGGAAGTCGGCGCACTGGCGCAGGCGTTTGGGCATGGTGTCCGCGCGTTCGGCGAGGGTCCGGAACAGGGCTTCCAGCGTCTCCGGGGCGGTGGAGGGGGTCGGTTCCGATGACATCGAGTGCTGGTCCCTTTTCGATAGATGTCCGTCGCGCGGTTTTCATGGAATATCTATTCCATCCGATCCCGGGACGGGAGTCGATTTGTGACCCGGGGCGGTGGGAGGGGGGTGCTAAACCACGGACGCGTAGGGCTTGGGCAGAGACGCGTCGCGATGCCCGCTCACAAGGCAAAGGCTCACAACGTCTCGATCCTTTTGAACAAACCGGGCTTTATCGTTGCCTTTGTTTCAGAACGCAATCAGAATTTACCATTGATGCGGCGAAGGAGGGTGGCAAGCGGCCGACAGCACACCACTTGTTAACCTTGTTAGGAGAAAGCTTAACGCAAGACGCCGACGACCAGGAGCAGGAACAGGATTAGCCGAGATGGAAGTCTTCACCCGATTTGCAGAAGCCTATGACCTTGAAAAGGTCGAAGAAATGCAGTTGCAGGATTACCTGCTCGGGTGTCGCGAGGACCCGATGATGTGCGCGACCGCCGCCGAGAGGATGGTGGCGGCGATCGGAGAGCCGGAGGTCGTCGACACGAGCCTCGATCAGAGGTTGGGACGGATTTTTCTCAACCGGACGATCAAGCGCTACAAAGCCTTCGAAGATCTCTATGGCATCGAGGAAACCATCGAGCGCGTCGTCGCCTTCTTTCGTCACGCGAGCCAGGGGCTCGAGGAGCGCAAGCAGATCCTCTATCTGCTCGGACCCGTGGGCGGGGGCAAGTCCACGCTCGCGGAGAAGCTGAAGCTCCTGATGGAGAAGGAGCCGGTCTATGTCCTGAAGGCCGGGCAGGAGATCAGCCCGATCTTCGAATCCCCGCTCGGGCTCTTTGATCGCGAACGCTTCGGCGCCCTGCTCGAAGACAAGTACAGCATTCCGCGCCGCCTCCTGACGGGCCTCATGTCCCCCTGGGCGGTCAAGCGCCTCGCGGAATTTGGCGGGGACATCTCCAAATTCACCGTCGTCAAGCTCCATCCCTCGAAGCTGCGCCAGATCTGCGTGGCCAAGACCGAGCCCGGCGACGAGAACAACCAGGATATCTCGACGCTGGTCGGCAAGCTCGATATCCGCAAGCTCGAACATCTGAGCCAGAACGATCCCGATGCCTACAGCTATTCCGGCGGCTTGAACCGGACCACGCAGGGGCTGCTCGAATTCGTCGAGATGTTCAAGGCGCCGATCAAGGTGCTGCATCCTCTGCTGACAGCCACGCAGGAAGGGTCCTACACCGGCACCGAGAATATCGGTGCTCTTCCTTACCAAGGGGTTATCGTCGCGCATTCAAACGAGTCCGAATGGCAGCTCTTCAAGTCCAACAAGAACAACGAGGCCTTCCTCGACCGCATCTGTGTCGTGAAGGTGCCCTACTGCCTGCGCGCGACCGAGGAGAGCCAGATTTATGAAAAGCTCCTCGCCAACAGCACCCTGTCCAAGGCGTCCTGCGCCCCGGAAACGCTTCCGATCCTGGCCAGGTTCAGCGTGCTGACCCGTATCCGGGAGCATGAGAATTCGACGCTGTTCTCGAAACTGCGGGTCTATGACGGCGAAACCCTGAAACATACCGATCCGAAGGCCAAGTCGATCCAGGAATATCGCGACACCGCCGGGGTCGACGAGGGCATGACCGGGATCTCCACCCGCTTCGCCTTCAAGGTCCTGTCGGAGGCCTTCAACCATGACAACGAGGAGATCGCCGCCGATCCGGTGCATCTGATGTATGTGTTGGAACAGGCGATCCGGCGCGAGCAGTTCCCCGACGAGGTCGAAACCCGCTATCTCGCCTTCATCAAGACCGAGATTGCCCGGCGTTACGCGGAATTCATCGGCGAGGAAATCCAGAAGGCCTATCTGGAATCCTATTCCGACTATGGCCAGAATCTGTTCGATCGCTACATCGCCTATGCCGATGCCTGGATCGAGGATCAGGACTACAAGGACAGCGACACCGGCCAGATGTTCGACCGCGATGTTCTTGAACAGGAACTGGCCAAGATCGAAAAGCCGGCGGGCATCTCCAACCCCAAGGATTTCCGCAACGAGGTGGTCAAGTTCGTCCTGCGCGCCCGGGCCGAGAATGGCGGACGGAACCCGGACTGGCACAAATACGAGAAGCTGCGCCGCGTCATCGAAAAGCGCATGTTCGGCCAGGTCGAGGATCTGTTGCCCGTGATCAGCTTTGGCGCCAAGCGCGACAAGGAAACCGACACCAAACATGCGCAGTTCGTCGATCGCATGGTGGTGCGGGGCTATACGCCGCGTCAGGTCCGAAGGCTGGTGGAATGGTACATGCGTGTGAACAAGGCGGGATAGGCGGTCACCGGACATGGCGCATTTTGTCGACAGGAGACTGAACCCAAAGGCCAAGAGCCTCGGAAACCGCCAGCGCTTCATCCAGCGGGTGCGTGGACAGATCAAGCAGGCGGTGGACGAGTCGATCCGCAAACGGGCGATCGCCGATATCGATCGCAGCGGCGGGGTCTCCGTCTCGGCCGACGGACTGGCGGAACCGCAGTTTCACCATTCCTCCGAGGGCGGACAGCGCGAGCGGGTTCTTCCTGGCAACAAGGTCTACCGGACCGGGGATCGCATCGACAAGCCGCCCTCCGGCGGGGGCGGCGGGGGCAAGCGCGGCGCCCCCGATGGCGAGGGGACGGATCAGTTCGCCTTCGTCCTCTCCCGCGAGGAATTCCTCGATATCTTCTTTGAGGATCTGGAACTTCCGGACCTTGTGAAGAACACCCTCCAGACCATCACCGCGACCAAGCCGAGGCGCGCCGGTTATTCCGCGACCGGATCGCCCGGCAATCTCAATGTGCAACGGACCATGCGCAATGCCTTTGGGCGCAGGCTGGCGCTGCGGCGGCCGAGCGAGGAGGAAGTGGCCGTCCTCCAGTTCGAAATCGCACGGCTCGAAGCGCTTGCCGATCCGGACGAGGCCAGGCTCGCGGAGCTCCGGCGCGATCTGGAAACGCTGCTGCGCCGTCAGAAGCTGGTGCCCTATCTCGATCCGATCGATGTGCGCTACAAGCATTTCGAGCATCGTCCGGAACCCAAGGCCAACGCGGTGATGTTCTGCCTGATGGATGTCTCCGCCTCGATGGGCGAACGCGAGAAGGATCTGGCCAAGCGGTTCTTCGTCCTTCTGCATCTCTTTCTCAGCCGTCGGTATGACCGCGTCGAGATCGTCTTCATCCGGCATACCCATGTGGCGAGCGAGGTCGACGAGGAGACCTTCTTCAATTCGCGCGAGACGGGAGGCACGGTGGTCAGCACCGCGCTTGCCGAGATGATCAAGGTGGTGGCGGCGCGCTATTCGCCCCAGGACTGGAACATCTACGCGGCGCAGGCCTCGGACGGTGACAATCATTCCGGCGACAGCGCGAACTGCCGCGAGATGCTGAACGAAACCCTGATGCGCTATTGCCAGTATTTCGCCTATGTCGAGATCATCTCGGAGGTCGAAACCCAGTTCCTCAAGAGCGACGGCAACGGCACCGAACTCTGGATGGCTTATCGCGCGGTGGCGGAGGCCTGGCCCAATTTCGCGATGAAGCGGATCGCGCGGGGCGGGGACATCTATCCGGTCTTCCGCGAATTGTTCTCACGTCAGAAGGAGGCGTCCTGATGGCCGCGAGCCCGCTGAAACAGGATCTGCTTTTCGAAGGGGCGGACTGGTCCTTTGACACCCTGCGCTGGACGATGGATGCGATCGAGGATATCGCGCGCACGGAGCTGGAGCTCGATACCTTCGTCAACCAGATCGAGATCATCTCGGCCGAGCAGATGCTCGATGCCTATTCTTCGGTCGGCATGCCGCTCATGTATCGGCATTGGTCCTTCGGCAAGCATTTCATCCAGCACGAGCAGCTTTATCGCAGTGGCGGGCGGGGGCTCGCCTATGAGATCGTGATCAATTCCAACCCCTGCATCAGCTATTGTCTGGAAGAGAATACGATGGCCCTGCAGGCGCTGGTGATGGCGCACGCGGCCTTCGGGCACAATCATTTCTTCAAGAACAATCATCTGTTCCGGCAATGGACCGATCCGAGCGGAATCCTCGATTATCTCGATTACGCGCGGGGGTTCATTTCGGAATGCGAGGACCGGCACGGGGTCGGCGAGGTGGAGCAATTGCTCGATTCCGCCCATGCCCTGATGTCCTCGGGCGTGTTCCGTCATCGCCGGCCCGCGCAACCGTCGCTGCGCGAGGAGTTGCGCCGCCAGAAGGAGCAGATCGAGGAGGAGGAGCGGTTCGTCCATTACCTCTGGGATTCCTTCAGCGGTCCGGCCAGAACGGCCGAGGCCGAGAGCGAGGCGCGCGCCCGCAAGCGCGAGATGCGGTTGCCGGAGGAGAACATCCTTCTGTTCCTGGAGCGCTACAGCCGGATCCTCAAGCCCTGGCAGCGGGAGATTCTGCGCATCGTCCGCAATATCGCGCAATATTTCTATCCGCAGAAACAGACGCAGGTGATGAACGAAGGCTGTGCCTGTTTCGTGCATTTCCACATCATGAACAGCCTGTATACCAAGGGCCGCATCGACGATGGGGCGATGTTCGAGATCCTGCACAACCATACCAACGTCCTGACCCAGCCCGGCTATGACGATCCGAGGTTCAGCGGTTTCAATCCCTATGCGCTCGGCTTTGCGATGATGCAGGATATCCGGCGGATCTGCGAGGCACCCACCGCCGAGGATCGCGACTGGTTCCCGGAATTCGCAGGGCATGATGACTGGCGGGGCGTGATCAAGGATGCCTGGGCCCATTACCGGGACGAGAGTTTCATCCAGCAGTTCCTCAGCCCCAAGGTGATGCGTCATTTCAGCATGTTCGCCCTGTCCGACGATGCGACGGAGCGCAGCTACCGGGTCGCGGGCATCCACGACGAACGCGGCTATCGTGAGGTGCGCGATGCCCTGGCCCGATCCCGGGACATTTCGATTTCCGAGCCGGACATTCAGGTGATGGATGTCGATCTGAACGGCGACCGGATCCTGCGGCTGCGGCATACCCGCCGCAACCGGGTGCCACTGGACAACCAGGCCAAGAACGCGACCATGGCGCATCTGCGCCGGCTCTGGGGCTATGACGTGGTGCTGGAGGAGACCTCGGCGGGCGCCTGAGTCCAGGGCAACGGGGGGGCGTTCCCGGCCCCCCTCTCTGCCCCGGACGTCCGATGTTGGCAGTCCGGGCCGGGCGGGGTAGGGTGCGGGTTCGAGTCAACACCGGGAAGACCATGGCCGCCGACACACACAGGCGCATTGCGCAAACCATCGCCACCGAAATTGGAGCACGCCCCGATCAGGTCGACGCGGCGGTGACATTGCTCGACGCCGGCTCGACGGTTCCCTTCGTCGCACGCTATCGCAAGGAGGCAACCGGGGGCCTCGATGACACGCAGCTGCGCACCCTGTCGGAGCGTCTGAGCTATCTGCGGGAGCTGGAGGCGCGGCGGGCGAGCATCCTCGACACCATCCGCGGGCAAGGCAAGCTGACGCCCGAACTCGAAGCCAGCATCGCCGCGACAGCCAGCAAATCCGTCCTCGAAGACCTCTACCTGCCCTACAAACCCAAACGCCGGACCAAGGCGGCCATCGCGCGGGAGAACGGCCTCGAACCCCTGGCCGAGGCGATCCTCGCCGACCGCCGCCTCGCCCCGCCGGACCTCGCGGCGAAATACCTGTCCGAGGCGGTTCCCGACATCAAGGACGCGCTCAACGGCGCGCGCGACATCCTCGCCGAGCGCCTGACCGAGGACGCGGGCCTCCTGGGCCGCCTGCGCGCGTGGCTCCGCAAGAACGCCCTCCTGCGCGCCGAGGTCATCAAGGGCCAGGAGGAGAAGGGCGCCAAATTCTCCGACTATTTCGCCCATTCCGAACGCTGGTCCGATGTCCCGAGCCACCGCGCCCTCGCCATGATGCGCGGTGCCAACGAAGGTGTCCTCGCGCTCGATATCGGCCCCGATCCGGAAACCGGCCGGGCCGAGGTCGAAACCATGGTCTCGGCCGCCCTCGGGGTCGCGGGCACGGCGCCCGGGGATCTCTGGCTCGGCGAGGTCGCCCGCTGGACCTGGCGCACCAAGCTCAGCCTCACCATGATGCTCGATCTGCAATCGGACCTGCGCGGCCGGTCCGAGGAGGAGGCGATCCGCGTCTTCGCCCGCAATCTCAAGGATCTGCTGCTCGCCGCGCCCGCCGGGGCGCGGGCGACCATGGGGCTCGATCCCGGCATCCGGACCGGCGTCAAGGTCGCGGTCGTGGATGCCACCGGCAAGCTGCTCGCCACCGCCACGGTCTATCCGTTCCAGCCGCGCAACGACGTCACCGGAACGCGCGCCGCGCTCGCCGCCCTGATCGCCCGGCACCGGGTCGAACTCATCGCCATCGGCAACGGCACCGGCAGCCGTGAGACCGAGAAGCTCGTCGCCGACATTCTCGCCGATCTGCCCAATCCCAGACCGACCAAGGTCATCGTCTCGGAAGCGGGCGCCTCGGTCTATTCCGCCTCGGAACGCGCGGCCAAGGAATTCCCCGATCTCGATGTCTCCCTGCGCGGCGCGGTCTCGATCGCCCGCCGCCTTCAGGATCCGCTGGCCGAGCTGGTCAAGATCGAACCCAAGGCGATCGGCGTCGGCCAATATCAACATGACGTCGATCAGAACCGGCTGGGACGCTCGCTCGAAGCGGTGGTCGAGGACGCGGTGAACGCGGTGGGGGTGGATCTCAACATGGCCTCCGCGCCCCTGCTCGCCCATGTCTCCGGCCTCGGACCGGCGCTGGCCGATGCGATCGTCGCTTACCGCAATGAAAACGGCGCCTTCCGGACCCGCAAGGATCTGCTGGGCGTCCCGCGCCTTGGTCCCCGGGCCTTCGAGCAATGCGCGGGTTTCCTGCGCATCCGGGGCGGGGCGGAGCCGCTGGATGCATCGGCGGTGCATCCCGAGGCTTACGGCCTCGCGCGCAGGATCGTCGCCGCCTGCGGTCGTGACCTGCGCGCGCTGATGGGCGACGAAAAACGCCTGCGCGCGCTCGATCCCCAGACCTTCGTCGATGCGAAATTCGGCCTGCCGACCGTGCGCGACATTCTCGCGGAACTGGAAAAACCGGGCCGGGATCCGCGCCCCGGCTTTGTGACCGCGACCTTCGCGGACGGGGTCGAGGATATCAAGGATCTCAAACCCGGCATGCTGCTGGAAGGCACGGTGACCAATGTCGCGGCCTTTGGCGCCTTCGTCGATATCGGGGTGCATCAGGACGGGCTCGTCCATGTGTCGCAACTGGCCGACCGGTTCGTGAAGGACCCACACGAGGTCGTCAAGGCGGGCGATGTCGTCAAGGTCCGCGTCGTCGAGGTCGATATTGCCCGCAAACGCATCGGCCTGACCATGCGGCGCGAGGCGCCGGAACCCCGCGCGCCGCAACCGGCGAAATCCGGCGGGCGCCCGGCGCGCGCGCCGGAGCCGCCCGCGACGGGCACCGGTTCGCTGGGCGATGCGCTGATGGCGGCGATGAAGCGGCGCTGACCTTGCCGCGCGGAATCGGATCTGTCAGACTGGTATCATGACAGAGGAACCGCGCGGCCCCCGAAAGAAACTCTCCGAGCCGGTCCGCGACATGTTGCTCGACATGATCCGCACCGGCGATGTCGGCATCGGCGGCAATCTTCCGTCGGAGCGCGAGTTGATGGAACGCCTCGGCGTGGGGCGTCCGGCGATCCGCGAGGCGATGCAATCCCTCGCCGGCAGTGGTCTGATCGAGATCCGGCAGGGCGGCCGGGCGCGGGTCGCGGAACCCTCGATCGGGCGCATGGTCGAACAGATCAGCGAGACCATGCGACATATCCTCGACCATTCACCCGCCTCGCTCGAAAACCTCAAGGAAGCGCGGGCATTGTTCGAACGGGAAATGGCCCGGATCGCGGCGCGGCGCCGGTCGGGCGCCGATCTCGACCGGCTCGCCGGAATTGTCGCGCTCATGGAAGATTCCATCGAGGATTCCGCCCGATTTCGGGCCCTGGATGGCCTGTTCCATCGCGAGGTGGCCGGGATGTCCGGCAATCCGATCTATGGGGCGCTGATGGATGCCCTGTTCCGGTGGCTCGCCGATTTTCATGCCGATCTGGTCGGGGTTCCAGGCCTGGAGCAACTGACGCTGCGAGAGCATCGTGACATCGCCGCGGCGATCGCGAGCGGCGATGCCGAGGCGGCCGCGGCGGCGATGTCGGATCATCTCCTGCGCGCGAATGACCTCTACCGTCGGCCACGCCTTCGGCCCTGAGCGATAGTCCGGCGGCGGACCGAACCCCCGGGCAGGACATCGCGACGAGGGTCAGGAGGCATGCGCCCTCGGCCTTTGCATTTGCCTCTTCTCGCCAACTGGTATAATAAGTTTGCAAAAAGGGGAGCGGATGGACAGCGGAACGGAAGCGGCGGCATCCACGGGCCTCACGGCGGGTCCGCTCGATCTGATCGTCGAGGAGGGCGCGGTGCGCTCCCTGCGGTTCGACGGGGTCGAGGTCCTGCGGCGCATCGACATGCCGATCCGCGATGCCGATTGGCGCACCGCCCCGACCGAGACGCTTTCCTGTGGTTTTGGCCCCGGCCCCTCTTATGAGCGCCGGTTCCGGGGCGGTGGTTTCATCGGTCACTTCCGGCTAGCGATAGACGCACGCGCGAATGGGGCGCGCCTGGTCGCCGATCTCGACCTGACCGCCGAGCGGGATGTGGCGGTCAATCGCGCGGGCTTCATCCTGCTCCATCCGCTGGCGGGCGTGGTGGGTCAGCCGGTGGAGGTCACGCAGTCCGACGGCTCCCGGACCGGCGCCGTTTTCCCGGACCGGATTTCGCCCGGACAGCCGGTCTTTGATATCCAGGGGCTGCGCCATCGGGTGGGGCCTGTGTCCATCGAGATCGGTATGGAGGGCGAGGTCTTCGAGATGGAGGACCAGCGCAACTGGACCGACGCCTCGTTCAAGACCTATTGCCGCCCGCTTGCCCGCCCGCGTCCCTTCACCGTCGCGGCGGGCGAGGTGTTGCGCCAGCGGATCACCATCGCCCTGGAGCGCGCCGGTTCCGCCGGGATCCGGCGCCCGGCCCCGGAGCCGGTGCGCGCACGGATGCCCGGGATCCTTCTGGCCCATGAGGAGGCTCTCTGTGCTCCCATCGGGGCGTCGGTGGCGGGCGCGGGGCTCCTGTGGCGGTACGATCCCGCCCGGCCCTCGGGGGTGCCGGAGGGCTTCGGGCCGGTGACGCTCGAACTGCTGGCGGAGGGACGGGCGGAGATCGAGGCGGCGAGTGCGGCCTGCGCCGCCGCCGGTCTGGTTCCCGCGCGGGTCATCGCCCTGCCGCGCGCCTATCTCTCCAGCCATCAGCCGGAGGGTCCCTGGCCCGCGGGTCCGACCCCGGCGGATCTGGTGCCCCTTGTCCGCGCGGCTTTTCCGGGGGTGGAGGTCGGCGGCGGGATGCTGACCAATTTCACCGAATTCAACCGGCACCGCCCTGATCCCGCGGCGGTGGATTTTGTCACCTTCGGCACCAGCGCCATCGTTCACGCCGCCGACGATGCATCCGTCCTGGAAACGCTGGAGGCTCTGGGGGACGTCTTCGCCTCGGCCCGGGCGCTGGCGGGGGGGCGTTCCATGCATCTGGGGCTGATCTCGATCGGGATGCGCTCCAATCCCTATGGCGCGGCGGTCGCCGACAATCCCGAGGGCAAACGGATCGCGATGGCGATGACGGACCCGCGACAGCGCCGGACCTTTGGCGCGGCCTGGGGGGTCGCCGCGGCGGCGCAGGCGGCGCGGGGCGGGGTGGCGAGCTATGCCCCCGCCATGACCGGCGGCCCGCTGGGCCTCGGGCCGAGGGACGCGCCCTGGCCGATCTTCCGCGTGGTCGAGGCGCTGTCCCGTCTCGCCGGGTGTCCCGTGGAGATCACCGGGGGTGCATCGGGCCTGATCGCGATCCGGAGCGAAACGGGCGAGGGCCTTGTCACCAACCTCGGCCCTGATCCCGCGCGGGTCTCCCTGTCCGGCCGCGCCCTTCTGATCCGGCGGGACGGGGCGGAAGTCGATGCGACCGGCGAGCGGGATCTTGCCCGGTTCGAGACATTGATCCTTGGGGGGATGGCATGACCTGGCGTGGTGCCCTGATCGGCTGTGGATTTTTCGCGCGCAATCACATGCACGGCTGGGCCGGGATCGAAGGGGCCGAGATCGTCGCCGTCTGCGACCGGGACCCCGACAAGGCCCGGGCCTTCGCCACCGAATTTGGCGCCGAACCCTTTACCGACGCCGCCACCATGCTGGCCCGCGTCCGCCCGGATTTCGTCGATATCGCCACCACGGTCGGCAGCCACCGCCCGCTCGTCGAACTGGCGCTCTCCCATGGTGCCCTGACGATCTGCCAGAAACCCTTCGCGGAAACCTACGCCGATGGCGCCGCCATGGTCGCCGCCGCCGAGGCCGCGGGCCGCCCCCTGCTGGTGCACGAGAACTTCCGCTGGCAGAAACCGCTGCGCGAATTGCAGGCGGAGCTGGCGCGCGGCACGATCGGCCGCCCCGCCTTCGCCCGGATCAGCTTTCGTCACGGGTATGACATCTATGCCAACCAGCCCTATCTCGCGGAAATCCCCGATCTGGCCCTGATGGACATCGGCCTGCATCTCTTGGATGTCGCGCGATTCCTGCTCGGGGACGTCACCCGGCTCACCTGCGAAACCCAGCGTCTCAATCCCGAGGTCCGGGGCGAGGATGCCTTCACCGCGCTCCTGCGCCATGGCTCGGGCGCGGTCTCCTCGATCGAGACCTCGTTCTTCGCGCACGTCACCCCCGATCCCTTCCCGCAAACCCTCGTCTGGCTGGAGGGCGAGGCCGGAACGCTCGAACTCACGACCGGCTTCAGGATCCGCCTGCACAAGGATGGCGCCCTGCGTGACATCGACGCGGAACCCGACGTGCCCGCCTGGGGGGGGCGACCCTGGCACCTGATCCAGGAGTCGGTCACAGCCTTCCAGACCCATGTCGTCGCGGTGCTGCGCGGCGAGGCCGACCCCCGGCCCTCCGGCGCGCATAATCTCGAAACGCTGGTCCTGGCCCTCGCGGCCTATCACTCGGCGGCCCGGGGCCAATCCGTCGATATCGCCCAATTCAGGACACAAGGATGCCCTCGATGAACCGGATCGAAGCGGATTACCTCATCGAAACCGCCTATCCCCTCGATGCCGCCGCCGAGGTGATGGCGGGCGAGCAATCCTCGGGCACCTTCCGCGCCGTCCCCGGCGAAACCCCTGAACTCAAGGCGCGCTCCGCCGCCACCGTCACCGCCCTCACCGACCTCGGCCCTGTCGCCCAACCCTCGCTGCCCGGCGCCGGACGGGCCGACAAACCCCACCGCCGCGCCCGCGTCACCCTCAGCTGGCCGATCGCCAATCTGGGCCCGAGCCTGCCCAACCTCGTCGCCGCCGTCGCGGGCAACCTCTTCGAACTGCGCCAGTTCTCCGGCCTGCGCCTGCTCGACCTGCGCCTGCCGCCGGACTTCGCGACCCTTCCGGGACCGGCCTTCGGCATCGAGGGGACGCGGAAACTCACCGGCCTCGACACAGGGCCCCTGATCGGCACCATCATCAAACCCTCGGTCGGACTGAATGCCCGCGCCACCGCCGATCTGGTCGATACCCTCTGCGCGGCGGGCATCGATTTCATCAAGGATGATGAGTTGCAATCGGACGGCCCGCTCTGTCCGTTTGAGGACCGCGTGCTCTCGGTCATGGGCGTCATCCGGCGCCATGCCGACCGGCTGGGCCACAAACCGATGTTCGCCTTCAACCTGACCGGCGAAATCGATGAAATGCGCCGCCGGCATGATTTTGTGCTGGAACAGGGCGGCACCTGTGTCATGGCCTCGGTCACCGGGGTCGGGCTCGCGGGAATGCTCGCCCTGCGCCGACATTCCCAATTGCCAATCCATGCCCATCGCAATGGCTGGGGCGCGCTCACCCGCCATCCGGCCCTTGGCTTCGATTACGTCGCCTGGTCGAAACTCTGGCGGCTGGCGGGGGCGGACCATCTCCATGTCAACGGTTTGCGCAACAAGTTCAGCGAGCCGGACGAGAGCGTGATCGCCTCGGCCCGGTCGCTTCTCACCCCGCTCTGGCCGGATAAACCCTGCGTTGTCATGCCGGTCTTCTCCTCGGGCCAGACCGTCGCCCAGGTCGGCGACACCTTCGCCGCCCTCGGCTCCACCGATCTCATCTACGCGGCGGGCGGCGGCATCATGGCCCATCCCTCCGGCCCCGCCGCCGGGGTCGCCGCCCTGCGCGAGGCCTGGGACGCCGCCATTGCCGGCATTCCCGCCGCCACTCATGCGCGAACCCATCCCGACCTCGCCGCGGCGCTGGACGCCTTCGCATGAACCTGCCGGAACGCATCCTCTCCTGGTATGGCGATGACTTCACCGGCGCGGCGGCGGTGATGGAGGTCCTGCAATTCGCGGGCCTGCCCGCCGTCCTCTTCCTCGACAGCCCGACCGAGGCGCTTCTCGCCCGCTTTCCCGGCATCCGCGCCATCGGGCTCGCGGGCGATGCGCGGACCCGCGGCCCCGACTGGATGCGCGCGGAACTGCCCGCGATCTTCGAAGGGTTGCGTGCCCTCGGCGCGCCGGTCCTGCATTACAAGATCTGCTCGACCCTCGACAGCTCCCCCGAGACCGGCTCGATCGGCCTCGCCGCCGATCTCGCGGGCGACTGGTCGGCCCTGATCGTCGCCGCGCCGCGCATCGGCCGCTGGCAGGCTTTCGGCACGCTCTTCGCCCGGGCGGGCGATGGCATTCATCGCCTCGACCGGCATCCCACCATGTCGGTCCATCCGGTCACCCCGATGACCGAGGCGGATGTGCGTCTCCATCTCGGGCGCCAGACCGATCGCGGGATCGGCCTCGTCGACCTCATCGACCTCAAATCGGGGCGGGGCGCCGAGGCCCTGGCGCGGGAGCGCCGGACCGCGGCGCTGATCGCCTTCGATGTGATGGATGAGGAGACTCTGGCGGCGGCGGGATCTGTGATCTGGGAAAACGGCCCCCCCTTCCTGATCGGATCGCAGGGCATCGAATATGCCCTGGTCGCCGCCTGGCGGGCGGCGGGGCTGCTCGCTCCGCCGCCGGATCTGCCCGACATTGCTCCCGCCGACCGGATCGCCGTCGTCTCCGGCTCCTGCTCGCCCGTCACCGCCGAACAGATCTCCGTGGCCGAGGCGGCGGGCTTCGCGGTCGTCGATCTCGATCCGGTGGAGGTGGAGACAGGCTGGGAGCGCGCAAGGGAACAGGGGCTGCGGCTGCTGGGGCAGGGGCGTTCCGTCATCCTCGCCACCGCCCGGGGGGCCGCGACGCATCGCGCCGACGCGGCCTTCAATGCCGGGATCGGTACGGGCCTCGGGCGCCTGCTCGACCGTCTGGCACTGGACAGCGGCGTCCGGCGCCTCGTCGTCGCCGGGGGCGACACATCGAGCCATGCCACCCGCCAGCTCGGCCTCTTCGCCCTGACGGCCGAGACCGCCGTCAGTTCGGGCGGCGCCCTGCTGCGCGGCTGGTCGACAGACCCCGCCCGCGACGGGATCGGGATCGCGCTCAAGGGCGGCCAGATGGGACCGCCGGACTTCTTCGTGAGGATGCGGACTGGCGGACCCGCCACCGCGTAACAAGGGAAACCGTTCCATGACAAAAATCGCCCTCCTGGGCGCCGGCGGCAAGATGGGGGTCCGTCTGGCCACCAATCTCTCCGGCACCGGCTATGACATCGCCCCCGTCGAGGTCGCCGAGGCGGGGCGGGCGCGCCTCAAAGCCGCGACCGGCCTCGACTGTCTCGACCTCGGTCAGGCCCTGAGCCGCGCCGATGTCGTCCTGCTCGCCGTGCCGGATCGTGCCATCGGCGCCGTCACTCACCAGATCGTGGACCAGCTCGATCCCGGGACGGCGGTGATCATGCTCGACGCCGCCGCCCCGCACGCGGGTGAACTGGCGGAGCGCGCCGACATCACCTATTTTGTCACCCATCCCTGCCATCCCCCTATTTTCAATGAGGAAACCGATCCGGTGGCCAAGCGCGACCATTTCGGCGGGATCGCCGCGCGCCAGCATATCGTCTGTGCCCTGATGCAGGGGCCGGAGGAGCATTACGCGCTCTGCGAGGCGGTGGCGCGCGAGATCTACAAGCCGGTGATGCGCTCGCACCGGGTGACGGTCGAGCAGATGGCGATCCTGGAGCCCGCCCTGTCCGAGACGGTCGGCGCGACCTTTGCGATGATGCTGCGCGAAGCGACCGACGAGGCCGTGCGCCGGGGCGTTCCGCGTCAGGCCGCCGAGGATTTCATTCTCGGGCATCTCAATATCGAACTGGCGATTGCCTTCGGCATCTTTCCGGAGGGCAAGTTTTCGGATGGCGCCCTGCATGCGATCGCCCAGGCCCGCCCGGTGATCTTTCGCGACGACTGGCTGGAGCGGGTCTTCGACCCCGCCGCCGTGTTGAAATCCGTCAAGGATATCTGTCACCCGGACGCGAAACCGGAGTAGGGGATCCGGTTCCGCCGTGGGACCGGGCATCCGCCCCCGATTGTCCCCGCGGCGACAAAAACAGATCATTCAGGAACATGAATGATTTCAATGGTTTGTCGTCCGTCCGGGCGCGGACAAAAAAAGGCGGCGCCGGGGCGCCGCCTTTTCCATGGTTTGTTTCGGCCGGATCAGCCGGAATAGTACATCTGATATTCGATCGGATGCGGGGTGTGTTCGAAGGCATAGACTTCCTTCCACCGCAGCGCCGAATAGGCTTCGATCTGGCCCATGGTGAACACGTCGCCCGCGAGCAGGTAGTCATGGTCGGCGGCCAGGCTGTCGAGCGCTTCGCGCAGCGATCCGCAGACGGTCGGGATCGAGGCGAGTTCCTCGGGCGGCAGGTCGTAGAGATCCTTGTCCGAAGCTTCGCCCGGATCGATCTTGGACTTGATCCCGTCGATGCCGGCCATCAGCAGGGCGGCGAAGGCGAGATAGGGGTTGGCGAGCGGATCGGGGAAGCGGGCCTCGACACGCTTTGCCTTCGGATTGTCGGTCCACGGGATACGGACGCAGCCCGACCGGTTCGACGCGGAATAGGCCCGCAGCACCGGCGCCTCGAAGCCCGGGATCAGCCGCTTGTAGCTGTTCGTGGTCGGGTTGGTGAAAGCGTTCAGCGATTTTGCATGGTGCAGCAGCCCGCCGATGAAATAGAGCGCATCCTGGCTCAGATCGGCATATTTGTCGCCCGCGAAGACGGGCTTGCCGTCCTTGAAGATCGACATGTTGACATGCATGCCCGAGCCATTGTCCCCGTAGTAGGGCTTCGGCATGAAGGTCACGGTCTTGCCATAGGCCGCCGCGACGTTCTGGACGATGTATTTGTATTTCTGGATCTCGTCGGCCTGCTTGGTGAGCGTGCCGAAGATCAGCCCGAGCTCATGTTGCGGCGAGGCAACTTCGTGGTGGTGCTTGTCCACCTTCATGCCGATCCGCTTCATGGTCGAGAGCATCTCGCCGCGGATGTCCTGCATCGTATCGACGGGGGGAACCGGGAAGTAGCCGCCCTTGATGCCGGGCCGGTGACCCATGTTGCCCGACTCATAGACGGTGTCGGTGTTCCAGGAAGCGTCGATCGCGTCGATCTGGAAGCTTACCTTGTTGATCGTGTTCGCAAAGCGCACGTCGTCGAAGATGAAGAACTCGGCTTCCGGCCCGAAGTAGGCCTTGTCGCCGATGCCGCTCGACACGAGATAGGCTTCCGCCTTCTCGGCGGTGCCCCGCGGGTCGCGGTCATAGGGTTCGCCGGTATCGGGCTCGACCACCGAGCAATGAACGCAGAGAGTCTTTTCTGCGAAGAACGGGTCGAGGTATGCGCTTTCGACATCGACCATCAGCTTCATGTCCGATTCCTCGATGCCCTTCCAGCCGGCGATCGAGGAGCCGTCGAACATAAATCCTTCGTCGAGGAAATCCTCGTCGACCAGATCCGACATAACGGTCACATGCTGAAGCTTACCCTTCGGGTCCGTGAAACGGATATCGACATAGGGGATGTCGTCTTCCTTGAGGGATTTCAGAATGGAATTCTTATCGCTCATCTCTGTTCCTTGGCGTTGTCAGCGCGAGTAGTCGGGCAGGTCGGGCGTGCGCCGCTCCCGACCCGCGTGGGCCGTCAAAGCGCGTCGTTGCCCTCTTCACCGGTCCGGATTCGGATTGCTTGCTCGACCGGCAGGATGAATATCTTCCCGTCACCGATCTTGCCAGTCTTCGCGGCATTGACGATGGCCTCGACGGCCGCGTCCACCTGGTCATCCGCGAGAACGACTTCTATCTTCACCTTCGGCAGGAAATCGACGACATATTCCGCGCCCCGGTAAAGTTCGGTGTGACCCTTCTGGCGTCCGAAACCCTTGGCCTCGGTTACGCTGAGACCCTGAATTCCGACTTCCTGCAGGGCCTCCTTCACCTCATCAAGCTTGAACGGCTTGATAATTGCTTCGATCTTTTTCATTAGCGGCAGCTCCCTGGCCAGTCCGTGGCGATGCAGTCGCCGGAATTCGCTCCGAAAAATCAGCTTGGCCCGACGGTTTCAATCAAGCCCGCCCTCAGGAACGGACCAAGTCCGGAATTTCTTGCGCGTATGCTCATGTATTGACCAAATTGCATAAAGGGCAAGCAAATTTAGAAAAATCTCGTTTGGCGGGGGTCGCGGCTGCCCGGCCAGGAGACATGTGTCACGGGAACGCCACTTTTCGCTCGCAGCGCGGAAGCGGGTCTGTTAGGAAGCGGCCTCAATTTGGTCCCGGAGTTCATTTTCCGCGGCCGCGGGCGTGGCGAAATTGGCAGACGCACCAGATTTAGGTTCTGGCGCCGCAAGGCGTGGGGGTTCAAGTCCCTCCGCCCGCACCAGAAGACGAAGGCGAGGAGAGATATGCAGGTTACCCAGACCCTGAATGAAGGCTTGAAGCGGGGCTATGCGATCACGGTGCCCGCGGGCGAGCTCGAGGCGAAAGTAACCGAGAAACTGGAAGAAGCCCGTCGGGACTTCCAGATGAAGGGTTTTCGCAAGGGTAAGGCGCCCGCCGCCCTGATGAAGAAGATGTTTGGGAAATCCGTCCTCGGCGAAGCGATGCAGGAAAGCATCGACGCGGCGATGCGGCGGCATTTCGAGACGACCGGCGATCGCCCCGCCGCGCAACCCGAAGTCAAGATGACCAATGAGGACTGGCAGGAAGGTCAGGACGTTCAGGTATCGATGACTTATGAAGCCTTGCCGGAGGTTCCGGAACTCGCTCTCACCGACATCCAGCTCGAACGGCTCGTGGCGGAGATCGAGGATGAGGCGGTTTCCGAGGCGCTCGCAAACCTCGCTTCGTCTGCAACTACTTATATAGACTCGGAAGAGGGCACGATCGCCCAGTCGGGTGACCAGATCACCTTCGACTTCAAGGGCTCCGTCGATGGCGAGGAGTTCGAGGGCGGTTCAGCCGAGGATTTCCCGCTGGTACTAGGCTCGGGCAGCTTCATTCCGGGCTTCGAGGATCAGCTGATCGGTGTCAAGGCCGGCGATACGATCGATGTGAAGGTAACGTTTCCCGAAGCCTATGGCGCGCCCAACCTCGCCGGCAAGGACGCGGTCTTTGCCTGTGTGATCAAGGCGGTCAAGAACCCTCAGGCCGCCGAGATCGATGATGCGCTGGCGGAACGGTACGGCGCTGAGACGCTCGATTCGCTCAAGGAGCAGATTCGCGGGCGTCTGGCGGAAGAATATGGCCAAGCCAGCCGCGCAGTGCTCAAGCGGGGCCTGATGGATGCGCTGGATGGGATGGTCAGTTTCGAACTGCCGCCGAGCCTTGTGGATGTCGAGGCCCGTCAGATTGCGCACCAGCTCTGGCATGAGGAGCATGCCGATCACCATGGGCACGACCATCCGGCGATCGAACCGACCGAGGAGCACAAGTCTCTGGCGGAGCGCCGGGTCCGTCTTGGGCTTCTTCTCGCTGAAATCGGAAACAAGGCCGAGGTGACGGTCTCGGAGCAGGAAATGCAGCGGGCGATCTTTGCCCAGGCGCGGCAATATCCGGGCCAGGAGCGGCAGTTCCTCGAATTCGTTCAGAAGAACCCTCAGGCGCTTCAGGGTCTGCGGGCTCCTCTGTTCGAGGACAAGGTCGTCGACCATATTCTCTCCTTGGCACAAATCACCGACCGCTCCGTGACCAAGGACGAACTGCAGGCCGCGATCGAAGCGCTGGACAGCGAGGCGGCGACGGAAGTGGAAGTTGCTCCGGCGCAATAAGGCCGGAGTTCGTCGTTTCTAAACTGGGCTGATGGAGTGCTCTGTCAAAGAGCGCTCCATCGGCTTTTTGGGAAAAAATTTCCTTGGTGGCCGATTAAGCCCTGAAAATCAGCCCAAAATTTTTTGGGAAACCCCAGGTTGAGTCGTGGTTGGTACGATAGAGCCTGGGTCGTAAAAGTTGTAATTGAATTTTTTGAAAATGCTGCGGAAGCGAAGGTTGCTTTGCCTGCATCATTCTGAAGTTATGATTCTTGTATTAATCCCAAGCGTTTGAGGGATTTAATGCGGGGCGGGATATGCTTGGGGGCCAGGTCTTCGATACCGTCCGGCGGTCCGCGCACAGCCTGTTTTCAATCGCACCGCCACTTGCAGTTGCCGGAGGCGAACACTAGTCTCCAACCCTCGGGCGGGCTTAACGCCCCCGCAATCAGTGACAGGCTTTTTCCGCGATGAGCGATCCTATCGAAACTTACATGAATTTGGTGCCGATGGTGGTTGAACAGACCGCCCGCGGCGAACGTGCCTACGACATCTACTCCCGTCTTCTGAAGGAACGCATCGTCTTCGTTTCGGGACCCGTCCATGACGGGATGTCCACGCTCATCGTTGCCCAGCTTCTGTTTCTCGAAGCCGAGAACCCGAAGAAGGAAATCTCGATGTACATCAACAGCCCCGGTGGCGTTGTCACCGCCGGTCTGTCGATTTACGATACGATGCAATATATCCGTCCGCCGGTTTCGACGCTCTGTATCGGTCAGGCCGCTTCGATGGGCTCGCTTCTGTTGACAGCGGGAGAGAAGGGAATGCGTTTCTCCCTGCCCAACAGCCGGATCATGGTTCATCAACCCTCCGGCGGATATCAGGGTCAGGCCACGGATATCATGATCCATGCCCGCGAGACCCAGGCCTTGAAGGACCGCTTGAACCAGATCTACGAATATCACACCGGTCAGACGTTCGAAGCAGTGGAAACCGCGCTCGAACGCGACCGGTTCATGACAGCCAAGGATGCACAGGAATGGGGTCTGATCGACGAGATCGTCGCCAAGCGCGACATCGAGACTCCACCCGCGTGACGGGTGTAAGGCGTCACGTAACCGTGTGGCGCCTTTGGACTTGTAATTCGCCAGCCATGCATGTTCCTATGGAGCGGGCCTTTTCAGTGCATGGATTGGCAATGATTTTGGCGCAGGAAAGCAAGGCGCAAGCCGGAGGCGAAATATGAGCAAAACGAGCGGCGGCGACGCGAAGAACACCCTCTACTGCTCATTCTGCGGGAAAAGCCAGCATGAGGTCCGCAAACTGATCGCGGGTCCGACCGTGTTCATATGCGATGAATGTGTCGAATTGTGCATGGACATCATCCGTGAGGAAACAAAAAGCAATCTTGTAAAATCCTCTGACGGAGTGCCGACGCCCCACGAAATCTGCAAGGTTCTGGATGATTATGTAATCGGCCAGAAGGTTGCGAAGAGGGTTCTCTCGGTCGCGGTGCACAACCATTACAAGCGGTTGAATCATGCGACCAAGAACTCCGACGTGGAGCTCCAGAAGTCGAACATCATGCTGATCGGCCCAACCGGCTGCGGCAAGACTCTCCTTGCCCAGACGCTGGCGCGAATTCTTGATGTGCCTTTCACCATGGCTGACGCGACCACCCTGACAGAGGCGGGTTATGTCGGCGAGGATGTGGAGAACATCATCCTGAAGCTCCTTCAGTCCGCCGAATATAATGTGGAGCGGGCGCAGCGCGGAATTGTCTATATCGACGAAGTCGACAAGATTTCTCGCAAGTCGGACAATCCCTCGATCACACGCGATGTTTCGGGTGAAGGGGTTCAGCAGGCTCTGTTGAAGATCATGGAAGGCACCGTGGCCTCGGTCCCGCCCCAGGGTGGTCGCAAGCATCCCCAGCAGGAGTTCCTGCAGGTTGACACGACCAACATTCTCTTCATCTGTGGCGGTGCCTTCGCGGGCCTTGACAAGATCATCGCGCAGCGCGGTCGTGGCTCCGCCATGGGTTTTGGAGCGGATGTGAAGGGCCAGGACGAGCGCCGGGTCGGCGAATTGTTCCAGGAGCTTGAGCCGGAGGATTTGCTGAAGTTCGGCCTGATTCCAGAATTTGTTGGGCGCCTGCCGGTTCTGGCGACCCTGACTGATCTGGATGAGGCGGCCTTGATCACGATCCTGACCGAGCCGAAGAATGCCTTGATCAAGCAGTATCAGAGGCTGTTCGAGATGGAGGACACTCAGCTGACCTTCACCGAGGATGCCTTGAAGGCTGTCGCCAAGCGTGCGATCGAGCGAAAGACCGGGGCGCGTGGATTGCGGTCCATCCTGGAGGAGGTCCTCCTGGATACGATGTTCGAGCTTCCTTCGATGCAGGGTGTGGAGGAGGTCGTGGTGAACGAGGATTGTATTCTTCGGAAGGGTGATCCCCTTTTGATCTACGCTGATCGGAAGGAAGGCTCGGCCACGGCATCCTGAGCAATCGCGAACTGGGCCGGCGGTTCCTCTGGACTGGCGGCCAGGATTGCGCGATAAGCCTCATGTGGTTTGGAATGAGGTTAACATGCAGTGGTTGCTCGGAATTCTGACCTGGTGGAACGGACAAACCACCGCCACGCGGTTTTACACGTGGCGGAATGGCCAGAAGGTCGGTGAGGACGCTCAGGGAAATATCTACTACGAAAGCCGGGACCATGTTCGCCGCTGGGTGATCTATAATGGAGAAGCCGAGGCAAGCAGGATTGCTCCGGAATGGCATGGTTGGCTCCATCATACTTGGCAGCAGCCACCCACCAAGGCTCCGCTGCCCCGCAAGGCATGGGAGAAGCCGCATCTTCCAAATCTGACCGGGACCGATCTTGCCTATCGTCCTCCTGGAAGCATTCTCGCGGCTGGACCCGCGGTCTCCCGGGACTATGAGGCTTGGTCGCCGGAATAGGAACATAGGAACGCGGTGCCATGGCCAACAATATCGCCGAAGCTGTCATCGGAGCCGCTGTCGTCCTGACCGCAGCTATTTTTCTGGTCTATGCCGGGGAAGCGGGTGGCTATCGGCTGCGGGATGACAGCTACGCCCTGTCCGCCAGCTTTCGCAGTGCTCAGGGCATTTCCGTGGGAACCGATGTCCGGGTCGCTGGCATCAAGGTCGGCTCGGTGACGGCGCTTGATCTCGACAACAGCACATTCCAGGCAAAAGCGACTTTTTCGGTTCAGGACAATCTCAAAATCCCCGACGATTCGGATGTGAAGATCGCTTCCGAAGGTTTGCTGGGGGGATCGTTCCTCGAGATCACGCCCGGGGCCTCGGAAACGTCCTTTTCCCCTGGGGACCAGATCACGAACACCCAAGGGTCCATCGATCTTCTCAACCTGCTCATGCGGTTTGGAACCGGCAAATGAGGGGCATTCTTTGCCCCTTCGCGGCATTCCTCCTGCTGGGGCAGGCGTCTTTTGCCCAATCGGTCCAGATTTCCAATACACAGCAAACCGTTGCGATGAATGAACTCCATCTCAGGGCACTCGATACCCTGAACGGGGCGGCGACCGATCTGGATGTCGCGGTGGGGCAGACCGTCCGGTTTGGCCGACTCGAAATCACCGCCGACACCTGCCGGGTTCCAGAGGCGGATCCAAAGGCGGATGCCTATGCCTTCCTGCGAATCCGGGATGTCCGGGAGGAAAAACCCCGCTTTTCAGGTTGGATGTTCGCCTCCTCGCCGGCGCTCTCGGCGCTGGATCACCCGCGTTACGACGTCTGGGTCGTAAGTTGCAGCAACTGATCGCGCGGTGCGTCCCCTGAAAGGGCAAGGAAGTCGGCGGGACGGTTGATGGCGGCCTCCAGCCGCTGGTGATAGGCGGCCCGGCTGATCTCGATCGCCCCCAGACGGGTCAGGTGGTCGGTCACGAACTGGGTATCGAGCAGGGTGAAACCGCCCGCCCTCAGTCGGGCCACCAGGGCAATCAAGGCCAGCTTTGAGGCATCCCTCGACCGGCTGAACATGCTCTCCCCAAAGAAGGCTCCCCCGAGTGCGACGCCATAAAGACCGCCGCTCAGCACCCCTCCGATCCAGATTTCAACGGAATGGGCGAACCCCATGCGGTGGAGGTCACGGTAGAGCGTGAAAATCTGGTCGTTGATCCAGGTTTCCGGCCGGTCGGCGCAGGCCTTCACGACGGCGCCAAAACAGGAATCGATCCGGATCTCGAAATCGGCCTTCAAAAAGGTCCGGGCCAGCCGACGGGACACACGCAGCCCCTCCAGGGGAAGGATGCCGCGCCGCCGGGGATCGATCCAGAAAATCTCCTCGGCATGGGCGGCATCGGCCATCGGAAAGACGCCCGAGGCATAGGCCTGAAGCAGCAGGGTGGGGGTAATCTCGGGCAGGGGGGTGCTCATCGAGGCGCCCCCGACCGCCGATCCAAAAGTGTCCGCGCTTGGCGGCGATGCAACTCTTTGATTTTGCTCGTAATCATCGCAACCACTGTTTGGACCTGCCCCGGACAGGATCCCCCTCGGATCAGGGCTCGCGGGCCAGCCATTCCTCCAGCCAGTGGATGTTGTATTTGCCCTTCTGAAGATCGGGCTCATCCAGCAAGGCATCAAACAGCGGTGTCGTGGTTTCAACCCCATCCACCACCAATTCGCTCAGGGCCCGGCGCAGACGGGCCAGGGCGAGGGGGCGCGTGCGGGCATGAACGATCAGCTTGCCGATCAGGCTGTCGTAATAGGGCGGGATCGTATAGCCATCATAGATCGCGCTGTCCATCCGGACCCCCAGACCACCAGGCGCGTAATAGGTGCGCACCTTGCCCGGGCTCGGTTGAAACAGCGGCAGCTTCTCGGCATTGATCCGGCATTCGATCGCGTGACCGTTCGGGACCAGCTCGGCTTGCGTGAAGGACATCGGCAGGCCCGCCGCCACCCGGATCTGTTCCTGGACCAGATCGACGTCATAGATCGCCTCGGTCACCGGATGCTCGACCTGAAGCCTTGTGTTCATCTCGATGAAGAAGAACTGACCCTTCTCGAACAGGAATTCGATGGTCCCGGCCCCGGAATATTTGATCCGCGCCACCGCGTCCGCGCAGATCTTGCCGATCTTGGCCCGGGTCTTGGCGTCGATGACGGGCGAGGGGGCCTCCTCCAGAACCTTCTGATGACGGCGCTGCAGGCTGCAATCGCGCTCGCCCAGATGGACCGCGCCACCCTTGCCGTCGCCGAACACCTGGATCTCGATGTGCCGCGGCGTTGCGAGATATTTTTCGAGATAGACCTCGTCATTGCCGAACGCGGCCTTGGCCTCGGAGCGGGCGTTCTGAAAGGCGCTCTCCATCTCCGCCGCGCTGGTGGCGAGCTTCATGCCGCGGCCACCGCCCCCGGCCGTCGCCTTGACGATCACCGGATATCCGAGATCCTCGGCGATCGCGCGGGCCTCCTCCAATGTCGGAACCCCGCCATCCGAGCCGGGAACGCAGGGCACGCCCAGCGCCTTCATCGTCTCCTTGGCGGTGATCTTGTCGCCCATCAGCCGGATATGCTCGGAGGAGGGGCCGATGAAGGTCAGGCCATGATCCTCGACGATCTGAACGAAATTCGCATTCTCGGACAGAAAGCCATAGCCGGGATGGATCGCCTCGGCGCCGGTGATCTCGCAGGCGGCGATCAGGCTCGGCACCGAGAGATAGCTCTGCGCCGCCGGGGGCGGACCGATGCAGACGCTCTCGTCGGCCATCCGCACATGCATCGCATTCGAATCGGCGGTGGAATGCACGGCCACCGTCTGGATGCCCATTTCCTTGCAGGCGCGATGAATGCGCAGCGCGATTTCGCCGCGATTGGCGATCAGGATCTTCTTGAACATGGGCGCCTCACCCTTGGAGTCCCCGGTCGAAGCGGTGCCGGTCTTGCCAGCACGGACGGGGGCCGGTTTCATTCCAGAATGATGAGCGGTGCGCCGAATTCGACAGGCGAGCCATCCTCGACCAGGATCCGCTTCACCTTTCCGGCGCGCGGGGCCGGGATCTGGTTCATCGTCTTCATCGCCTCGATGATCAGGATCGTCTGGCCCTCGGTCACGCCGTCGCCGACCTTGACGAAGGCGGGCGAGCCGGGTTCCCCCTGCAGATAGACCGTGCCCACCATCGGCGAGGCGACCACGCCCGGATCCTCGGCCGGATCGGCGGCGGCGACGGGACCGGCCTGGGGCGCGGGGGCGACCGCGGACAGGGCCAGCGGCGCGGGCTGCGGAGCGGCGGCGATCTGGGTGACCGTCATCTGGCGCGAGACGCGCACGGTCATGGCATCGTCCTCGCCATATTCGCGATTGACCTCGATTTCGGTCAGGTCGGTCTCGCGCAGCAGTTCGGCCAGGGCCCTGATGAAAGCGACGTCGGACTCCTGTGGTGTCTTGCTCATGGATTGCCTTGTTGTTCCTGAATCCAGCTCGGCCGCCTCGGGTCCGGGGAAGTGCCACTGTATAGGCGGTGCCGATACCTCTGAAAAGGGCGGAATGTATGTCCCGCCTGCCCCTTGGAGCGCTTTTCGACCCGACGGGGTCAGGTCGCGCGCTCTGGCTCTATGGTGTGATGCGGAATTTATTCGATCCTTGTTCCCCTCCGGCCGGATTGCGCACGGGGCATGAATGACGCGCAATTCGTCCGGTCCTCGCTCCCCTCCGGCCGGATTGCGCACCCTTTGATTAACGCGCAATTTGTCCGGTCCTCGCTTCCCTCCGGCCGGATTGCGCTTTAGTTCACCGAGCGCCCGTCATCCACCAGTTTCTTCATGCTTGCGAGATCGACATAGCCGCGGACCATCTGATCCTGGAACACGAAGGTCGGGGTTCCGCTGATGGACAGGGTCTGGCCCAGGGCATGGTTCTGGGCAATGCGGCGGTCCACTTCCGGATCGGCCATGGCGGCGCGGATTTTGGCGGGATCGAGGTCGGCCTTCCTGAGCGCGCGGTCGAGATTGTCCTCGGCGATCGGTTCGCGGAAGGCCATCAGCGTGTCATGGAGCCGGCCATAGGCCTCCGGCCCCTCGGCGATCATCGTCGCCACCGCCGCGCGGGCCGAGAGGTCAGACCCCGGTCCGAGGATGGGAAAGTCCTTGATGATCAATCGGATATCGCCGTCTTCGGACAGGAGTTCGCTGAGCGCGGGCTGTGCCTTGCGGCAATAGCCGCATTGGTAGTCGAGAAACTCCACGATGGTGAAGCGCCCTTGAGGGTTGCCCGCGACATAGGAATAGCCGTCATCGAACAGGGCGGCGGCGTTGGACTGGATCAGTTCCGCGTCATTCTTGCCCGCGTTCGCCTTTTCCTTGGCGTCGAGCAGCGCGATCATTTCCATCAGGACTTCGGGATTGGACAGAAGGTAATCATGCACCTCGGCGCGGAAGGCCTGGCGTTCGGCATCGGTCATGGTCGGTTCGGCGGCGGTGGCCGACAGTCCAGAGGCCAGAACGAGGGCTGGCATCAGGGCCAGCTGCGGCTTTCGCATCGGAGGATCCTTTACTTCTGTGCGCGTCGTGTGACGAATATCATATCCTGCGCCCGTTGCCAGCCCGGAGAACCCACGGGCAGCAGGTCGCTGGCGCGGCGGGCATTGCGGGCGGCGTCGGTGGGTTTGCCCTGGGCGAGGAAGCGTTCGGCGGTGGCGAGCGCGGCCTGTCCTTCGTGACCGAGGCGCGCCTCGGCATAGGCGAGGTCGCGCCAGACGGAGGGATTGGTCCGGTCCAGCGTGACGGCCCGGGCGAGCACGTCGCGCGCCTCGGCGATATTGGCATCGTCATCGGTGTTGAGGAGGGCACGGCCCAGTCCGCCGAGGATCAGGGGCTCCTTTGGCGCGCGGGCGGCGGCGGCGCGATAGGCCTCGGCCGCTGGCGCCGCCTGACCGGATTCGAGCAGGAACTGGCCCTTGAGTTCGAGATAATAGGGATCGTCCGGGCGCATGGCGATCAGCCGCGCGGTTTCCGCCGTGCCCCGGGCGATATCGGGTTCGCGGTGCCAAGCGATGGCCCGGGCAAGCGTCGCGGTTTCGGAAGTGTCCGATATGGGATGCGCGCGGATCGTCTGGGCCGGGGTGCGCAGGAAGGCGTCGACCTTGGCGACCATGCGATCGTACCAATAGACATCCTCGGGCGCGGGCGGCTTGCCCTTGGGCAGTTTGGCGACGCGTTGTTCCAGCATGTCGATCCGGTCCGACCACATCGGATGGGACTGCACGAAGGGATCGACCTGCGCGCCGGTCAGCGCCTCCTGGCCTTCGAAGCGGCGCAGAACTTCGAGCATGGCATTCGGATCGCCCCCGGCGGCGGCGACATAGCGCAATCCGGCCTGATCGGCGCTGGCCTCCTCGGCGCGGCTGTAGGCGAGGGCACGGCGCTGCGCGGTCTGTTGGGAGCCGGCGGCGATGGCGAGGCCGGCCTGGGGGCTGCCCCCGATCGTCGCAGCCGCCGCGCCGACCATGCCGAGCAGGGCGATCGTGCGTGGTCCCTGGAGCCCCTGGTCGCGGCGGGCGAGGTGGCCATCGGCGATATGGCCGGTCTCATGGGCGATGACGGCGCGCAACTGGTCGATGGATTTGAGATTGGTGAGCATCCCGGTGTTGATGAAGATGTTCTGCCCGCCCGCGACGAAGGCGTTCATCTCTGGATCCTCGACGATGAAGATATGGACCGTCGCCGGATTGAGCAGAGCCGCCCGAAAGATCGGATTGGCGACACGTTTTAATGTCTGCTCGATCTCGGCATCGCGGATGAGGTTCGCCGCCATCGCGGGCGCGGCCATGACCGCGGCCAGAAGGAAGATCAGCAGCGGGAAAGGCAAGCGGTGGCTCCACTGGTTGCACCCGGGCGGATTTCATGCCCCAAGGTCGATGGTGCACAGTAGGAGGCGAGCGATGCGCGGATCAAGGCGGGGCGAGGTCGATCCCTTTATCGTGATGGATGTGATGGAGGCGGCGCGGGCGGAGGAACTGCGGGGCCGGTCGGTGATCCATATGGAGGTGGGACAGCCCGGGACTCCGGCGCCGGCCCTGGCCCGCGCGGCCTTGGCGAGGGCAATGGAGGCGGGACCTCTGGGCTATACCGTGGCGCTGGGGGTGCCGGAGCTGCGGGCGCGGATCGCGCGGCTCTATGGGGCCTGGTATGACATCGATCTCGATCCGGGGCGGGTGGTGGTGACCTCGGGCTCCTCGGCGGGGTTCCTGCTGGCCTTCACCGCCCTCTTCGACGCGGGCGAGCGGGTGGCGATCGGCGAGCCCGGCTATCCGAGCTATCGCAACATCCTGAAATCCCTGAGCCTGGAGCCGGTCGGGATCGAGACGCGGGCCGAGAACCGGTTCCAGCTGGTGCCCGGGGATCTCGACCGCGCGGATCTCGCCGGGGTGTTGGTGGCGAGTCCCGCCAATCCGACCGGAACGATGCTGGCGCGGCCGGAACTCGCGAGCCTGATCGGGGCGGCGGCGGAACGGGGGCTCGCCTTCGTCTCGGACGAGATCTACCACGGGATCCAGTACGGGGCGCGGGCGCTATCGGCGCTGGAGATCAGCGACGAGGTCTATGTCATCAACTCCTTCTCGAAATATTTCTCGATGACCGGCTGGCGGATCGGCTGGATGGTGGTGCCGGAGGCGCATGTCCGGCGGATCGAGCGGCTCGCGCAGAACATGTTCATCTGTCCCCCCCATGCCAGCCAGATCGCGGCCCTGGGCGCCCTGGAGGCCGAGGCGGAACTGGACGGCAATCTCGCCACCTATCGGGAAAACCGGCGCCTGATGCTGGAAGGGTTGCCCGGCGCCGGCTTTGCCCGGATCGCACCGCCCGACGGCGCCTTCTATATCTACGCGGATGTGTCGGAGCGGGGCGAGGACAGCCGGTCGCTCGCCGCGCGCATCCTGACCGAGGCGGGGGTCGCAGTTACGCCCGGTCTCGATTTCGATCCGGGACGCGGGGCCGGGACATTGCGGTTCAGCTATGCGCGATCGACCGAGGATATCGCCGAGGGTCTGCGCCGCCTGAGGCGGTGGTCGGAAAAACAGAGCTGACCGGGAAAGCCGAACCCATTTCGACGGGAGGGGCATGATCCGAAGCACCCGGACCATGCCCCTCCCGTCCTCGCAGCGAATGACCCGAGGGAGTCGGATCGCGTGCTCCAGCTTCATCGATGGGCACGCAATTTGTCCGACCCTCGTTTCACTCCGGTCGGATCGCGCTTCAGGCCGGACGATCCGACTAGGTCAGGTCGTCCGGTCTATCCTGCGCGATTTCTGACTCAGCGGGTGTTTCCACCATGCCAAAAATCGCTCCGACGGCTCAATTCGTGCCGCGGGACCACCATCCACGCCGTTTGGGCTCCGCCGGGGCGGGCGGTTCGTCGGACGGGGCAGGGGCTTCGCCCTGATCCGCCGGGACGAAGGCTTCTTCCCGCTGGGTATCCGCTTCCGCATAGGCGGGTTCCGGCTCCCCTGACTCACCGCTCGGCTCGAACGGGAGCGGGTCGTCCGTATTGTCCCCGGCCGAGGGTGCGAACCCTTGCTCCGGTTCCGGTGCCACCCAGGGGGTTTCCTCAAACGGCGGTTGCTCTTCCGGCGCGGCAAACGGCGGTTGCTCTTCCGGCACGGCGGACGTGAAGTCAGGCTCCGCCGGGCTCTCGGCCACCGGCTCCCAGACCGGATCGGCCTCCACAGGTTCGGTGGTCTCCGGAGTCCAGGCCGTCTCGACAGGCTCGGTGGCCTCCGGTGTCCAGGTCGTCTCGACAGGTTCGGTGGCTTCCGGGGTCCAGGCCGTGTCGACAGGCTCGAAGGACGAAGCTTCCTCGAACGGCGCGGATTCCGAAGGCAGGACTTCCATTTCCTCGGAAACGACTGCCTCGGAAATCACCACCTCGGAGTCAGCCCACGCCGACCCTGGGGCCGCCGGTGCCTCGGTCAAGGGCGCCTGAGCGACCGGCTCCTCGGAGGGGACCGTCTCGCTGGGCTGAGCGGCCGGACGACGGACACGCTCGCGCCGGGGACGCTGGGCGGTCGTGGTCTCCGGGACCTCCACCATATGCGAGGCGGATGGCTCCACCGGATCGATCACCTCGCCAAAGGCCGCGTCCGCGGCGGCGGGGCTCTCCTCGGCGCGGGCGCCGCGGGACCGTCGGCGGGACTTGGGCCGTTCGGCGGGGGCTGCCTCGGCCGGAACGGCGATCTCGACCGGTTCGGCCAGGGATTGCTCCGAAGCCTCGACGCTGGTTTCACCCGTGCCGTTTTCCTCCTCGCCGCCCTTCAGGCCGCCGCGCCGCCGACGACGGCGCTTGCGCTTGCCGTTCTGGCGGTCGGCGGCGCCGTTCTCGGCTTCGGCACCGGACGTGGTTTCGTCTTCTTCCTCGTCCTCTTCCTCGATGATCTCATCCTCGGGATAGGCGACGGTGGGCAGATTGAGCGTGGCCTCCGGCATCGGAATGATCCGCGAGGCGGTCTTGAACCGCTCCAGACGGTAATCCGGGCTGATCAGGGCGGGATCGCCCTCGACCCGCACCGACAGGCCGAACCGGGATTCGATCAGGGCGATATGTTCGCGCTTCTGGTTCAAAAGGTAGTTGCTGATCTCGACCGGAGCGACGATCAGCACCTCCTTCGAGCGCTGGCGCACACCCTCTTCCTCGACCTCGCGCAGAAGGGCGAGCGCCATGCTGTCGTCGGACCGGACCCGGCCGGTTCCATGGCAATGCGAGCAGGCCTTGGTGGTGGCCTCGATCATGCCGGGACGCAGGCGCTGACGCGACATCTCAAGCAGGCCAAAGCCCGAAATCCGACCGACCTGAATGCGGGCCCGGTCGGATTTCAGCTTGTCCTTCAGCTTCTTCTCGACGGCGGCGTTGTTGCGCCGGTCCTCCATGTCGATAAAGTCGATGACGATCAATCCCGCGAGGTCGCGCAGGCGCATCTGGCGCGCGGCTTCCTCGGCGGCTTCCATATTGGTCTTGAGCGCGGTTTCCTCGATCGAGGCCTCGCGGGTGGCGCGGCCCGAGTTCACGTCGATCGCCACCAGCGCCTCGGTCACGTCGATGACGATATACCCGCCGGATTTCAACTGGACGACCGGATTGAACATCGCGCTGAGATAGGACTCGACCTGGAAGCGCGAGAAGAGCGGCAATGCCTCGGCGTAATGCTTCACGTTCTTGGCATGGGACGGCATGAGCATCTTCATGTAGTCCTTGGCCTCGCGGTAGCCGCGTTCGCCATCGACGAGGATTTCCTCGATATCGCGGCTGTAGAGGTCGCGGATCACCCGTTTGACGAGGCTGCCTTCCTCGTAGATGGGCGCGGGCGCGATGGATTTGAGCGTCAGATCCCGGATCTGCTCCCACTGGCGCAGCAGATATTCATAGTCGCGCTTGATCTCGGTCTTGGTGCGATTGGCACCGGCGGTGCGGATGATGAGGCCGGCCCCCTCGGGCACGGTGATCGAGGCGGAGATTTCCTTGAGCTTCTTGCGGTCGGCGAGATTGGTGATCTTGCGCGAGATGCCGCCCCCGCGCGCGGTATTGGGCATGAGCACGCAATAGCGGCCCGCCAGCGAGAGATAGGTGGTCAGCGCCGCGCCCTTGTTGCCGCGCTCCTCCTTGACGACCTGCACGAGCAGGATCTGGCGGACCTTGATGACTTCCTGGATCTTGTAGCGCCGCTGGCGGGGTTTGCGCGGCGCGCGCTCCTCGGCCACGTCGTCGCCGCCGACGGATTCATATTCCTGCTCGGCGTCCTCGGCGGGCACCGCGGGGGTGGGCTCGGGGACGGGTTCCTCGACGACCCGGATATCGATGTCTCCGGCGGCGGCGGAGGGTGCCGGAACATCCTCGAGCGGCGTCTCGGGCGTTTCGGACGCATCGGCGGGCTCGACCGAGGCATCGGGCGCGATCACGTCGGAGGCGACGGCCTGCTCGTCCGAGCCCGCGAGTCCCTCGCTCGCGGCGGCGGGACGGCGACGGCTGCGCGATTTCGCCTTGGGCTTGGCGGCTTCCTTGGGCGCGTCTTCCTCGGCCTCGCGGGCGAGGGCGGCCTCCTCGGCGACGAGCGCCTCGCGGTCAGCCTTGGGGATTTGGTAATAATCGGAATGTATTTCGGCGAATGCCAGAAACCCATGCCGGTTTCCGCCGTAGTCCACGAAGGCTGCCTGAAGGGACGGCTCGACGCGCGTTACCTTGGCAAGGTAGATGTTTCCGGCAAGCTGGCGCTTGCTGGAGGATTCGAAATCGAATTCGTCAACCTTGGTTCCATCCACCACCACCACACGCGTCTCTTCGGCGTGGGTGGCATCGATCAGCATTTTTCTTGTCATGACTTCTTTCGGGAGCGCTGGCGGCCCGGGTCCCCCAGGGGGGCCGGGCACCAGTCATTCCATTTGCTGAAGCGGTCATGCGCGTCACAGAGGCCCTCCCGGAACCCCGGGGAGGTTCGGATCGTGATTTCGGTTCTGTTCCTGCGCGTATCACCGCGGTTCCTGCTCCGGCCCCGAGCCCCCAAGGCCCCGGACCCATTCATTCCGGGCTCGCGCCACGGTATTTCTTCGGGTGGCGCGAACGCCTGTCGCAAGTGTGCCGGGATCATCCAAGACCGCTGTGCTGTCTTGCAAAGCCGCGTGCGTGCGACGAATACGAGTAGAGTTTTGATGCAATGCATCTTTCCTCACCAGGACAATAGGCATGGCGTCCCCCAAATGACAAATGGTATTTTGTTAACGGCGGGTCCGGCCCGGGAATAACGGAAGGCTAAGACACTGGAAATCCGGCCGATCTGGAGCGGGGTGATCGCGGTCTGGCTGTGGCTGGCCTGCGCGGCGGGGATTTGGGCTGCTCCCGGCGCGGGTTCGGTCGAGACGGCGGGATTTCTGGGCCGCGATCTCGAGGCGCGGCTGTCTCTGCCCCGTCCGGTCCCCTACAGGGTTTTCACGCTGGACGCGCCACCCCGTCTGGTTGTGGATTTCGAAGGGCTGGAGCCCGGGGATCTCGACCCGGCGCGGATCGGATTGCCCGAGGTGGCGCCGCGGCTGCGGTTTGGCCAGATGCGGCCGGGCTGGACGCGGTTGATCCTCGATCTGGCGCGGCCCTTCGCCGTCGAGACGGCGGAGTTGCGGCGTGTGGAGGGGGGCGCGGAGCTGGAGGTCCGGTTGGATCGGGTCAGCGCCGAGGCCTTCGCGGCGGCGTCGGGAGCGCCGCCCGGCGTCTGGCCCTCGGGGGCCGCGCGGGAGGGCGCGGTGGCGCGCGGCGCGGGGGCGATCACCATCGCGCTCGATCCGGGGCATGGCGGGATCGATCCGGGAGCATCGCGGGCCGGGGTGGCGGAAAAGGATGTCGTGCTGGCCTTCGCGCGTGATCTGCGAGCGGCCCTGATCGAGACGGGACGGTTCCGCGTGGTGATGACGCGCGAGAGCGATGAATTCGTGACCCTCGGGGACCGGGTGGAGCTGGCGCGGGCGGCGGGAGCGGACGCGTTCCTGTCGCTGCACACCAACGCGGTGGAGGAGCCGGGGATCGCGGGGATGATCGTGTTCACCCGGTCGGAGGCCGGATCCAGCCGCGCCGCCCGGGACCGCGCCGCCGTCGAGAACAGCGCGGACCGGGTCGCGGGTCTCGATCAGCGGTCGCTCGATCCGACGACGCGGGCCTTGTCCGAGATCACACGGACCGAGACGAATGCGCGCTCGGATGAACTGGCGCGGGATCTCGCGCGCTCCTTGCGTCCGGTGGCGGGAGAGGGCACGCAGGATCCGCTGCAATCGGCGAATTTTCAGGTGCTGCGGGCGCCGGACATGCCGTCGGCGCTGCTGGAGCTGGGGTTTCTGTCGAACGCGGCGGATCGGGAGAAGATGACCTCGCCGATCTGGCGGGCGCTGGCGAGTGTTGCGATCGCAACGGCGCTGACCGAATGGGCGGAGGCATCGCGATGACGGGGATATTGCTCTCGTTCCCGCTACGGACCTCTATCACCGTCCATCCGCCGTCAATGCGATCATCGTTCCGCGCCGATCCTCCGGATTGCGCGTTCCGAGGACAAATTTGAGACGCTCCAGCCGGTCAAGGCGGCTGGTCATCATTCCGGATGGGACCAGAGTCGACTGACAAAGGGTAGTGGGGCTCAAACGCGGATAGTCTCGGTGAGATATGCGCTGTGCTTCATCCCCTGGCGAATGGCCGGCCCGGTTCGAGCCAGGTCGGACGCGGGGGCGCCCTGTCGGGTTCGGTAATTGCCATGATCCGCCCCGGTGAGGCAATGCAATCCCTCCCGCTCCTCTCTTCCCCGCCGACGGCGGTCGCGGTCTTTCTGGTCACAAGGACCATGCCCCGCGGGTGATGACGCAACCGGATGATGCCGGGCCCGCGCCGGTCACCATCCCGCGCCGAACGGCGGGGGCCCGGTATGTGGATCGCGGTCGCGCGGCAAGGATATTCCGCCCCACACAATTGCGTGTCAACGCGCGCGCCAAGGAGGCGGGAGGCATTGAATTTCCTGTCATTCGAGCGGTATTTCGGGCAGCAAACCGATTTTGCCCATCCCAACGGGGGCGCGAAACCCATGCACCCGGGTTTTTGACGTTTAACCATTGCTCCGATATGGTTCTTTCCACATTTTGTGGAGTCCGAATCGTGCTGCGCTTTTTATTGAGAATCTTCGGCTTCCTGTTCAGCTGGTTCGCGATCGGCTCGGTCGCGGCCCTGGCGGCGCTCGCGGCCGTCTTCGTGATTTATGGGCGGGACCTGCCGGACTACGCGCAGCTGGCGAATTACGAGCCCCCGACGCTGAGCCGGATCTATTCCGGCGAAGGCCAGGTCATCGATGAATTCGCCCGCGAACGCAGGATCTTCACACCGATCTATGAAATCCCCGACCAGGTGAAGGACGCCTTCATCAGCGCCGAGGACAAGCACTTCTACCAGCACAAGGGCTTTGATCCGCGGGGCATCGCCGCGGCGATCTTTCAGGCGGCGGTCGAGGGCGGACGCCTGCGCGGAGCCTCCACCATCACCCAGCAGGTGATGAAGAACTTTCTTTTGACCGGGGATCGCTCAGGCGAGCGCAAGATCAAGGAGATCATCCTCGCCACCCGGCTGGAACGGACGCTAACTAAGGATCAGATTCTCGAACTCTATCTGAACGAAATCTTCCTCGGCCAGAACTCCTATGGCGTGACGGCGGCGGCGGAGGTTTATTTCAACAAGTCGCTCGACGAACTCTCCCTCGCGGAAACCGCCTATCTCGCGGCCCTGCCCAAGGCGCCGAGCGAATTGCATCCCGTGCGCGAAAAGGAACGGGCGATCGCGCGCCGGAACTACGTGCTCGATCAGATGGCGCTGAATGGCTATGTCACCCGGGCCGAGGCCGAGGCGGCCAAGGCCGAACCGCTGCGCACCGTCCAGAATGGCGATATCCCCTCGTCGCGCGGGGCCATGCCGCCGCGCGATTATTTCACCGACGAGATCCGCCGGCAGCTCTCCGCGCAACTGGGCGATGAACAGCTTTTCACCGGGGGCCTGACCATCCGTGCGACGATCAATCCCGAGCTTCAGGCGGCGGCCGCGCGGGCGCTGCGGGACGGGCTGGAGAAATTCGACCGGGGGCGCAAGATCTATCGCGGTCCCTTGGCCGAAATCGATGCGTCGGTGGATCTCACGGATGAACAGAGCTGGCGCCGGGCCCTGGCCGCGGCGCCGGTGCCGCGTGACATCGAAGGCTGGCGCCCGGCGGTGGTCCTGTCGCTGGGCGACGGAGCGGCGCGGATCGGCATCGAGGGCGTGGACGAAACGGCGGAGGGCAATCGCCTCTCCTTCGATGATGTGAAATGGGCGCGCCTGCGTGAGTCGGCGGGTCGTTTGCGCAATTCCACTGGGATCGGGGATACGTTCAAGGTGGGGGACGTGATCCTCGTCAAGAAGGTCTCGGTCGACGGCGGCGAGCCGCGCTGGTCCTATCGCCAAATCCCGGAAGTGCAAGGCGGTTTCATGGCGATGGACACCCAGACCGGCCGTGTACTCGCGATGCAGGGCGGCTTCTCCTATCAGTCGAGCGTCTTCAACCGTGCCACCCAGGCCCTGCGTCAGCCCGGTTCCTCGTTCAAACCATTCGTCTACGCGGCGGCGCTGGACAATGGCTATAGCCCGGCGACGATCGTGCTCGATGCCCCGATCGAGGTTGCAACGGGGGCGGGCATCTGGCGGCCGGAAAACTCCAATGACAAATACTACGGTCCGGTACCGATCCGTGTCGGTCTGGAGCAATCGCGCAACCTGATGACCGTGCGCATCGCCCAATCGGTCGGCATGGATGTTGTCGCGCAATATGCCGAGAGGTTCGGTATCTATCACAATATGCCGCCTTTGCTCAGCTATTCGCTCGGCGCCGGGGAAACCACGCTCTACAAGGTGGTCACAGCCTATGCCGAACTGGCCAACACCGGCCTCAAGGTCGAGCCGACGCTCGTTGATCGTGTGCAGGATCGTTACGGCAAGACGATCTATCGCCACGATCAGCGGATCTGCGAGGATTGCCAGGCTGAGGATTTGTCCGCCGCGACCCAGCCGATCGTGAAGACCAACGCCGAGCGGATCATGGATCCGATCACCGCCTATCAGATCACCTCGATGCTTCAGGGCGCGGTGGCCCGGGGCACCAGTGCCAACACGGTCGGCAAACTGAAACTCAATCTCGCCGGCAAGACCGGTACGACGAACGAGGCCAAGGACGCCTGGTTCCTCGGCTACAGTCCCCGCCTGGTGGCCGGGTGCTTTATGGGCTATGACACGCCGCGCTCGATGGGAGATACTGCTTTTGGTGGAACGCTTTGCGCGCCGATCTTCGTCGATTTTATCAAGACGGCGATGGCAGGACAGGGTCCGGTGCATTGGGATACCCCCCCGGGCGGATATTTCGTGAATTTCGACCGCCGCTCGGGCCAGCGTCTCGCCGACAACGCATCCGGCGACTATGTCCAGGCCGAATATATCCGCGACGGTCAGGAGACCGTGGTCGGTGGCTATGGCGATGTCGTGGATGGCGGATGGCGGATGGCGGCGGATGTGCCGCTCTATGACGGCGCGGCGCAATCCCAGATCGAGCGGGTGCAGGTGGGGGGACGGACGCGCAGCCTGCCCAGCAATCCCTCGCAAGGGTCGCTGTCGAGCGGGGGGCTCTATTAGGCAACGGGGCTTTACCCTCCGGTTGGGCGCGGCTAGAACCGTCGCCTGACCAGCGCCGGAGACCGGCGCTGTTCCGTTTCCCGAGGACTGTCCGATGCGCGCTGAAACCGAGAATGTCATTGCCGAGATCGAAAAGTCGCTGGCGCTGCTGCGGCAAAGGCTGGGTTGGGAGACGGCGGCGCATCGCCTCGAAGAGCTGAACGCGATGTCCGAGGCGCCGGAACTCTGGAACGACCCGGCCCGGGCCCAGAAACTGATGCGCGACCGGCAGGTTCTGTCGGATGCGATCGACGGCTATGCCGGCCTCGCGCGGGAGCTCGCGGATCAGAGGGAACTGATCGAGATGGGCGAGGCCGAGGAGGATGCCGAGGTCGTGGCCGAGGCCGAGGCCGCCCTGCGCTCCCTGCGCGACCAGGCGGCGCAGAAGGAGATCGAGGCGCTGCTCGATGGCGAGGCGGATGGCAATGATACCTTCCTCGAAGTCAATGCCGGCGCGGGCGGCACCGAGAGCTGCGACTGGGCACAGATGCTCGCGCGCATGTATGTCCGCTGGGCCGAGGCCCATGGCTACAAGGTCGAACTGATTTCGGAGAACCCCGGCGAGGAAGCCGGCATCCGGTCGGTGACCTATCAGATCAAGGGCCAGAACGCCTATGGCTGGCTCAAGACCGAGAGCGGTGTGCATCGGCTGGTCCGGATTTCGCCGTTCGATTCGGCGGCGCGGCGGCATACGTCCTTCTCCTCCGTCTGGGTCTATCCGGTGGTGGACGACAATATCGAGATCGAGATTGCCCCGAACGATATCCGCATCGACACCTATCGCTCCTCCGGCGCCGGCGGCCAGCATGTGAACACGACCGATTCCGCCGTCCGGATCACCCACTTGCCCACCAATATCGTGGTGACCTCCTCGGAGAAGTCCCAGCACCAGAACCGGGCCAATGCGATGGCCGCGCTGAAGTCGCGCCTTTATGAGATGGAGCTGCGCAAGCGCAACGAGGCGATCAATGCCCAGCACGAAGCCAAGGGCGACGCGGGCTGGGGCAATCAGATCCGCTCCTACGTGCTGCAGCCCTATCAGATGGTGAAGGATCTGCGTACCAACGTCGAGACCTCCGACAGTCAGGGTGTGCTGGATGGAAAGCTTGATCCCTTCATGGCCGCGGCCCTTGCCCAACAGGTCGCGGGCAAGAGCCGCGCCGAGGCGCAGGCCGAGGACTAAAGGCCACTTTTGCCTGTCAAGTCAGTGAAAAATGGTATGATCCAGATCAAGGAATCGCTTTGACGATTCCGCTCAGATGGCTCGCAGAAGCCGGAAAGCAACTGGAGGAAACCCATGACCGATACCGCGCCGACCGGCCCGGCGACGGACCTGTCTCCACGGGTCGCCATTCGCAAGATCCGTGTCGATGATGTCTATGACGCCCTGAACAAGGGCTGGGCGGATTTCCGGGCAGTTCCGGGGTATGGGATATTCTTCGGGGGTGTCTATGCGCTGGTGGGGATCGTGATCTTCCTCCAGCTCTATGCCTGGGATCGCCCGTTCTGGATCGTTCCGTTCGCGCTCGCCTTTCCTCTCATCGGGCCGTTCGTGGCCATTGGCCTCTACGAGGTCAGCCGCAGACGCGAGACGGGAGAGCCGCTGAGCTGGGAAGCGGTGCTGGGGGTGATCTGGCAGCAGCGGAACCGGCAGTTGCCCTCCATGGCCTTCGTGGTGCTCGCGGGCGTATTGATCTGGATGTTCGCGGCCCAGCTTATCCTTGCGCTGTTCCTGTCAGGGACACCGGGAGGGGTCTATTCCGATCCTGCGACATACTTCAACACCACGAATGGCATTGCCATGTTGATCGTCGGCTCGATCGTGGGCGGTCTCATCGCGGCTCTGCTCTTCGCGATCACCGCCGTCTCCCTGCCCCTGCTGCTGGATCAGGAAATCGACTATGTCACCGCGATGGTGATCAGTTTTCGCGCGACCGTATCCAACCAGCGGCCGATGGCAAGCTGGGCCTGGATCGTCGCGGTTGGACTTGTCGTGGCTATGGTGCCGATGTTTATCGGCCTGGTGGTGGCGCTGCCCGTGCTCGGGCACACCACCTGGCACCTTTATCGCAAGCTCATCGAAACGGATCCGTTCGCTTAGCGATAGAAGACGTTGCCCCCGATGACACCGACCCGCGGCCGGGATTTGAACCATCCCGGCTTTGCCTGGGCGGAATGGAAGAACAGCGCGCCCTTGGTGATATCCGGCGCCCCGCTCAGAACCGACTGTGCGATCTGGACCGCCATGGCACGGCGCTGGGGATTGGACAGGGCGTCCGAGCGGCCATCGCAGCGGTAGGAGAACTGGCAGCCGTCCGCGACGACGCCACAGACCGAGCCCGGGAACTTGCTGCTGTTGGCACGATTGACCACGACATGTGCGACTGCCACCGCGCCCCGTTCGTTTGAACCGCCCGCTTCGAAATAGACCGCTTCGGCAAGGCAGGCGACATCCCGGGAGGATGTGCGGGAAACCTCGGCCTTGCGGGGCTTGGGCGCGTCCGCGGCCAAGCCAGGCACATTCATCAGCATCAGGCCTGAGAGGCAAAGGGCGGCAATCCTGGTCGCGTGCAAGCTCGTGTCTCCGTATTATTTCGACTGCCTTAAAAAGGAACATTTAACCATCGCGAAGTCTAGGCGCGCCATGTCGCACGGCGGAAATCCGCCGGTGATGTTTTAACGCCGCCAGCAAGGAATTGAATGTGTTTGACTTTATCGATCGATCCCTGTTGCCGAATCGATTGGCGCGACGCACGCCGCGTGCGCGGGCCGAATTGGTTCGCTTTGACGAATGGGCAAAACAGCCCTTGCAACGGGATTGGCGGCATGGGGGAGAGAGCGTAGACTCCCGCGCCAAACGCTGGGGGGGAAGCATTTGAACAGGATTTCGACCGGAATTTTTGTCCCGCTGCTCTGCGTGGCGGGAACAGGTTGGGCGGCGGAGTGTGAAACGGTCGCGGCGGCCTACGCGGCGCTGGCGAAAGTGCCAGCCTATCGTCAGGTGACTGAATTGAACGGCAAACCGCTTCTCGATGCGATCATGATCGGCGACACGTTCTATGTGAACAACGACGGCGTCTGGTCCAAGATGCCGCTCGGCCCGGGCATGCGGGAAGAGATGATGAAGAAGGTCATCCCGGACGCCTCGGCCCTGACCGGCTGCAAGGCGCTCGGCTCGGAAAAGCTGGATGGTCTCGACACGTCGATCTTCGAATATCAGCCCCCGCCGATGGAAGGCGTCGAGGCCAGCGGTCCCCAGCGCGTCTGGATCGGGGTGGGGGATGGCCTGCCGCGCCGGATGACCAGCGATCAGGTCGGCAAGGCCATCGACGTCCGGATCACCTTTGACAATGTAGCGGCGCCGATCCCGTGAGGGCTCTCGGGATCCGGTCTGCCATCCGCCCGCAAGTTAGAGCGGTTTCCATTCGCATTGACTCATGTTTGCACTCTATCCTTTTGAGCTTACGGGATTTCCGAGTCATCGAATAAGTCCATTCGATTGGAAATCGCTCTAAAGCCGACGCAATGGCCACTGTCCTGTCGAATTGCCCGAGCCTGTGCCTTGCGACGCAATTCTCAGGATTGCCCCGCATATCGTCGGGGCTCGAAACTCAAAAAGGAAGCCCACAAGGGGAACCAGAGGGATTTCGCTGACCCCCGGTTCACGAAAATCCCTCTCGTCCTTTGATATTGAATCACGAAACCGAATACTTTTCGCGGAGAAAGCCCTAGCCTTTTCGCTTTCTGGCCACTCCCCCCCGCATTCCTCCGCGGCCCGCCTTTGACCGGGGCTGAACCGCTGCTTCCACCTCGATCTCGATCGTGGATTGGCGCGCCAGAGGATCGTCGGAAATGGCGAGTTCGACCGCTTCCAGGCGTTTGATCTCGTCGCGCATCCGGGCGGCTTCCTCGAATTCGAGGTTCTCCGCGTGCTTGATCATCTGCTTGCGCAGGGCGTCGAGATGGGTCGCGAGATTGGCACCGACCAGCGGCTTGTCGACGCGGGCGGTCACGCGCGCCATGTCGGTGTCCGCGCCAAAGAGACCGTCGAGCACGTCGGCGACGTTCTTCTTGATGGTTTCGGGCGTGATCCCGTGGGCGAGATTATAGGCCATCTGCTTCTCGCGGCGGCGGTTGGTCTCGGCCAGCGCCCGTTCCATCGAGCCGGTGATATGGTCGGCATACATGACCACCCGGCCGTCGACATTGCGCGCGGCGCGGCCGATGGTCTGGATCAACGAGGTTTCCGAGCGCAGGAAACCCTCCTTGTCGGCGTCGAGGATCGCCACCAACGCGCATTCGGGAATATCAAGACCCTCGCGCAACAGGTTGATACCGATCAGGACATCAAAGGCACCCAGGCGCAGATCGCGCAGGATTTCGATCCGTTCGATCGTGTCGATGTCGGAATGCATGTAGCGCACCCGGATGCCCTGTTCATGCAGATATTCGGTCAGATCCTCGGCCATGCGTTTGGTCAGCACGGTGACGAGCGCGCGATTGCCCTGCCCAGCCACCTTGCGGACCTCGTCGAGCAGGTCGTCGACCTGCATCGAGACCGGGCGGATTTCGACGGGTGGGTCGAGCAGACCGGTCGGGCGGATCACCTGTTCGGTGAAGACGCCGCCCGTCTGCTCCATTTCCCAAGGAGCGGGCGTGGCCGAGACAAAGAGCGTCTGGGGCCGCATGGCATCCCATTCCTCGAACTTGAGGGGGCGGTTGTCCATGCAGGACGGCAGCCGGAAGCCATGTTCGGCGAGGGTGAACTTGCGGCGGTAATCGCCTTTGTACATGCCGCCGATCTGTGGAACCGATACATGAGATTCATCGGCATAAACAATTGCATTGTCTGGAATATATTCAAAAAGGGTAGGGGGCGGCTCACCCGGTTTGCGCCCCGTCAGATACCGGCTGTAGTTCTCGATCCCGTTGCAGACTCCGGTTGCTTCCAGCATTTCGAGATCGAAGTTGGTGCGCTGTTCGAGACGCTGGGCTTCGAGCAGTTTGCCGTCCTTGACCAGTTGGTCGAGCCGCAGGGTCAGTTCCGTCTTGATGCCCTTGATCGCCTGCCGCATCGTCGGGCGGGGCGTGACATAGTGCGAGTTGGCATAGACGCGGATCTGGTCCAGCGTGTCGGTCTTGTGGCCGGTGAGCGGATCGAATTCCTGGATCGATTCCAGCTCCTCGCCAAAGAAGGACAGGCGCCAGGCGCGGTCTTCGAGATGCGCTGGCCAGAGTTCGAGAGAATCGCCGCGCACCCGGAACGACCCGCGCTGGAAGCCCGCGTCGTTGCGCCGGTATTGCTGGGCGATCAGGTCGGCGATCACTTCGCGCTGATCGTAGGATTTGCCGGAATGCAGGTCCTGGGTCATTGCCCCATAGGTTTCCGCCGAGCCGATACCGTAAATGCACGAAACCGAGGCCACGATGATCACATCGTCCCGTTCGAGGAGGGCCCGGGTCGCTGAATGGCGCATCCGGTCGATCTGTTCGTTAATCTGGCTTTCTTTCTCGATATAGGTGTCGGTCCGGGCGACATAGGCCTCGGGCTGGTAGTAATCGTAATACGATACGAAATACTCTACCGCGTTTTCCGGAAAGAACCCCTTGAATTCGCCATAGAGCTGAGCGGCGAGGGTCTTGTTCGGAGCGAGGATGATCGCCGGCCGCTGGGTCGCCTCGATGATCTTTGCCACCGTGAATGTCTTGCCAGTCCCGGTGGCGCCCAGGAGGACCTGATTGCGTTCGCCCGCGTTCACTCCGGCGACGATTTCCGCAATGGCGGTGGGTTGATCCCCGGCCGGCTGGAATTCTGAACTGAGCACGAAGGGACGTCCGCCTTCGAGCTTGGCGCGCTTCGGATCGGGGAGTGTGACGGTTAATCTGTCGACCAGGGCCATGGAGAATGCTTCCGGAATTTGCGCTCTTCAAAGATGGGCAAGATCGGACCAAAGGCAAGAGAGGACCCATCGGCGGATTTCCGCCTAGAGTGTATCGAGGGTAGATCAACTAAACCATTGCGTGTGTCTCTTCCAGATTGTATTGTGAATGGGCAAGCAGCAAAGTGGTCGTCGGTTGGTTACGTACACCCACCCCACCCCTCGCTCCCTCGTAGCTGGCCGACGACCCGCCGCTTTGCATTCCCCCAAAAGACAGAGTTGATGCCGCGCCCGGTTCAAGCGATAACCGGGCGGGATTGTTTGTGTGAAGAGGAAGTCATGCTTGCACGGATCTATCAGCCTGCGCGCAATGCGATGCAATCGGGCCAGGGCAAGACCAAGGATTGGGTGCTCGAGTTCGCTCCCGAGATGGCCAAGGTGATCGATCCCCTGATGGGCTGGACCGGATCGGGCGACATGGATGGCCAGGTTCGCCTGCGGTTCGAAAGCCGGGAGGAAGCCGTGGCCTATGCTGAAAAGCATGGGATCGCCCATCAGGTGTTCGAGCCCAAGCCGCGTCGCCATATTCTGCGCACGAACGGCTATGGCGACAATTTCTCGGCACAGCGTCGCACCGCCTGGACGCATTAGAACCCGTCCTTGGCCGCCCCTATTAACGTTTGACTCCGGGGCGGCGAAGGGTATGCGTGGATTGGGAGACTGGCAACTCCTCCGCGATCCGATGCCCCGGCCCCTTAGCTCAACCGGATAGAGCAGCTGACTTCTAATCAGCAGGTTACAGGTTCGAGTCCTGTAGGGGTCGCCACTCTGACATATCCATCGGTCAGTATTTTATTAACCCATTGTTCAAAATTGAGAAATAGAGCCGAGGCTCGAAGAGTGCCGCGCCTATCGCCATGCCTGCATGAAAATGTCGCAAAACCGTCATCGATTCCGGGCATGGTGCGCGCGACGTTAAACATGTACTCCCTGGGGGATTAAATGCGGAAGACTCTTTTGGGCATTGCCGTTGCAATGTCAGTGGCTTGGACCGGATCGGCCATGGCCGAAACGCGAATCACAGGTTCGGGAGCAAGCTTTCCGTTTCCGCTCTATTCGGCATGGTTCAAAGACTTCAGCGCCAAGACCAAGGACATCTCGATCGACTATCAGTCGAAGGGCAGCGGCGCCGGCGTTCAGGATCTCATCAACAACGTGGTTGATTTCGCCGCCAGCGACTCGGCGATGAAGGACGAAGACATCGCAAAGGTAAAGCAGGGCGTCGTTCTGCTGCCGATGACCGCCGGTGAAATCGTTCTGGCCTACAATCTTCCCGGCGTTTCCGAACTGAAGTTGCCGCGCGACGTTTACTCGGACATCTTCCTCGGCAAGATCACCAACTGGAGCGATCCGCGCATCGCCGCCGCGAACGAGGGCGCGAAACTGCCGGACATGCCGATCACCGCCGTCGTGCGGTCGGACAGCTCGGGCACGACCTTCAATTTCACCAACCATCTCGCCGCCATCAGCGAGGCATTCAAGTCCGGTCCCGGCGCTGGCAATTCGGTGCAATGGCCGTCTTCGGACAAGTTCGTGAAGGCGCCCAAGAACGACGGCGTGACCGCGACGATCCTCCAGACCCCGGGTGCGATCGGCTATATCGAATATGGCTATGCCAAACTGACCGGCGCTTCCATGGCATCGCTTGAGAACGCCGCTGGCAAGTTCGTGGCTCCCGGCGCCGAGGGCGGCACGGCCGCGCTCGAGACCGCGAAGTTCGACGACCACATGCGCGTCTTCATCACCGATCCGGAAGGCGATGCCGCCTATCCAATCGCCACCTTCACCTGGATGCTTTTCTATGGTAGCGGCCAAGACGCAACGAAGGTAGACGCCCTTAAGGCGATGGTGGACTATGGACTCACAACCGGACAGGGAATGGCGGCCGAGCTTGGCTATATTCCGCTGCCCGAGGCAGTCATCGATCAGGTCAAGAAAGCCGCTGAAAAAATCGGCGCCGGCGCCTGAGCCACTGAACGGTCGCCGGTGTGCGAAACACGCACCGGCGGCCTTGTTTGTAAAACCTGCCCTGACAGCTTAACTCGCATTCCGGATTTGGAAGATATGAGCAATGGAAACTCCTGGGCGGCCGGGGACGGTCGTTCAATCTCGCAGGCGCCCACGGCAGGCGAGTTCCTGACCGACCGTATCTTTCGGTCCGCCACCTACGCCGCGGGTATTCTTGTCGTACTGCTTCTCTTTTATATCGTCTGGAAGATCGGCGTCGACGCCGCGCCGGCCATATCGCGGTACGGCTTTGGCTTTCTGACGTCGGCCACCTGGGATCCCAGCCGCGAGACCTTCGGCATCCTGGCGGAAATCTGGGGGACATTGTACAGCTCGATCCTCGCGCTCCTGATCGCCGGCTTCTTCGGGATTTCGGTTGCGATCTTTCTGACGCAGGATTTTCTCGACGCCCGACTGGCCCGGGTGTTTCGCACCATCGTCGAGATGCTGGCGTCGATCCCCTCGGTCGTCTTTGGCCTCTGGGGTATTTTTGTCGTAATCCCGGCCCTGCGGCCCGTCGCGGATTTCCTCCATGGGTATCTGGGGTGGTTTCCGCCGTTTTCGACCTCGCTGTCTGGTCCGGGCCTGGCGCCCGCGGTCATTGTTCTGGCGATCATGGTCCTGCCCACCGTCGCGGCCATCAGTCAGGATGCCTTCAGCCTGATCCCCTACAAGGTCAAGGAAGCGGCCTATGGTATGGGCACGACCAAGTGGGAGGCGATCCTGAAAGTGATGCTGCCCACCGCCTCCAGCGGAATTTTCGCATCGCTCGTGCTCGGCTTTGGCCGTGCCTTGGGGGAAACCATGGCCCTTGCCATGTTGATCGGCAATTCCAACCAGATCAGCTGGTCGATCTTCTCTCCCGCCAACACCCTGGCTTCGCTGCTGGCTTCGCAGTTTCCCGAGGCAAGCGGGATCGAGGTTCAGGCGCTGATGTATGCCGCCATCGTGCTTCTGGTCATTTCGCTTGTCGTCAACATGGTCGGAACCCTGATCATGGCGCTTTCCGCCAAACAGACCGTTGCGTGAGGGCAGCATGAGTTCAACGTTTCAGTCAACCACGCTCACCGGAAAAATGATGGGTCACGTTACCGTTCCCGATCTGAGCCGCAACCTGGGAGACCGTCGCGCCCTCAGCAACGCGCTGCTCACGGGTCTGCTCTGGACCGTGGCCGTGCTTGCCTCGGTGCCGCTGTTCTCCGTTCTCTACATGCTGATCGTCCGGGGTGGGTCTCGACTCGGCACCGCTCTGTTCACCGAATTGCCCCCCGCGGGCTTCGAGCCGGGCGGTGGCTTTGGGAATGCCATTCTCGGCACCGTCGTGATGGTAGCCCTCGCGGCACTCCTGTCGGTGCCGTTCGGCGTCCTGGGAGGCGTGCTGCTCGGTGTCATTGCGCCGCACAGCCGCGTCGCGGACGCGACGAGATTCATTGCCAAGGTCCTGACAGGCTTTCCCTCGATCCTCGCCGGCGTGTTTGTCTATGCCTGGATCGTGCTCTCGATGGGGGGCTATTCCGCCTTGGCCGGTGGGGTCGCGCTGGCGGTGCTGATGCTGCCGACCATCATGCTGACCTCCGAGCAGGCGGTTCGCATGGTTCCACAGCGCATGAAGGACGCGGCCTATGGCATGGGCTGCACTCAGACGCAGACAGTCTGGAAGGTCGTTCTTCCGACTGCCATGCCCGGAATCCTGACCGGCGTGATGCTCGCCGTCGCGGGAGCCGCGGGTAATTCCGCGCCGCTTCTGTTCACGGCGCTCTTCTCCAACTACTGGCTTCGCAGCCTGACCGAGCCGACCGCGTCTCTCGCGATCCTCATCTACAATTTCTCGGGAATGCCGTTCCCGAACCAGATCGAGCTCGCCTGGGCCGCTTCGCTGGTTCTGGTGATCATCATTCTGATTTTCAACGTCCTGAGCCGCCTCGTCGGCTCGACCAAGGTCTGACGGACCGGATAGGGGCAGCCAATGACCATGATAGAAGACTCTCTCTCGACCAATCTCGTCCAGCGCTCCGAACGGGCCGGCTCGGCGACCCGCGCGGTCAAGGACAGCGTGAATGCGATCGACGCCAAGATCGACAAGATTTACTACGGTAAGTTCCTGGCCGTTCGCGACAGCCACATCGCAATCGAAAAGAACAAGATCACCGGCTTCATCGGGCCGTCGGGTTGTGGCAAATCGACGGTTCTGCGCAGTTTGAACCGGATGAATGATCTGATCCCGATCTTTCGCCTGGAAGGCCAGGTCGAGTTCCTCGGCCAGGATATCTATGCCAAGAGCATCGACCCGGTGGTTGTGCGCCGCCATATCGGCATGGTGTTTCAACAGCCCAATCCGTTCTCGATGTCGATCTTCGAGAATGTTGCCTTCGGGCTGCGGCTCAACCGCTTCAAGGGTGATTACCACGAGAAGGTCGAACTCGCATTGCGGCGCGCTGGCCTCTGGAACGAAGTCAAGGACAAGCTGAAGCAGAACGGCCTTGCTTTGTCGGGCGGTCAGCAGCAGCGGCTCTGCATCGCCCGGGCGATTGCCACAGAGCCGACGGTACTTCTGATGGACGAGCCCTGTTCGGCTCTTGATCCGATCGCGACCCGTATCGTCGAGGAGCTGATGCTGAGTCTCAAGGATCACTATACCGTGGCCCTGGTGACGCATAACATGCAGCAGGCGACCCGCGTTGCCGATACAACGGCCTTCTATTCGGTCGATATCTCGCAGGGCGGACGTACGGGCTTCCTGTGCGAAATGGGACCGACGGAGCAGATTTTCCAGGCTCCGCGAGAGACCCTCACCAAGCAATACGTCTCCGGCGAATTCAGCTGATACCTTTGCTTCCGATAGGGGGCAAAATGTTCGCTATGGTGCGCCGACGCAGGAAAACCTTCGTCGGCGCTTGTTTTTTTTGCTTGATTGGTCGTGTCTGCCAGAAGGGAATCCTATGTTAGCGGCGAAGATGCGTCCTGTTGGCGAGATGAGGTTCGAATGGACTGGAGGCGGCTTGATCTCGACCGGATCCAACAAGCCCTGCGCCTGCTCGGCTCGGCGGACAGTGGCGAGGATCTGAGCAGCCTCCTGCACGAAGAGCCGATCACTCTGGATATGCTGCGCCGGCTGTTTGAAGGGTACCGCTACGTGGACTGGCTGCTTGATCAGAGGATCGATATCTTCCAATATGGTGCCAGCCAACATATTCTTGAATTAAATCACTTGGTTCTCTGTGGAACGACGCCAAAGCGTCGTCTGGAGTTTGCCAATCACATCGCACAGACCGAGCGTGGGTTTTATGAGCGTGCTGGCGCGAATGTCGGTGTGCTGATCGACTGGTACAAGCGCAACATCCGGACAAAGCCTGTTCATCTGGCGGCGGGGGCCTTTCTTCGGATCGTCAGTGCGCCGCAGCTCTTCATCGAGGGGAACGGGCGAACCGCCTCATTGCTCGTAAGCTACCTGTTGGCGCGCGAGGGAGCAGGGCCTCTGGTTGTGACGGAAGCCAGTTTCCGAGAGTATGTGAATGCGGTGAACCGGTGCGAGGCCATCGACCGGCGGTCGTTCGGCAGCCTGTTCTCGCTCGAATTTGCTCAGCGCCATATCGAGCATTTCCTCGAAACCGCGTGCGACCCGGGGTTTCTGCTCGGCCTTGAACGCCAAGAGAGATCGTCCTGAGCCCGCGGTGCTCAACTCCGGTTGCGACGGCGATCAGGTCCCGTCCGATAATAGTTGCGATATCGGTCGCGGTAGAACAGATGGCTGTCCTCGGCCGTCCGGATTGCGCGGGTCTCATTGACCAGGGTCAGGGCCGTGCCGATGAGCGGGGCATTGACGGCGGCGAGACCTCTCAGCCCCTCCAGAACCGCCTCGCGTTCCGTCTTGTTCCATCGGACGACATAGACCACGGCCTCGGCCACCGCCGAGAGGATGCGGGCATCCGAGACGACAAGGGTTGGCGGCGTATCCAGAATGACCATGTCATACAGTCCGCTCAGTTTCTCGATCACGCCGCGCAGCTCGTCGGAGGCCAGCAAGTCGCCGGCATTCTCCTCCGCTTCCAGGCCACGGCGGGATTTCAGAAGATGCAGCCCGGTATCGGCCTGAACCTGGATCGCTTCCTCGAGCGTGGCCGCGCCCTTCAGGACACAGACAAGGCCGGGCGTCATGGGATCGGCGCGGATCGTCTGGTGCGTGGCGGGCTGCCTCAGGTCACAGTCCAGGATGATCGATGTCTTGCCCATCTGCCGACTGGCCAGCGCGGTCAGGACGGCCGTCGTCGATTTTCCTTCCCCGGGAACCGATGATGTAAAGAGAACGACCTTGGGGGGCCGGGTGCCGGACGCGAGGATGCTGGTCCTCAGGTTGCGGATCGCTTCGGAGAAGGTCGAGTTCGGAGCCTCGCGCAATTGCCGGATCACATCGCCGCGGCGTCTGCCCGGCCCGACCGAGGGGATCGTCGCCAGTACCGGCAGATGCGTGACGCTGGCAGCAACCCGCGAGGTACGGAAAGTGTCGTTCAGATGCTCGCGCAGGAAGGTCACGCCGATACCGGTCAACAGTCCCATGATGCCCGCCATGGCGACGATGAGCTTTTTGCGACTGTTTTCCGGCGCACGCGGGATTTCGGCCGGGGAGAGCACGCGGGCATTGGCTTCCTGAAGATCGACCTGCTCCGAGGTTTCCTTCAGGCGATTCAACATGGTTTCATAAATCTGCCGGTTCGCCTCCGCCTCGCGTTCGAGCTGGTGAAGCTGGACCTCGTCGCGTGATTGGCCAAGTCCCTTGGTTTCGAGCCGACGGACCGATTCCGCGAGGGACTCGACCTGCGCCCGTGCCGCGGCAAGATCAATGCCCATGGCCGCGACCATTCCGGCGGCCTCGCCCCGGATTTTTTCGCGCACCTCGCGCAGCTGGGTTTCGAGACTCGGACGCGCGGGATGGTTCTGAGAAAGCGCTTCCAGACGGCTCATCAATTCGCTCTCTGTCGCCCGATACTCCCGGATCAAGGCGGAATCACGAAATTCGGTGATCGCCGCCATATCGACCGTTCCGGCCAAGGCATTGCTCAGGCGGTCGTAATGCGCTTCGATCTGCGCGGTATTTGCGCGGGCGGACGACAGCGCGGCATTGAGGGCCCCCAGTTGCTGCTCCGTCAGTTCGAGACTTTGGCCCGCGCTTTCGGAAAGCTTCGCGCGCAGGGTCTCCACTGCTTCCTCGGACTGCTGGACCTTGCCGCGGGCATCGTCAACCCGCCCGGACAGCCATTGCACGGCGGAGCGCGTTGTCTGCATCTTCCCCACCAACTGATCGACAATATATTGATCGGCAATCGTATTCACGATCTTCGCCGCGGTCCTGGGGCGACTGGCGGAATAGGAAATCTCGATGACCCGGGTTCCCGTGATCGGTTGAAGCACGAGGCCCGCGCGCAACTGATCGATCACATCGAGCAATTCCCGGCGATCCTGCTCCTGTTCCTCCAGCGGCTGGGGGGGCTCAGTGGGGAAAGCCGCTCTGATCATCTGCGACAGGCGATCCAGACCGGGAATCCACTGTCGCATTTGGGCGATCAGCCCCGGGGCATCGACCAATGCAAATTCGGGATCGTTGCGCAGCTTGAGTTCATTGACCACGCGTTCCATCAAGCTGGTGGATTGCAGCACCTCGACCTCGTTTTGAAGCGTGTCCTTGCTGAATTCCGGGTCGGTCAGGATTTGCTGAAGGTCGATGACATTGGCTTTTTCAATGGCGAACATGACGCTGGCGGTCGCGCGATATTTCGGCGTGAGTTGCGTCACCAGCCCGACGGTGACGACCAGACTGACAAGCGTCGTCGTCGCGATGATAACGCGGCCCCGCCAGATCCGCGTGATCAATTCACGCAGAGTGATCAGATCCTCATGGTCCTCACCAAGCGTCTTTGAGTTTTCCGCAATCGTTCCAGAAGGATAAGTGAGGCCCTTGTTATCAGATTTCATCGGGCCCACTCGATAACATGGTTGATGGGCCGTAAATACAGCGGTCATGATTATGAAAAGCTTAATCCGGTGTTGGCCGGATCAATCGTTCTCGTCACGCGGGGATTCGAGGTCGAGCATGGCGGAAAGAGCATCGAGGCCTTGAAAACGCAGGCGCACGCCGCGATTGCCGACCGCTCCCGCCGGGGCCGTGGTCTGGCCGGGATTGATGCCGACATCGCGCGCCAGTTTTCCAACCAGATCCCCAAGCAGGCTGCTCGACGCAGCCGAAGGCGCGGCCCGCGTCACCTGATCGGTCCCGAGATCGATCTGGTCGCCAGGCCCGAGCAGTGTCAGCTTGATACCCTTGGCAATGAAGCTGTCGCTGTGCAGCACGAGTTCGGTCGGATCCACCTCGACCAAGACAAAACCATGTTTGCCTGCGGCGCGCAGGCGGGAGCCGGACTGGCTGATGACGACGGAACTGTCCTCACAGACTCCGATCCCGAACCGCTCGCCTTCCTCGGCGCAGGCCACGATCAGACGGCCGAGCCGGTTGCCGGAAACCAGATTCTGATCGATGATCCCGCTGCCGAAGAGGCCGATACCTTCCTGGATGACCAGCCCGGGATGGCCGAGGTCGGAGGCCACGCCATAACGCAGCGCCTCGCGCGCCGATCCGCCCGCGATCATTACGCCCGAGAGGGCGGAGGCCGCGCCGCTTGCCGCGATCAGGACCGTGCCATTCGCATTGGCCTGGGTTACGGCGCGCAGCACCGCGCTTTCCTCGCCACGATGCAGCATGGTTTCCACCAGCCGGATCTGGTTGCCGCCGCACAGAAGGATGCCGCGCATCCGGCCGATTTCTTCCAGTCGGGCGGTGTCTTGACCGACGAATTCCACATTGTCGATGGTGATCCCGAGATCGACCGCATTGATCCCCAGCTTCGACAGCATTCTGAGATGGTTATCCGCTGTCCGCGATGCCTCGGCCGACGCGGCGGCGATGACCCCGACCGGGCCGGATCCGACAAGATCCCGGACGCCTGCCATCATCACCGCGGCGCTGTCGAGCGGAGAGGAGCCAAGCAGGACCATGCGCGACTCCGCGCTCGGCACCGCGCCATAGGTCGCGCCGCGTTGCACGACGCGATCCGCGATGCGTTTCGGGCTGAGCCGTTCCGCGATGATCGAGGCCTGGAAGTTCAGCGCCGTCATCCTGAGGCCGGTCTCCGGTGTTGCGATCAAGGCCCGCGAGACGCCATGCTCACGGTTGAGCTTGACGGTGATGTTGTATCCGGATCGTGCGTCGAAAGCCTCGCCGCGATCGGCGGCATAGGTGGCTTGGTTTCCCAGCACGAGACGCGCCATCAGATCATAGAGCGTATAGGCGCCGAACACATTGCGCCGGGAATGGACCGGAGCCCGATAGCTCATTTCACGCAGGCGCACCCGGCGCTTGCTGGCCCCCGGCGCGACCTTGAATTTACGCAAGTCGATCCAGTCGCCATCATCGACATAGCTCAGGCGGAAGTTCTCGAAAGAGCGCCCATCCTTCGAGACGCTGGCCTTGCCGAGGTCAATGGTCATGACACCATATTCCCCGCAGACCCGGGCGACGTCTCCCTCGACCAGAAGCGCGGTATTTTCGTCGATGCCGATCCCGCGTTTCACGCCGGCCTTGTGCATGGCAACGACCATGCGGCCAAGCCGACCCCGCTTGATGAAATGCTGGTCGAGCATACCGTGACGAAAAAAGCCGAGACCCTTGCCCAGCAGGAGGCCGGGCCGATCGGGATCGCGGGTGACCCCATGCACCACCGACTCGAGCGAGGTGCCGCCGAGCAGCATCGGCTGCGACATCATCGCGGCGCCGGCGCTCGATCCGGCCAGCAGGCCGCCGGCTTCGTTCATCGCACGCAGGGCGGTCAGGACCGGTGTCTCCTTGCCCCCCTGGATCAAGGCATCGACGATCTTGGCCTGATCGCCGCCGGTGAAATAGACGCTGCCCAGGGCGCCGATCCGGGCGACCAGTCGGGGATCATGGGCGACCCTCGCGGCATTGGCCTCGGTCAGGGGGGCGAGTTCCGCCTCGAATCCATGGGCGCGGAACACCTGAAGGGTTTCCTCTCCCACCGACTCCGGTTCGGAAGAGGCGGTCGAAAAAACGAGGATCCGACCACCGGAGAGGCGATGCATCTCGCCATAAACCGCGACATTGTCATCTTCGAGCCGCCCGCCGATAATGGCAAGCCTTTGCCCACCCAGGGACGCCCGTTCGGCCAGCGCCGCCCAGGCGGCCACGCGTGTTTTTCGTTCAGGCAATTTGTCAGTCAATCGGCACGATGCGAACGCCACGATCATCGCTGATGATCTCGTACCCTTCGGGCACGTCGAAACCGGAGGCCGCGACCAGCCGTTCCGGCGGTACCGGGACCGCCTTTTCGATCGGGTTGAAATAGATGATCTTCTTCCAGCAGCGGGTGATCCCGTCGCAGAAGATCAGCACGAGATCGTTGGGCCGCGCGAGATTGAGCGCGGTCTCCACCGATTTCTCCTCCTCCGGCACGATCAGGACCTTGTCCTCGGCAACTCCATGGGAAATCAGATATTCTTTAATCATTTCAGGGACTTCAGTGGGTGTCCGACCTCGGGCATCATCGTCGCTGTGACAGATGTAGGTGTCGAACTTGCCCGCCACCTTGGCGGCGATCGCCCGCACGTCCTCGTCGCGCCGGTCGCCGGGGCAGGTGACGCAGACGATGCGCTTGCCCAGGGGTTGCAGCCGCTCCACCAGATCGACCATGGCCCCCACCGCCGCCTCATTGTGGCCGTAGTCCAGGATCACTCGGAAGCCATGTTCGTCATAGACGTTCATTCGGCCCGGGCTCTGATAGAAGGTATTGTCGAAGGTGCGCAGGCCATTGCGGATCTGGTCGAGCGTCTTGCCCAGGGCATGGGCCATCGCCGCCGTGAACATCGCATTCTCGACATTATGCAGCGCCTTGCCTTCGAGCGTCGCCGGGATGAGATGCGTCCAGATCAGGGGAAGCTGGTTGCCGTTGTCATAGATCACGATCTGATCCCCGTTCAGACCCTGCTCCAGCACCACCGCGCGTTTGCCCAGACGGATATGCTCGCGGACCAGCGGATGGTCGGGATTACGTGTGACATAGCAGATATGCTCCGCCGCCGTGAAGGCGGCCATCTTCAATGTCTGCTCATCGTCGGCGTTGAGAACCGCGCAATCCTTGGCCACCTCGACGACGAGGCGCTTGACCAGGGCCAGTTCCTCGACCGTATCGACTCCGCCCAGCCCCAGATGGTCCGAGGTCACGTTCAGGACCGCGCCGACGTCGCAGAACCGATAGCCGAGGCCGGAGCGTACAATTCCGCCCCGCGCCGTCTCCAGAACCGCGATATCGACCGTTGGATCCCGCAGCACCATCGAGGCCGCGACCGGTCCGGTCATGTCGCCCTTCACCGTCACGTTGCCGTCAATATAGACGGCGTCGGTGGAGGTCTGTCCGACAACATGCCCAGCCATCTTCAGCACATGCGCGAGCATCCGGGCCGTCGTGGTCTTGCCATTGGTGCCGGTCAGGGCGGCAATGGGAATCCGAGACGGAGTGCCCGCCGGAAACAGCATTTCCATGACCTTGCCACCGACATCCCGGCTCTTGCCTTCGGAGGGAGCGATATGCATGCGCATGCCGGGGCCCGCGTTGATCTCGCAGATCGCCCCGCCGGTGTCGCGATAGCTGCGGGTGATATCGGTCGTCAGGAAATCCACGCCACCGATGTCGAGGCCCACCGCCTTGATGGCCCGTTCCGCCATCAGCTTGTTGTCGGGGTGAATGATATCGGTCACATCGATCGCAGTGCCACCCGTCGAAATATTGGCTGTCTTGCGAAGATACACGATTTCGCCCTCGGACGGAACGGTCGTATGGTCATATCCCTTGGCGGCCAGGAGAACGTCGGCGGCGGCGTCGAGTTCCAGTCGGGTCAGCATGTTCTCATGCCCCACGCCTCGCCTGGGATCCTGGTTCACGATCTCCACCAGTTCCGCGATCGTCGACCGGCCGTCGCCCACCACATGTCCCGGCATGCGGCGGGCCGCCGCGACAAGCTCTCCGTTCACCACAAACAGACGATGGTCGTCGCCGAGGATCATGCTCTCGACCACGACGCCGCTGCCTTCCTCGACGGCGATTTCATAGGCCGCCTCGACTTCCTCGGGGGTGGTCAGATTGACGGCGACGCCGCGCCCGTGGTTGCCGTCGACGGGTTTTACCACGACCGGAAAGCCAATCCGATCCGCTGCCTCCACTGCTTCGTCGGCATCGTGAACCATGCGCTGACGCGGAACCGGCAGACCGAGGTCGGAGAGAAGGCGCGAACAGAGATCCTTGTCCGACGCAATCTCGACCGCGATATGGGAGGTGTTGCTGGAAAGAGCCGCTTCGATCCGCTTCTGATATTTGCCCTGGCCCACCTGGATCATGCTGGCCTCGTTCAGGCGGGTCCAGGGGATATCGCGGGCCTCCGCCGCCTTGACCAGAGCCATGGCGGACGGTCCGAGCGAACGCCGACTGGCATAATCCATGAAATCGAGGATCTCTTCCTCGATCTCGAATGGTTCCTCGTCGTCGAGCGGTGCGATCAGTTCCATCAGGATGTCGCGTGCGACATCTCCGGCTTCGAGGCCGACCTCGCGGGATTCATACCCATAGAGCACTTCGATTTCGTCTTCGTGCGGCGCGTACCGGGTTATGGCGATGTCGCAATCGGAGCCGGCGCGCAATTGCAGGGCAAGGGCCACATGAGCCAGCACTTCGCCGAGATAACAGTCCGGGGCCGTGGTCATGCGCTCGATCAGTGACTCACCGGTTTCGGATCGGGCTGTTGCAAGGCCGGGCAGGTGGCGCAGGAGGGGATCGATCAGCAGGTCGGCATATTCGGAAACCGGTCGGTTCGCACGGCGGTGGAGATCGACGGTCAACCTGATGAGCGGCTGGCGCGCATAGATGTTTGGGCCGACATAGACCGAGGACGATACGATTTCCATTGCCCCTCCTGTTCGTGATGCTTTCACTTTCGTATCGCGCCGCGGCGGAATCGGAAAGAGGCAATCCGGCGAGAGACCGACGCGAGCAGATCAGCGTAATTCAGTGAGAAGAATGCTGGTTTCCGAATTGGCCACCGCCCTCAGGGCGCGGATCGCGGTCAGAGCGGCGTCGAGGGAGGCAAGGTCGGCGGTATTGATTTCGGCCACTATGTCCCATCGGCCATTGGTGGAATGAACGCGGCCGACATCGGGCATCCGTCGCAGGGCCGCGACGACATCGCGAATGTCACCGGCGCGCAGTTCGATCGACATGATCGCCCTGACCGCGCCCTGATCCTCCTCGCTTCGCAGCCGGATGGTAAAGCCCAGCAGAACACCGTCCCGGACCAGGCGATCAATCCGGTTCTGCACGGTTCCGCGCGAAATCCCGAGACGCTTTGCCAGTGTGGCATTGGGCAACCGGCTGTCGTCCCGGAGCATGCCGATCAGGCGACGGTCGAGGTCATCCATTTACGCAACGCCAAGCATTTCGGACATATTGCCAGATATCAGTGTCTATCCGCACACTTTGCTCGCTATTCGCTGCCATGGTCTGGTCCTATGATGCATCAGGTCGCATGACAATCCGTTGAGTTCCGAGGTGTAATCCCGTGTTTGAAAGACTGCGTTCGGCGAACATGCTCGCCACCCTGAGCGACCAGGACATCCGGCTCCTTGGAATAGCCCTCGAATTCGGCGCCGCCGCGCCCGGAGCCACGATGGGTCCCGATGCCCTGAGGACCGCGGGCTTGCCGCGCATGCTCGAGGCGCTCGGCCATCGGGTCGCCGATCGGGGCACCTTGCGCGATATCGAGGCGGTAACCGTGGACATGGCTCCGGAGCATGCGCGAAACTGCCGCTATCTCTCAGAGATCGCTGGCTGGACGCGGCGTATCCATGATCGGGCCTATGCCATGACGCAGGAGGCGGGCGTTCCGGTTTTCATCGGTGGCGATCACGCGATTTCCATGGGCACGGTGAGCGGCGTGGCCCGGCGCTGCGCCGAGCGGGGCCGGGAGCTCGCCGTTCTGTGGCTCGATGCCCATGCCGATTACAATACCCCCGAGACCACGCCATCCGGCAACATGCATGGCATGTCGCTGGCTTTCATCGCAGGGGATCCGATCCTGCGCCCCGTGCTCGGCGACCGTCCCCTCGCGCCCGTCCGGACCGAGAATATCCATGTCTTCGGGGCGCGCTCCATCGATCCCGAGGAGCGGAGCCGGTTGCGGCGGGATGATATTGACTGCGTGGATATGCGTCATATCGATGAGCATGGGGTCTGTGCCCTGATGGCCGCGCGCATCGCTCATTGGCGGGAGAGGGACGTGCATCTTCATGTCAGCCTCGATGTCGACTTCCTCGATCCGGCGGTGGCTCCCGGGACGGGGACCGTCGTGCCGGGGGGGGCCACCTACCGCGAGGCGCATCTGATCATGGAGATGCTCAGCGATTCCGGACTGGTCGGTTCGCTCGACGTGGTGGAGCTGAACCCGTTCATGGACGACCGGGGCCGGAGCGCCGTGGTCGTCGCCCAGCTCATCGCCAGCCTGTTCGGCCAGACCGTGCTCGATCGTGTCGCGGCCCCCGCTGCCTGATCATCCTGTCCGTTGGAGAGTTTCGAAATGTATGACGCCGCCGATCTGATTGCTCTTGAAACCTCGCTCGGGGCGGCGAACTACAAGCCGCTCGATGTGGTGCTCCGCGACGGCAAGGGGGTGTGGGTCACCGATATCGAGGGGCGGCGCTATCTCGACTGCCTCTCGGCCTATTCGGCGGTCAATCAGGGCCATTGTCATCCGAAGATCCTCGCGGCGCTGATCGAACAGGCCTCAAAACTGACCCTGACCAGCCGGGCGTTCCGCAACGACCAGCTCGGCCTCTTCTATGAGGAACTGGCGGCCCTGACCCGCTCGCACAAGGTCCTGCCGATGAACAGCGGGGCGGAGGCCGTCGAGACCGCGATCAAGGCCGTCCGCAAATGGGGTCACGAGGTCAAGGGCGTGCCCGAGGATCAGGCGGAGATCATCGTCTGCTCCGACAATTTCCATGGGCGGACGCTGGCCATCATTTCCTTCTCGACCGATCCGGACGCGCGGGGCGGCTTTGGTCCCTTCGTGCCCGGCTTCCGGGTGATCCCCTTTGGCGACGCCGCGGCACTGGAGGCGGCGATCACCCCCAATACCGTGGCCTTTCTGGTCGAGCCGATCCAGGGGGAGGCGGGGGTCATCATCCCGCCCGCCGGCTATTTCACCGCCGTCCGGGAGATCTGCACGCGGCATGGGATCACCCTGATCCTCGATGAAATCCAGACCGGGCTCGGCCGGACCGGCAGGATGCTGGCGGAGGAACACGAGGGGATCGAGGCGGATGTCACGCTCGTGGGCAAGGCCCTGGGCGGCGGCTTCTATCCGATTTCGGCGGTGCTCTCGAATTCCGACGTTCTCGGAGTCCTGCGGCCGGGTCAGCATGGCTCGACCTTCGGCGGCAATCCCTTGGCCTGCGCGGTGGCGCGGACCGCGCTCCGGGTGCTGATCGAGGAGGGGCTGATCGAGCGTTCCGCCCAGCTCGGTGATTATTTCAAGGCAGGCCTTCAATCGATCCGGTCGAACCGGGTGCGGGAGGTCCGGGGGCGGGGCCTGATGCTGGCGGTCGAAATCCATCCCGAAGCCGGACCCGCGCGTCCCCTCGTCGAGGCCCTGCGGGAGAAGGGTATCCTCGCAAAGGAGACCCATGGCCAGACCATCCGCCTCTCGCCGCCCCTGGTGATCGAGCAGGGGGAAATCGACTGGGCGCTGGAGCGCATCGCCGAGGTCCTGCTCTAATCCGTCCGCGTTTGGCGGACTTGTAAGCGGTTGATATTTATTGATTTTATGAAAAACTCGGTGCAACCACCCTTCCGGGTGGGCTGCCCGGCTTTCCGACCGGAGTGAAACGAAGTCGGATAAATTGCGCGCCAGATCATGGAGATAGGGCGCGCGACCTGACCCAGTCAGGTCGGAAAGCGCCCTAGCTGTCTGGTGTTGAGATTTAGCCGGATCCGCGTTCCTGGGGCGGTTTGCGTTCGCACTGGCTCATGTCCACCACTCACTCCGGTTGAATTGACACGATTTCTTAAGTATCGAATGAAACTGTTCGATTGGAAATCCCTCCAGTCCTTTGAGGCTGCGCAATTTTGAATCGCGAAACCCTATACACTTTCGCCGAAAATGCTCTGATCGTGCATTGAAAATCAGTTATCTTGACACAAAGCCTGTCGAGCCTGTAGCTGTGCCGCACCCAACCAGCCAGAGGAGGCGCTGACCGTGACACGTATCGTTCATATCCGCCGTGCCCTCCTGGCCGGGGCAGCGCGCTGATCCTTTCGGACCGGTGACGCCGCCATCTGGCCGGGATCTCTGATCTCCAGCCAATGGGTTTTCCAATGGGCTTTTCTGTTACGGCCGCGCCGATCGCGGCCTTTCTGGGACCACGCATCGAGGCCGACGGCCGGGCGTGGTCCCAGCTGCGCGCGGTCGCGGCGCTTCCTGGCGTGGGCCGCGTCGCGGCCTTTCCCGACATCCATCCGGGCCGGCACGGGCCCGTCGGGGTGGCCTTTTGGGCGGACCGGATCCACCCGCTCCCCATCGGGGGCGACATCGGCTGTGGTATCCTGGTGGTTCGCCTGTCACAACCCGCGCGCAAGCTGAATCTGGACCGGGCCGTGCGCGCCTGGTCGGACCTCGACGCGCCGTGGGAGGATGCCGAGGAAGTGGCACGGAGCCTCGGCTGCGATCCGCTGGACGCGGGCGTTCTGGGCACCGTCGGAGGGTCGAACCATTTCGTGGAGCTCCAAGGGGTGGCGGACGCGCCCGCGAACGGTCCGCTCGCCAGGGGTGATCTGGCGCTGATGATCCACAGCGGCTCGCGCGGTCTGGGCGAGGCGGCCGTGGCCGCTCTGCCTTACGGCGTGGGGCAGGGGATGGAGCAGGGCAGCCCCGAGGGCGTGGCCTGGCTGGCGGCGCATGATCGCGCCGTGGCTTTCGCCCGCGCCAACCGCTGGGCCCTGGCGTCGCGGGCGGCGGACGCTCTGGGAGACCGGGTGGAGCGCGTGGCGGAGGCTGTCCACAACGCGGTCGAGCCATGGAACGGTGGGTGGCTGCACCGCAAAGGCGCGGCCGAGGCCGGCCAGCCTTGGGTGCCCATCGCCGGCAGCCGGTCCAGCCCGTCCTGGCTCGTCGCACCCGACCCCGCCGCGCCCGAGGCGGCGCTGCGTTCGCTGCCCCACGGCGCGGGGCGCCGGTTCGACCGGGCCGCGTGCCACGGGCGGTTTCGTGCGCCCAGGCGCGAGAAGGACGGATCCATCCGGCCCGAGGAAGGCGGGCGGGTCCTGTGCGGCGACCGAGGGCTTCTGGTGGAGGAGGCCGCGCTGGCCTACAAGGACAGCCGCCGTACGGCGCAGGCGATCGAGGCCGAAGGGCTGGGGAGGGCCTCCATCCGTCTGGACCCGCTCCTGACCTTCAAGTCGGGGCTGTCCCGATGAGCGGACCCATCCATCTGCTGGTCTCAGGCGGTCAGGGCCCCAGGGAATGCGGATTGGGGCTGGCCCTGTTCCGCGCGCCGTTCGAGGCCAGCGCGGCACTGGCCGGGGTCGAGGTGGCCTGGAATGCGCAAGGCGAGGACGAGGCACCCCGGTCGGTGCTGATCTCGCTGTCGGGAGACGGGAAGAGGTCCTTCGCCCGCGCCTTCGCAGGCGTGTGGCTGTGGCGGTCCCCTCGCCGCTGCGCCCCACCCATGGCCGGGGCAACTGGTTCTTGTCCGCCACGGTCTTGCCGGACGCGCCGCTTTCCAGCGTCGTCGATGAAAGCGCGGTGCGTTTTTCCACGATGCGCGCCGGTGGTCCGGGGGGACAGCACCAGAACACCACCGACAGCGCGGTGCGCGCCATTTGGGTCTGTCCGGCCACGGAGCGCGTGTTCTCGGCCCTGGTACGCGATGAGCGCTCGCAGCACCGCAACAAGGCCGCGGCCCTGGAGCGGCTGCGCGCGGCGGTGGGGGCGGTGGAGGCCTCGCAGGGCAGGAGCGCGGCCGCCCGTGTCCATGCCTTGCGCGCCAGCCGGCCGGTGGGGGATCCCGTGGCGGTGCTGACGGGCCAGAGGGGCGCTGTTTCAATGTGGCCCGTGGGGTAAGAGGCAATCAGGTCGAAGTCGGGGCGATCCATTCGGAGGTGGATCGCCTCAAACACCTTGTCCCGGACATGTTCGCCGGGACAAGCGCCCTGCCTTGGCAGCGCGACTGGCCGGGAAAGGCACGAGGGTTCCGTCAACTTTTCCGCACGGAACATCACGATGTCGTGATTCCCTTGCTGAATGAACATTCATTCCCATACTATGCCCAAGGCAGGGGAAGGAATCGGCTGGGTCGGTTTTTCCTGATATCAAAGCAGAGGCCACGAGCTTGACCAAACCGATCCGTCCCACCCCGCCCGAGGAAGACTCCCGGACGGCGGAGATTCTGGAGAGCGTCAAGGAGACCTTCGCGGCCAAGGGGTTCGATGGCGCCTCGATGCAGGATCTGGCGCGCGGCGCGGGCATGAGCGCCGGGAACTTCTATCGATATTTTCAATCCAAGAATGCCATCATCGAAGCGATGATCGAGCGGGAGATGGACCATGTCACCGCCAAATTCGCGGCGGTGATCGAGGCGCCCGACCCGCTGGAGGCGCTGCGCGAGATGGTGCTTTGGAAATTGAGCCATGGCGATCAATGCGAGGGGACGATCTGGGCGGAGATCGAGCTGATGGCCGCGCGGCGTCCGGAAATCGCGGAACTGTTCGATCGGATGGAGGCCCGGGTGATCGAGAATCTCGTGGCTGTGTTCGGACATATCGCAGGGCTTCCGGCCCCGGAGGCGATGCGCCGCTTCGGGGCGCATGCGCGGCTCGCCATTTTCCTGGTCCAGGGGCCCTCGTCGCGCGCCCCGGCCCAGAGCGCGGGGCAGGCGCGCGAAGCGGACCAGGCCTTCGCCGCGCTGGTGGGACAAAACATCGAATGGATCCTGTCCCAGGTCGTCGCCTCGAAACAGGATCATCAAGGTATTTCGGAGATCAGGGTTCATGTTGCCACGTAATCTGGTGCTCGCCGCTCTTCTGGGGCTCGCCCTGCCGGCCACCGCCGCCGAGGAGGCATCCCGGCAACCCTCCCTGCCCGCGATCACGGTGGTGAAGGTGAGCCGGGAGCATCTGGTGGACCGGGTCTTCGCCTCCGGCCTGATCGAGCCGGTCGAGCGGGTCTATGTCCAGCCGCAGATCGAGGGGCAGGCGATCGATGCCCTCCTGGCCGATGTCGGGGATCGCGTCGAGGCGGGCCAGGTGCTGGCCCGATTGTCCGAAACCGCTCTGACCCTGCAGCGCAGCCAGCTCGAAGCGAGCCGGGCCAGCGCCGATGCCGGGATCGCCCAGGCCGAGGCGCAGCGGATCGAGGCCGAGGCGGTCCGCGACGAGGCCGTGCGCACCCGCGACCGGGCGGTGTCGCTCGCGGCCCGGGGCGCGGGATCGCAGGCGGCGGCGGATGAGGCGACCTCGCAGGCGGCGACCGCGCTCGCCCGTGTCACCGTGGCGGTTCAGGCGCTGAGCGCCGCCGAGGCCCAGGCCCGCGTGGTCGATGCGCAACTGGCCGATCTCGACCTGCAATTGCGCCGGACCCAGGTGACGGCGCCGGTCGCGGGCGAGATCGTGGCCCGCGAGGCGAGGGTTGGCGGCATTGCCAGCGCCTCCGCCCAGCCGATGTTCGAATTGATCCGCGACGGCCGTCTGGAATTGCGCGCCGACGTCCCCGAAAAGGACGTGACCCGGGTCCAGGTCGGGCAGAAGGTCCGGATCACCGCCGTCGGCCTGCCCGCGCCGATCGCTGGCACCGTCCGGCTGGTCGAGCCGACCGTGAACGAGACCACCCGGCTCGGCCGGGCCCGGATCACCATCGATGAGGCCGGCAAGGTGCGCTCGGGCATGTTCGCCTCCGCCGAGATCATCGTGGCCGATCGTGACGGACTGGCCCTGCCGATCTCCGCCGTCACCGAAACCCCCGGGGCGGCCACTGTCCTCGCCGTGCGCGACGGCGTGGTCAAACAGATGACGATCGAGACCGGCATTCGGGACGGGGCCCGCGTCGAGGTGGCGAAGGGGCTCTCCGAAGGGGAGACCGTCGTCGCCCGCGCCGGCGCCTTTGTCCGCGATGGCGACCGGATCAATCCCGTGCCGGCGGAGCCGGATGCTCCGGCCGTGAACTGAGGGGGCATGCCATGAATTTCTCCGCCTGGTCGATCCGCAATCCGATCGCGCCGCTGCTCGCCTTCTTCATGTTGATGATGCTGGGGTGGCAGTCGTTCAATACCCTGCCGATCACCCGGTTCCCCTCGATCGACGTGCCCTTGGTCGCGGTCACCGTGGCCCAGTCGGGCGCGGCGCCGACCGAGCTGGAAAGCCAAGTAACCAAGGAGGTCGAGGATGCCGTCGCCGGGATCTCCGGCGTCAAGAACGTGACCTCCACCGTCACCGACGGCAGTTCGCAGACCCTCGTCGAATTCCGGATGGAAGTGCCGACCGACAAGGCGGTGCAGGATGTGAAGGATGCCATCGACCAGATCCGGGGCGATCTGCCCGGGGATGTCGAGGCGCCGATCGTCACCCGCATCGATGTCGAGGGGCAGGCGATCATGACCTTCGCGGTTGCCTCGCCCGACATGTCGATCGAGGAATTGTCCTGGTTCGTCGATGACACCGTCAAGCGTGCCCTGCAGGGGCGGGCCGGGATCGGGCGCATCGATCGCTATGGCGGGGCCGAGCGTGAGATCCGGATCGAGCTCGATCCGGTCAAGCTCGACAGTTTCGGGATCACCGCCGGCACGGTGAATGCGCAGTTGCGCGACACCAACGCCAATCTCGGCGCCGGTCGCGGCGAGGTCGGGTCACAGGAACAGACGATCCGCACCCTCGGCGACGCGGCCTCGGCGGCGACGCTCGCCGATACCACGATCGCGCTGCCCTCGGGGCGGTTCGTGCGGTTGGGCGATCTCGGCCGGGTGGTCGATACCTATGAGGAAGTGCGGTCCTTCTCCCGGTTCAACGGCGAGCAGGTCGTGACCTTCGCCGTGTTCCGGGCCAAGGGGGCGAGCGAGGTCAGCGTTGCCGAGACGGTCAACAAGACGCTCGACCAGATCCGCGCCGCCAATCCGAACGTGCAGATATCGCTGGTCGATGACACGGTGTTTTACACCGTCGGCAATTACGAGGCGGCGATCCATACGCTGATCGAGGGGGCGATCCTCGCGGTTCTGGTGGTGCTCCTGTTCCTGCGCAACTGGCGGGCGACCCTGATCACCGCCGTCGCCTTGCCGCTGTCGGCGGTGCCGACGTTCTACGTGATGGATCTGCTGGGATTCTCTCTCAATCTCATCAGCTTCCTGGCCATCACGCTGGCCACCGGCATCCTGGTCGATGATGCGATCGTGGAGATCGAGAATATCGCCCGGCATATCCGCATGGGCAAGACGCCCTATCGCGCGGCGATCGATGCCGCCGACGAGATCGGGCTCGCGGTGATTGCGACCACCCTGACCATTGTCGCGGTGTTCGTGCCGGTTTCCTTCATGCCGGGGGTCCCCGGTCAGTACTTCCGCCAGTTCGGATTGACGGTGGCGATCGCGGTTCTGTTCTCTTTGCTGGTGGCGCGTCTGATCACGCCGTTGATGGCGGCCTATCTGATGCGGGCGAGCGACGCGCATGAGGAGGAGGAGGCGGATGGGCCGTTCATGCGGACCTATCTCGCGGCGATGCGGCGGACGTTGCGCCATCGCTACCTGACCCTTCTGGGGGCGATCGGCATTCTGGCGGTGTCGCTTTATTTCATGGTCCAGATCCCGGGCAGCTTCATCCCGCCCGAGGATGTGTCGCGGGTGTCGATCAGCCTGGAGCTGCCGCCGGGATCGACGCTGGCCGAGACCGACCGGGTGACCAAGCCGTTGCGCGACAGGATCGCACGGATGGACGGGGTGGCGGATGTCTTCGTGCTGGGGGGAAGCTCTCCGACCGGGGATCTCGATATCCGGCGGGCGACGGTCACGGTCCTGCTGGAGAAGCTCGACCATTCGCTGTTGCGCAAGGTGGTCGCTTCGCTGCACGGCCTTCCGGTGGTGGGAGGCCTGATCCCCGAGATACCCCCGCATGGCCGGACCCGTCCGCAATGGGAAATCGAGAGCGAGATTTTCGCGGCGACGGCGCAGGTGCCCGACATCCGCGCCTTCAAGCTGAACGACCGGGGCGAGCGGGATATTTCCTTCAGCATCCTTTCCAACAATGAAGCGGATCTCAATCGCGCGGCCGGGGCGTTGGAAGCGGCGCTGCGCGGTGACCCGCTCCTGGCCAATGTCGCCTCCGAAGGTGCCTTGCCGCGGCCCGAGATCCAGGTGATCCCGCGGCTGGAGGAGGCCGCGCGGCTCGGTGTGAGCACGCGGCAGATCGCGGACACCCTGCGGGTCGCAACCATCGGCGACATCGATGCGAATCTGGCGAAGGTGTCGCTCGATGATCGGCAGATCCCGGTGCGGATTCAGCTGGACCTCGGGGTGCGCGGCGATATTGGCCGGATCGGGGCGCTCAGGGTCGTCACGGCGTCGGGAACGGCCGTGCCGTTGAGCGCGGTCGCCGACATCACGGTGGCGGAGGGGGCCAGCACGATCAATCGCCTGAACCGCGAGCGGATCGTGACGATCGGCGCCAACCTGCCGGAGGGCGTGGCGCTCGGCACCGCGACGGCGCGCTTCAAGGAACTGGCGGAGGGCGTGAAACTGCCCCCCACCGTGCGGATCGCCGAGGCCGGCGACGCGGAGATCCAGCAGGAACTCACCGCCTCCTTCGGCAATGCGATGATCATGGGATTGATGCTGGTGCTGACGGTGCTGATCCTCCTGTTCAAGAGCGTGATCCAGCCTTTCACCATCCTCCTCTCGCTGCCGCTTGCGATCGGTGGCGTGGCGGCGGCCCTGATCTTTACCGGCAACGCGGTGTCGATGCCGGTCCTGATCGGCATCCTGATGCTGATGGGGATCGTCACCAAGAATGCGATCCTGCTGGTCGATTTCGCGGTGGAAATGGTGGCGGCGGGGATGAACCGCGCCGATGCGCTGCTGGAGGCCGGGCACAAGCGCGCGCGCCCGATCGTGATGACCTCGATCGCCATGTCGGCGGGCATGTTGCCCTCGGCGCTCGGGGTGGGCGAGGGCGGGGCCTTCCGGGCCCCGATGGCGATCGCGGTGATCGGTGGGATCATCGTTTCCACGATGTTGAGCCTGATCGTGGTGCCCTCCTTCTTCCTGATCATGGATGACCTCTCGCATCTGCTCGGACGCATTTTCGGGCGGCTGGTCGGACCGAAGGAGGCCGAACCGGAGGTTCCGGACGCGGCCACGCTCGCCAGGATCGTCGAGGAGAACCGGGCGGAGATCGACGCGCTGCGCGCCCGGATCGATACTCCGGATTCCGATCAGAGAAAGGGCGGCCTGCATGTCGCCTGAGGGCGCGTCCTGATCCTCCGGCCCCGGGTGATCAGGTCCGGGGCGCGGCCGTCGATTTCCCGATGCGCAACGCGGCGCTCTGGATCACGCGCAGGGACTCGGGCGCTTCGCCGGCGATGGCGCGCAGCAGAAGGTCGGCCAGCGGTTCGCTCGCATCGCGCAAGGGCGAACTCGTGACGGTAAGACTGGGTTGAAAGCTCGAAGGCAGGGCCATCGGCAGGCCATCGTCATGCGCCATGACCGAAATATCGTCCGGCACCGCCTTTCCGGCCAGGGCCAGCGCCTCATAGACCCCTTGTGCCACGATCGTGTTGCAACAGAGGATCGCCGTCGGCGCCTCTGGCCCCAGATCGAGCAAGGACCGGGTCCGGAGCTTACCATATTCGGCGGTATCGGTGCCATGCAGGATCCGGGCGGGCTCGAACGGCAGGCCCAGGGTTTCGTGCGCCTCGCGATAGCCGCGCAGACGCTCCGCGGCGAAGGTCAGACGCTCGGGCGCATTCAACAGGGCAATGCGCCGATGCCCAAGCCCCGCGAGATAACGCACCGATTCGAAGGCGAGGCCATGATTGTCGATATCGAAATAACCATGCTCGATCGATCCCCCCGGAGTGCTGCCATGCACGATGAACGGGATTTCCAGGCTGCGCAGCAATTCGATCCGGCGGTCGCCGACCTCCGGGCCGGTGATGATGAAACCGTCGATCGTGCCGTGATGGATGATTCGGCGATAGAGCGCCTCCGGATCCTCGCCGGGGCTGACATTCAGGACCAGATCGACATCCCGGGCCAGAAAGCTGGCTGACAGGCTGGAGACGATTTCAAAGAAATGGCCGTAATAAGACAGTTGCCTGTGTGAATGCAGCAACAGTCCCACCATGCCGGAATTGCCGGAGACCAGTTTGCGGGCAAGCTGGTTGGGGCGGTAATTCAGGGCCTCGGCGGCCTCGGCGACGCGGCGCCGGGTACTTTCGCGCACCTCGGGAAATCCGTTCAGGGCACGGCTGACCGTTGTCACCGAGAGGCCGAGCTGTTTGCTGATGTCTTTGAGCGTCGCCATTGTCAGTGCGGTTCCTGTCTGGGGGGAGCATAGACTATGCCGGGCGGGGGCCAAGGCAAATCGTTCGCAGAGTTTTCAAAACGTTTTGAAAACCCCGCGGGACCGGTATAGGGTGCGCGCATGTCCCAAAACTGACCTAAGGAGGCAAGAATGACCGAATGGTGGCGCGGCTCCGTGACCTATCAGATTTATCCACGTTCCTTTCAGGACTTCGACGGAGATGGCAGCGGCGACCTTCGCGGCATTACCCAGCGGCTGCCCTATCTCGCCGATCTCGGGGTCGAGGCGATCTGGTTGTCGCCGATCTTCGTTTCTCCCTTTTTCGATATGGGATATGACGTTTCGAATTACACCGACATCGATCCGCGGTTCGGATCGCTGGCGGATTTCGATGCCATGGTCGAGCGGGCGCATGAACTCGGCCTGAAGGTGGTCATCGATCAGGTTCTGTCCCATTCCAGTTCGGAACATCCGTTCTTTACCGAAAGCCGCGGCAGCCGCGACAATCCCAAGGCGGATTGGTATGTCTGGGCCGATCCCAAACCCGATGGCTCGCCCCCCAACAACTGGCTCTCGGTCTTTGGCGGCGGCGCCTGGCAGTGGGAGGCGCGGCGGCGGCAATATTACCTGCACAACTTCCTGGCCGAGCAACCCGATTTCAATTTCCACAATCCCGAGGTCCAGGACTGGATCCTTTCGACCATGCGATTCTGGCTCGAGCGGGGGGTTGATGGATTCCGGCTCGATACGGTGAATTTCTACTTCCACGACAAGCTGTTGCGCGATGACGCCGCCGATTACCGGATCAAGGAGATTCCGGAGTGGAATCCCTATTCCATGCAATATCACCTGTTCTCGAAGAACCAGCCGGAAAACCTGCCGTTTCTGGAGCGGATGCGCGCCTTGCTCGACGAATTCGAGGATCGAGCAATGGTCGGGGAAATGGGCGAGTCGCATCACGCGATCCGGATGATGGGGGAATATACCACCGGCCGGCGCCTGCATCAGTGCTATTCCTTCGAGATGCTGGGCGACGCCTTCACCGCCGCGCATTTCCGCAACCAGATTGTGGATATGTTCACCGGGGCGCCGAATGGCTGGCCGACCTGGGCCTTTTCGAACCATGACGTGATCCGGCACGCGACCCGTTGGGCGAAACATGGGCTGACGCAGGATTCGCTGGCCAAGCTGGCGGGGGGACTCCTGTTGTCCCTGCAGGGTTCGATCTGTCTCTATCAGGGCGAGGAGCTTGGCCAGACCGAGACCGACCTCGAATATTTCGAACTGGACGATCCGCAGGGCAAGCGGTTCTGGCCCGAGAACAAGGGGCGCGACGGGTGCCGGACGCCGATGGTCTGGGACAATGGCAATGCCAGTTCCGGATTTTCGACCGGGCGTCCCTGGTTGCCGATCAAGGCGCCGCAGGCGGCGCGTCATGTCGCGGGGCAGATCGGCGATCCGGATTCGGTCCTGAACTTCTATCGCCGGATGCTGCGTCTGCGGCGCGACACCGAGGCCCTGCGCACGGGAGCGACCCACTTCTTTGCCACATCGGAGCCGGTTCTGGCGTTCCTGCGGGGGGGCGAGGTGATCTGCGTCTTCAATCTCTCGCCAGAGACGCATTCGGTCGCGGTGACCGGGGCGGGCGAGGCGGCGATCTCGGAAAATACCGAGCGGGTCGGGGATATCATCAAGCTGCATCCGAACGGTTTCATCCTGATGCAGGCCGTGGGCACGGTCACGGTCGTGGACGCGTGAGGGCCAGATCGGGATGATGTGATGGAAACATCATCCCGATCTCGTTTCCGGTAGGTCGTGATTGACGAGAAAAACCGGAGTCCACTTTTCCTCATCACGCTCTGGAGGTGCCGCGGAAGCGGCGCCTCCCGTTTTCAGTTCATCGGACGACCTTTTTCGTCGAACCGATGCAGATTCTGTTCAATCGGTCGGATGCCGATCTTGGCACCATAGGGGATCGCGGTCTTGCCTTCCTGCCGGACCAGAACCGGCTCCTCCGATCCGATATCGACGAAGAGATAATTGTCGGATCCAAGGTTTTCCGCATGGACGACCTCGCCCGACCAGACCGGGCTCGCATTGTCCACCACGATATGTTCCGAGCGGATCCCCAGCGTATTGCAATTGAACCCCTTGGCAATCGCGCCGTTCAGGAAGTTCATCTTGGGCGATCCGATAAAGCCGGCGACGAAGATCGAATTCGGCCGCTCATAGAGTTCCGTCGGCGATCCGACCTGCATCACCAGCCCGTCGCGCAACACACAGATCCGGTCGGCGAGTGTCATCGCCTCGACCTGGTCATGGGTCACATAGATCATCGTCACATTGTTCATGCTGTGATGCAGCTTGGCGATTTCGAGCCGGGTCTGCACACGCAGCGCGGCATCGAGGTTCGAGAGCGGTTCGTCGAAGAGGAACACCCGCGGATTGCGCACGATCGCCCGCCCGATCGCCACGCGCTGCCGCTGACCGCCCGAGAGCTGTTTGGGCAGACGGTCGAGCAGATGGTCGATCTGGAGGAGTTTCGCCGCCTTTTCGACCCGGGACCGGATCTCGTCCGCGCCCTGGTTGGCGAGCTTCAGTCCGAAGGCCATGTTGTCATAGACCTTCATGTGCGGATAAAGCGCGTAGGACTGAAACACCATCGCAATACCGCGTTTCGAAGGCACCAGGTCGTTCACCCGTTGTCCATCGAAGACCAGATCGCCGGAGGTGATATCCTCCAGCCCCGAGATCAGCCGCAGCAGGGTTGATTTGCCACAGCCCGAGGGGCCGACGAACACCATGAATTCGCCGGTCTTGATCTCCAGATCGACGCCCTTGATGACATCTACCGCGCCATAGGACTTGCGAACGTCCTTCAACTGCAAATGCGCCATGCGCCTTGTCTCCCGGATTAGCCTTTGACCCCACCGGCCGTGAGGCCCGCGACGATCTTGCGTTGAAAGATGAGAACGAGAACGATCAGAGGGATGGTCACAATGACCGAAGCCGCCATGATCAGTCCCCAGGGGGTTTCATACTGGCTGGCGCCCGACAGAAGGGCGATGGCCACCGGCACGGTCCGGGTCGTGTTCGAGGAGGTGAAGGTCAGCGCGAACAGGAACTCGTTCCAGGCCCCGATGAAGGCGAGCAACCCGGTCGTCACCAGCGCCGGCCACATCAACGGGAGAAACACCCGGCTGATGATGATCCAGGGACTTGCGCCATCGACGATGGCGGCTTCCTCGATCTCGACCGGCAGATCCCGCATGAAGGTGGTCAGCACCCAGACGGTGAAGGGCAGGGTGAAGATCGTATAGCTCAGGATCAGGCCATAGGGCGTGTTATAGATGCCGATGAACCGGATCAGTTCGAAGAGCCCCGCCAGAACCGCGATCTGCGGGAACATCGAAACCCCGAGGATGGTCATCAGGAGCAGAGTCCGGCCGCGGAACTTGACCCGGGCCAGCGCATAGGAGGCGGTCACCCCGACCAGAAGCGCGAGGCAGACCGTCACCGTTGCCACGAACACCGAATTGAGGATGTTGCGCGGGAATTCGCCCTGTTTGAACACATCGACATAGTTCTGGAAATTGAACTCGGTCGGCCAGTAGTTCACCTGGAACAGGGCCGTGCCGGTCTTCAGGCTGGTGAGGATCGCGTAATAGAACGGAAACACCGCGAAGAGAACGATCACCACGACCGCGAAATAGAAACTGCCTGTCTTGACGAGATTCATCTTGCGTCCTTTCCGCCCAGATCGACCTTGCCGAGCCAGATATAAAGAACAACCGACAGGGCGATGATCAGGAAGAGCAATGTCGATTGCGCCGATCCATAGGCGAACTTGTCGAAATCGATCAGGTTTTCACGGCTGATGATCGACATGGTCTTGGTGGCCGAGGAATTGGGCGTGAGCACATAGATCAGGTCGAAGATCCGCAAGGCATCGAGCATGCGAAAGATCACCGCGACCATCAACGCCGGTTTCACCAGGGGCAGGGTGATCTTGAAGAACACCTTCACCGGGTGGATCCCGTCGATCTTGGTGGCCTCGTAGATGTCCTGCGGGATCATCTGAAGGCCGGCGAGGCAGAGCAGGGCCATGAAGGGCGTGGTCTTCCAGATATCCACGATCAGCACGGCGAACATCGCGGTATCGACATTGGCGGTCCAGGCGATCTTCTGATCGATCAGGCCGACGCTGAGCAGCATGTCATTGATGATGCCGAACTGGTCGTTCAGCATCCAGGACCACATCTTGGCCGAGACGATGGTTGGAATCGCCCAAGGGATCAGGATCGCGGCGCGCACCAGCGCGCGGCCCTTGAATTGCGCATTCAGAACCAGGGCCACCATCAGGCCGAGCACGGTCTCGATCGAAACCGAAATGATGGCAAAACGGAACGTGTTATAGACCGCGTTCCACCAGGCCGGATCGACCAGGGTGCCGCGATAGATCGTCTTGCCCGAGGAGAGGGTGCGCCAGTTCAGGTAATTGTCGAACCCGACCCATTCGCCACCCGCGAGATTGTTCAAGGATGTGTTGGTGAAGCTGAAATAGATCGTGCGCAGGAGCGGCCAGGCCGCCACGCAGAACAGCGCCACGATCATCGGCAGCAGGAACCACATCGCCGCGCGAATGCGCTGCGCCTGAAGTTCGGACCGATGGGCTTTCTTGGTCGAGGCTTTGGGCGGTCTCCCGTCCAGTGTCGTCACAGTCATCGGGACACCCCCCTTTTTTATAGGTCGTTGGTCAGACCGGAGTCCGGGGGCCAGGAGCCCCCGGAAGGTGGGGGCTTACCAGCCGCCGCCCTGAAGATCCTGAAGGTCGGCTTCCAGGATTTCGAGATTGTCCGCGGCGGTTCCGGTGCCCGACAGGGTATCATGCACCGCCGACCAGAATTTCGAGGAGACCTCGTTGTACTTCACCTTGGTCGGCGCCGAGGGACGGGCAACGGCGTTGAGGAAGATGTCCTTCCAGCGCGGGATGATCGACTGCGCGGCGGCGATGTCGGGATCGTCATAAAGGGCGATGATCGTGGGCAGATGCGCGGTCTTGATCGCATTGGCCTTCTGGTACTCGGCGGAGGCCATGTATTTCACGAGGGAAATCGCAGCCTCGGGATTGGGGGAATAGCGCGAGACCGCCACGTTCCAGCCCCCGAGCGTCGCCGCCGACTTGTTGTCGCCACCGCCGCTGGGCAGGGGAGCCACGTCGAATTTGTCCTTAATGACGACGCCGTCGCCATTGCCCAGGGCATAGGCATAGGGCCAGTTGCGCATGAAGACCGCGTTGCCCGTCTGCCAGACGCCGCGCGATTCTTCCTCGGTGTAGGACAGCACACCGCCCGGGGAGATGGTGTTCACCCAGCCCTTGGCCGTTTCCAGAGCCTTGACGGCATTAGGGTTGTTGACCGAGATCGTGCCATCGGTCTCGACGATCTGGCCGCCGCCGTTCGACTTGATCCATTCGAGCGCATTGCAGGTGAGCCCCTCGTAGGCGCTGCCCTGCCAGACATAGCCCCAGAGATCCTTCTGTCCGGCGGCGCGCTCACCATCCTGGATCTTCTGGGCGGTCGCGGTCAGCTCGTCCCAGGTGGTCGGGACGGAAGCGCCGTATTTTTCCAGCAGATCCTTGCGGTAATAGAGCGCCGGCGCATCGGTGAAGAAAGGCATGGCAACGAGTTTGCCATTCACCGTCTGGGATTCAACGATCGAGGGGAAATGCTGCGAGGCGACATCGGAGAAGGCTTCGGTCAGGTCAAGGAACTGGTCGGCCAGTTGCGGGGCCCAGATGACGTCGGTCATGTAGACGTCGATATCCTTGTTCCCCGCCGCCAGCCAAAGCCGGTATTGCGCGAACTGGTCGGTGGTCGAGGGGGGCATCGGAACGATCGTGACGGTATTGCCCGTCTGCTGTTCCCAGGGTTTGAACAGTTCCTTGAAAATCGCGAGGTCGTTGCCCGTCGAGCCCGAGACGAAATTCACATTCACCGCGCCGGCGGCGCTCGCCATCAGCGTGAGGCCGAGGGCCCCGAGGGCGACCGCCCCTTTGAACCCGAGGTTCATTCCTTGCCGCATTTTTAGAATCTCCCGTTGCGCATTGCTTTTTTTGCGAGCTTAACACGTTTTTGACATGTTTCGACAATGCTCTCAGCCCGCATTCGAAACGTTTCGATTTTCCTTTCTAGTTTTCAGGCTTCCGATGAGTCAAGACTTTCGGACAGGTCGGATGCATGGATATGGAAGGGCGGGGCCTGACGAAAGCCTGCCCCCATCCGCCGCGAGGCGACCGGATGTGTTCCGGAAAATATCGATTTATCAGAAATTTGGACCGAGATGCTCAGGTTGGAGAATGACCCGCATTGCCGGTCCTGGCGTTGTCGCGGGAAACGGGGCGCGTTCCCGCTTTTGATAGAGGTCAAAAAAATCCCCCGGGAATGGTTTCCCGGGGGAGAAAAATTAAAATCCGACTGCCGGAGGTTGTGTTACGATTCGTCGCATTGACGATCGTGGGGCACTGCCGCTGGCGGCGCCGTCGTCGAATCCTAGCCCGGTGACATGCCCCGCAGCCGTTCCGACCGGCGGCGCAACCATTCCAGCACCGTCAGCATCAGGACGGAGATCACCACGAGGATGGTCGCCACCGAGAGGATTGCCGGCGAGATCTGTTCGCGGATTCCATTCCACATCTGGCGCGGGATGGTCTGTTGATCGTGACCTGCCACGAACAACACCACGACAACTTCGTCGAAGGATGTCACGAAGGCAAAAAGCGCTCCGGAGATCACACCGGGCATGATCAGGGGCATGACGATCTTGAAGAAGGTCGTCGTCGGCGAGGCCCCGAGACTCTGTGCCGCCCGGCTGAGGGAGTGATCAAACCCCACCAAGGTTGCCGTGACCGTGATGATGACGAACGGAATCCCCAGGGTGGCATGGGCGAGGATCACCCCGACATAGGAGTTTGCGAGGCCCGTCGCGGAATAGAAGAAGAAGAGGCCCGTCGCCGTGATGATGATGGGCACGATCATCGGCGAGATCAGGATCGCCATGATCGTACGCCGATAGGGCATTTCCGGACGCGACAGGCCGAGCGCCGCGACGGTGCCCAGGGCGGCGGCGAGGATGGTAGCGAAAAAACCGATGATGACGGAGTTTTTCGCAGCCTTGATCCAGTCCGCGTTCGCCCAGGCATCCGCCCACCAGGCGGCGGTGCGCGGCGCGTCGGGATTTTCCATTCCCTGCGTCAGGAGAAGGTCATACCAGCGCAGCGAATAGCCCGACGGATCGAAGCGCAGCATCTTGGAGGTGAAGGTGAAATAGGGCTCTGCGTTGAAGCTGAGCGGGATCACGATCAGGATCGGCGCGATCAGGAACAGAAAGATCAGTCCGCAGATCACCAGATAGGTATAGTGCCAGGTGCGCTCCAGCGGTCCGGCGTAGCTTGGAAGGGCCATGGCGCTATCCCAGTTTCATGTTGTCAATGCCGATCAGCCGGTCATACAGCCAATAGAGCAGCAGAACCGCGCCGAGCAGGATCGCCGCGAGCGCCGCCGCCAGCGACCAGTTGAGCGATTTCTGCATATGGAAGGCGATCATGTTCGAGAAGAGCTGACCGGTCGAACCACCAACGAGCGCCGGGGTGATGTAATAGCCCACCGCGAGGATGAACACGAGCAGGATGCCGGCGCCGATCCCGGGGACGGTCTGCGGCACATAGACCCGCCAGAACGCCGTCCAGTTGTTGGCGCCAAGCGACCTCGCCGCGCGGACATAGGTCGGTTTGATCGTGCGCATCACGGAATAGAGCGGCAGGATCATGAACGGCAGCAGGATATGGGTCATGGCGATGATGGTGCCGGTCTGGTTGTACATCATCTGGATGCGGTTCGCGTCGCTGATCAGGCCGGTCGAGACGAGGATATTGTTCACCACGCCCTGGCTCTGAAGCAGGACCATCCAGCTTGTGGTGCGCACGAGCAGCGAGGTCCAGAAGGGCAGCAGCACGAGGATCATCAGGAGGTTGGACTGGCGCAGCGGCAGGGTGGCGAGCAGATGGGCCACCGGGAAGCCAAGCAGCAGGCAGAGCGCGGAGATCACCGCCGACAGGAACATGGTTCGCCAGAACAGGGGAACATAGACTTGCTGTTCCGGGGCGACACGGACGATGTCACCCGAATTGTCCACGGTCCGGTCGAGGGCTGAGATATAGAATTTCGCGGTATGCCGGTCCGAGGCGCCTCGCATCGCGGTCCAGATGTCGGGATCGGCCCATTTCTGGTCAAGCGCGAGAATGGCCTCCCGGTAGGGCGGAGTGAGCTTCTCCGCCTTGCGGCCGGCGGAGGTGAAGAGAGAGCGCGTCCCCGAGACATCGTAATTGATACGGGTTCCGACGATGCCGATGGTCTTGGCCTCGGCCGCGTCGCGCAAATCGCCGGCGAGGGCGGCGAAGGCCGCTTCGTCCGGCTCCGTTCCGACGGGATGCGCGGCGAACCAGGCCACGAGACGCGGCATATTGTCGGAAAATGCCGGATTGGCCACCGAGCGATACAGCATCTGTCCGATCGGCACCACGAACGTCAGCAGGATGAACAGCAGCAGCGGCAGAACGAGGGCCAACGCCCGCCATTGCGCCCGACGCTGCGCCCTCGCCAGTGCCGTTTTCAGCGGTATGCCATCCGCCGTGCTGAGCGCGGGGCCGCGCAGGGTCATTTCAGCCATGGATCCCTCCCGCTGGGAGCCGAGGCGCGGTCCTTGTGCGCGCGCCCCGGACAGTTTCGGTCAGTTGGCGGCGAGCCAGGCGTTGAAGCGCTCGTTCAGCTCGGTATCGCGATCGACCCAGAACTCATAGCTCGATGCCAGCGCGTTCTTCATGTTCTCCGGCGCGGTCGGCATGTTCGGACCCATCTCGGTCTTGCCATCGTTGAAGAGACCAACCAGCGGCGCCGAGGATTTGCGCGCCGGACCATAGGAGATCCACTTCGCCTGGTCCGCGAGACGCTGCGTGTCCGTGGAGAACTTGATAAACTCCAGTGCATTGTCCTTGTTCGGGGCGCCCTTCGGGATCACGAACAGGTCGTATTCGTAAACCTGACCGTCCCAGACGATCTTAAAGGGCTTGTTCTCGGAAACGGCGGCGGAGAACAGGCGACCGTTATAGGCGGTGGTCATCACCACCTCGCCATCGGCCAGCAGCTGCGGCGGCTGGGCACCGGCTTCCCACCAGATCACGTCTTTCTTGATCGTATCGAGTTTGGCAAAGGCGCGGTCGAGACCTTCCGGCGTCTCCAGCGTGGCATAGACCTGATCCGCGGGCACGCCATCGGCCATCAGGGCCATTTCGAGATTGGCCTTCGCGCCCTTGCGCATCGCGCGCTTGCCGGGGAATTTCTGGGTGTCGAAGAAATCCGCGATGGTGGTGGGTTTTTCGCCCGGGAACTTCGATTCGTCATAGCCATAGACGGTCGAGAAGACGATGGATGTCACCGCGCAGTCCGTCAGAGCGCCCGGCAGAAAGTCCTCGGTCGCCGGGGTGCCGTCGGGCGCGGGGGGCAGGGTCGAGGCATCGATCTCTTCCAGCATGCCCTCGTCGCAGAGACGGATCGCATCGGCATATTCGACGTCGGCCACGTCCACGGTGACGTTGTTCGCCTCGACCATCGCCTTGATCGGGGTCGCCGGATTGTCGGCGTCGATCGAATTCACCTTGATCCCGGTCTTGGCCATGAAGGGTTTGTGATAGGCTTCGACCTGACTCGTGGCATAGGAACCGCCCCAGGACATCACATTGACTTCCTGCGCCGCGGCCAGGGAAGCGACCAAGCCGCCGGTGACCAGCGCCGTGGTGGCAAAAAGCATCCTCAGTTTCATCAGAATAATCTCCCGTTGACAGTCGTTGTGTCGCTCAAGCGCATCATTCGGCAAAGGGCGGTCTCAGGCCGCGTCCAGCGCACGGCAGTCCTCCGGCGCCCAGCCGACCGCCACATGCTCGCCGGGGACCAGCTTTCGCTGACCGACGCTGTTGCGACATTTCATGATGAAGTCCTCGTTGCCGGCAACGCGCAGCCGGGTCCGGAAGATGTCGCCCATATAGATGAACTCCAGAACCTCCGCCTGAACCGTCGGCGTCCCGGGGGGCAACTGCTCGGGCTTGTATTCGACGCGTTCCGGCCGGATCGAAACCATCGTGGGATCACCGGGCCGGGTGACATTCACAGGCTTGGCCAGGATGAGTTCCCCATTGCCGAGCCGAACGCCGCAGACACCGCCCTCGATGGTCTCGACCACGCCCCGCAGGGTATTGTTCTCTCCGATGAACCTGGCCACGAAGCTGTTTTCGGGGCGCTCGTAGAGGTCCTCGGGTCCGGCCAGTTGCTGGATACGCCCATCATTGAAGACGGCGATCCGGTCGGACATGGTCAGAGCCTCGCCCTGATCGTGGGTCACATAGACCACCGTGACGCCGAGGCGCTCGTGGATATGCTTGATCTCGAACTGCATATGTTCGCGCAACTGCTTGTCGAGCGCGCCGAGTGGCTCGTCCATCAGAACCAGTTCCGGCTCGAAGACCAGGGCCCGGGCCAGGGCGATGCGCTGCTGCTGGCCGCCCGACAGTTGCGCGGGCCTGCGTCCCGCGAAGGCGCCCATCTGCACCATGTCGAGGGCGCGCTTCACCTTGGCCTCGATATCGGCCTTGCCGACCTTGCGCACTTCGAGCGGGAAGGCGAGGTTTTCGCCCACGGTCATGTGCGGAAACAGCGCGTAATTCTGGAACACCATGCCGATGCCGCGCTTGTGGGGAGGGATATTGTTGATGGGGCGTCCGTCGAGTCGGATCTCGCCATGCGTCGCCGTCTCGAAACCCGCCAGCATCATGAGGCAGGTCGTCTTGCCCGACCCCGACGGCCCCAGCATCGTCAGGAACTCTCCCTTGCCGATGGAGAGATTGAGATCTTTGACGACGAGGCTCTCGCCGTCATAGCTTTTTTGAACATGTTCGAAGGCTACGAATGCCGTGTTGCCGCTTCCGGCGCCCATACTTCTTTCCCCACCGCGACACCAGGTGCCTGCCATTGTTCAGATGATAATCACATCGGCGCAAATGACGCAAACCCTTCGCAGGGTGCCATTAAAATGCATGTGAGAAAGCGCTCAGGTCCGTAAACCGTTCGCAAACGCGGCAGACTTTCGGAAACTGTGCAGGGTTTGTTTATTTATCAGGCATTTCGATAACGACCTTGCCCTTTGCAACATGTCATATGTGGCAGTCGCCGGACCGCGGGGATATGCTTGCCTTTCGCGGGACGGGATCCGCTTGCCTTTTCCCGACCGGTCGAATTTAGTTGACCCGCGGTAAGCATAGGAGACGTGAGATAGCCTTCTTCAACGAAATGTATGATGGCGAGAATATCCGGGCCGCCTATTCCCAGGTGATGGAATGGGTCAATCGGACTCCCGCCGGCACCCTGGCCCAGAAAAAACTCGAAGCCGAGGCCTTGTTTCGCCGCATCGGAATTACCTTCGCAGTCTATGGCGAGGGAGAGGATACCGAGCGTCTCATTCCGTTCGACATGATGCCCCGGGTCTTCACCGAGGCGGAGTGGCGCAAGCTGGAGCGCGGGGTCAAGCAAAGGGCGCGGGCGCTCAACGCATTCCTGTTCGATGTCTATCACCGTTCGGAAATCGTCCGCGCGGGCGTCATTCCCGCCGATCTCGTCTATCGTAACGAGGCCTACGAGCCGGCGGTGGTGGGGATCGATCCGCCCGCGAATGTCTACAGCCATATCGTCGGCATCGATCTCGTGCGGACCGGGCCGGAGGAATTCTTCGTCCTGGAAGACAATTGCAGGACCCCCTCCGGCGTGAGCTACATGCTCGAAAACCGCGAAATCATGATGCGGATGTTCCCAGAACTGTTCCGGGCGACCCGCATCGCACCGGTCGACGACTATCCCGACCGCCTCCGCCGGACATTGGCCAGTGTCGCGCCCGCGAAATGCGATGGGGATCCGACGACGGTGGTTCTCTCTCCGGGCTCCTTCAACAGCGCCTATTACGAACATTCCTTTCTCGCCGATCAGATGGGAATCGAACTGGTCGAGGGGCAGGATCTCTTCGTTCAGGGAGACTTCGTCTATATGCGCACGACCGAGGGGCCGAAGCGCGTGGATGTGATCTATCGCCGCCTCGATGATTCCTTTCTCGACCCGCTGTGTTTCCGTCCCGATTCGATGCTGGGCGTGCCCGGTCTCATGAATGTCTATCGTTCCGGTGGAGTGGCGATCTGTTCCGCGCCGGGGTCCGGCGTCGCGGACGACAAGGCCGTCTATACCTATGTGCCTGCGATGATTCGCTTCTATCTGGGCGAGCAGCCGATCCTGAGGAACGTTCAGACCTGGAAATGCGCCGAGGCGTCGGATCTGAAATATGTGATGGAGAATCTCAAGGACCTGGTGGTCAAGGAGGTTCATGGCTCCGGTGGATACGGCATGCTGGTCGGTCCCAAATCCACCAAGGAACAGATCGCGGCATATGCCGAGCGGATCAAGGGCAATCCGTCGGACTTCATCGCCCAGCCGACGCTCGCGCTGTCCACCTGCCCGACATTCGTAGACGAGGGCCTGGCTCCGCGGCACGTGGATCTGCGGCCTTTCTGCCTTGTCGGACGAGAGGTTCATCTTTGTCCCGGTGGCCTCACCCGCGTGGCCATGACCGAGGGCAGTCTCGTCGTGAACTCGTCGCAGGGCGGCGGGGTCAAGGATACCTGGGTTCTGGCGGATTAAGGAAAGACATGCTCAGCCGCACCGCCGAAAGTCTCTACTGGCTCGCCCGCTATATGGAGCGCGCCGAAACCATGGCCCGACTGCTCGAGGTCGGATATCGCATGGCACTGATGCCCTCCACCGGCGAGGGTTATCGTAACGAATGGGCCTCGCTGGTCGCCGCGGCGGGATCCTCCGAGGGGTTCGAAGCCAAGTTCGGAGAGGATTTCCGCCAGCGCGACGTTGAAACCTGGCTGTTCTTTGATCGGGAAAATGCCTCGAGCGTCATTTCCTGCATCGAGACCGCGCGCCAGAATGGCCGGGCGGTCCGCACCGCCCTGACCACCGAGATGTGGGATGCGTTGAACGGAGCCTATCTCGAACTCCGGGAGATCGAGCGCAAGCCGCGATCCGAGACGACCCTGCCGACGCTCTGCGACTGGACCAAGCGCCAGAGCGCCTTGCTGCGCGGCGCGACCGAAGGCACCCATCTGCAGAACGATGGCTATGACTTCATGAATATCGGCTATTACATCGAGCGGGGCGACAATACCGCGCGTCTGCTCGACGTGAAATACTATGTGCTTCTGCCGACGACGGACATGGTGGGCGGCAGCGTCGATACCTATCAATGGTCGACCCTGCTCCGGGCCTTGTCCGCGTTCCGGGCGTTCCACTGGTCCTACAGAGGCGAATACAGTCCCCGAAAGATCTCGCATTTCCTGATCCTGAACCCCGCCTGTCCGAGGTCCCTGGTTCATTGCGTCGGCAAGGCACAGCTGCATCTCAACCGGCTGGCGGATGCCTATGGCACCACGAACTGCGCGCATGACCGGATGAACGGCATGCTCGGCGATCTGGGCAATACGGATCTCGACGATATCATCGAGGGCGGTCTGCATGAGTTTCTCACCCGGTTCATCCAGCAGAACGCGGCGCTCGGCCAGGATGTGGCGGACGGTTATCTCTTTGGAGTTCAGTGAATGCGGCTGAGCGTACGCCATACGACATCCTATGTCTTCGACAAGCCGATGCGCTTCATCACGCAGAGCCATCGTCTGATCCCCGCGAGCAGCGCCAGTCAGAAGATCCTCGACTGGACGGTTTCCGCCGAAGGCGCGGCTTTCGGGGCTTCCTTCACCGATGGCGCCGGCGATCAGGTGACGACCATGACCGTCCAGGGTCCGGTGGAGAAAATCACGATCGAGGTCGTGGGATCGGTCGAAACCTCCGACACGTCCGGTGTCCTGCGCAATCACCGCGAGATCATATCGCCGCGGGTCTATCTCCAGCCGACCCAGTCGACCAAGCCGACAGGGGCGTTGCTGGCCCTGATGACAAAGACGCTGGCCGCCGTGGGGTCGAGCGAGGAACTCGCGCGGGCGCATCGTCTCTGCGAGGCGGTGACGGATGCGATCGAATATGTACCGGGCGCGACCCATGCCCATACGACGGCGGCCGAGGCGGTCGAGCAGGGCAAGGGCGTCTGTCAGGATCACGCCCATGCCCTGATCGCGCTCGCCCATGGCGCGGGACTGCCCGCGCGCTATGTTTCGGGCTATCTTCTTGCGAGCGAGGAGGCTAAACCCGAGGATGCGAGTCATGCCTGGGTGGAGATCTATGTCTCGTCTCTGGGCTGGATTGGGTTCGACGCGGCCAATGCCTGCTGCCCGGATGATCGATACATCCGGCTCGGCTCCGGTCGTGACGCGCGCGAGGCGGCCCCCATCCGCGGGATTTCCCGGGGCGGCGGGGCCGAGGACATGAGTGTAAAGGTCGTTGTCGCCGCGGGGCAGCGACAGCAGTAGGTGGTGACACGGAATGACCTATTGCGTTGGTCTGTTGCTCGAATCGGGCATTTTCATGCTTTCCGACACGCGCACCAACGCGGGCCTCGACAATATCGCCACCTTTCGCAAGATGTTTGTCTTCGAACAGCCGGGCGACCGGGTGGTGACGATCCTGACCGCCGGCAGCCTCTCGGTGACCCAGACCGTCATATCCAGGCTCCAGCATGAGATAGACCGGCCGGAGGCGACTTCGGAAAGCTCGATCATGCTGGCGACATCGATGCTGGATATCGCCGAAATCATCGGATCGACCCTCAGCGACGTCAGCGTCGCGATCGGCGAAAAGATGAGCAAGATGAACCATTCCGCCTCCGCCACGCTGCTGGTGGGGGGCCAGCGGCGGGGTGGGCGGATGCGCCTCTTCCTGATCTATCCGGAAGGCAACTTCATCGAGGCGACCGACGATACGCCCTATCTTCAGATCGGCGAGCACAAATATGGCAAGCCGATCCTGGACCGGGTCGTGCATGGCCGGACCACGCTGGAGGAGGCGCGTCGCGTTGGTCTCTTGTCGATGGATTCGACCCTGCGCTCGAACCTTTCGGTCGGGATGCCGCTCGATCTCGTGACCGTGCGGCGCGATGAATATCGCGTTCATGCGCGGGAGCGTATCGAGGCGGGGGATCCCGAGTTCACCGCTCTGTCCGATGCCTGGAGTCGCGTGCTGCGAGACGGCTTCATGAACCTGGGCTGATCGCACCCGCTGGTTGAACTTCCACGATGATCCCGTCCGTGGCGACGATGCGCACGCGATCGCCGGGTTTCGGCGTCGCGCCGCCGCGTGTGCGCGCGGCCCAGGGAACGCCGTCGAGGGTCACTTGCCCGCCGGTCGGATTGAATTCCGTGACGATGGCCTCGCGCCCGATCAGAGTGGAGGCGCGTCGGTTCAGTGTGCCGCCACTCGTCGTCCCATCGCCGAAGCGCCCGACCAGGGCACGGCCCAGAAAGGTGAAGACGATCGAGAGAATACCGAAAATGGCGATCTGGCCGGCGCCCGGCAGAGACGGCGTCGCCCAGAGCCAGAGAGCCGTGGCCAGGGCCGCCACCGCCGACGAAATCAGGACCGTGGTCACCGTCAGCATTTCCGCCGCCGCCAGCAGGATCGCCAGGGCGACCCACCACCAGGGCGAAATCCCGGTCAGCAATTCCATCATTCCCCCCCGCGACGGGCGGCCCTGGCGATGTCGGTGATGCCGGCGATGGAGCCGATCAGGCTCGCGGCCTCCAGCGGAACCATGATCGTCTTGGCATTGGGGCTGGCGGCGAGATCGCGCAGGGCTTCGGTGTATTTCTGCGCCACGAAATAGTTGACCGCCTGAATGTCGCCCTTGGCAATGGCCTCGGAAACCATCGCCGTGGCCTTGGCCTCCGCCTCGGCGGAACGCTCCCGGGCCTCGGCATCGAGGAACGCCGCTTCGCGCCGCCCCTCCGCCTCCCGGATCTGGGCCTCGCGCTCTCCTTCCGCCTTGAGGATGGCCGATTGCTTCTGGCCCTCGGCGGTCAGGATCTCCGCCCGTTTCAAGCGTTCGGCCTTCATCTGGCGCGCCATCGCTTCCGAAATGTCCGGCGGAGGGGCGAGGTCGCGGATTTCCACGCGGGTAACCTTCACCCCCCAGGGACCGGAGGCATGATCGATTACGGATAACAGGCGCAGATTGATCGCATCCCGGTTGGACAGGGCCTCGTCCAGCACCATCGAGCCGAGGACCGCCCGCAGATTGGTCTGGCTGATGTATTTCAGCGCCTGCTCCAGGTTGCGCACCTCATAGGCGGCGCGCGAGGCGTCGATCACCTGATAGAACGCCACCGCGTCGGCGACGACCATGGCATTGTCGCGGGTGATGACCTCCTGCTGATCGATATCGAGCGCGGTTTCCATCATGTTGATCCTGGCTCCGACCCGATCGGTCAGGGGGATCAGGAACCGCAGGCCGGGCTCCAGGGTGCGGGTATAGCGCCCGAACCGCTCGACGGTCCAGTTTTCCCCCTGTGGGACCGATTTCACCATCGCCCAGATCAGGATGATCGCAAAGATCACAATGGCTATCGCCGGTGCTCCGATGGCCTGCATGACGGTCCCCCTCCTGTTCGGCACGGGGACAAGCCTTGCGCCGGATTTCGCTGCGGCACAAGGCGGTTGGAAACCGGCGTTCCCCGAAGTAAGGTCGGCGCGCGGGCAGGGAGCGAAAGGGCGGGAATGGCGGCGGTTTCAAGGATCGACGGGAGGACAAGACCGGATAACCGGCCGGAGCCGCATTTTTCGCAACCGGTGCGACAGATCGTGATGATGCTGATCGTGCTCGGACTGGTCGCCGGATTGGCGGTGCTGCTCTATCCGGAGGTGAAGCCGGTCTTTCTCGCGTCGCCCTGGCTCAATTCCTTCATCGTCTTCGTCTTCCTGATCGGGATCGCCGCCTGTTTCTGGCAGGTCTTCACCCTGATCTCCTCGGTGGACTGGATCGAGGGTTTCGCACTCGACCGCCCCGGCAATGAATTCACCAAGGCCCCGGGATTGCTCGCCTCCCTCGCGGCGCTCCTGAGCGAACGACGGGCGCGGGTGTCGCTCAACGCGACGTCGACCCGCTCGATCCTCGATTCCGTTGCGACGCGGCTCGACGAACAGCGCGAACTCACCCGGTATCTGATCAATCTGCTGATCTTTCTCGGACTGCTGGGGACCTTCTACGGGCTTGCGACCGTGGTTCCGGCCGTGGTGGAAACCATCCGAAGCCTGGCGCCCAAGGAAGGCCAGAGCGCCGTGACGGTCTTCGATAGTCTGATGGGAGGGCTCGAAGGTCAGTTGGGCGGCATGGGCACCGCCTTCGCCTCGTCCTTGCTGGGTCTCTCGGGGTCGCTGGTGGTGGGTCTGCTCGATCTCTTCACCAGCCATGGTCAGGGGCGCTTCTTTCGCGAGCTGGAGGAGTGGCTGAGTTCGATCACCAAGATCGGCCTTCCCGGGATGGAGGGAGACGAAGGCCTGAACGCGGGCAATGTTCTCGCGGTCCTGGAACAGAGCGCCGCTCAGATCGATGCCTTGCGCGACCTCGTCGAACAGGGCGCGGCCCTGGCCGCGCGGGCCGATGCCCGGATCACCGCGCTCGCCGAGGCCATGGCCTCGCCGGAGGCCCGGGCCGCCGACCGCGCGGTCATGGAGCGCATCGCCGCGGCACAGGAAAAGGTCGCGGCCCTTCTGGCGGCGCGGGACGAGGAGACCGGGCGGCTCGACGCGGAAACCCGCTCCCGGCTGCGATCGATCGACACCCAGGTGCTGCGCATCCTCGAGGATCTGGCCGCCGGCCGCCAGGATCTGGTCACCGAGATGCGCCAGGAGATCGCCGGCCTCACCACCGCCTTGCGAGGGCTCGGCGCCCGCGGCAGGGGGTAGGGCATGGCGCTCAGCAATCGCGGATCGAAATTCCACGCCTCGATCTGGCCGGGCTTCGTCGATGCGATGGGGGCCCTGCTGCTGATCCTGTTCTTCGTGCTCTCGATCTTCATGATCCTCCAATATGTCCTGCGCGACACGATCAGCGGCCAGCGCAGCGATATCGAGGAGCTGGCGGCGCAGGTTTCGACCCTCGCCGACGCCCTCGGTGTCCAGCGCACCCGGGCCGATACACAGGCCGCGCTGGTGGCGACCCTGACCGACGAGCGGACCGCCGCCAACGCCCGCATCGCCGATTTCGAAGCCCAGGTGGCCAGCCTGCTCGCCCGGAACACCGATCTGGGCGCAGAGCTCGACCAGACCCGAACCGAAAGCGCGGAGCGTCTGAGCCAGAAACAGGCGCTCGATCTCGCCCTGGCCAAGGCGCGCTCCGAGATCGACGCGGGCACCGAGGCCGCGCGGCTCGACGCGGCCAGACGCGAGGCGCTGGAGGCTCTGGTGGCCTCCCTTCGCGGCGAGGTCGCGGACAAGGGCAAGGCGCTCGATCAGGCGGAGGCCGCCCGGCTGACCGAACTGCTGGCCGCCGAAACCCTGCGCCGGAAACTCGCCGATTCAAACGCTGAACTGACCTCGATGACGCTGAACCTCGAGGAACAGCGCCGGAAGGCGGAGGAAACCCTGACCCTGCTCGCCGCCGCCGAGGCCGCCCGGACCCGCGCGCAATCCGACACCACCCGTGCCCTGACCGAGGCCGAGAAGAAGGACGCCGATCTGGCACAGGCCCGCGCCTTCCTCGCCGAGGAGAAGGGGGTGAGCGAGAAGGGCCGCGAACAGGTCGCGCTCCTGAACCAGCAGACGGCGGAACTGCGGACCCAGCTCAACGGCCTGCGGGGCCTGCTCGACGCCTCCCAGACCAGCGAGGCCGCCGCCAAAATCCAGATCGAGACGCTGGGGACGAACCTCAACGCGGCGCTGGCCAAGGTCGCCTCCGAACAGAGCGCCCGGGCGGAACTGGAGGAAAACGAGCGCAAACGGCTGGAGGCGGAGGCCAAGGATCTGACCCGCTACCGCTCGGAATTCTTCGGCCGGATGCGCGATATCCTGGGCGAACGCGAGGGGGTCCAGGTGGTGGGCGACCGTTTCGTCTTCCCGTCGGAGGTGCTGTTCGCGCCGGGCTCGGCTGATCTCGGCCCCGCCGGTCAGGCGCAGGTGGCCCGCGTCGGGGAGGTGATCCGCGAGGTGATGGGCGACATCCCCCCCGGCATCGACTGGGTGCTGCGGGTGGACGGCCACACCGACGTGACCCCTCTGGCCCCCGGCGGCCCCTTCCGAGACAACTGGGAGCTGAGTCAGGCGCGGGCGCTCTCGGTGGTGAAATACATGATCTCGGCGGAGGGGATCCCGGCGAACCGGCTGGCCGCGACCGGCTTTGGCGAGTTCCAGCCCATCGACCCCGGCACCAGCCCCGAGGCCCTGGCCCGCAACCGCCGCATCGAGCTGAAATTCACCGAGAGATAGGCGCGCACGCGTGCGCAGGGGGTCAAGCTGTTGAAATATAACGGATTCTAAAATCTGTTAGGAGTCTGTTTACCCTCTGGCGCGATCTTTTTTATCAAGCGGGAGCTTGACTGTGGCGTCAAGGACGCCAAGCGTAATCCGCGTGGAGGATCGATCCGATGGGGAGACGGATTTGATCCCCGGGAAGGCGCTCGGATCTGGATGCACAGGCTGGTGACATGGACAAGGCATCCTATGCCATGGCTTTCAGGGACGCCGTCGAGACCGCCTGTCAGATCGCGGAAAATGCCTTGGGGGAAAGTCTCACCCGCGATTGTGTCGTAAGGATGTACGGCGCGGGCATTTCCGGCAGGGATGTGAGCCCCGAGGAGTTCATTGATCGCGCCTATATGACTGATGAGATTTTCCGTCCCTTGATCGATATTTGTGTTGTGGAAGTTGTGGGGGCAAGGCCGGTCGTCCGGGCCTATATATGCGGTTTTCCACCCGGCCCCCTTTCGCATTGCTGGAATGGGGACAAAGGGCCCTTCAAGCAGATATACGCGGTTGAAATTCGCTGAACGTAAAAGGCCGTGGAAAATGCGCCGATTGCACTGACTTCGAGGCGCAACAACAATCTGCTTTGGCGCGTGCCAGAACGTCGAAACGGGCACCGGCCCGAAAACCCTCGTCCGCGATCGTCGCATCGAACCCGTTCACCGAACGATAGGCGTGCACGTATCTGCAAAGTGCAGATATTGAAATATAACAGATTATCAAGTCTGCTAGGCCTCTGTTTACCCGCTGGCGCAATCCTTTTCGCCGCTTGCGGCAGGGATAGACGGGCGGTCGGCAACTCTTTTCAAAGGCTCTTCCGGACATGACCGAACACGCGCGTCGGAGCGAAATGCACTTCGCCGAGGATGATCTGAAATGGTTGGAGTCCCATGGTGCGAAGGTGGGGGAGAGCATACCTGAAAATATTCAGGCTCTGGTTCGATCCTGTGTGACTCAACCCGCGCTCCTTCTCGATGAGGTGGAGTGCTTTATGGATCGCAATATCATTGCGCCGGTGCCGGATCTGGATGTGGTGTTTCTGGTCGGGGGCGTTCTCGACCATGAGGATTTCACTCTGGAGGGGAAGCGCCTCTGTGATTGGGTTTCGGAGGCCATTCCCCCGAACTCGGGACCGTTCTTCTTTGTTCCGGCCATTCGGAACGCGACAGGCTGCGTGGAAACCGAGGAATTTTCCTACGAGGTTTTCTTCCATATCTACACCGGGAACCTCACCTTGCCGATGGGGGTCTGTTCCCCGAACGGCGGCTGGTGTCTGGCCTGGGATGAGGATCTGGAATACAGCTTTCTTGTCCGTTCGAAAACCAGTGCCGCCATGCCGGACATATTCGCGCGCCGTGATCCGTTCTGGACGCTTTTCAGGGCGGCCTATCCCGAGTTCATTGCGAAAGGACAGCGTCATATCACCTTGCTGAACAGGCATGTCTTTTCCGAAGAACAGCGCCTCTCCGGTTGAACCCGTGGGGGGATGGATCGCGGTTGAGCCTGTTCAATTTTCCCTTGGGTGCACAATGATACAAATTCCGCCCCAACCGAGAGTCAAATTGTCCAGGCTCCGCGACATTGGTTGGGGTCTTTGGGATCCTATCGGGCTTCCGAGGGTGGGCGGGCCTTTGGCAGAAAGATGGGATGACGAAGCGAACCAAGGGTTTGCCGATGAGTATGACACCTATCTGGTTTCCGCCGCGTCTCAATTGCGCAGCGGAACCCCGCGCGACCAAGTGGTCAATTATCTCGTTCGCATCGAAAGTGAACACATCGGACTGGGTCTCGGTCCGACGACTCGCGCGCGGGCCGAGGCTGTCGTAGCCGCCATTCTGGCCGATGAGGCGATCTGGACGTGGCCGGATCAACAGGGAAGGTTCGCACAGGGCGACTGACGGCTTCGTTCCGTATCTGGCGCATCGCGCGGCCGACGCTCCACTGGCGATCCGGGGCGTGGCGCGGAATGCCCGTCACAGATCCAGCACTTCCGCGGTCGTGGCCGGCAGGGTCAGGGTGAAGCGGGTTTCCTCGGGGGAGGAGGCGACCTCCAGAGTGCCGCCGTGCGCCTGCGCGATCTCGGAGGCGATGAAGAGGCCGAGACCCAGGCCCTCCAGCTTCGTGCGGCCCTCACCCCGATAGAAGGGCTGAAACAGGCGCTCCAAAGCCTCGGGGGGAATCGGCTTGCCCGAATTCACCACCGACAGGCGGAGACTTCCCTCGTCCTGAAAGGCCTCGACGCGGATCGGCCTGTCCTCTGCCCCGTGCGTGATGGCATTGCCGAGCAGATTGGACAGGAGTTGCCCCAGACGGCCATGGTCGGCGTTGAACGACCCCGCCAGCGCGAAGGCGGTCTCGATCCGGCGCTCCGGATAGGCCAGGCGGATTTCGTCGATCACCTGCGTAAAGGTCGCCTCCAGCGGACGGGGGGTCCGCTCGAGGGTCAGGCCACCCCCCAGCCGCCCGCGGGCGAAATCCATCAGATTGTCGATCAGGCCGTTCATGCGCTGGAGCGTCGCCGTCATCAGCCCGAGGATCATCCGCGCCTTGTCGGCCTGCGGCAGGCGCGAGAGCATCTGGGTGCCGCCGCTGATCGAGGCCAGCGGATTGCGCAGGTCATGCCCGAGCACGGCGATGAATTGCTCGCGCAGTTCGGAGGTCTTGCGTTCGTCGAGAAGCTCGACCCGGACCTCGGAGGCCTTGACCCGCTCGGTGGCCAGGGTGCGCTCCGCGTCGATCAGCTTGATCCGGGCCTCGATATGCAGGCCGATCAGTTCGGCGAAGAGTTTGAACATGCCGATGGTCTGATCCGAGCTGACCCGGGCCGGACTGGGATGGATGGCGCAGAGGGTGCCGAAGAAGCTGCCATCCGGGAGCAGGATCGGGAGCGAGATATAGCTCTGGAAGCCATACATCGCGGGGATGGGATGGTGGCGGAAGATCTCGTCCTCGGCGACATGGTCGATGATCACGCTTTGGCGGGTCTGGCGGATCTGGTTGCAGAAGGTGGTCTCGATCCGCAGTTCGTCCCGGCGTTTCAGGCCGAAACCGACGGTATCCAGCACTTCGCAGGCCACCCAGCGCTCTTCCGTCACGCGGGCGACGGCGGCCACCCCCATGCCGGTGGTTTTGCAGATGACTTCCAGAATGGTCGGGATCGCCGGAATCTGGCTGACTATATCGATATCACGTTCAAAGCCATGTTCCATGGGGATCTGTTCATAGCAGATCGGCCGGGTACCGAAAGACCCCTCGGAGGTGAAACGCGAGATTTTTCATCATTTCCTCGCGTTTTCGCGGGCCCGGCGCGGGGGGCTCCTGCGAAACCCTCTTGGCAAGCGGAGGGGAATCGCATAATCGGACGGCGGGCACTCCCCCGGATCAGGGTGAGCGGGGTGGGCTCAGTGACCTCACCCTGTGACGATGGAGATGGCCCATGAGCCTCCCCCAGACGCTTGGCGTCCATATCGAAAAGCCCGTTGCGACCCCGCTCCGTCCCGAATTTTCCTCCGGGCCCTGCCCGAAGCGTCCCGGCTGGACCGCCGAGGGTGTGGCGAGGATCGCCTATCTCGGACGCTCGCATCGCGCCGCCGCGCCCAAGTCGCAGCTCAAGGCCGCCATCGACCGGACCGCGAAGCTGCTCGGTGTTCCCGCCGGATATCGCGTGGGCATCGTGCCCGCCTCCGACACCGGCGCCTTCGAGATGGCGATGTGGTCGATGCTCGGCGCGCGTCCCGTCGACATGCTGGTGTGGGAGAGCTTTGGCCAGGGCTGGGCGACCGATGCCGTGAAGCAGTTGAAGCTCGCGGATTGCCGGGTGATCACCGCCGAGTATGGCGCCTTGCCGGACCTGACGCAGGTGCGCCAGGACGCGGATATCTGTTTCACCTGGAACGGCACCACCTCCGGCGCCCGGGTGCCCGATGCCGACTGGATCGCCGCGGACCGCGAGGGATTGACCTTCTGCGATGCGACCTCGGCGGCGTTCGCGCAAGATCTCGACTGGGCCAAGCTCGATGTCACCACCTTCTCCTGGCAGAAGGCGATGGGGGGCGAGGGGGCGCATGGCGTCCTGATCCTCAGCCCCCGCGCCGTCGAGCGGCTTGAATCCTTCACCCCCGACCGGCCGCTCCCGAAGATCTTCCGCATGACCAAGGGCGGCAAGCTGATCGAGGGGATCTTCGCCGGCGAGACCATCAACACGCCGTCGATGTTCTGCGTCGCCGATTGCGTGGATGCCCTGGAGTGGATGGAGACGATCGGCGGGCTCGACGCGACCCGTGCGCGCGCCGATGCGAATTTCGCGGCGCTCCAGGCCTGGGTCGATGCGCGGCCCTGGATCGAGAATCTGGTGGCGGAGCCGTCCGCGCGGTCCAATACCTCGGTCTGCCTCAGGATCGTCGATCCCGGGATCGCGGCGCTCGACGACGCGGGCCAGCGGGATTTCGTCAAGAAGCTGGTGAAGCTGCTCGAGACCGAGCATGCCGCCTATGACATCGGTGGCTATCGCGATGCGCCGGCGGGCCTGCGGGTCTGGTGCGGCACCACGGTCGAGACCGCGGATATCGTGGCGCTGACCGGCTGGCTCGACTGGGCCTTTGCTTCGGTGAAATCCGCCTGAGGCCCCCTGCCGTCCCCGCGCGGGACGGCTCCCCGTTTCCCTTACGCAGCCGGGCCACGCGTGGCTCGAAGCAGGATATGATCATGCCCACCGTTCTCATTTCCGACGAACTGTCCGAAGCCGCCGTCCAGATTTTCCGCGACGCCGGTGTCACCGTCGATTTCCAGCCCGCGCTCGGCAAGGATCCGGCCAAGCTGGCCGAAATCATCGGCAATTACGACGGCCTCGCGATCCGGTCCGCCACCAAGGTGACCGCCGACCTGATCGCCAAGGCCACCAACCTCAAGGTCATCGGCCGGGCCGGGATCGGGGTCGACAATGTCGATATCCCCGCCGCCTCGGCCAAGGGCATCGTGGTGATGAACACGCCCTTCGGCAATTCCATCACCACCGCTGAGCATGCCATCGCGATGATGTTCGCGGTCGCGCGCCAGATCCCCGCCGCCGATGCCTCGACCCGCGCCGGCAAATGGGAGAAGTCGAAGTTCATGGGGGTCGAAATCACCGGCAAGACCCTCGGCCTGATCGGGGCGGGCAATATCGGCTCGGTCGTGGCCGCCCGCGCCATCGGATTGAAGATGAAGGTCATCGCCTATGATCCGTTCCTGTCGGCGGAACGTGCCCAGACTCTGGGCATCGAACGGATCGAGGATGTCGAGGATCTGCTCGCCCGCGCCGATTTCGTGACGCTGCATGTCCCCAAGACCGAGAAGACCGCCAATATCCTCTCCGCCGAGCGCATCGCGCGGATGAAGCCCGGCGCGCGGATCATCAATTGCGCGCGGGGCGGGCTGGTCGACGAGGAGGCGCTGGCCGAGGCGCTGCGCTCGGGCCATATCGCCGGGGCGGGGTTCGATGTCTTCTCGGTCGAGCCCGCCAAGGAGAACCCGCTCTTCTCCGCGCCCAATGTCGTCTGCACGCCGCATCTGGGCGCCGCGACCACCGAGGCGCAGGAGAACGTGGCGCTTCAGGTCGCCGAACAGATGTCCGATTACCTGATGCATGGCGCGATCTCGAACGCGCTCAATGCCCCGAGCGTCACCGCCGAGGAAGCGCCGATCCTGAAACCCTGGATCGCCCTGTCGGAAATGCTGGGCAGTTTCGCAGGCCAGGTGACCGAGGATCCGATCAACGCGATCGAGATCGAATATGTCGGCGAGGTCGGCCATCTGAACCTCAAGCCGCTGACCGCCGCTTTGACCGCCGGTCTCTTGCGGCCGCTGGTGGGCGAGGGGGGCGTCAACATGGTCTCCGCGCCGCTGGTCGCCCGGCAGCGGGGCATGCATATCGCCGAAACCCGCAAGGATGCGCAGGGCGCCTTTGGCTCCTACATGCGGCTGGTGGTGGTGACGGAGCGTCAGACGCGCTCGGTCGCCGGGGCGATCTATTCCGACGGCAAGCCCCGGTTCATCCAGATCAAGGGGATCGGGCTGGAAGCGGAACCGATGCGCTACATGCTCTATACCACCAACACCGACACGCCGGGCTATATCGGCGCGCTCGGGACGAAGCTCGGGGATCTCGGGGTCAATATCGCGACCTTCGCCCTCGGCCGGGCGGGCAAGAATGGCGAGGCGATCGCGCTGCTCGGGGTGGACGAACTGATCCCCGAGGCGACCCTCGCCGAGATCGCCGCCCTGCCGCAGGTCCGGCAGGCCAAGGCGCTCGCTTTCTGACGCCGCTTACCCGAGGCGCGGCGGGCGACCGATCGGGCCCATCGCAGCGTCACGGCCGGTCATCACATATCCGGCCGTGTTCGCATTGCGAAATGTCTCGAACATCTGGCGGCGGGCGTCGCCGGTTCCGGCGAACAGGATCTCGTCTCCCGGGCGCAGGTCCGTCGCCGGATCGGGCATGTCGATCCGCGCCTCTCCGCGCGCCAGCATCAGGGCGGCGCAGTCGAGTGCCACCGTCCGATCCGCGATCGCGCGCATGACGTCCCCCAGCCGGACGGGTTGCGATGCGCGCGCCATCGCCCGGAGCAGCCCCGGCGCCTCCGTCGGCGTCATCGCATAGGTCCAGAGTCGCGGCGCCACATCGCCGACGAGCGGCAGCAGATGGTCGATGACCGACACAGCCCAGGCATTGTCCCGCGCCTGGGCGCATTCCAGAAAGCTCGACAGATACCGCGTGCGCAGCGAGGCGATGCATTCCGCCGCGATGATCTCGCTCGGCTCCATCACCATATCGGCGCCGCAGGCCGAAAACAGGCTCGCATTGCTGACCAGATTGCGGCGCAGGATCAGGAACAGCCCTGGATTGACCGCTTTGCCCGCGATGGCGATGGCGAGATTCGCGGTGTCATTGTCGGTTCCCGCGACCAGTCCCGCCGCCTCGCCGATGCCCGCGGCCTCCAGCACCGCGGCGTCGTGGCCGAGGCCTTCGACCGCGCGCAGGCCGTCTTCTCCAACCGCCTTCGGATCGACCACCGACACCTCGATCCCGATGTCCCGGATGGCCCGCGCGACCTCGCTGCCGAAACGGCCATAGCCGCAGACAATCCAGCGTCCCGGCGGCGTGGGGATCGGCGCGGGCAACCGTCCGCCCGAAGGTCCGGTCAGCCAGTTCAGCAGGCGATGGGTGTCCGGCGCGCGCACGGCCACCGCCAGGCGGTTGGCGAACTCGCGATAGGGATTGATGATCTCCTCCACCCCCACCATGCGCATCGCCGCCATCGTCGCGGGCAGATGCGCGCGACAGATCACCCGCAGCCCCGGCCGCAACAGGCGGACGGCGACCGCGACCGCGAAATTGCTGTCGTCGTCATGCGTGATCACGATGACTCCGCGGCATTCCGGTTTCAGGAGACCGGCGAGACGCAGGATGTCGGGCGATGTCGCATCGGCGGCCAGGGCCACGGGATCATGCATGAAATCCCCCAGCTCCAGTTCGAGGATCCGCCGCTCGTCGAAATCGAGGGCGACGAACCTCTGGCCCATCTGGTCCAGCGCCTGGGCCACCAGCAATCCGGTCTCGCCCAGTCCGCAGACGAGGTAGAAGGGCTCGCCCAGCCCGCGCACGGACCGCCCGAACCGGCGGATCACCAGCGTTGCCTGAAACCCCTTGTCCTGGGCGAGGGCGAGCAGGCTGCCCAGCAGATAGGCCCAGCAGATCACCGACAGATAGATGATGGCCGTGACCCAGAGCCGTTGCAGGTCGGTGAAAGGATGCGGCAATTCCCCGAAGCCGATCGTCGTGGCGGTATAGGTCACGAAATAGAAGGCTTCGAACAGCGTCGGGTGCCAGGGCAGGCCCGCCTCGGTCCGGCCGGTGATCAGGGTCAGGCCGGCCGTGGAGGCCGCGAACACCACCAGCAGGAAGATCAGCGGCGCGCGCAGCCGTCGGATGGCGATGAAGGCGAGACCGTTGACCATCTAGCGGCGCTGCATCGTCGTCTCGATCACCATGATGACGACCGACACGGCATTGGCCAGCAGGGCCCCGGCGGCGAGCGATACGATGATCGCCATGGTGCCCGACGACAGTTCCGGCGCGTGTTGCAAGGCCACGATCCAGACCAGCGTCGCCGCCGACAGTTCCAGGATGGCGACCAGGCTGGAGGCGAGAAAAACCGCGCCGATATGGGTCCTGTCTCCGAATTTCAGGACGGCCGCGATCAGATTGACAAAGACGGCGAGGTAGAGCTCCCACTGGTTATGGTAGCTGGTATTGCCGAGATCCCCATAGACGAACCCGAAATTGAGCGTCGCCGCCAGCAGGATGAAGAAGCCGAAGACGACTTTCTCGAGATTCATGGTTTTCCCCAACGCCCAGGTCGGCGCGAGGTTAGGAGAGGCGCCCCCTGATCTCAAGCAATTGGCGCTCCGGCGTGGGTCCGGGAGCGGGCGTCGGCGAAATGTTGGGCAGGCCGACGCCGCCGGGGCTTATTTCCTCGGCCCCTTGGCTTTTTCCTGGGAGGCCATCAGGCGGGCTGTCAGGGCGCTCGGCTCCGCCGTGCCCTTGGCCTTGACCTGTTTGGGTTTCTTGATCTCGCGATTGCTCTTCTGTTGGCCCTTGGCCATGGTCGTCGCCTCGCCGGCTGAGCGCCCGCGCGGCCGCCTGGCCGCGAGGGCGGAGGGCGCGCCGGAAAGCGGATGCCGGAACGGCGGCCGCGCGCTGCCTCTCCCTGGAGAGAGCGCCCCGGTCTCTTCGCTGTCAAGCCCGGTCTTTGGCCCGCCCCCTGGTGGAAATAGAGGTTTCGCCGGGCGCGGCGCGCCGGTATATGAGCCCGGGGGCTTTGGAGAGGGCCCCGCGGGGAGCTTGAATTCATGGCCAATGTGGTGGTTGTCGGAGCGCAATGGGGCGACGAGGGCAAGGGCAAGATTGTCGACTGGCTGAGCGAGCGGGCCGATGTCATCGCCCGGTTTCAGGGCGGTCATAACGCGGGCCATACGCTGGTCGTCGATGGCACGGTCTACAAGCTCTCGCTCCTGCCGAGCGGCATCGTGCGGGGCAAGCTCTCGGTCATCGGCAATGGCGTGGTGCTCGACCCCTGGGCGCTGCTCGCCGAAATCGAGAAGCTGACGGGGCAGGGGGTGGAGATCACCCCCGGGAATTTGCTCCTGGCCGAGAATACGCCGCTGATCCTGCCGCTGCATCAGGATCTCGACCGGATCCGCGAGGAGGCGGCGGGCGCGGCGAAGATCGGCACCACCGGCCGGGGCATCGGTCCCGCCTATGAGGACAAGGTCGGGCGGCGCGCGATCCGGGTCGCCGATCTGGCCGATGCCGCGACCCTGGAGACGCGTCTGGACCGTCTGCTCGCCCATCACGATGCGCTGCGTTCTGGCCTCGGGGCGGAGCCGATCGACCGCGACGATCTGCGCGCGCGGTTGCTGGAGGTGGCGCCGCGGATCCTGCGCTATGCCGCGCCGGTCTGGCAGGTGCTGGCCGAGAAGCGCCGGGCGGGCAAGCGCATCCTGTTCGAAGGGGCGCAGGGGTCGTTGCTCGATATCGATTTCGGAACCTATCCGTTCGTGACCTCGTCCAACACGCTGGCGGGAGCGGCGGCGACGGGGACCGGCATGGGGCCGGGGGCGATCGATTTTGTGCTGGGGATCGTCAAGGCCTATACCACCCGCGTCGGCGAGGGTCCGTTTCCCGCCGAGCTCGACGATGCCGACGGGCAGAGGCTGGGAGAGCGCGGCCATGAGTTCGGGACCGTCACCGGGCGCAAGCGGCGCTGCGGCTGGTTCGACGCGGTGCTGGTGCGCCAGACCTGTACCACGAGCGGGGTGAACGGCATCGCCCTGACCAAACTCGATGTGCTGGACGGGTTCGAGGAATTGAAGATCTGCGTCGGCTACGATCTCGACGGGACCCGGATCGATTATCTGCCGATCGCCGCCGTGCCGCAGGGCCGGGTCAAGCCGATCTACGAGACTCTGCCGGGCTGGTCGGAGACCACCGCCGGGGCGCGGTCCTGGGCGGATCTGCCGGCGCAGGCGATCAAATATGTCCGGCGGATCGAGGAACTGATCGGCTGCCCGGTCGCGATGCTGTCGACCAGCCCGGAGCGCGAGGATACCATCCTCGTCACCGATCCGTTCGCCGGATGAGGCTCGGGTATGCCGCCCGGCGCCGCTGGTCGCTGGTCATCCTGCTGGTGGGCCTGCCGGTCTATATCGTGCTGGCGGTGGCCTTCATGGCGTTGTTCGACCGGCCCAGTCCGTTGCTGGAATGCCTGATCTATGTCGCGCTCGGGATTCTCTGGGCGCTGCCGTTCCGGATGGTGTTCCGGGGCGTCGGTCAGCCGGAGCCGAAGGCGGAGGAGAAGACGCCTCCCTCCTGAGGCGATCGACGTTGCGCGGGCGCGCGTGGGTGCGTTAGGTTGGCCGCCGGTGGGCGCCTGGCGGGATTGTGTGGTGGACCCCGGGCTCTGCCGGGGGGAGTCGGAGTCACGGATGATCGTTTCTCATGAGAGGAAATTCATTTTCCTGAAGACGCGGAAAACGGCGGGCACCTCGCTGGAAATCGCACTGTCCCGGTTCTGCGGACCCCGGGACATCCTGACCCCGATCAATTTCGACGAGCCGATGCGGCTGGCGCTGACCGGCCAGCGGCCGCGCAATTATGCCAAGGCGCTGCGCGACCATTCCCCGGGCCAGTTGCTGCGCTATCTGCGCAAGGGCGAGCGGGTGCCCGCCTTTACCGAGCATATGACCGCCGTGGCGGCGCGGCGTCGGCTGGGGGAGGCGATCTGGAACGACTATTTCAAGTTCACCATCGTCCGGAACCCGTTCGACCGGATCATCAGCCGGTATTTCTGGTCGATGCGGGCCCGGCCGACCCATCGCGAGGATTGGGGGATCGAGACGCTGGACCAGTTCATGCGCTATCGCGCCGAATATGTGAACGAGAACTGGCTGATCTATACCCAGGGCGACCGGCTGGCGATCGACGAGGCCGTCCGGTTCGAACATCTGGAGGAGGATCTCGGCCGGATCAGCCGGCGCATCGGTCTCGACCACAATATCCATGATGACATGAAGGCGATCCGTGCCAAGTCGGATTTCCGGCCCGAGCAGGACAGGAGCCTCGGCCTGATCGGTCCGGCGCAGATGGAGATTGTCCGCCAGCTCTGTGCCAAGGAGATCGAGGCTTTTCACTATTCCGACCGGGTCGCGACCCCGTGAACCCAAGGCCCCCGGGACCCAGCGCCCCAGACTCCAAGGAGTATCGCAGATGACCAGAATTCAATCCCCGCGCCGCTGGGCCGCCGCCGCGATGCTGCTTGCCCTCGGCGCGCAGGCGGCCCATGCCGAGGAAATCGGCTCGGTGACCACGGCCTTCAAGCTGCTCGGGGCCAATCATCGCATCGTGATCGAGGCGTTCGACGATCCCAAGGTCGAGGGGGTGAGCTGTTTTGTCAGCCGGGCGCGCACGGGCGGCATTTCGGGCAGCCTCGGTCTGGCCGAGGACACGTCCGACGCCGCGATCACCTGCCAGCAGACCGGCCCAATCAAGTTCCGCGACGATCTCAAGGATGGCGAGGAGGTGTTCAGCCAGAGCGCCAGCATCCTTTTCAAACGCATCCAGGTCGTCCGCTTCCATGACAAGAAGCGCAACGCCCTAGTCTATCTGACCTATTCCGACAAGCTGATCGATGGTTCCCCCAAGAACAGCGTGGCGGCGGTGGTGATCCGCGACTGGAATTGACGCTCTACCGCGCGTCGGGGCCGGTGACCCTGATCGGCGGCGGCTCGGTGCTGGCCGCCCAGATCGCCACCGCCCTCGCGCTCGCGCCCGAGGTGATCGGGGCGGACGGGGGCGGCGATACGGAGCTGCCGCCGGGTCATGAGTTTCGCGCGGTCATCGGCGACATGGATTCGCTGCGCGATGCCGGGGCCCTGCGCGGGCGCGGCGTGGCGCTGCACGAGATCGCGGATCAGAACAGCACCGATCTGCAGAAATGCCTGACCTTCGTCGAGGCGCCGCTCTTCATCGGGCTGGGGTTCCTCGGGGGGCGGCTCGATCATCATCTCGCGGCGATGAACACGCTGGTGCGCAATCCCGGCAAGGCGCTGGTGCTGGTCGGGCGGGAGGATATCTGTTTTCTCTGTCCCGAGGCGTTCGCGCTCGATGTCGAGCCCGGCACCCGGGCCGCGCTGTTTCCGATGGGCGAGACGCGGGGGATCCTCTGCGAGGGATTGCGCTGGTCGGTCGAGGGGCTCGACATGGCGCCGGACGGGCAGACCAGCACCTCGAACGAGGCGACCGGGCCGATCCGGATCAGGCTCGACCGCCGCAAGGCCCTGATGATCCTGCCCGTTGCCCAGCTCGGACCGGTCGCGCGGATCCTCGCGGGCGGAGAGGGTTAGTCCCCGGTCCGGGGCGCGAAAGCGCGCAGGAAGGTCTCGACACTCCGGTGGGCATGGGCGTCGATTTCGGCCTCGGTGGGATCGGGGTCGATGCCGAAGAACCGCCGGTGAAAGATGTCGCTCTTGCAGATCGAGAAGAACACATTGGCGGCATAGTCCGGATCCACCTCCATCAGCTCGCCGCGCGCGACGGCGGCGGCCAGCGCGGGGGCGAGGCGGTTGCGGTTGCGCTTGAATCCGGTCCGATAGAAGGACTCGCCGATCTGGGGAAAGCGGGCGGATTCCGCCACGGCGATGCGATAGATCCCCCGCCCGAATTCGCCCAGGCCGAATTCGATCGATTCCTTGGCCAGATTGATCAGGAATTCCCTGAGCGACAGGCCGGCATGGCAGATCTCGGGATGCAGGGCGGCCTGGCGGCGGCATTCCTCGGCGATCACCGCCTGGAACAGCGTTTCCTTGTCCGGGAAGTGCCGATAGAGCGTCGCCTTGGAAATCCCGGCATTGCGCGCGATCTCGTCGACGCTGGCCCCCTCGAAGCCGCGCGCGAGAAAGACGGCGCGCGCCCCTTCGAGCACCTGCGCATATTTCTGTTCCCCGCGCTCGGACCGGGACGAGCCGGATGATTCCGTGGGGGCTATGGACGTTATTTCATTCATCCGTCGTGCCTTTTGGGCTCCGCGCAAGGGACCGATCCTGAGCTGCGATTGGCAAACTAACAGTAAAGTCAAGCCCTGTCTATTTTTGTACTCGTGGACCCCGCGGGCCGAGACGTTTTCACCGAAACGCTCCGGCGATGTCTCGCCTGAGAGAGACGGGGCCGGTTTTGACAGGAGCTGGACTTTCAGGGAGGGCCGAACTCTTTGGCCTGCCCTGACTCCGCCCGTATTCAGTTCCTGCGTTATATTAAGGAACAGGGCAGGGCGATGCCAAGGCGCGATCACAAAAAAGAGAAACGAAACGGTATCGTTTCGCATTGACGGGAGGCACGGACTTTTCTAGGGTCAGATTCAGAACGAAACGGTTTCGTTCACAAATGCGATACGGGCCGGTGATCCGGTCCAGCGCAGAGGAGAACCGAAATGAAACTCGCACACACGCTCGCCCTGGTGGGAACTGTCCTGGCCGCCGGCACGACCGCCTCCTTCGCCGCCGATACGATCGGCCAGCAGGTTGCCAGCGGCAAGATGTCCGCCGCCGCCGCGCAGCAGCTGATCGTCGGCACCGGCCTGAGCGTCGATCAGGCGAAGGATTACACCGTCGAGCAGATCGTCAAGATGCGCTGGGAAAACAACTGAGTCCGGCGGATTTGTCCTCCCCCCGGACTCGGTGAGAGCCGCGCCCCGCGAGGGCGCGGCTTTGTCATGAGACCTCAGCAGGCCGGGACATTGACCGCGAGGCCGCCGAGCGAGGTTTCCTTGTAGCGGCTGTCCATGTCGCGCCCGGTCTGGCGCATGGTCTCGATACAGGCGTCGAGCGACACCAGATGACGCCCGTCGCCGCGCAGCGCCAGCGAGGCCGCCGAGACCGCCTTGATCGCCCCCATGCCGTTGCGCTCGATGCAGGGCGCCTGGACCAGACCCGCGATCGGATCGCAGGTCATGCCGAGATGATGCTCGAGCGCGATTTCCGCCGCGTTCTCGATCTGGGAGGGGGTGCCGCCCAGCACCGCCGCGAGACCCGCCGCCGCCATCGCCGCCGCGCTGCCGACCTCGCCCTGGCATCCGACCTCGGCCCCGGAAATCGAGGCGTTGGTCTTGATCAATCCGCCGATCGCGGCGGCGGTCAGCAGGAAATCGGGAACGCCGGCCAGGCTCGCCCCCGGCACATGATCGAGCCAGTAGCGGATCGTCGCGGGAACCACGCCCGCCGCGCCATTGGTCGGCGCGGTCACGACCTGGGCCCCGGCCGCGTTTTCCTCGTTCACCGCGATCGCATAGACCGAAATCCAGTCGTTGATCGTGTGGGGCGCCACCTGATTGAGGCCGCGTTCCGCCAGAAGGCGCGCCTGGATCCCCGCCGCCCGCCGCCGCACCTTCAATCCGCCGGGCAGGATGCCCTCGCCCCTGAGCCCGCGGTCGATGCAATCGCTCATCACCTCCCAGAGCCGCGCGAGGCCCGCGTCGAGATCCGCCGTCCCGATCCGGCTCAGTTCATTCGCCCGCTGCGCCGCCGCGATGCTGATCCCCGCGCGATCCGCCAGTGCCACCAGCCCGGCCGCCGTGCGGAACGGATAGGGCACCTCGGGCCCCTGGTCGACGGCGGGAGGCGCCGCAAGTTCACGCGCGGTCAGGACGAACCCGCCACCGACCGAATAATAGGTCTCCTCGAAATAGAGATGGCCCGCCGCGTCCCAGGCCGAGAGCACGAGGCCATTCGCATGGCCGGGCAGGGGCGGCCCATAGTCGAAGACCAGATCCCGGCCTGGATCGAAGGCAAGCTCGCCCAGGCCCGGCGCGATGACCCGCCCCGTCGCCGCGATCCGCTCCAGTGCCAGGGCCCCCGCCTCCGCGTCGAAGGTCGCGGGATCGAAGCCCGCGAGCCCCAGGATCACCGCCCGGTCCGTCGCATGGCCCTTGCCGGTGAAGGCGAGGCTGCCATGCAGCCGGCAGCCGAGCCGCGCGAGCTCGCCCGCGCCCGGCACCCGCTCCACCCCGGCGGCGAGGCGGGCGATGAAGCGGGCCGCGGCGGTCATCGGCCCCATGGTGTGGCTCGAGGACGGACCCACTCCCACCTTGAAGATATCGAAGACGCTCAGGAACATGGGTAGCTTGTCCTTTTTGGTTTCATGCATATGACGCCATTCGTGACCGCCTGTCTGGCGAAAACCGACCCATCGCGGCGCAATCCGCGGCATCTCGCCTTCCGGTCGCGGTACTTTGCGCCTATAACGCCGCCCATCCCATCAGACGAGGGCCCGAATGCCGATTTTCCCCGAGACTCCCGCCGCCTCCACCTTGTCTCCCGCCGATCTCGCCAAACGGGCGGCGGCGGCGGCGGCGGTCAACCTGGTCACCGACGGCATGCGCCTGGGGCTCGGCAGCGGATCGACCTCCGCCTGGTTCGTCCGGCTGCTCGGGGCGCATCTGCGGGAAACCGGCATCGCGGTCGAGGGGGTTCCGACGTCGAACGATACCGCGCGGCTGGCCGGGGATCTCGGGATCCCGCTGATCCGGCTCGAGGATGTCGAGGCGCTCGACCTGACCGTGGATGGCGCCGATGAATTCGATCCCGCGCTCGATCTGATCAAGGGCGGTGGCGCGGCCCTCCTGCGCGAGAAGATCGTCGCCGCCGCGAGCAGGCGTCTCGTCATCCTGACCGACGCCTCCAAGCGCGTGCCCCGGCTCGGCGCCTTTCCCCTGCCGGTCGAAGTGGTCCGCTTCGGCTGGCCCAATACAAGGCGCGCCATCGAGGAGGTGCTCGCGCGGTTCGGCCTCGAGGGCGCGCCGGTCGCGATCCGTCCCGGCGCCGAGGGGCCGCTGGTGACCGACGAGGGGCATCACATTCTCGACCTGCGTCTGGGGGCGATCCCGGATGCGCCGGGGCTGGCGGCGGCGCTCGGCGCCATCCCGGGCGTGGTCGAACATGGGCTCTTCATCGGCATGGCCGATTGCGTGATCCTGGGGCGCGCCGATGGCTCGGTCGAGACCCTGCGCCGGATCGAAACCGCCGATGCCCCCCTCGACATCGACGCCGAGATGCGGGACGAGGATGCATGAGCATGACGGGTCAGGACTTCGATTTCGATCTCTTTGTCATCGGCGCGGGCTCCGCGGGCGTGCGGGCCGCGCGGATCGCGAGCCAGGCCGGGGCCCGCGTCGGGATCGCCGAGGAATATCGCACCGGCGGGACCTGCGTGATCCGGGGCTGCGTGCCGAAGAAGCTCATGGTCTTTGCCAGCGGATTCTCCGAAGCCTTTGAACATGCGAGCAGTTTCGGCTGGCATGTCGGCGAGCCGACGTTCGACTGGGTGCGGTTCATCGCCGCCAAGGATGCCGAGATCTCGCGGCTGGAGGCGATCTATCAGCACAATCTGACCGCCGCGGGCGCCCGGCTCTTTCCCAGCCGGGCGGTGGTGGTCGATCCGCACCGGGTGCGCCTCGCCTCGGGTCAGGAACATAGCGCGCGGATCATCCTGATCGCCACCGGCGGGCATCCGGTCCTGCCCGATATCGAGGGGGTCGAACTCGGCGTGACCTCGAACGAGATGTTCAACCTGCCGCGCCAGCCCGGGCGCGTGCTGGTCGTCGGCGGGGGCTATATCGCCTGCGAATTCGCGGGGATCCTCAACGGCCTCGGCTCCTATGTGCATCAGGTCTATCGCGGCGAGCAGATCCTGCGCGGATTTGACACCGACCTGCGCGACCATCTCGCCGATGCGATGCGCGGCCGGGGGGTGACGCTCGAAACCGGGCGCGATGTGTCCCGCATCGAGAAGGTCGAGGGCGAATTGCGCGTGACCTTCGACAATGGCGCGACCAGCCTCGTCGATCTGGTGATGTTCGCGACGGGCCGGGGGCCGAACACGAAGGGGCTTGGCCTGGCGGAAGCCGGGGTGCGCCTGACCTCCGGGGGGGCGGTCGAGGTCGATGACTGGTCACAGACCTCGGTGCCCTCGATCTATGCCGCGGGCGACGTGACCGGCCGCGAGCAACTGACGCCGGTGGCGATCCGCGAGGGCCATGCCTTCGCCGACACCGTCTTCGGCGGAACGCCGGTCCGGTTCGAGCGTCACCTGATCCCGACGGCGGTCTTCACTCAACCCGAGATCGGGACCGTCGGACTGACCGAGGATCAGGCGCGGGCCAAGGGGCCGGTCCAGATCTACAAGACCAGTTTCCGGCCGATCCTCAATGTGCTCTCGGGCAAGTCGGAGCGGACCTTGATGAAGCTGGTCATAGATGCCAATGATCGCAAAGTGCTGGGGTGTCATCTGATCGGCCCCGGATCGGGCGAATTGATTCAGGCCGTGGCCATCGCCGTGCGGATGGGGGCGACCAAGGAGGATTTCGATCGCACCGTCGCCGTGCATCCGACGGTCGCGGAGGAACTGGTCACGATGCGCACCCCCGTCGCCTGATCGCATGGCGCATGTCTTGAATCCGGCGGGACGGGGGAACACCTGTCACGCGCATAGCAGAGCAAAGGAGCGTGAAGGCTGATGCCCTACAGCAACAATGGCGGCCCCTGGGGCGGCGGCGGTGACAAGGGCGGCGGACGCGGCCCCTGGGACGGCGGCGACAAGGGTGAAAAGGGCGACAAGGGCGACAAGGGCAATCGCCCGGGCGGACAGCCTCCGGTCCCCGATATCGACGAGATCGTGCGCAAGGGTCAGGAGCAGCTGCGGATCCTGATGGGCGGACGGGGCGGCGGCTCGCGTCCGGGCGGTGGCGGCGGCGGTGGCGACGGCATCAGCGGCCGGGCGATCGCATTGGTCGCGGGCGGCACGGCGCTGGCCTTCTGGCTCTTCATGTCGGTCTATACCGTGCGGCCCGAGGAACAGTCGGTGGAACTGACCCTGGGCAAGTGCCGGGGCGATTGCATCGGCAATCCCGGCCTGAATTTCGCGCCCTGGCCGATCGTCACCCATGAGATCATCCAGGTGACCAAGGAAAACACCGAGGAGATCGGCTCGGGCACGGTGCGCGGCACCCGCGCGGGGCTGATGCTCACGGGCGACGAGAATATCGTCGACATCACCTTCGAGGTGGTCTGGAACGTGCGGGACGCGGCCAAATACCTGTTCAACCTCGCCGATCCGCAATCGACGATCCAGGCGGTGTCGGAATCGGCGATGCGCGAGGTCGTGTCGCGTTCCGATCTCTCACCGATCCTCAGCCGCGACCGCGGCGTGATCTCGCAGGAGGTGAAGGATCTGATCCAGACGACGCTCGACGAATACAATTCCGGTGTGCATATCGTGCGGTTGAACTTCGACCGCGCCGATCCGCCGTCGGAGGTGATCGACAGTTTCCGCGAGGTCCAGGCCGCGCGCCAGGAGCGCTCGACGCTCCAGAACCGCGCCGACGCCTATGCCAACCAGACCCTCGCCGCCGCCCGCGGTCAATCGGCCCAGACGATCCAGGAGGCCGAGGGCTATCGCGCCCAGGTCGTCAACGCCGCCACCGGCGAGGCGAGCCGGTTCACCGCCGTGCACAAGGAATATGTCAAGGCGCCCGAGGTCACGCGGGAGCGGCTGTATCTGGAAACCATGCAGAACGTGCTCGGCAATGTTCAGCTGTTCCTGACCGACACCCGGTCGCAGAACGGCCAGGGGATCGTGCCTTATCTTCCGCTGAATGAACTGCGCCGTCCGACCGAGGCCGCGGCCGGGGAGACGAAATGATGGGACGCCTTACCCTTGTCATCGCGGCGGTCGTCGCCGTCTGTTTCCTGCTGGTGAATTCGATCTTCACCGTGGACGAGCGCGAACAGGCCATGGTGTTGCAGTTCGGTCAGGTCAAGTCGATCAAGACCGAACCGGGTCTCGCCTTCAAGGTGCCCTTCATCCAGAACGTGGTGTTTTATGACACGCGGATCCAGGGTCTCGACACCAATGCGCTGGAGGTCACGCCGCTCGACGACCGCCGGTTGATCGTCGATGCCTTCGCCCGCTGGCGCATCTCGGATGTCGCGCAGTTCCGGCGCGCGGTCGGCGTCGGCGGCATGACCGCCGCGACCCAGCGGCTGGAGGCGATCCTGAACGCCAATGTCCGCGAGGTCCTCGGCTCCGTCCCCTCGCAATCGGTGCTCTCGGCCGACCGGGTGGGGCTGATGAACCGGATCCGCGACGCGGCGATCGAGGAGGCCAAGGCGCTCGGCGTCGAGATCATCGACGTCCGGGTCAAGCGCGCCGACCTGCCCGAGCAGAACCTCACCGCCACCTTCGAGCGGATGAAGGCCGAGCGCGAGCGCGAGGCGGCCGACGAGCGCGCCCGCGGCAACGAGGCGGCCCAGAGGGTCCGCGCCCAGGCCGACCGGACCGCGATCGAGATCGTCTCGGAAGCGGAGCGCGATGCCAACATCATCCGCGGTGAATCCGATGCCGAGCGCAACCGGATCCTCGCCAACGCCTATTCCGTCGATCAGGAATTCTTCGCCTTCCTGCGCTCGATGGATGCCTATCGCGCCGCGTTGAGATCGGCCAATACGACGATGATGGTCGAACCCGACAGCGAGTTCTTCAACTATCTGCGCTCGCCGGGTGTGCGTCCCCTGAACCTGGAGACGCAGACCCCGCCGCAAGCCGTTCCCGCGCAATGAAACGGCGGATTTGAAGGGTGCGCGATCCTGTCCTCTGCCTGATTTTCGGCTTCGGATGTGTCGCGATCGTCGAGGGGCTGGTGCTTGCACTGGCCCCTTCGCATTTGCGCCGGACGCTCGAAATCCTGACCCGTCTCCAGGATGAACCGCGCCGCTGGATTGCCTTGCTCTCGATCACCACGGGCATCGCATTTGTCTGGTTCGCGCATGGGTAAATTTTCGGTATGTTAATACAATGAAAGGTAAATGCCGCTTTAAACGTCACGTCGCCGTTACGGCACAAAGGCGTTACTTGCACGGACGCCCGAAAGACTTCAACTGAAGGCAGGGCGGCGATCCGGTCCATTAGACAAACCGCCGCGAACCAATGGAGGGAATGAACTTGAGAACGCTGACCGTCACCCCGCACTCCCCGCGGCGCCGGACCGGCCCCGCGCGGGCGCTGGCAACTCTCGGCCTCGTTGCGATGCTTGGTCTTTCGACGGCCGTGGTGCCGCTTCACGCCGAAACCGCCCCGCCGGCCGCGGCCATGCCCCCGTCCTTCGCCGATCTCGCCGCGCGCCTGAGCCCGGCGGTCGTCGATATCACCACCACCACCACCGTCGCCGAGGTCCAGCGGGGCCCGCGGCCGGTCCTGCCCGAAGGCTCGCCCTTCGAGGAATTCTTCCGCGACTTCATGGATCGCAACGGCCAGGGCGGCCCCGGCGGCGACGGCCCGCGCGAAGGCCAGAAATCCACCGCCCTTGGCTCGGGCTTCATCATCTCGCCCGATGGCTATATCGTCACCAACAACCATGTCATCGATGGCGCGGACGAGGTGAAGGTCGAGCTGTTCGAAGGCGGCAGCTATACCGCCAAGCTGATCGGCCATGACCCGCGCACCGATATCGCCCTGCTCAAGGTCAACGCCGACAAGCCGCTGCCCTTCGTCAAGTTCGGCGACAGCGACAAGGCCCGGGTCGGCGACTGGGTGATCGCCATCGGCAATCCGCTCGGCCAGGGCTTCTCGGTCTCCTCGGGCATCGTCTCGGCCCGCAACCGCACGCTCCAGGGCTCCTATGACGATTTCATCCAGACCGACGCGGCGATCAACCGCGGCAATTCCGGGGGGCCGCTCTTCAACACCGACGGCGATGTGATCGGCGTGAATACCGCGATCCTCAGCCCGAACGGCGGCTCGATCGGCATCGGCTTTGCCATGTCCTCGGCGGTCGTCTCGCGCGTGGTGGATCAGCTGCGCGACTATGGCGAAACCCGCCGCGGCTGGCTCGGCGTACGGATCCAGAATGTCGATCCCGATGTGGCGAACGCGCTCGGCCTGAAACAGGCCCAGGGCGCCCTGATCACCGACGTGCCCGAGGGTCCGGCCCTGACCGCCGGCTTCAAGGCCGGCGATGTCATCGTCAAATACGGCGACAAGGATGTGAAGGACACGCGGGAACTCGTGCGCATCGTGGCCGATACCGCCGTCGGAACCGATGTGCCGGTTCTGATCTATCGCGATGGCAAGGAAAAGACGCTGAACGTCTCGATCGGCCGTCTGGAGGAAACCACGCTGGCCGCCGCCCCGGGCGAGCCGCAGAAGGAAACGCCGGCGAAACCCTCCGACGAGGTGGTGCTCGGCATGACGCTGGTTCCGGTGACGCCGGATCTGCGCGAGCAGTACTCGCTGGGCGATGATGTAGCGGGTCTCGTCGTCACCGACGTGGACGATACCTCGGACGCCTATAACAAGGGCATCCGCGAGGGCGATGTGATTACCAAGATCGGCCAGGAGGATATCGATACCACCCGCGACCTGCGCAAGCAGATCGACGCCGCCGAGGGCGCGGGCCGCAATTCGGTCCTGCTCCTCGTCAATCACGACGGCGGCCCGCGCTTCGTTGCCCTGAACCTCAGCAACTGATCCGCTGTCCCCGTGACCTCGGGCGCCCGGTCTTCGTGACCGGGCGTCCTGTCCGGGCTCCGCTCAGGCGGTCGGGATCGTCCCGCCATCGATGACGATTTCGGTTCCGGTGATCGCCCCGGCCCGGGGTGACACCAAAAAGGCAATCAGGTCGGCCACTTCCTCCGGCGTCGCCGGTCGGCCGAGCGGGATACCACCGAGCCCCTCCATGACCATGGCCTCGCCCCCCGCGACATCGGTCCCGGCCTGTGTCGCGAGACGTTGGACAAACTGCCTCGACGCCTCCGTCGCCACCCATCCCGGCGACACCCTCGCCACCCGGACCCCCTTCGGCGTCACTTCCTTGGACAGGCTCTTGCTATAGGTCGAGAGCGCCGCCTTCGCCGCGGCATAGGCGGTCGTCGAATGGGGCAGGGGCAGGCGGTGCTGGATCGAGGTGACATGGATGATGACCCCCGACCCCTGTTCGATCATCGCGGGCAGGAGGGCGCGATCGAGGCGAACCGCGGCCATCAGGTTCATGTCCAGCTCCCGCGTCCAGCTCGCATCGTCGATCACGGCGAAACCACCGGGCGCTGTCTCCGATCCCCCGACGACATTGACCAGGATATCGATCCCCCCCAGCAACCGGAGCGTTGTCTCCGCGACCTTTGCGCATCCCTGCGCGGTGGAGAGGTCCGCCGCCACGCAGGTGATCCCCTCGCGGACCTCCTCCGGAGCGGTTCGCGCCGTGGTGACGATACGGACACCGGCCTCGCGCAGGATCTCGACGGTGGCGGCGCCGATGCCCCTGGTGCCGCCGGTGACCAGAGCCCGCCGGCCCCGCGGATCCAGATCGAAACTCATGGGGCGATCTCCAGCTCAACGATCCGGTCCCCGGAGAGCCGGAATCCATAGCGCAGGTCGATCGGGCTGCCGGGGAAGTCTCCCGACACATGGCTGGTGACCAGAAGCCGGTCGCCGTCCCGGGTCAGGGCAAAGGGCTCGGTGACATAGCTGAACTTCCGGGTGGTTTCCGACTTCCAGCGCAGGATGGCGTCCAGGCCGGAATGGGTCCGGTTCTCGTCCCGGACCACGGCATCCTCGGCGAAACAGCGGGCGAGGGCGGCGGGATCGTTCCGGTCGGCCGCGAAATAGTCCTTGATCGGGGTGGGCAAGACAAGTGTCATGGCAGGGCTCCGCCAAAGGGCCCCCCCGCGGGAGGGGGGGCGTTGCGATGCCCAAGGATTCGCTCCAAGCCGTGAAAATGACAAGTACAGACAAAAAAGTAGGGTACTTACCCGAAGGTAAGCCAAAACCGGTCCATACCCGGGAAACCGCGGCCGAGGGGGTCGAGCGCGCCCTCAAGCTGCTGGAGGGGCGGTGGAAACTGGTGATCCTGTTTCATCTCTTCGGGGGACGGGTGCTCCGGTTTTCCGATCTGGAACGGGCCATTCCCGCCGTGTCGCAAAAGATGCTGATCCAGCAGTTGCGGCAATTGGAGCGCGACGGGATCGTGCGGCGGATCGTCCATCATCAGGTGCCGCCCAAGGTCGAATATGCCCTGACCGATTGGGGACAGGCCCTCTGTCCCGCGCTCGACGCGCTCCTGACCTGGGCCGCGGCCGGAGAGCCCCCGGGGTCCCCGGACGACGACGCGTGACCGGTCGGACCGGCGGCGCGGTCAGAGCACCCTGAGGGCCACGCCGCGGCCCGGGATCGTGTCGGGGCGGCCGGGCATCGAGACATAGGGCGGAGTTTCCTCCAGGAGTTCCAGCACTCCCTCGCCCACCAATGTCTGAATCCGGGGATCAAAGCCGAGGTCCCAGACGGTATCCTTGACCGTCAGGACCAGCACCCCGCCCGGACGGGTGATCCGGATCAGTTCGGGCAGGCCCTCGACCCCGACATGACCGGTGGTAAAGACCCCGGCGCTGACGACGCCCGCGAAATGACCGTCGGCGAAGGGCAGGGTGGTCCCGAGCGCCGCCTGATGCAGCCGGGCATAGACCCGCTTGGAGGCCGCCACCCGCAGCATGCCGGTTGAGATATCGAGCGCCTCGGCTTCGGGAAAATCGAGAAGTCTGAGCCATTCCCCGATCAATCCGGTGCCCGCGCCCGCGTCGAGGATCGGCCCCGATCCGCGGGGCAGGTGCCGGCAGAGCAGGGCCAGGCAGATCGCCGGATGCCGATAGCCGAGCGAGGCCATTTCGGCGTCATAGCTCTCGGCCCAGTCGTCATAGGATTTTGCCACCTCCTCCGTGCTGGTGGCGGCATAGACCGTATCGAGCATTTCGACGGTCGGCTTGTTCGTCATGGATGGTCTCCGGAACTCGGGCTCTCGGGTTTCACTCTATGCACGCGCCCCCCGGACGGGCAAGCCGTCCGCGCATGTCCAGGCATGTCCGGACATCATATTTTGGATAGCATAGCAATATCAATGAATTGCGCGATTGCCAAACGCGGACGCCCCCCGGACGGGGACGCCCCGGGCGCGGGGTCAATGCGCCGGTGCCCCGCCGGCCCCGCGCGGTTTCTTGACCAGGGGGATCAGGAAGACCATGCAGATGAAGAGCATCGAGAGCAGCAGGAAGAGATCGGAGAAGGCCATGAGATTGGCCTGCTGCGAGACCATCCCGCTGACCCGGCGCAGCGCCACGATATCGGCGAGATCGCCCATCTGGACCTGGTTCGCGGCCGCGATATTGGCCAGCGTTTCCTCGGCCACGCCGGAGCCCCAGTGGATATTGTCGGCGAGATGGGCGGCGTGCAGATCGGTCCGCCGCTGGAGGATGGTATTGATCCCGGCCAGCCCGACCGCCCCCCCGAGGTTGCGCATCAGATTGAAGAGGCCGCTCGCATTCTTCATCCGCTCCGGCGGCAGGGTTCCGAGGGCGAGCATGTTGATCGGGATCATGCAGAGCATCAGCGACACCCCCCGCAGCGCCTGCGGAAAGAACAGTTCGTTGAAGGCCCAGTCCTGGGTGATCGGGACGAGTTCGTAGCTGGAGAGCGCGAAGCCGACCAGTCCGATGAAGATGAGCTTGCGGGGGTCCATCTTGCGCGACAGGATGCCGGCGACGGGCGCGGTCAGGAACATGAAGACGCCGGTCACGAAGACCGTCTCGCCGATCTGGAGCGAGTTATAGCCGCGCAGCCGCGCCAGATAGAGCGGATAGAGATAGGTGAGGCCGAAGAGCCCGATCCCGAGCACGAAGGTCAGGGCCGATCCGACCGCGAAGTTGCGATCGAGGAAGGCTTTGAGATCGACGATCGGCGTCTTGACGGTCAGGGCCCGCCAGAAGAACAGGGCGCAGAAGACGACGGCCACGCTCGCGAAGACGACGATGGTGCCGTCTTCGAACCAGTCGTTTTTCTGGCCCTCCTCGATCACATATTCCATGCTGCCGAGAAAGAGCGCCATGAAGATGAGGCCGATGAAATCGAAGCGCCGCAGCAGTCCCTTTTCCGGCTGATCGAAATCGACGAGGTTCCAGCAGATCAGCGTGGCGGCGATGCCGGGAATGACGTTGATCAGAAAGAGCCAGTGCCAGGAGAAGAGCTGGGTGAGATAGCCGCCGACCGTCGGTCCGATGGTGGGAGCGAGGGTCACGGTCAGGCCGACGAGCGCCGTCACCATCGCCTGACGCTCACGCGGGAAGACGGTATAGGCGGCGGCGAAGGCGATCGGGATCATGCCGCCGCCGATGAAGCCCTGGAAGGCGCGGTAGACGATCATCTGGTCGAGCGAGGTCGCGGTCGCGCAGAGCGCGCTGGCGGCGGTGAACCCCCCGGCGCAGATCGAGAAGAAGACCCGCGTGGAGAGTGCGCGGGCCAGGAATCCCGAGAGCGGGATCATGATCACCTCGGCGATCAGATAGCTGGTCTGCACCCAGGAGACTTCCTCGGGCGCGGCGGAGAGGCCCGCCTGGATCTGGGAGAGCGAGGAGGACACGATCTGGATGTCGAGGATCGCCATGAACATCCCGAAGACCAGGGCGAGGAAGGCCACGACCCTGCGAAGCGGTATTCTCTGACTGTCTGGACTGGCCATTTTGTCACCGGGCCCTAGCGGGCTGCCAGGTTGGTCGCGGGGGTGGTCCGGGTGTCGGCCGAGACCGTGACCGAGAGGCCGGGCCTCAGCCAGCCCTGATCGGCGACCTCGGCGGGAACATTGATCCGGATCGGCAGCCTCTGGACGACCTTGGTGAAGTTCCCCGTCGCATTTTCCGGCGGAAGCAGGCTGAAGACCGAACCCGAGGCGGGGGCGATGCCGTCGACGGTTCCCTCGAAGTCACGATCCGGGAAGGCATCGACATGCAGCTTCACCTTGGTGCCCGGGGCGAGGGGCTCGATCTGGGTTTCCTTGAAATTGGCCTCGACATAGACCTGGGTCAGGGGAACGATCGCCAGGAGCCGCTTGCCCGGCGTGACGTAATCGCCCTGCGCGACGGAGAGGTTGCCGACGACCCCATCCGAAGGAGCGCGCAGGATCGTGCTGTCGAGATCCCGCTGGGCCTTGCTCAGGTCGGCGGCGAGGCCAGGGAGGACCGCCTCGGCTTCGCGCTTCTCGGCGGCGGTGACTTCGCGATCCGCGACGGCGGTGGCGACGCCGGCGACGGCTTCCTGCACCGAGGCCTCGGCCGATTCATTGGCGGCGCGAGCTTCTTCGAGTTTCTGTTCGGTGGCAACGTCCTTGCCGGCCAAGCTGACATATCGGGCGAGATCCGCCTCGGTCTGGGTGCGCACGGCCTTCGCGGCGGCGACGCGGGCATTCGCCTGTTCCACCGTGGCATCGGCCGCCAGCATCTGCCGGGAGATCCGCTCGACCGCTGCCCGCTGGGCGTCGATCTGTGCCTGGGCGAGGTGGAGCGCATCCTGATAATCGCCGTTTTCAAGGACGACCAGCGGGTCGCCTGCCTTGACCATGGAGTTTTCCACCGCCGGCACCTTGGCGACATAGCCGGTGATCCGCGGCGCCATGATTGCAAAGTCCGCCTGGACATAGGCGTCGTCCGTCGAAATCTGGAAACGGCCGTCGGTCCAGTAGCCATGGGCGAATTTGGCCCCGACCGCGATCACCGCGAGTGCGATCGCCCCGAGAATAAGCCGCCGCGTAAGGCCGGAACCTTTCTTTTCCGGTGCCTCATTCGCCGATGACGGAGTTTGCGGAGCGGCGGGCTCGGACTTTGGCGAGGCGGGCTCGATCCGTTCCTCGGCATGGGTGACCTGGAGAGACTCATAATCCTTGGGCATTGACTCGTATCCTTCGTGGGCTTGAGGCGCCGGATTTCGAATCGCGCCATTGACCGTACCGTTCAGTTTCGTAATCATATAGCGCGGAACCGCTGTCGGATCAAGTTGACTGAACGGTTCGGTCAATCTACCGGTTGCATCTGGATCGTGCGCTTCCTAAATCCTGCGACATCCCCGAGATCAGAAGAGATAGTCCGCTGATGACCGCCGCCCCCTCGATTGAGCCCGTTCAACCGGCGAGTCCCGAAAATGCCAAGCGCCAGCAAATCCTGGACGGGGCGCGGCGCTGTTTTCTTGGCCGTGGATTCGAGGCGGCCAGCATGGGGGAAATTGCCAGGGAATCAAAAGTTTCCAAGGGAACGCTCTATGTCTATTTCGACAGCAAGGAGACCCTGTTCACCGCTTTGGTCGAGGAAACCAAACGCAGCAGCGCCGAGCAGTTCATGCGGCTCGACACTGCCTCGGACGAGGATATCACGGCCACGCTCGTTCGCTGCCTGACCGGGCTGATCCTGAACCTGACCAGTTCGGACCATATTGCGATGGTGCGCATGGTGATCGGGGCATCGGACAAATTTCCGGGCATTGCGCGCAGCTTCTTTGCCTGGGGTCCGCGGCATGGTGCCAGGAGCATGGCACATTATCTCGCGGAACAAGACCGCCGGGGCCGGCTTCGGGTGCCCGATCCGGAAACGGCGGCGTGGCAATTGCTGGGAATGTCTCATCATCCGGTCATGAGTCAGGTTCTCCTAGGGGGGGAGCCAGCGCCGGACGAGCAACGGGCGCGCGAAATCGCCCAGACGAACGTGGCCACCTTTCTGGCGGCCTATACACGGTGATCTGACCCATTCCGGGGACGTTGCGCGCCAGCGGCGCATGGCGAACGCTTCCGGCAACTCGCTTCCAGCGGAGTACAACCTCTGTTAGAAGGACGGCTTCCGCCGACATGTGTCATTTCGCGCCGAGGCGGGCAATCCAGGGAGCAGGTTTCGGGCAGGACGGGCTGGCGGCGACGCCGGCCGGTCGGATTTCGAAAGGCTGCCTTCCCTTCACCCGGGCCTCCCTCCGCCGGCGCAGTGTCGCGCGCGGGACGTGCCCGCATTCCGGGAGACGGACATGAACGCATTGATTCCAGTGACTGCGACTGGAGTGCCGCGGCTCGCCCTGAGCTACGATCAGACCGCCGCGACCTTTGATCCCTCGAGCAGCGAACTGGTCCTGTCCAGCACCGCGCTCTCGAACGGATTCGATATCCTGGTGACCGTGATCGACGCATCGGGTGACTCGACGAACGTCTATCGCCTGTCGGCTGTGTCTCTGGGCGTGGCACCGCGCTGTGTCGGGACCCTCGGAAATGTCATTTTCGATCGCGCCACCGGGGATCATTTCGTCAATGCCTCCGCTGCCTTCACCGGCGACGGCATCACCTACGAACTTGCAAACGCGCTGGAAGGCGTTTCGATCAACGCCGCCACGGGCCTTGTCACCCTCTCCACCCGCGCTCCCTTCACGGGCACGGTCACGGTTCGCGCGCGAAACGCGGCCGGATCGGTGACACAGGGCTTTTCGGCAACGGTGCGCGACAATCTCAGCGCCCCGGTCGCGGCCGGCACGTTCGCGGCCGTTCAACTGACCGTGGGGGATCCGGCGCGGACGGTCAATGCCGCCCTGGCCTTCACTGGAATGGTCAGCGACTATTCCCTGGTCGGCGCCCCGGCCAATGTGTCGATCGATGCGGCGACCGGTGTGATCACCATCTCGACGGCCTCCGCACTGACCCTGACCTCGATTTCCGTCAAAGCCTCGAATCCGGCGGGATCGGCGACCCAGACTCTCCAGGTCACCATCCAGGCACCGGTCGCGGCGCCGGTCGCGGCCGGCACGCTCGCGGCCGTTCAACTGACCGTGGGGGATCCGGCGCGGACGGTCAATGCCGCCCAGGCCTTCACTGGAATGGTCAGCGACTATTCCCTGGTCGGCGCCCCGGCCAATGTGTCGATCGATGCGGCGACCGGTGTGATCACCATCTCGACGGCCTCCGCCTTGGCCCTGACCTCGATTTCCGTCAAGGCCTCCAATCTGACGGGATCGGCGACCCAGACCCTCCAGGTCACCATAGAGGCTCCGGTCGCGGCACCGGTCGCCGTGGGCGCGATCTCGACTATTTACGCGGATCTCGGCGCAGCGGATCGCCTGGTCAATACGGCGCTCTATTTCACCGGCCTCGTCAGCCAGTTTTCCCTGCGCGATGCGCCCGCGAACGTCACCATCTCGCCCACGACCGGTATCGTCACGGTGTCGCCAACCGCCGTCATGCCCCAGACTCCGATCACCGTCGTTGCGAGCAACGCGGGGGGGTCGGCCACTCAGACCTTCCCGCTCGTCATCACCTATTTCGCCGCGACCACCTTCAACAGCGAGGAAAGCCTCGCCGCGGTTTCCTTCATCACGCCGACGGCTCCGTCCTGGACCTTCAATCCCGAAGGCTATGGCCGCCTCGTGCTGGCCACCAAGTCGCGCGCGCATGGCAACTGGACCGGTGCCCGGGGCGACGGGATCTACCGCACGCTGGTGCGCTGGTCTGGCGCGTCCCTGTCGGCCAGCGTCGATCGCCGCTTCACCTTTGGCGCCCGCGTCCGGCTGGAAGGATTGGCCTGGTACGGGGTGCGGGTCGAAACCTTCGCGACCTCGGCCGGCGACCGGCGCTTGCATATCCGGGAATACTCAGGCGATGCGAACAGCTTCGTCTCCCTTGCGACGGTCAGCGTCGGCTGGGACTACGACACCTGGTACTGGCTGGATGTCGAGGTCGCCGGAAGCTCGATCCGGGCGCGGCTCTATCCGGAACTGTCCGGCGCGCCCGATTGGCAGGCGGTGGCGACCACGACCCAGCTCGCTCCCGGCGCGTTCGGACCCGGCGGCTTTCCGGCGCTGCAGCAGAGCCCGATCATCGACGTGCGGCGGATCGAATATCGCGCGCCCCGTCCCTGAGGCTCAGAGCGATTTCCGGCCAGGTGAATTCAACCGCCGATTAAGAAATCACGACGACACAAAGTCATGGAGCGCTTTCCAACCTGACGCGGGCAGGTCGCGCGCTCTAGCCCTATGATTTGACGCGCAATCTGTCCGATCCTCGCTCCGCTCCGGTCGGATTGCGCAGCCTTTAAGAGACGCGCAATTCATCCGATCCTCGCTCCGCTCCGGTCGGATTGCGCTCTAGCGGATCCTGCCGCTGATGTAATCCTCGGTGCGCGGTTCGCGGGGGCGCGAGAAGATATCCTCGGTCCGGCCGTGCTCCACCAACCGGCCCTGATGAAAAAAGGCCGTGCGCTGACTGATGCGCGCGGCCTGTTGCATGGAATGGGTCACGATGACGATCGTGTAGCTGTCGCGCAGCTCGTCGATCAGATCCTCGATGATCGCGGTTGCAATCGGATCGAGCGCCGAGGCGGGTTCATCCATCAACAGCACCTCGGGGTGGGTGGCAAGCGCCCGGGCAACGCACAGACGCTGGCGCTGTCCTTCGGACAGGCTGCTCCCCCGATCCCCCAGACGATCCTTGACCTCGTCCCAGAGCCCCGCCCGGCGCAGCGCGTCGACGGTGATCTCCTCCAGCTCCGTCCGGTCGCGGGCCATCCCGTGGATGCGCGGGCCGTAGGCGACGTTTTCAAAGATCGATTTCGGAAATGGATTGGGCTTTGGGAAAACCATCCCGACCCGGGCGCGCAATTCCACCACGTCGACATCCGGACCATAGATGTCGCGCCCCTCCAGCACGAGTTCACCCGTCACCCGGCACCCGGGCACGATGTCGTTCAACCGGTTGATCGCGCGAAGAAACGTCGATTTGCCGCTTCCCGTGGCCCCGATCAGGGACGTCACCTGACGTTCGGGAATATCGAGGGAAATTCCGGAAAGAGCCTGTTGCGACTTGAAAAAGACATTGAGATCGCGGGCGGATATCTTGGACATTCCGGAGCATTCCGTGAAGCGGCCAAGGTCGTCAACCGGATTTGCAACCCGTCCGCGCGGTTCTATCGCGCGCGACGCAGCGCCCGGGCGAGAAGCGTGGCGACTCCCTGGATCAGGATCAGGAACCCGAGCAGGATCAGGATCGCCGCCGCGGCGCGGGAGACAAAACCCGGTTCGGGGCTGCCGGCCCAGATGAAGATCTGGGTCGGCAGGGCGGTCGTCGCCTCATCGAGGCGGGTTGGCGCGCCGGGAACAAAGGCGCTCATTCCAATCAGGAGAAGAGGCGCGGTTTCGCCCAGGGCCCGGGTCAGGCCGGCGGCGGCTCCGGTCACGATCGCGGGCAGCGCGAAGGGCAGCACATGATTCAGGACGACCTGTTGACGGGACGCGCCGATTCCGTAGGCGGCCTCCCGGATGGCGCCGGGAACTGATCGAAGCGCTTCGCGCGTCGTAATGATCAGGCGCGGCAGGGTCATCAGGCCAAGGACGATGCCGCCCACCAGGGGGGTGGACCGCGGCAGACCGAACATCTGGATCAAAACGGCGAGGCCGAACAGGCCAAAGAGGATCGAAGGCAGGGCGGCGAAAGTGTTGATGTTGATTTCAACGAAGCGCGAAAGCCATGTTTGCGGGGTGAACTCCTCCAGATAGAGGCCCGCCACGAGGCCGACCGGAACGCTCAGCAGAACACAGACCAGCAGGAGCTGCGAGGTTCCGACGAGCGCGCCGGCGAGGCCCGCCGTCTCGGGGAAGCGGCTGTCGGAGCGCAGAAGGAATGCCCAATTGAAGGATTGCGTGACCCGACCCTCGGCCACCAGCCTGTCGAACAGGCGAACCTGCGAGTCACTGACCCGGCGGCTGTTCTCGGGGGATCCAAGATCGATCAGGCCCTTGTACAATTGGTCAAAGGCGTCGGAGGCCGGAATCCAGAGGGCCGCGGTCTTTCCCATGAGGCTCGGATCTCTCAGCACCGCCTCGCGCAGGAGCAGGGGCGTGTTGCCCGTCAGGATCGCCGAAAGGTCGCGCGCGTCGGCGGGATCCTCCGCCATCAGGGCCGCGGCCCCCAGCCGGTTGATTTCGCGATAGTCCCCGCGGGCGGGATCCGCCGGATCGACCAGATCCGCCCTGATCGGAAATTCGACCCGGATCAGGGTCTGGGTCAGGACCGGATGGGCCCGGATCACCAGCACCGCGAGCAGGAGTCCGAAAAGCGCGAAGATCCCGCCGGTGGCGATGGTCACGACGCGGCGAAACCACCGGTCGGCCCTGATCCGCCGCGCCCGCCGGGCAGCGGTTCGCTCCTTGGCGAAGGGTGCGATCACGTCCGGCACGATTCTGTCCTCCCCGCTAGAGCGCAATTTGACCTGACGAGGTCAGGTCTCACGCTCTATCCCTATGATTGAAGCGCAATTTGTCCGCTCCTCGTTTCACTCCGGTCGAATTGCGCTCTAGCGTGATTTTCCATCGCATGGCCTCACAGGATGCCTCGGAAACCGCGCACGTTCGAACAGACCGCGGGATAAACGGGAGCCTCCGCCGCTGGACAGCGCCCTAGTCCCGATGCGCCGCCATGCTCCGGGCGATCGAAAAGGCCAGGGCATTGAGAGCGAATGTCGCCAGCAGAAGCACCAGTCCGAGGGCAAAGGCGGCGAGGGTCTTGGGATTGTCAAAAGTCGTGTCTCCGATCAGCAGGGTCACGATCTGCGCCGTGGTGGTTGTCGTTGGGCCAAGCGGATCGATCGACAGGGAGGCCACGAGCCCGCCCGCCATCAGGACGATCATGGTCTCTCCGATGGCGCGGCTCAGGGCAACGAGGACGGCGCCGACGAGGCCCGCGCGCGCCGCTGGCACGATGACATGACGCGTGGTCTCGGCGGTGGTTGCGCCAACCGCCAGCGATCCCTCGCGCAAAGAGCGCGGCACCGCGCGCAGGGCATCGTCGCCGAGCGCGCAGAGAGTGGGGACGATCATCAGGCCGGTGACGAGCCCTGCGGCCAGCGCGGAATTGATGGAAGTCGCGATCCCGAGGGTGGTTCCGATCGCATGGACCGCCGGAGCCACGGTCACGATCGCAAGAAACCCATGGACCACGGTGGGAAGGCTGGAGAGAACCGCAAGGGTTGGCCGCGCCCATCCGCGGGTTCGTTCCCCGGCATATTCCGAGAGATGGATCGCACCGAGCAGACCCACCGGCACGGCCAGGATCATGGCAAGGCCTGCGACGAGCATCGTCCCGACAAGGACCGGCAGGGCTCCGAACGATCCGACATCGCCGATCTGATCGCCCCGGATCGCGATCTGCGGCCCCCACCGGGATCCGAGCAGGAAATCCCCCGGGCGCACGTCCTGAAAGAACGTCATGCTTTCGCGGATCAGGGTCATCACCATGCCGACCATCGTCAGAAGCGCGAAGACGGCGCAGGCGATCATCAGGCCAGAGAGGACGCGCTCGACCCGCCGCCGCGCCGGAAAACCCGCGACAAGCCGACCCTTGGCAAAGACCAGAGCTCCGACCATCGCGACCGCGCAGAGGCCAAGGATCGCCAGGTCGGCGAAGCCGCGCCACCGGACATAGGTCGTGGCCGCGTCGGCGACGGCGCCACCGGGGGATGCGACGCCGATGCCCGCGGCCAGGGCGTGAACCTCTGCGACGAAGAGCTCCGACGGTCCGGGCGAAATCGTCGGGGCGAACCGCGCGACCACGAGCGCATCGAGAACCGTCCCGCGCAGGGCCAGTCCGCCGAGCAGGAGCAGGACCGCCGGCACGCCGACCCAGAGGGCGACATAGGCGCCGTGATAAGGGGGAACCCACCCGTCGCCCGCCCCTCGCGCGCGTCCGGCCCGGGAGGAGATCCAGGCCGCCAGACCGATGATCACAATCAGATAGACCAGCACCGACGACCTCGTTTCCGCCTGATACGCCGGGATCACAGTCCCGCTGCCAGGGCCCTGACCTTTTCACGCCGTTCGGGCGAAAGTGCAATGAGGCCATGCTCGGCCAGATATCCGTCGGGCCCGAGACCATTCTCCGACACATATTCCGCGACGAAATCCCTCAGTCCCGGCGTGATCGCACGATGCGCCTCTTTCACATAGATATAGAGCGACCGCGCCAGGGGATACTCCTCGGTCCGGATCGTCTCCTCGGTGGGCGGGACACCGTCGATGGCAATGGGCCGCAACCCATCGCTGTTCTCACGCAGGGGCAGATAACCGAGAATGCCCACCGCCGTCGGCTCCCGCTCCAGACGCCCGACGATCGTATTGTCGTCCTCGCCCGCGTCGACATAGGCGCCGTCCCACCGGAGACCGGAGCAGACCTGTGCCTTGCGCGACGGATCGAGGCGCGCAATCGCGGGAAAGGCCTCGCACCCCTTGTCCATCACCAGCTCCACGAACATGTCGCGCGTTCCGGAGGTCGGGGGCGGGCCGAACACCTTGATCGCCACATCCGGCAGGGCGGGGTCGATGTCACGCCAGGTCCGGAACGGGTTTGCCACCAGGACGCCGTCGATCTCGACCTCCGCCGCCAGCGCCTGAAAGATCAGCGCCCGGGTCAGGGCCATCGTCGGTCCGGCCCGCGCGGTCGCGAGGGACACCCCGTCATGGCCGATCCGCAGCTCGCCGATCGCATCGACGCCGTTGCGCTCACAATCCGCGCGCTCCGAACCGGTCATCGCCCGGGAGGCCGCCGTGATGTCCGGTGTCTCGGGACCCACCCCCTCGCAGAAGCGCTTCATGCCGCCGCCGGTCCCGGTCGCCTCCACGATCGGGGGCGCATGGCCGGGCAGGCTCGCGAACACCTCGGCGACCGACTGCGAATAGGGAAACATTGTCGAGGAACCCACGATGCTGATCTGATCGCGCGGTCCCGCCCAGACGGCGGTCGCAACCAGGGCCGCGATCAGGCCCGCCCATCTCATCCGCGCAACAGGCCGGTGTCGATATGGGGCGCCCAGAAGGCGACGCTCTCGGCGATCGCCGGGATCACCGCCCGGTCGTCCGGCTCGCGCTCCTTGAAGGACAGCTCCAGACAGATCTCGTTATCGACCGCGCCCCCCTGCCTCAGGGCCGCGAGCAAAGCCTCCGGCTGGACCCGGCCCGTCGCATTATGCGCGGCGGTAAAGGGCCGGTGCCCGCTCTTGTCCATCTTGCTCTGCTTGATATGGATGATCGGCGAGACCTTCGGCACCGCCCGCGCCCAGGCATAGGGATCGGTATCGTCCGGATCGGGCGAGGTGACATCGCCATGGTCGATATCGGCCATCATCCACATCGGGATCGCCATGTCCTCGGCGGTCAGGCGCGCCTGCAGGGCGAGGCAGTCCGGGATCGTCTGGCCGAATTCCCGCCCGACCGACATCGGCTCCCAGAAGACGAAGGAGAGGCCGGCGGCCCGGCCATGCTCCGCCACCTCCGCCCAGCAATCGATGGCGACGCGGATCCTCTCCTCCCGGCGGGCGGGATCGTCCTGATCGGCGAAGGTCAGGATCGCGAATTGTGTGCCGACCGACTGCCCCCCGAGATCGGCGATGATATCGGCGAAGGTCTTGAACCAGTCGAGATAATAGCGCCGCACATCGCGGTCGGGATGGCCGAAATGATTGAGCCGGCCATAGGGGCCGGTCATGCCGGACGTCACCCGCGTCCCGGTCCGGTCGAGCGCCGCCGCCATCCGCCGGGTCAGCCGCCGGATCACCGGCGCGGGCCAGGAGGGATTGATGAATTCATGGGTCAATTGCAGGTCGCGGATGCGCAGGTCGCGCGCCACCGTCTCGATCAGATCGTCGGGATCGGCGAACCGGTTCACCAGCGGGTTGGTATTGAGAGACAGCGTCAGGGGCATGAACGACTCCGATCCGCGGACGGGGCAAGGCCTTCCGTCTTATCGCGCGGCCGCGGGCCTGTGCAATCCGGGACCCCGCGCCCCGGGCGCTCAGGGCGGTCCGCCGTCGCTCTCGCCTTGAATGAAATCGAGCGGCCAGAGGCGGCGGCTCCCGTCGCGCGCGCCGGTGTCCTTCAGGGTCGGCATCCGGGCGAGCAGCGTTTCGCCGAGCATCGCGCCCAGTTCGGGCAGGGCGGCATGATAGCAGGAGAGCCGGGGGCTCAGGAACCGCACCTGCGGATTGTCGCGAAACCCGATCACGGCGAGGTCGCGGCCCGGTACGATCCCCCGTTGCCCCAGGCGATGATAGAGCCCGATGGCCAGAAATTCGTTGATGAGCAGCGCGGCTGTCGCCCGGGGCGCGAGGCCCAGGAGACGGTCGGCCAGAACCGTGCCGCCTTCCTCGCTGATCTCGACGGAGATCTCGAGCGCGGGATCGAAGGCCAGCCCGTGCTCGGCCAATGCCGCGCGATAGGCATTGCGAAAGACATATCCCATATTGGCCTCATCCGCCGGAATGGCGACCGCGATGCGCCGATGACCGCGCGCCACCAGCCGGGCGACCGCGTCGCGGGCGACCCCTTCGAAATCGAGGTCGATCCAGGCATGATCGACCCCGATCGCGCTCCGGCCAAGGGCCACGAACGGCAGTTTCGAGCGGGCCAGCAATTCGATCCGCCGGTCATGGCGTTTCGTGGCGGACAGGATCAGGCCATCGACGACCCCGCGCAGAATGATACGGCGCAGGAAGCCGCACGGATCCTCCGCCGGGCCACAGGGCAGGAGCACGAGATCGAGCGACTGTCGCGACAGGACACTCTGCACGCCGCCCAGGATGCTCATGAAGAAATCCCCGCTGCCGACGGCCCCGGCGGTTCCGGCGTCGAGTATCAGTCCGATGATGTTCGTGGTCCCGGTCCGCAGGCTCCGGCCCGACTGGTTCGGGGCATAGCCGATTTCGAGGGCTGCCTGCCGCACCCGGTCGCGGGTCTTGGGATTGACCTCGGGGCGATTGTTGAGCGCGCGGGATACCGTGCCGACCGTCAGGCCGAGATATCTGGCGAGATCATGAATGCCGGTCCTTGCCATGCCTGATCCATCCGGATGCGGCCCCGCGGAGCTCAACGGGTAAAGGAATCCTGGCATGAATCGTTCCAAAGCACGATTGCAAACTGTGCGCGTCCCACTGCGCGCCCGGTGTCCAGGCAGTCCCGTGCCGGGTATTCACGGGCCGTGGCCAAAGTCTGGCGCCACTGTCCCCGTTGCCCTCCCGCGAATGGGCGGAGGCCGCGGCTTGGTCGGGGGATTTTGCGATCATGTCCATGTCTGGCCCCTGGTCATCGAACGGTTGCGATCGCGGGGTATCGTCGTGCCTGGCCAGCGACGGGGGAGGGAGCAAGACCGATCCGCATGGATGCCGGTCCTTGGTCGTTTCCCCGACGCCGCGTCGCGCCCCCGCGGGCTCTGTGATGAAGTATGCGCCGTCACCCTCTGGCGCGGCATGGCGATGGTCCCGCAACGCCTGTGCGCTCGATCCGCGACTGAGAGGCCGAGCGCCGGAACGGCGCGGATCATGGACGGGTCCGGCTCCGCGAGCGGCGTGACCGGCTCGGGGCTCCGTTCCCCAAGGGCTCCACGACCCGACCGGGGCGATGAGCAGGATTGTCATGCGCGGGTCCGAGCAGCGGAGAGCGCCGCCCGATTTCCGCGGCTCTCCCATCGCTTCATGGCCGGTTTCACCCGGCCCCCGTCGATAGATTTTGTCGAAAGTGGCGGGACCGGGGAGGGGCTGGAAAGCTCATCGGCACGCTCTCGTGGAAAGAGGCCGGGCGTCCCACATTCCCGTGCCGCCCCCGCGCCGGAATGCCGGGGGCAATCTCTCGGACTCCGGCCCCGCGCCCCGCCTGGAAGCGGGGAAAGGGCAGGAGTCCCCGGGATAGATCGCGTCCAAGCAGGTTTTCAAGAAAATCTTTTAAAATCAGAGAATTACAGGCTGTCCGGCCGCGGACATCATGGCTTTCGGTCGCAGGCCCCTTCAAAGCAGGCATCATAGGTGTTCTGAAGCTCGTCCTGGAGGATCCGCGCACTCCCATTGACCGGCTGGACGATCAGCGGGGTATCGAGGGTTTCCGTCCGGAAGGTCCAGCCCTTCGGCAGCCGAAGCCGCTTGCCGAGCTCCGGGAGCCGGTCGAGTGTCTGCCTTGGATCGACCGCCAGGCTGTAGGCCTGCATGACCCAGGTCATGCCGGTCGGATCGTCGAGCAGGAAGACCGGCCTGCCGGCCGCGTATTCATAGCGGGTCCTGCGCTCGACCGTGGTCTCCTTGTAGGGGACCGGCGCCTTGCGCATGCCCGGAGGCAGGGCCAGTTCCCCGACCAGCCGCGCCTCGATCCCGCCAAAGCTCTCGACCGGCGCCTCCTTGGTCTCCTGGGGGGTCGACAGTTTCGAGACCACCCAATGGCGCGGCCCGTTCTTGACCACGCCCCGGGCCTGGAACTGCTTCCTGATCGCCTCTGGATCGACCGCCTTGAAGGCGGCTCCGTCGCAGGTATTGAGGCCGAGCGTGTTCCAGACCTCCGCCTGGACCTTCAGCACCGTCCCTTTCACGATCAGGAACTCACAATACCGGGCGTTCCAGCTGTCGACGGTGACGACCCCGTTCTCGGTCGTTGATTTCGCCACCGCCTCCTCCGCCGCCGATACCGGCCCCGCGAGCGCGGATGCGACGAGCAGGCCCATCAAGGTTCTGAGCATCGTTCCTCCCGTTCCGTTCCTGATCTTCGCCTATTCCGCCGCGATCCGGGCGGCCTCGAGCCAGCCCCAGACCCGGGAGGGGGTGAGCGGCATGTCCACCCGCCGGACCCCCGCCCCCCAGACCGCGTCGAGGGCGGCGTTGGTGACGGCCGCGAGCGCCCCGACCGTTCCCGCCTCGCCACAGCCCTTCATCCCGACCTCGTTGGCCGTCGAAGGCACGAGTTCCGTAGAGAAGGCCATGAAGGGCACATCCTCCGCCCTCGGCATCGCATAATCCATGAAGGAGCCGGACAGAAGCTGTCCCTCCTGGGAATAGACGACCTGTTCCGTGATTGCCTGGCCGATACCCTGGGCCACGCCGCCATGGACCTGGCCCTCGGCGAGCATCGGATTCACGAGATAGCCGAAGTCATCCACAACCGTATATTTCGCAACGGTGGTCTTGCCGGTTTCCCGGTCGATCTCGACCTCGGCGAAATGCGCCCCGTTCGGATAGGAGCGGGCCGGGAGCTTGTAGGTCGCCTCCGTCACCAGCAAGTCCGTTTGCCCCCGGGTCCGCGCGACTTCGGCGAGCCGGGTCAGATCGACGGACCGGTCGGTTCCCGCGACCCGAAAGGCCCCGGCCTCCCAGACGAGGTCGGCGCTCGCGACTTCCAGCTCCTCCTCGGCCAGCGGACGGAACCGCTCGATCATGATATCCGCCGCCCGGTTGACCGAGTTCCCCTGCATCGTGACCGACCGGGATCCGCCGGTCCCCCCGCCGCTCGGGATCAGATCCGAGTCACCCTGGACATAGCGGATATGCTCGAACGGGATGCCGGCGCGTTGATGGAGGAACTGGGCGAGGGCGGTTTCGTGACCTTGTCCATTCGACTGAATCCCGACATAGAGGTCGACCATCCCATCCTCGGCAAAGACGATCCGGGTGGTTTCCCGCGTGTCCCCCAGAATCGATTCAATGTAATAGGCCAGACCGAGCCCCCGGAGCTTGCCCGACCGCGCGCTGATTTCCCGGCGCGCCGCGAAGCCCGCGATATCCGCCTGCTCGATCGCCCGGTCCAGAACGCGGGAGAAATCACCGACGTCATAGGTCTCGCCGGAAACGGATTTGTAGGGGAAGCTCTCCCTCGGGATGAAGTTCCGGCGCCGGAGCTCGACCGGATCCACCTCCAGTTCCCGGGCGGACCAGTCCATCAGCCGTTCGATCACATAAATCGCCTCGGGGCGTCCGGCTCCGCGATAGGCATCGACGGGCGTGGTGTTCGTGAAGATGCCCCGAACGTTGAAAAAGGCCTGCTGAACGTCATAGACACCGGGCAGGACCTTCAGGGCCAGTTCGGAGGCGATATACTGGCCGAAAGGGCTGTTATAGGCGCCAAGGTTCGAGTCGCAGGTGATCCGGAGGGCCTGAAGCCGGAGGTCGGCGTCGAACGCCGCTTCCGCCCGGGTCACGTGGTCACGGCCCCCGTTGTCGGTCAGCATCGCCTCGCCCCGGGAACTCATCCAGAAGACCGGACGATTGAGCTCCTTGGCCGCGAAGGCGACCGCGAAATATTCGGGGTAGTTGAAACCCTTGATCCCGAAGCCGCCGCCCACGTCGGGCGTCGTGACCCGCACCGCCTCCGGAGAGAGACCGAGCTTGCTCGCCAGCTCCTCCTTGAGGGACCAGACCCCCTGGCCGGAAAATCCGACATGGAGCCGGGTTCCATCCCATTCCGCGTGGCAGCCCCTCGGCTCCATCGACATCCCCATCACCCGGTTGTCGATCAGATCCAGGGAAACCCGGTGCGCGGCGCGCTTGAAGGTCGCCTCGACCTGCTTTTCATCGCCATAGGCCCAGTCATAGCCGATGTTGTCCGGCGCCTCCGGATGGATCGCCTCGCCGCCGGCGGCGGTGTCGAGATGAACCGGCAAATCCTCGAAATCGCAGGAGACGAGGTCCAGGGCATCGAGAGCGGCGGCCCGGGTCTCGGCCACCACGATCGCAAGGGCCTCGCCCGCGTAGCGGACCACGTCCTCGGCCAGGATCGGGCGCCTCGGGGCCGCGCCATCGCTTCCGTCCCGGTTCTTGACCGTCTCGAAATCCACGGAATTGTCCATCGCCCCGTCGAAATCGGCGGCGGTATAGACGGCGAGCACGCCCTCGGCCGCGCGCGCGGCCTCGACCGCGAGGCCGAGCACACGCGCATGGGCGACGGGGCTGCGCCAGAAGACGGCCTCGGCGGCGTCGGCGGGTCGGGAGTCCTCAAGATACCGGCCGGTCCCGGTCAGAAACCGGATATCCTCCTTGCGGCGCACCGGCTGGCTGGTTCCGAATTTTGTCATGGCTCGCTCCCACAGGCTCCGCTTTGGGGCGCAGACTAGCGTTATTGACTGGCCAGTCCAGTGCAAGCACCTCGGCTTTGGCGGGAAGAAAGGCCGCCGCGCCGCCCTGTCCGGACGCGGACAAAGATTAAACCACTGATTTTATTATGAAATACAAATTGGCGAGTTCGCTGCGAAAGCAGACCGGGTGCCCTGGCTTCGGATCGCCCGGAGAGCGACCGCGCTTCCCCGGCTGAGTCGACGGTCAGTCGGCGCGTCGCATCCTGTCCAGGATCACACCAAAAACCACCAGGGCGGTGGCAGGGTCGATCTCTCCACCGCCTCCGGCCGCCCGCGCGTCGGGCGCGCAGCGCCTCCAGACCGAGACCCGGTCGCCGCCGCGGGTCAGGCGCAGCCGGTCGCCCCGGGCGTCCATCCGGATTGTATCCACATAATCCTCGCCCTCGACGCTACAGGACATCACCCCGGAAACCGCGCGAAATCCGATCGGCGCCCTGGCGCCAAAGGCGCAGCCATCCTCATAGATGGTGAACCGGTCACGTTCGACCAGCATCACATTTTCCAACTCGACGGCACAGGCGCGCGGATCGCCAACCGTCCATTCCCCCTCCGCACCGGCCAGGGCGAGGCCCGGCGTCGAAAGGAGCAGAAGGACGACCGAGGCGGACCGGCGTCGTTCATGAAAAACATGAAGAAACCAATATAAATAATTTATAAAAATCATTTAAATTTCACTATTGATTCGGATTTCAAAGGGATCGGGCCGCCCGGAGAGCCCCCGGGCGGTGATGTCAGGCGAGGGCCGCCGGGACGCGGACAGCCGGCCGGAAGGCCCCCGTCACGCGAACCGACATCCGGCCCGCCCAGGCCGGCGCGTCAGTTTCCGGGGTTCAAGACTTTGTCGAGGGCCCGGAGCAGGATGGTCGTGGCGGCGGCGTCGAGAGCCGACTGGTTGAGATCGTCGCGGTCCGGACGCGGCGCGGTCGACCAATCCTCGCGCGAGCGATGGCGCCATCCGGTTTCCGTCCGGTCGCGGTCATAGAGATGGCGGTTACGAGGCAAGGGGATCGGCGCATAATCATCGTCCCGGTACATCTGGTCCGCGAAGGGCCGGGTGCCCCAGGCATCGGGCCCGCGGACCTCGCAGTTGTAATTGCATTCGGTGAAACGATCCGGATGGATCACCACGATATCCCCCGATCCGACCTGCCGGTCCCGGGGGTCGCGCAAGACCCAGATGCCCTTGGTCTCGGCCCCGGCCGGAACGGCGGCCAGAAGGGCGAGCGCGCAGGCCATGCCGACCGGCCAGCGCCGCCGCGCGACCCCCGTGAAAATGCCAATGGACATCGGTTCCCCCCTTGATCCCATCCGTCCCAATCCCGGACCGGATCAAAGGATGAACAAACCTCCTTCGAGAAGTGTTAAGACCGCCGCTCTCTCTTCGCTTATCGTTAATGCGCGGGACCGGCCTGCGTGGACCGGGCAAGGACGCGTGCGTGCTCGGGTCTTTTCCTTGGGCGGGCAGGGCGCTATGACACGTCACCCTTCTCTGGAAAGCCCGCACGCATGGAAAAGACATTCGACGCCGCCACCGCCGAACCTGCCATCTCCGATCTCTGGGACAAGGCCGGCGCCTTCGTGGCCGGAGCCAATGCCAGACCCGGGGCGGAGCCGTTCTGCATCCTGCTGCCGCCGCCCAATGTCACCGGCAGCCTGCATATGGGTCATGCCTTCAATCATACGCTGATGGATATCCTGACCCGCTGGCACCGGATGCGCGGGTTCGACGTGCTCTGGCAGCCGGGCCTCGATCACGCGGGCATCGCGACGCAGATGGTGGTGGAGCGGGAACTGGCGAAGGCGGGCAATATCGGGCGCCGGGAGCTCGGACGCGAGGCCTTTGTCGAAAAGGTCTGGGAATGGAAGGAAAAATCCGGCGGCACCATCCTGGAGCAATGCCGCCGGTTGGGGGATTCCTTCGATCTCGGCCGCAATCGCTTTACCATGGACGAGGGGTTCCATGACGCGGTGCTGCGCACCTTCGTCGAATTCTATGACAAGGGCCTGATCTTTCGCGGCAAGCGGCTGGTCAACTGGGATCCGAAATTCGAGACGGCGATTTCGGATCTCGAGGTCGAGCAGGTTGAGATGCGCGGGCATCTCTGGCGGCTGCGCTATGAGCTGGAGGAGGGCGTCACCTGGCGGCAGCCGGTGGAGTGGGACGCGGAGGGGGTTGCGACCCATTGGGAGGACCGGAAGTATCTGGTCGTCGCCACCACCCGCCCCGAGACGATGCTGGGCGACACCGGGATCGCGGTCAATCCGGCCGATCCGCGGTATGAGCATCTGATCGGGCGGCAGGTCCGCTTGCCGCTGGCCAACCGCTGGATCCCGATCGTCGCGGACGAGTATGCCGACCCGACCAAGGGCACCGGGGCGGTGAAGATCACGCCCGCCCATGATTTCAACGACTGGGAGGTCGGCAAGCGTCAGGGCCTTCGGGTCATCAATGTGATGGACACGCGGGCGCGCCTTGTCCTGGAGGACAATCCGGATTTCATGGAGGGCTGTGTGCCCGCGCCGGAGGCGTTCGAGCTGGATGGGCTCGACCGCTACGAGGCGCGCGGGAAGGTCATCGCATTCGCCGAAAGCCAGGGCTGGCTCGACGGGATCGATGACGAGGTTCATATGGTTCCGCATGGCGACCGTTCGAAGGTCGCCATCGAGCCCTTGTTGACCGACCAGTGGTATGTCGATGCGAAGAAGCTGGCGGGTCCGGCCCTGGAGGCGGTGCGCGATGGCCGCACGCGGATATTGCCGGAGCGCGACGAGAAGACCTATTTTCAGTGGCTGGAGAATATCGAGCCCTGGTGCATTTCGAGGCAGCTCTGGTGGGGGCACCGGATTCCGGTGTGGTATGATGAGGAAGGTCATCCCTATTGCGCCATGACCGAGGCCGAGGCGCAGGCGCGGGCGCCTGGGAAGGTTCTGACCCGTGATCCCGACGTCCTCGACACCTGGTTCTCCTCAGGGATCTGGCCGGTCGGGACCATGGGGTGGCCCGAGGATACGCCGGAGATGGAGCGGTATTTTCCGTCCACTGTGCTGGTCACGGGGTTCGATATCATCTTCTTCTGGGTGGCGCGGATGATGATGATGCAATTGGAATTGACCGGGAAGGTGCCGTTCCGGGATGTCTATGTGCATTCCCTGGTGCGGGACGAGAAGGGCAAGAAGATGTCCAAGTCCCTCGGCAATGTGCTCGATCCCATTGAACTGATCGATGAATTCGGCGCGGACGCGGTGCGGTTCACCCTGACCGCGATGGCGGCGATGGGGCGGGATCTGAAGCTCAGCAAGGAGCGGATCGCTGGCTATCGCAATTTCGGGACCAAGCTCTGGAACGCGGCGCGGTTCGCCGAGATGAACGAGTGCCGGCCCGTCGCGGGGTTCGATCCGGCCAGCGTCCGGTTCCCAGCGAACAAGTGGATCGTGGGCGAGACCGGGCGGGCGCGCGAGGCGATCGACGCGGCCCTGACCGCCTATCGGTTCAATGACGCGGCGAACCTGATCTATGCGCATGTCTGGGGGCGGGTTTGCGACTGGTATGTGGAGCTGGCCAAGCCCTTGTTCCAGGAGCCGGGTGCTATGGAGGAGACGCGGGCGACGATGGCCTGGGTTCTCGATCAGTGCCTGATCCTGTCGGCGCCGGTGATGCCCTTCATCACCGAGGCGCTCTGGGGCCAGATCGCGGAGCGGCCGAGGATCCTGGCCCACACCGACTGGCCCGGGTATGGCGCGGAGCTGGTCGATCCGGGCGTCGATGACGAGATGAACTGGGTGATCGGCCTGATCGAGGAGATCCGCTCTGTGCGCGCGCAGATGCGGGTTCCGGCGGGGGCGAAGGTGGTGCTGGTCGAGCTCGATCTCGCGGGGCCCCGGGCGGAGGCGCTGGAGCGGAACCGGGCGCTGGTGGCGCGGCTGGCGCGGATCGAGCGGTTCGAGCGGCTGGACGAGGCGCCGAAGGGCTCGGTGACGATCGCGCGGGAGGGGGCGACCTTCTGCCTGCCGCTGGCGGATGTGATCGATATCGCGGCGGAACGGACGCGTCTGGCCAAGGCGGCGGAGAAGCTCGGCAAGGAAGCGGGCGGGATCCGGAGCAAGCTGGAAAACGCGGCGTTTCTGGCCAAGGCGAAGGAGGAGGTCGTGGACGAGAACCGCGCGCGTCTGGAGGCGCTGGAGGAGGAGTTGGCGATCCTGGAGGCCGCGCGCGCCAGATTGGCAGGTCTGTGATGCGCCTGACGCCGCTGGTCGAGGGATTGCCCGCCTCGGTGCCCTTCGTGGGGCCGGAGGCACAGGAGCGGACGCGGGGCGCGGTCTTCGCGGCGCGGTTGGGGGCCAATGAGAGCGTGTTCGGTCCCTCGCCCCGGGCCGTGGCGGCGATGACCGAGGCGGCGGCGCTGTCCTGGCGCTATGGCGATCCGGAGGCGTTCGATCTGCGGGTGGCGGTGGCGGCGCATCATCGGGTGCTGCCGGAGCATGTGATGCTGGGCGAGGGGATCGACGGGTTGCTGGGGCTGCTGGCGCGGCTGCTGGTGGCGCCGGGCACGCCGGTGGTGACGTCGCTCGGTGGCTATCCCACCTTCGATTATCACGTGAACGGGTTTGGCGGCGTGCTCCACCGCGTGCCCTATCGCGACGATGCCGCGGATCTGGAGGGACTGCTGGCGGCGGTCTGGGAGACGCGGGCGCCGCTGGTCTATCTCTCCAATCCGGACAATCCGATGGGCTGCTGGTATTCCGCGACGGCGATCCGGGATTTCGTCGAAGGACTGCCCGCGGATACCGTCCTTTGCCTCGACGAGGCCTACGCGGATTTCGCCCCGGACGAGGCGATCGGTCCGGTCGATGTCGAGGAACAGCGGGTGATCCGGATGCGCACCTTCTCCAAGGCACATGGTCTGGCGGGCGCGCGGGTGGGATATGCCTTGGGCGAGGCGCGACTGATCGCGGCCTTTGACCGGGTGCGCAATCATTTCGGCCTCGGGCGGGTGGCGCAGGCGGCGGGTCTGGCGGCGCTGGCGGACCGCGAATGGCTCGCGTCGGTCGTGACCGAGGTGAGGCGGGGGCGCGACCGGATCGGGCGGATCGCGGCGGAGAACGGGCTCCGGGCGCTGCCCTCGGCCACGAATTTCGTGACGGTTGATTGTGGGCGGGACGGTGCCTTCGCGCGGGCAGTGCTGGCGGAGATGATCGGGCGGGGGATTTTCATTCGAATGCCGTTCGTCGCACCGCAGGATCGCTGCATCCGGATCACGGTCGGGCAACCGGCCGATCTTGATCTGGTGGCAAAGGCGCTGCCCGGGGCGCTCGCGGCGGCGCAGGGGCTGTTGGGTTAAGTTCGACAGAAAATTTATGTATTTCAATTTGTTGTTTGGCTTAACCTCCGCCGAGATTTAACCGGTTCTGTTTATGGATGACTCGTTCAGGGGGGTGATCCATGTTTTCCAACCGGTTTTTGCGGCTCACGGCCGCGGCGCTTCTCATGCTGGCGGTCTGCTGGACCCTGTTCCCGCATGCGACTAACTATATTTCGACCTCGGCCGTGGTGAATGCGCCGCTTCTGTCGATCAAGAGTCCAATCGATGGGCGGATCGAGGCGGCGTCCTCCGGACTGGCGGAGGCCGTGGCGACCGGGCAACGGATGGTTCTGGTACAATCGGGCCGCAAGGACCGGGAGTTGCTTCAGGAACTGCTGGCCCGCGATCACCTGCTCGCCGCCGAAACCGAGGCGAAGGCGCGACAGGCGCGGGAACTTTCCGCGCTCCGGGCCGAAATGGCGCGCAGGGAGGAGTTGTACCGGAGCGAATTGGCCGGGTGGCTTCGGGTTCACTCCGCTGAACTCAGGGCTGAACTCGAAGCGGCGACCGCGACGCGGCAGGAAACCGAGGATCGTATTGCCCGCAGCCGTGCGCTGGCGGGCGAGGGAACCCTGGCGCTGGCCAATCTGAAGCAGGACGAGGCGGAACTGGCCCGCGCGACGGCGGCGGTAGGCGCGGCGCAGGCGCGGCTGGAAGCGACGGGACGTGAACTCGAAGCGCTGGGGCAGGGTATCCTCGTGCAACATGGCACGAGCGACGTCAGCTATTCGCAGCAGCGAATCGACGATATCGATTTGCGATTGAATGAACTGTCCGCCGAGCGCGAAGGCCTCGCGGCGGATCGCGCGGCGCTCGCCGCGCGGATCAAGGATGCGGAACGCGAAAACGCCGCGCGCGAGAGTTTCGAGCCGATCGCCTCGGCACGGGGCGTGATCTGGCGGGCCAGCGGCGCACCGGGATCGGCGATCCTGACCGGCGACGAGATCATGCAGGTGGTCGATTGTGAACGGCGCTTTGTCGAGGTCGCCGTCTCCGAACGGCTGTTTGATGCCATCCGTCCCGGCAGCACGGCCTGGGTCCAGTTCCGGGGCAGTTCGGAGCATTTCGCGGCCAAGGTCGCGGCCGTGCGGGGCTCGGGGGCCAAATTCTCCAATCCGCAGCTCGCGGCCGAGACGCCTGTGGTGGCGGAGGGGCAATTGCGCGTTCTCGTGCCGCTTCAACCCGCGCAGGCTGGCGTTACATCGGCGAGCGGGGGCGACGCTGCCTTCTGCGATGTGGGGCGTACCGCCGAGGTCCGGTTCGAGCGCGATTACGCCAGGCGGCTTTTCGGGATGACAGGCGCATTCGCGGGCCTGGGCGAAAGTCTGCGCGGATGGTTCGGCCGGGATCCCTGGCAGACCGCGAACGCGGATCAGGCGGCCCGGTGATGCTGGACCTGCCCACGCTTCTGCCCATCATGCTGATGATGCTGGCCGTCATGATCGTCCCGAAATCGGCGATCACTCTTCCGGCGATGCGCTACATCCTGGTCGTCGCACTGGCGGGGGTTGTGGGGCGCTATCTCTGGTGGCGGGTGACGGTGACCGTGGTGCCGGCCACCGAATGGTCGATCCAGAGCGCCTTCATCTGGAGCCTCTTCGTGGCCGAGATGCTGGCCTGGCTCGATGCCTCCCTGCTCTTTGCCGCCATGCTGCGAAAGACCAATCGCACCCCCGAGGCGGACCACCACGAGGCGCGGCTCCGGGCAATGGAGCCGGGGCTCTTGCCGATCGTCGATGTCTTTATCGCAACATACAACGAACCGTTCGAAGTCCTTGAAAAGACGATCATCGGCGCGGTTTCTCTTGACTGGCCGCGGGATCGGCTGCGGGTCTGGGTGCTCGATGACGGCAAACGCGACTGGCTGCGCGATTACTGCGCCGGAATCGGGTCGCTCTATATGCGGCGGGACAACAATGCCCATGCCAAGGCGGGCAACATCAATGCCGCCATCGCGCGCACGACCGGCGAATTTTTCGCGGTGTTCGACGCGGATTTCATCCCGCAGCGGAATTTCCTGTATCGGACCATGGGGTTCTTTGAGGATCCGAAGATCGGGATCATGCAGATTCCACACAATTTCTTCAACCACGACCCGATGCAGGCCAGCCTTGAGCTGCGCTCCACGATGCCCGACGACCAGCGGCTGTTCTTCGACGCGATCATGCCCGGCCGCGACGGATGGGATTGCGCCTTTTGCTGCGGGTCCAATTCGGTGACACGGCGCAGCGCCATCAACGAGGTGGGCGGGGGCCTGCCGACCGGCTCGATCACCGAGGACATGCTGCTGACGCTGGCCCTGCTGCGCAAGGGATATGTCACGCGCTATCTCAACGAGCGGCTGGCGGTGGGGTTGGCGCCGGAATCGCTCTCCGCCTTCTTTGTCCAGCGGGCACGGTGGGCGCGGGGGGCGATCCAGATCCTCTATCTGCGCGAGGGTCCGCTGGGGCCGGGCCTGCGTCTGCCCCAGCGGTTGATGTTCCTGCCCACCCACTGGTTGACGCAATCCCTCAGCCAGATCGCCGCGATGACAACCCCGGCGATCTATCTGCTGACCGGATTGCTGCCGCTCAAGGACGCCAACACGGCCACGGTGTTCGAATATCAGGTGCCGGCCATCCTCGGCGCGATTCTGGCGGTCCGGATCTTTGCGCCGGGGGAATATTTCCCGCTGGCCGCCACCGCGCACGCGGTGCTCCAGGCGTTCCGGCTGCTGCCGACGATCCTGGTCACCTTGATCAAACCAACGGGCCATGCCTTCAAGGTCACGCCCAAGGGCCGGGATGCCAGCGACGCGGGTGTCGACCGGCCCACCGCGCTCGTGGCCCTGGCGATTATCGTGGCGACTTCGTTCGGCCTCATGATCAATTCCGATCTGAACCTGCGGGTCATCGGGGACGGGGCGATCATTCCGATCGTTGCCTTCTGGGCCATGGTGAATGTCGTCGTGCTGTCGGTGGTTGCGACCATCGCCGTGGCCTCGTCCTCGCCCCGGGGAGAGGAGCGGTTCCGGTTCGATATCCCCTGCGATCTGGAGACCGAGGTGGGCAAGGACACTGCGATCCTGGTGGATTTGTCCCTGACCGGCGCCCAGCTTCGCAGTCGGACTCGGGCCGGGGTGGGCGATTGGCTGGTTCTCTCGCTGCCCGGCGTGGGACGGATTCCCGTCGAGGTGAAACGGGCCTTTCCGGCCGGGGAGGATTGGGTGCTGGGGGTACGGTTGTTTCTGCCCCAGGGACCGGAGCGCAGGCGGGTGATCCAGACCCTGTTCACGAACGGACGGGACAATACGGTACATACGACCGATGCCTTTGGCATCACGCTCGGGATTTTGTCGCGGGTGTTCCGGAGCGACCATGTTCCAGCCGCCTTGCCGGAGCCGGAACCGATGGATCCGCCGTCTTGGGTTCTGGCACCGGCGCGCGGGACAACGGTGGGGGACTGGCGGGAAGACGCGGCGGCCGATCGCACGGGAGCCGCCGCGTGAGAAGAGAGCTTAGCCCTCCTGCAGGGCGCGGGAGAAATAGTCGGTGAAAGGCTTGACGAAGTAGCTGAGCGGGCTGCGGGCATCGGTGCCGACGAACCCTTCGACCGGCATCCCCGGGACAAGGGTGCGACCCACCAGCTTCTGCTGCGCATCGGGATCGATCTGGATGTCCACCTCGTAATAGCGGGTTCCGCGCTGCCTGTCCTCCACGGCATCCGCCGAGATCTTCTGCAGATGCCCCGTCACTTCGGGCGTCGTGCGGGCATCGAAAGCGGAGAACCGCAGGATCACCTTCTGGCCGACGCTGATCTGGTCGATATTGTTGGTCATCACCCGGCCGCGCACCACCAGGGGCGCATTCTTCGGCACGATATACATGATGGGTTCCGCCGCCCGGACGACGCCGCGCAAGGTATCGACGGTGCTTCCGTAGACGACCCCGCTGGCCGGCGCGCGAAGATCGAGCTTCTCGACCTGCTCCTTCAGATTGTCGCGGCGTTCGCGCAGTTCGATCTCGCGGAATTCGAGGTCGCGCATTTCGGAGGTGGCATCCTCGCGCGTCTTGGAATCGAGCTGGACGAGGTTGATGCCGATCTCGGCGATCTTGCCGCGGTTCTCGGCGATGGAGGCCTCGATCTGACCGGCATTGCCTTCCAGTTCCGCGTAGCTGCGACGCAGTGCGAGAAGTTTGCTGATTTCGGTGAGACCCTGGTTGAACAGCGCCTCCTGACCGGTGATCTCCTGGGCGAGCAGTTCGATCTGCTTGTTGGTCGCACTCTGGACCGCCAGCAATCCTTCGATCTGCTTTTCGATCTGGGTCTGGCGCTCACGGAGCTGGCCGGCCTGTTCGCCCATCAATTTGCGGCGCCCGATGAACTGCTTGTCCTGCGAAGCGATCAGATCCGCGACTTTCTGGGAAGTCTTGGCGCGTTCGATCAGTTCGGGGTCATAGGTGATCGTGGACAAGCCGTCGCGTTCCGCCGACAGGCGACCCTTGCGGGCGAGGATTTCGAGCCACTGGCCTTCGACGATCCCAAGCTCCGAGATGATCGAGTCCCCTTCAAGACGCACCAGGATATCGCCCTGCTTTACGACATCGCCGTTGCGGACCCGGATTTCGGCGATGACGCCCCCGGTCGGGTGCTGGACGACCTGACGGTTGCCCTCGACTTCAAGGGTTCCCGGCATAATCACCGCTCCGGAAATCTGGGCGACCGCCGCCCAGGCTCCGAGGCCAAAGACCATCACGCCCAGAGCGACATAGCCGCCGATGACAAAGCGTCCTATGTTCCAACGGTTCTGACGATCCCCGCTCATGACTGTGCCTCCACGCCAATCCGGTTCGCAACCTGGGCATAGTTGCGGACATTCGCCTTGAGGATTTCGTCCCGTGGACCGAAGGCCTTGGCAACACCCCCGTCGATGATCAGGATCATGTCGCATTCCGCGATGCCGGCGGGCCGGTGAGCCATGATGATCACCGCCTTGCCTTCCTGCTTGGCCTGGCGGATCGCAAGGTTGAGAGCATCCTGACCGGCCGCGTCCAGATTGGAATTGGGTTCGTCCAGCACCATCACCACGGGATCGCCATAAAAGGCCCGGGCAAGGCCGATCCGCTGTTTCTGTCCGCCCGACAGACGCGCGCCACCGGCCGAAACGGGAGTGTCATAGCCCTGCGGCAGGCCGAGGATCATCTCATGCGCACCGGCCTTGCGCGCGGCGGCCACCACGGCGGCGGGGTCGGGGCGCTCCTTGAGGCGGCCGATGTTCTCGGCGACGGTGCCGTCGAACAGCACCACGTCCTGGGGCAGATAACCGATATAGCTGCCCAGAAGATCGGGATCGTAATGATCGAGTCCCGCGCCATCGAGACGGACCGTGCCCGAGGCCGGACGCCAGATCCCCGTCAGAACCCGGGCAAGAGTGGATTTGCCCGAGGCGGAAGTGCCGATCACCCCAAGCGCCTGACCCGGCAGCAGCTTGAAATCGAGCATCCGCAGGCTCGCCTTCTGCTGCTCGGGCGGGAAGACGGTGATCTGGTTGACTTCGAAATGGGCGCGGGGACGGGGAAGTTCGGTCCGTTCCGCCTGCTCCGGCGTGGTTTCCAGAAGGGTCTGAAGGCTCTTCCAGCCGATCCGCGCGCGCTGGACCAGGGGCCAGCCGCCGATGGCCTGTTCGACGGGAGCCAGAGCCCGGCCGAGAAGGATCGAACCGGCGATCATCGCACCCGCCGACATCTGGTTCTGGATCACGAGATAAGCGCCGAGCCCGAGGACGCATGATTGAAGAAAGATGCGGAAGGTCTTGGAAATCGTGGAAAACTGGCTGACCCGATCCCCGGATTTCAATTGCGATTCAAGGGCGCGGCGGCGCATCTTCTGCCAGCGTTCCAGAACCGCGCCTCCCATGCCCAGCGCCTGGATCATCTCGCCCTGTTGACGGATCGTCTCGGCGAAGGCGTCGCCCTGCATCGTGGCGATATTGGCCTCACGCTCGGGCTGGCGGGTCATGATCTGATTGAGGACCGTGACAAAAACCAGGACCAAGCCACCGCTGATGGCCAGATATCCAAGGTAGGGATGGAACATGAAGATGGCGAAGATATAGACCGGCGCCCAAGGCATGTCGAAGACCGCGAAAAGCACAGGCGATCCCATCAGCTTCTGCACTGCCTCGAGATCCTTGAGCCCCGACGCGGGCTTGGAACGCTCGCTGGCCAGGATCGAACGGCGCAGCCCTGCCTGGAACACCCGTGAATCCAGCCGCGCCTGAAAGATGGCACCAATGCGGGCGGCGATGCGGGCGCGGGCATAGTCGATAATACCCTGAAAGGTATAAAGCGCCGCGATCAGCATGGTCAGGGCGAGGAGCGTCTCCTCGGACCGGCTCGGGAGAACCCGGTCATAAACCTGCAACATGTAGAGCGAGCCGGTCAGAGCGAGCACATTCACAAAAAAGCTGAATACGCCCACGGTTACAAAGAGGCCTTGCATCCCGGAAAGTCCGGCTCCGGGCCCGTTAAGCTTGTTACTCATTTCAAACGATCCTCCGGCGCGCCTGCGCCATCCTGTGGTTTGCTTCTACTCGCAATCGGCCTAGGCGGAAAGCTTACGGATTTTTCAACATGTCTTAATTGGCGCTGGAAAGACGCAGAAAAGGTTAATGATATGCTGTTTCGGCGCAATGCCGCCGACCGTCTGGCCAAGGGAACCCACTGGCTCAACGCGAAATATAACACAATCAGGAGAGTACGCGCACAGGTTTTTCTTTCGTGCCCGCCTCGCAAACCTCGATTCGTGGCTTGACGAAAGTTCGGGAATCAGGCCGTGGCGGACTCCATCCGTATCACGGGTTCCATCTCGGCGAGAATCGTCGCGGGCAGATGGCATTTGACCTGATGGCCCGGGGCCCACTCGCGCGAGGGAGGAACCACCGTGTCACAGAGATCCCCCGGAACCTGGGATTTGCGCGGGCAGCGGGTCTGAAACGGGCAGCCCGGCGGCGGGTTGACCGCGGAGGGAATATCGCCATCGAGGACGATCCGGCGTTTGACCACGGAGGTGTCCGCGATCGGGACCGCCGAGAGCAGGGCCTCGGTATAGGGATGATAGGGCGGATTGAAGACCTGATCGGTGCTGCCCAACTCGACCACATGGCCCAGATACATCACCATCACCCGGTCCGCGAGATAGCGCACGATGCCGAGATCATGGCTGATGAAGAGCATGGTCGTGCGATGCTCGCGCTGAAGGTCGATCAGAAGATCGGTGACCGCGGCCTGGACGGAGACATCGAGGGCGGAGACCGGTTCATCCGCCACCACCACCCGCGGGGTTCCGGCGAAGGCGCGGGCGATGCCGATGCGTTGCTTCTGGCCACCGGAGAGCTGCCGGGGCATCCGGCGGGCAAAGGCGCGAGGCAGTTTCACGAGATCGAGCAATTCCAGCATGCGCGCCTCGCGCTCGGCGTTGGAGCGGCCAAAGCGGAATTTTTCCAGCACGCGGATGATCTGGGAGCCGACCGACTGGCTGGGGTTCAGGGTATCAAACGGGTTCTGGAACACCATCTGGATCGAGGCGACCGTGGCGGTGTCGCGCGACCGGATGGAACGATCGCCGATTTCGACGGTGTCGAGGGTGACGGTGCCGCCGGTCGAGGTCTCGAGCCCCATGAGGACCTTGGCAAGGGTGGATTTGCCGCAACCGCTCTCGCCGACGATGGCGAGGGTCTCGGCTTCGGACACTTCGAAGGAGAGGGTCTCGTTGGCCTTGACCACGCGCTCGTCGCCGCCGAAGAGGGCATTGGACGCGATCTTGTAATATTTCCTCAGGGCTTCGGCCCGCAGGACCGGCGCGCCGATGGGCGCGGCGGCGAGGCTGGTCTTGACCTTGGCGGGCTGGGTCCAGTCGATTTCGGCAAAGCGCAGGCAGCGGGTGTCATGGGTGCCCGAGACCGGCAGCATGGGGATCTCGACGGCGTCGCAGCGGCCCGCCTGGAAATAGTCGCAGCGCGGGCCGAAGTTGCAGCCGGGCGGGCGTTCATGGGGCAGGGGGAAGTTGCCGGGGATGGCGATCAGGGGACGCGTGGTCTTGTCCGCGCCCGGCAGCGGGATCGAGCGGAACAACCCTTGGGTATAGGGATGGCGCATGCTGTCGAAAACCTCGGCGATCGGGCCGGTTTCCACCGCCTCGCCGGAATACATCACGCAGATCCGGTCGCAGGTTTCCAGCACCAGCCCGAGATTGTGGCTGATGAAGAGCATCGAGGTCCCGAAATCCCGGCCGAGATCCTTGACCAGATCGACGATGCCCGCCTCGACGGTGACATCGAGGGCGGTGGTCGGTTCATCGAGGATCAGAAGCGCGGGTTCCGACATCAGCGCCATGGCGATGACGATGCGTTGCTGCTGTCCACCCGAGAGTTGATGGGGATAGCTGTCGAGGATGCGGGCGGGATCGGGCAGGCGCACGGCATCCACGACGCGCAGGGCGCGCGCGCGGGCCTCCGCCGCGGAGGCGCCGGCATGGATCATCGGCACCTCCATCAACTGGCGGCCGATCTTCATCGCCGGATTGAGGCTCGCCATCGGTTCCTGATAGATCATGGCGATCTCTGACCCGCGGATCCCGCGCAGCTCCGCGTCCGACATCGTGACGAGATCGCGACCCTTGAAACGGATCGAACCGCCGACGACGCGGCCATTCTTGCCGAGGTCGCGCATCACCCCGAGCGCGACGGTGGACTTGCCGCAGCCCGATTCCCCGACGAGTCCGACGGCCTTGCCCGCCTCGACGGTGGCCGAGAAATTCATCACGGCGGGAATCTCGCCCGCCCTGGTGAAGAACGAGATCGAGAGATTGTCGATTTCGAGTATGGGATCCGGCATCGCTCTTCCTCTGCGCGCACGCGTGCGCGGTGGTATAACTCTATGAAATCAAAAGATTTCTTCTCCGGTCTTTACCAATCATAAACTTGCGTCGACGGCGATCGCAGCCCTCATGATCGGTGGTGTTCCGAGGGCTTGTCCACATTGGCTCAATCCTTCATCGATTCTTCGCGCAGCGCATCGGCGAGGAGGTTGAGGCCGAGCACCAGCGTCATGATCGCCAGCGCCGGGGGCAGGGCAGGGTGCACGTAAAGGCGCAGCAGTTTGCGGCCCTCGTTGATCGTCGAGCCCCAGTCGGGGCTCTCAGGGCTGACGCCGAGGCCGAAGAAGCCCAGGGTTCCGAGCAGGATGGTGGTATAGCCGATGCGCAGGCAGGCATCGACGATCAGGGGCCCGCGCGCGTTCGGCAGGATTTCCCACATCATGATGTACCAGGGCCGTTCCCCCCGGGTCTGGGCGGCGGCGACATAGTCGCGGGTCTTGATATCGAGCGTCAGGCCCCGGACGATGCGAAAGATCGTCGGCGAGGTGATGAACACCACCGCGAGGAAGATGTTGAGCGTGTTCGGCTCCATCGCGATCAGGCCGGTCGGATCCCAGAGGCCGGTGAGGCCGAGATAGACGAAACCGCCGATCAGGAGCGTCGGGCCGATATAATACCACAGAACCTCGGGCCGCTCGCGAAAGCGGCTGTGCAGGAAGGTGAGCAGGAACAGGATCGGAAAGATGAAGAGCACCGCCGCCATGGCGCCGGGGATCGGGGTCTGGCGGATCTCCGGAGTGACGAGCAGATAGAAGAGCAGGATCACCGGAAAGGCCAGCACCAGATTGGCAATGAAGCTGAGCACCGTATCGAGCTTGCCGCCGTAATATCCCGCCGGAAGGCCGAGCATGATCCCCACCATATAGGCAAAGAGCGTGGCGAGCGGAGCGATCGCCATCACGGCGCGGCTGCCATGGACCATGCGGGAGAAGACGCAGCGCCCGAGGCTGTCGCCGCCGAAGAGATAGGCCAGCCCCGAGTCGGGGACGATGGCGCCGGGGAACTTGTTCTGAAGCGCGCGGATTTGCTCATAGGGGTCGAAGACCGCGACCCAGTTCGCCATGAGCGCGGTCAGGAGCCAGAAGAGCAGAAGCGACAGGCCAATGATCCCGATGCCCGACCCAAAGAGCCGTCCATAGAGGCCGAGGCGGCGGCGGAAAGCGAAGCTGACGACAAGGATGCCGAGGAGGGTGACGAGAACCGGGGCGAACTGGATCAGGACGCGGGCGACGATCTGGCCGGTGGTGAGATATTCCATCAGCCTGTCACCCGGATGCGCGGATTGAGATAGACATAACCGATGTCCGAGATGAGCTGCGTGGTCAGCACGATCACCACGGCGACGATGGAACAGGCGAGCAACAGGTTGATATCGTTGTTCGCGGCCCCCTCGATCAGAAGCCAGCCGAAGCCGCGATAGTTGAAGAGCTGTTCGACGATGACCACGCCGGTCAGGAGCCAGGGGAATTGCAGCATGATCACGGTGAAGGGCGCGATCAGGGCATTGCGCAGGGCATGGCGCAGGACGATGGCCGGGAAGGCGACGCCCTTGAGCCGGGCGGTGCGGATATATTGCTGGGTCATGACCTCGGCCATCGAGGCGCGGGTCATGCGCGCGATATAGCCCATGCCATAGATCGCGATGGTCAGGACCGGCAGGGTGAAATTGGTGAAGGTCGGTCCGGATTCGGCGGCCGAGGTGGCGGAGCCGTTGAACCATTGCAGGCCGACGAGCTTGCTCGCGAAGATGACGGTCAGGACCACGCCGGAGACATATTCCGGGGTCGAGGTTCCGGCGATGGCGACGGTCGAGAGCACCCGGTCGGTCCGCGTGCCTTCGCGCATGCCCGCCAGAATCCCGATCAGCAAGGCCCCCGGGATCATCACCACCATCACCCAGAACATCAGGATGCCGGTGAGGCCGAGCCGGGGCCAGAGCACCTCGTTCACCGGCGCGCGGAAGCGGGTGGAGGTGCCGAAATCGCCCCGGACCGCGCCGCCCAGCCATTCGCCATAGCGCACGATCCAGGGCCGGTTATAGCCGTTCTGGTCGAGCCAGACCTCGACCTGCTGGTCGGACATCCGGCTGCTGTTCTGCTCCTTCGCCAGCTTGACGAGGTTGGGCTTGAGATTGACCAGGCTGAAGACGATCGCCGTGAGGCAAAGGCCTGTCAGGATCATCGTGGCAATGCGTCTCAGCAGGAAGAGGATCATGGGGTACCCTTGGCTGGTCCGGCGCGCTCAGACACGCCGGACGGGGCGACGGGGTCAGCTTTCGGAGAGCCAGGTCTTTTCGAGATGGATCTCGAAGGTCGGATGCATGACCAGCCCATGCACATTCGCGGTCATGTGCCGGAAGGTCTTGCGCCAGTAGGCCTGGATCAGGACACCGGAGTCCTGGAGGATCTTCTCCATCTCCGCCATCAGGGGCCGACGGTCATCGGGGCTTGCCAGCGCCAGCGCCTTGTCGAGCAGTTCGTCGAATTTCGGATCGGAGAAGGCCGTCTCGTTCCAGGGAACGCCGGACCGATAGGCCAGCGAATAGATCTGCACACCGAGCGGGCGCATGTTCCATTCGGTCGAGGAGAAGGGATAGCCCAGCCAGTTGTTCCAGAAGGTATTGCCGGGCAGGATCGTGCGCTTGACCTTGATCCCGGCGTCGCGCATCTGGGCCGCGACCGCGTCGCAGGTGTTGCGGTTCTGGTCGTCGTCGAGCGAGATCAGTTCGATCTCGGTATCGCCATGACCGGCCGCCTTGAGCATCTCCAGCGCCTTGGCCGGATCGCGCTCGATCTTGGGGAGCGGCGCATATTCGGGATGCATCGGGCCGACATGGTGGTTTTCCGCGACCAGACCCATGCCCTGATAGCCGAGATCGAGCACGACCGAATTGTCGACGGCGAGCTGGACCGCGTTGCGGACTTCTTTCTTGTCAAAGGGCGGGTTCTTCACATTCATCCGCACGCAGATCGTATTGGCGGTCACGGCCTCGGATTTCACCAGTTCGAGCCCGTCGAGGATTTCGACATAGCTCGGCGGGGTTTCATAGCTCGTGTTGATCTCGCCGGCCTCGTAGCCCGCGATTTCGGCGGAAGGGTCGGTGCCGTAATCGATATATTCGATGCCATCGAGCAGGACCGGGCCGATCGCGTCGTTGCCCCACCAACCCTTGTCGTCGGTGCGTTTTTTCAGGACGGCCTTCACACCGACATCGACGCTTTCCAGAACCCAGGGGCCGGTGCCGATCGGGTTCTTGGTCAGGCTCGACCCGGTTTCGTCAAAGCTGCGATGCACGATCAGGGCCGGATAGTCGCAGAACCCCGGAATGATCGAAATGTCCGAGGCGGCGAGATTGAGCTTGACGGTCTTGTCATCGACCTTGACCACCGCGCCGTCGCGCAGGCCGAACAATTCGCGTGTCTGTTCTTCCTTGACGACGGTGCCGTCTTCCTTGGTCACGTCGCCGACGAATTTCTCTTCGCCTTTTTTCTCGATCAGGTTCGAGATGCGGGCGGCCATGGAATTGCCGGCGACCTGGCTCTCGGCCCAGCGGGAGAGGTTGAAGATCACATCCTCGGCGACAAAGGGATCGCCGTTCGTCCAGAAGGCATTGGGACGCAGGTGAAGGACATATTCCGTGGCATCGGCATTGACCTCCCAGCTTTCCAAGAGCCAGGGCACGAAGGTGAAATCCGCCGTGTAGCGCACCAGCGGCTCGACGGTGCCACGCGCGACATTGCCCATCTGCGACCAGTCGAAGACGCGGGGATCCTCGGTCCGCATCACCGCCATGGCGATCTTGATCGTGCCGCCGGCGGTTGCGACATCGGGCGCCACATCCTCGGCCCGCGCGGCGGAGGGCAGAGAGAGGCCGAGCAAGCCGTAGGCCGCGGCGCTGGTCACGCCGAGCGCGGTTGCCATCGCCAGGAATTCGCGCCGGTCAAGCTTGCCCGTTCGACAGGCCTCGGCGAGGTCGGGCACGGCGGCGTGCATCGGCTTGCCATTGATCGTATCATTGGCCATCTACAGTCTCCATGTCCGGTCATCCGAAGGTATTAACCATTGCACAACGATTTTCTGGCCGAGGTCAACCTGTCTCGTACCGCGCGCATGTCGCGAACGGATCATGAGGAACAGGGACAGGCGAAGCGGAGGGGGCGCGGGGTGGAAAATGCCGGGCCGTGATACGCCCCAAAGGATAATCGGATAATGATGGTTATGTTAATTATATCTTCATGGAAATATGCCCGATAGCGCCTTGCCTCCGGATTGTCCGATCCTGATCGCCGGTCCCACGGCCAGCGGCAAGTCTGGTCTGGCGCTGCGCCTGGCCGAGCGCGATGGCGGACAGATCATCAACGCGGATGCGCTCCAGGTCTATCGGTGCTGGCGGATCCTGACCGCGCGACCGGACGCGGACGATGTGTCTCGCGCGTCCCATGCGCTCTATGGCCATGTCGATTGCGCGGAACGCTATTCGGTCGGAGCCTGGTTGCGCGATCTGGCGCCAATCCTCGCGCAATGCGCGGCCGAGGGCGCGCGGCCGATCCTCGTGGGCGGCACCGGGCTTTATCTCAGCGCGGTGACCGAGGGTCTCGCCGAAATCCCGGAAATTTCGCCCCATGTCCGGGCCTTGTCCGAGGATTTGCTCCGGCAAGGCCGGGTTTCGGATATGCTGGCGGATCTCGAGACCGGCGATCCGGTGACCTTCGCCCGGATGGACCGGGCCAATCCGATGCGGGTCCAGCGGGCCTGGGACGTGCTGCGCTCGACGGGGCGCCCGCTTTCGGAGTGGCAGGCCCATCCCGCGGCGCCGCTGATTGCGCCGCGCACCTGCGTTCGGATTGTCCTCAACCCCGCCCGTGAGCATCTGAATGCCTCGATCGGCCGACGGTTCGGGACGATGCTGGCCGAGGGCGCGCTGGAGGAATGCGCGCGGTTCATCGAGCGCGGACTGCCTTCGGAGCTGCCAGCGGCGCGGGCGCTGGGCGCGCCGGAGCTGATGGCGCATCTGCGTGGGGAAATCACTCTGGCGGAGGCGACCGAGGCCGCCGTGACCGCCACCCGGAGGTTTGCGAAACGCCAGCGAAGCTGGTTCCGTGGCCGGATGGCGGACTGGAACTGGTTCGATCCGGCCGAGGATATCGTCGCCCGGATCAGACCGCGCTGAACTGCTCGCGGTCCCGGGCGGTCCAGTGGACCGAGATCTCATAGCCGGTTTCGGTGCGCGACTCCGCCGTGACCAGCTTGTGATCGAAGAGCCAGGCGCGTTTGCGTCCCTGGTTGAAATCGAGGCTGAGCGTCGCATCCTCGGCGGGATCGGCCAGATCCTCGGACATCGCGGCCAGGAGTTCCGGAACCCCCTGCCCTGTCAGAGCCGATATCGCATGAACCCGCGGTGTCCGGGCCGCGACCTGGCGCATCGATTCGGCCTCGTCCGGCGGCAAGGCATCGACCTTGTTCCAGACCTCGATCATCCGGTTCAACGCCTCCTGACCGAGACCAAGCTCGCCGAGGATCGAACGGACATTCTCGGCCTGAATGTCGCTCTCATGATGCGAGATGTCACGGACATGAAGGATCAGGTCGGCATCCAGCACTTCTTCGAGCGTGGCCCGGAAAGCTGCGACCAGCTGGTGCGGCAGATCCGATATGAAACCCACGGTGTCCGAAAGGATCGCCCGTCTGGCGCCCGCCAGTTCAATCCCCCGCATGGTCGGATCGAGCGTGGCGAACAGCATGTCCTTAGCAAGGACATCGGAACCTGTCAAACGATTAAACAGCGTCGATTTTCCGGCGTTGGTATAACCGACGAGGGCAATCACCGGATAATCGAGCCGGGCCCGGGCGGCGCGATGCTGGCCCCGGGTCTGGACGACCTTGGTAAGCGCGGCCTTGATGCGCAGGATCCGCTCGTTGAGCGCGCGCCGGTCGGCCTCGATCTGGGTTTCACCGGGACCGCCGAGAAAACCCACGCCGCCCCGCTGACGCTCCAGATGGGTCCAGCTCCGCACGAGACGGGATTTCTGATAGCTCAGATGCGCCAGTTCGACCTGAAGCACGCCCTCGCGGGTCTGGGCACGGTCCCCGAAGATTTCGAGAATGAGGCCGGTGCGATCGAGAACCTTGGCCTTCCAGGCTTTTTCCAGATTTCTCTGCTGCACGGGCGAGAGCGGGCCATCGACAATGACCAGCCCCGCCTCGCATTCGGTGATCTTCTCGGCGAGTTCGGCGAGTTTGCCGGTCCCGACAAGCGTCGCCGCCCGCGCCTTGGGCAAGGGCACGATCTCGGCCCCGACCACTTCGAGATCCAGCGCCTCGGACAGGCTCACGGCCTCGGCCAGCGCATCCTTGGGGGCACGCTCGGCTCCATGTCGGACAGGATGCAGCACCAGGGCGCGCATCCGGGGGAGTTGCTCAGTTATCGTCAGCCTCGTAGAGAGTAATCGGTTGAGATGGCATCACGGTCGAAATCGCGTGCTTGTAGACCAGTTGGGACTGGCCGTCGCGCCGCAACAGGACACAGAAGTTGTCGAACCAGGTGATGACGCCCTGGAGTTTGACGCCATTCATCAGGAATATCGTGACAGGCACCTTTGCCTTGCGCACGTTGTTCAGAAAAGCGTCCTGCAAATTCTGTTTTTCGGCAGCCATTTTTTCAGCCTTAAGTTGTATGGGATTCCCTCGGGAGAGAATCTCTGTTTTTCTTTGACATGAGTATGGAATGCTGAAGGAACCATTTCCAGAGGCGCGGACGTTTTTTCGCCCGATGTTGTCAGATATGTCGCACCGCGGCAAAAGTTGTGACGCTTCAATTCCGCTGATCGGCTAAGCCAAGTGCCGGCATTTGTCTTTCCGATCCGGTTGAAATCTTGCATCGCGGGGAAAATCGGAACCGACTCTTCCGGAACCTTCGGTCACACATGCTCCTCGGCTTCTTCCGGACGACCATTGCGGCCAGAGGAAATGACGTTCAGCGATTTCAACTTGCGATGAAGCGCGGAACGCTCCATGCCGACGAAACTCGCGGTCCGGGAAATGTTGCCACCAAAGCGATTGATCTGGGCGATCAGATATTCCCGCTCGAACATTTCCCGCGCCTCCCGCAGGGCCAGGCCCGCGAAACCCGCGCCCAGCATTCCGCCCTGTGCGCCGCCATTCACCTGCGCCTCGGGCGTCAGTTCCTCCGGTTCGATCGGTCCCTGATCGCCGCCGAGGATCAGGGCGCGTTCGAGCGTATTGCGCAACTGGCGCACATTTCCCGGCCAGCGCATCGTCTGCAATTGCGCCTCCGCCTCCGCCGAAAGCTCGCGGGGCGGCAGGCCCTGCGTCTGGCTCAGCTCGGCCAGGAAATGGCGGGACAGGTCGGGGATGTCTTCCCTGCGCGCCTCCAGGCTCGGCACCAGGACCGGCACGACGTTCAGGCGATGGAACAGTTCGGTGCGGAAGCGGCCCGCCGCGACCTCCCGGGCGAGATCGCGCGTGGTCGCGGAGATGACCCGCACATCCACCCGCACCGTGTCGCTTCCCCCCACCCGGGAGAAGGACTGATCGACCAGCACGCGCAGGATCTTGGACTGGGTGCCCAATGGCATGTCGGCCACTTCGTCAAAGAACAGGATCCCGGTGTGGGCGCGCTCGAAAAGACCGGCCTCGACGCCACGCTCGGCCGATTCGCGGCCGAAGAGGACTTCTTCCATCTGATCCGCGCTGATCGAGGCGGAATTGACCGTGACGAAGGGGCCTTTCGCCCGTTCGGAATTGCGATGGATATAGCGCGCGCTGACTTCCTTGCCGGAGCCCGCGGGCCCGGAGAGCATGATCCGGCTGTTGGTGCGGGCGACCTTGTCGAGCTGTCCGCGCAACTGGCGAAAGGCCGCGCTGCCGCCGATCATGGACGACGTCGCCGTCTCGCGCCCCCGCAGCGCCGCGTTCTCCCGCCGCAGGCGCGATGTTTCGAGCGCCCGTGTGACGACCACCAGAAGCTGGTCGATATTGAAGGGCTTCTCGATGAAATCATAGGCGCCCTGCTTGATCGCGGCGACGGCGATCTCGATATTGCCATGCCCCGAGATGATCACGACGGGGATGGCGGGATTGTCGCGGCGCACGCGCTTGAGGATGTCGATACCGTCGAGCCGGCTGTCCTTGAGCCAGATATCGAGGATGATGAGATCGGGCGCGGCCTTGTTGATCTCGGCCAGCGTCGTATCGCTGTCGGCCGCCAGACGTACGCCGTGTCCCTCATCTTGCAGGATGTCGGCGATCAGAGCCCGAATGTCGCGCTCGTCATCCACCACCAGGATGTCTGTCATCAGATGCTCTCTCTCAACTTGGTGCCTGTTTTGCTCTTTTGGTCAATTTCCCAGTTTCGTTCGGGCAAGGCGCTCGGCAGGATGATATGCGCCCAGGCTCCGGCCCGCACATGGCCCTCGAAGACGGGACCTGGACGCAATTCAAGTTTACCGTCGTGTTCTTCCACGATCTTCTTGACGATGGGCAAACCCAGTCCGGTTCCCTTGGCCCGGTGGGTCACATAAGGCTCGAACAGGCGCGACGGATCGGCCGGCAATCCCGAACCGTTGTCCTGAATGTCGATCGTCAACGCATGGGCGTCGCTTGACAGGCTGACCCGGATCTGGCCGCGATCGCCGCGATCCTCGGGCTTGCGGTCATCGATGGCCTCGGCCGCGTTCTTCATCAGATTGGTGACGGCCTGGTTGATCATGGTACCGTCCAGATGCGCCAGAACCACATGATCGGGCAATCGCAGATCGTAGTGAATGTCGGGACGGGCGGATTCCTGCAACAGCACGGCTTCCGCGAGCAGTTTTGTCAGATCCAGCGGCTTGCGATCCGGCGCGGGCATTCGGGCGAATTTCGCGAACTCATCCACGATCCGGCGCAAGTCATTGGTCTGGCGCACAATGACATCGGCGTATTGTTCCAGGCTCTCGCGGTGTTCCCCCACCATCGGGCCGAACTTGCGGCGCAGCCGTTCCGCCGAGAGTTGAATGGGGGTGAGCGGATTCTTGACCTCGTGGGCAATCCGGCGCGCCACGTCGCCCCAGGCCGCCATGCGTTGCGCCACGACGAGGTCGGTCACATCGTCGAACGACACGACATATCCCTCCAGCGCCCCATCGTCGGCACTTCGCGCCGCGACGCGGACCAAGAGGTCGCGCTCGCGATTCTCCCGCCGCAACCGGACCTCGGCCTGGCTGACCGCGGCCTTCCGGCTGTCCAGCCGTTCGAACAGCGCGGTGAACTCGGGGACGAGCACGCGCAACGGCTGCCCGACGACCGCCTCCGGATCGAGGCTGACCATCGCGCCGGCGGCGGCGTTCATCATTTCGACGCGGGCCGCGCCGTCGAGGCCGATCACCCCGGCGGTGACCCCGGACAGGACGCTGTCAAAGAGCCGCCTGCGCCGCTCGGTCTGCTCGTTGGCCGCGATCAGGGCATCGCGCTGGCCTTTGACCTGCCGGGTCATCTCGTTGAAGGTGCGGCCCAGCAGGGCAATTTCATCGTCGCCTTCCTCCTCGGGCACACGCACATCGAGATCGCCCTCGCCGACCCGTTCCGCGGCGCCCGCGAGCCGTCCCACCGGGCGCGACAGACGCTCGGCGAACCAGAGCCCCATCCACATCGCGGTCAGGATCACCGCGAGGGCAAATCCCATGTAGATCAGCGCGAATTCGAAGACCATCTTGCCTCGATCGGCCTCCAGCCGTTCATAGAGGCGGACGGTTTCCTTGGTATCGTCGAGCAGGCTGAGGATCTTGCCGTCGACCTCGCGGCTGACATAGAGGAAATAATCGGCGAAGGCGGTGAGTTTCAGCAGGGCGCGGAACTCGTTATGCTCCCAGTCCTGGATCACCACGATCTCGCCATTGCGCGCACGCTCGACCTCCTCGGGCGTGGGCGGGGAATAATCGAAGAGATAGCTGCGCTCGCCCCGGGCCCGGAGCTGGCGGTCCCCGTCGATCACATAGGCCTTGGGCAGGGCCCGTTGCATCTGGAGCTGGCCCCGGGTCAGCAATTCCCGCAACTGTCCGCCCGAGAGCAGTTGATACCGCGCCTTCTGGTCGTCGAGAAACCGCGCCAGCGTCTGGGCGTCGGTCTGAAGCGTGAAGCGATGCTCGTCCTCATAGGCCTGCGCCGCCGCCAGCGAATTGGAGACCACATTGCGGACCCGGTCGGAGAACCAGCCCTCGAGTCCGAAATTCAGGGTGATCGCCGCGAAGACGGCGACGATGACCGTCGGCACCAGCGCGATCAGGGTAAAGAACCGCACCAGCCGCATATGCAGGTTCGAGCCGAGCGACCCCCGCCTTCGCGCGGCGATCATGCCCGCGACCCGGCGCGCGACAAAACCCGCGACGATCATCGAATAGACAAAATCGACGAGCAGGATGACCCTGAGGGACCGGCCGCCGCCCAGACCCTCCATCTCGCCCAGCACCACGAAGGTCGCCAGGGCCAGGATCGGCCCAAGCCCCACCATGATCCAGAACAGGACAGCCCGTATGTTTCCATCCAGCCGCAAGCGCGCCAGACGCGCCGCGGTTTCGGACAAGTTGTAGGAGCGCATTCTGATGTGACGCTTCGATCCAGCTCGACTGTTGCGATCTTACATCATTCTTTTGCCACGTGTCACCCGAATGTCGAGATCCTTGATCTTTTTTCTCAGCGTATTGCGATTGATGCCCAACAACTCCGCCGTGCGGACCTGATTGCCGCGGGTGGCCGACAGGGCCAGGGCGATCAGGGGAAGCTCCATCTCCTTGAGAATGCGGTCATAAAGGCCATCGGGCGGCAGCCCGTCGCCATGCAGGTCGAAGTATCGGCGCAGGTGCGCCTCGATCGCATGGGCGAGCCGTTGCGGCTGTGTTCCCTGGGGACTGGCGGCGGAACTCGGCCGGGCGGAGATCTCCTGTGCCATGACCGCGCCCGAGATGAGATCGTCGGGACAGAGCACGCAGAGCCTGCGCATCAGGTTTTCCAGCTCGCGGACATTGCCGGTCCATTCCTGCTTCTTCAGGATGTCGAGCGCTTCCTTGGAAACCGTCTTGCGGGGCAGTCCTTCCGATTCCGCCTTGCGCAGGAAGGCGCGGGCGAGATCGGGCACATCGTCCAATCGTTCCCGCAGGGGCGGAAGGCGGATCGGCACGACATTGAGGCGATAGAACAGATCCTCGCGGAACCGTCCCTCGTTGATCAGGCTGCGCAGATCCTGATGGGTCGCGGCGATGATCCGCGCATCGGCGGTTTGCAGGTCCCGGCCGCCGACGCGGGTGAACTCACCCTCCTGGAGCACCCGCAGCAGGCGGGTCTGGGCATCGAGCGGCATGTCGCCGACCTCGTCGAGAAAGAGCGTCCCGCCCTTGGCCTGCTCGAACTTGCCCGCCATCGCCCGGTCGGCGCCGGTGAAGGCGCCCTTCTCATGGCCGAACAATTCGCTCTCGATCAGGTCGCGCGGGATCGCCGCCATATTGATGGCGACGAAGGGCCCGTTCTTGCGCAGGCCGAAATTGTGGAGCGCCCGGGCGACCAGTTCCTTTCCGGTTCCGCTCTCGCCATTGATCATCACGCCGAGGTCGGTGTTCATCAGGCGGGCGAGGATTCGATAGACTTCCTGCATCGCCGGACTGCGCCCGATCAGCGGCAGATTATCCTCCCGCGAGGCCGTCGGTTCCTCCTCGACGAGCGGCACGCGGCGGGACTTCTGGTTCAGCGCCTTCGAGACCTGGCTCAGGACTTCCTTCAGGTCAAAGGGCTTGGGCAGATATTCATAGGCCCCGACCTCGGCGGCCCGGATCGCCGTCATCACCGTATTCTGCGCGCTCATCACGATGACCGGCAGGTTGGGCCGCTTCTTGCGGATCGCAGGCAGGAGATCGAGGGCGTCGCCATCCGGCATCATCACATCGGTGACGACGACATCGCCTTCGCCTTCCTCGATCCAGCGCCAGAGGGTCGAGGCGGTGCCGGTGGCCCGCACCCGGCACCCGGCCCGGGTCAGGGCCTGGGCCAGCACCGTGCGGATGGTCCGGTCGTCGTCGGCGACCAGGATCGTGCCTTCCATGCCTATTCCTCCACCACGGCCATGTCGCGCCAGACCGGCAGCCGGACGCGGAAACGTGTGCGTCCCGGGCGGCTGTCGCATTCGACGACGCCGCCATGATCTGAGATGAATTTGGACACGAGCGAGAGACCGAGGCCCGTGCCATTGACCTTTGAACTGACGAAGGGATCAAAGACATCCCGGATGATGTTCTCAGGGATGCCGGGCCCGTTGTCGGTGATGGTGACGAGCAGGGGCAGGCTCTCGCTCTGCCGACCTGGCCGGACCATCTTGACCCCGGGACGGAAGGCCGTGGCGATCGAGATCGCCCCCCCGACCCGCGGGATCGCCTCCGCCGCGTTCTTGAGCAGGTTCTGAAAGACCTGGAGCAACTGGTCCGCGTCGCCGGCGGTGGGCGGCAGGGAGGGGTCGTATTCCTCGGTAAACCGCGCATGGGCGGCGAAACCGGCCTGCGCCGCCCGGCGGGCGCGGTCGAGAACATCGTGAATGTTGAGCGGCCGCCGCTGCGCCGGGCGCAGGTCGCCGAACTGCTCGACCCGGTCGACCAGCTTGCCGATCCGCGCCGCCTCGGCCCGGATCAGGCCGGTCAGTTCACGGTCCGCGTCGCCGAGCCCCATTTCCAGCAGCTGGGCCGCTCCGGAAATCCCGGCCAGCGGATTGCGGATTTCATGGGCGAGCATCGCGGCCATGCCCGTCACCGACCGCGCGGCGGAGCGATGGCTCAGGCTGCGGTCCATCTTGTCGGCCATGCCCTGCGGATGCATTAGAAGCAGAACCTCGCCTATAATCTCCTGAAGCGGAACCGCGTGGATATTATAGAGCTGCGGTGGCTGATCGCCCCAACCGACCATCACATTGTACTGGGCCACGGATACCCCGTTGCGCCGCGCCTGCGCGATCACTTCGAGGACGGCGCTGCCGGAGCCGACGAACTTGGCGACCGGCTTGCCCGCCATCTGGCGCAGGGAGACCGCCCCGAAACTCTCGGTGGCGGGATTCGCGGCGTTGATACAATCCTCCGCGTCGATCACCACCGCCGGATAGGGGATCGCCCCCCAGACGGTTTCGAAATTCGTGGCGATCATGCGGCCACTCCGACCGGATGCGCCGGAAGGGCGGGAAGGCCGCGCCGCAGCAGGTCCATGACCTCGGAGGGATCGGTCGCCGCCATGATCCGCGCCCTGAGCGGCGCCGTCCCCTCCAGCCGATCCAGATACCAGCCCAGGTGTTTGCGGGCCACGCGCGGCCCTATCTCTTTCCCGTAGAATTCCAGCATCTCCGTATAATGACCAAGAACGAGGTCGAGCAGATCGTGCCCGCGGGGCTCGCAAAACGCCCGGCCCGCCAGCTCGGCGGCGATCTGGCCCGGCACCCAGGGCGCTCCGCGGGCACCGCGCCCGATCATCACCCCGTCCGCGCCCGATTCCGCCAGCGCCAGGGCCGCCTCCGCCGCGCAGGTGATGTCGCCATTCACGATGACCGGAATCCGGACGGCGCGCTTGACCGCGGCGACCGCCGTCCAGTCGGCGCTTCCCTGATAGAACTGGCAACGGGTGCGGCCGTGAACGGTGACCATCGCAACCCCGGCGGATTCGGCGCGGGCGGCGATCTCGGGCGCGTTCATCCGCGTCTCGTCCCAGCCAAGCCGCATCTTCACCGTGACCGGCACATCCACCGCGCCGACGACCGCCTCCACCAGCCGCAAGGCCAGATCGGGATCGCGCATCAGGGCCGAGCCCGACAGGCCATTGGTGACCTTCTTGGCCGGACAGCCGAAATTGATGTCGATGATCCGGGCACCCTGCCCCGCGCAATATCTGGCGGCCTCCGCCATCGGTCCGGGTTCACGCCCCGCCAATTGCGTCGCCGTCCCGTCCCGTCCCAACCCCAATTCGGCCTTCGCCCTTGCCAGAGGCTTTTCGCGAACAATGTCTCCGCTTGCGATCATTTCGGATACGACCAGTCCGGCGCCGAACTCCAGAGCCCGCGAACGGAAAGGTAAATCAGTGATCCCAGCCATCGGTGCAAGCAAAACAGGCGAACTCAAACCGATGCGACCCAAAGCGACAGGCATGTGCTCAATCCGTGTGCATTTCAATTAACCTGTAACAAAGCAATGCCTCCAAGGCAAGCAGTCGACCGCGGGATTGTTAACGAACGCGCGGAAGCCTTATATGCGGCGTTTGTTTGAAGCAGGAATGACGGATGCGAATAGCAGGATTGATTGTCGCGGCCGGCCGTGGAGAACGCCTTGGCGGTGATATTCCAAAGCAATATCAACAACTGGGGTCGGAAACGATACTGGCCCGCGCCGCGCGGGCGCTGTTGGCGCATCCGGGCATCGATCTTGTCCGGGTCGTTATCCATCCGGCGGACCAGGCGCTTTACGCGGCGGCGGTGGCCTCTCTCGACGATCCGCGCCTGCTTGCGCCCATCCCGGGGGCGGACACAAGGCGCGCCTCGGTCCTGAACGGCCTGGAGGCGCTGGCGGAGGACAATCCGGATCTCGTCCTGATCCATGACGCCGCGAGGCCCTTCGTTTCGGTCAAAACCATCGCGGCGGTCATCGCGGCGCTCGACGCGGGCTCCGGCGCCTTTCCGGTGCTTCCGGTGGTGGATGCGCTCTGGCGGGCCGAGCAGGGCGTGGCCGGGTCGGCTGTCCCGCGCCAGAGCCTCTGGCGGGCCCAGACACCGCAGGGCTTTCGCTACGGCGCTATTCTCGCCGCGCATCGGACCGCGGAGGGCGATATCGCCGACGATGTCGCGGTGGCCCGCGCCGCCGGGCTGGAAGTGCGGCTCGTTCCCGGCGAAGAAGACAATTTCAAGATCACCACGCCCGCGGATCTCGCCAAGGCCCGCGCAAGACGGGAGACTGCCATGGATATCCGAACCGGCAACGGGTTCGACGTGCATGCCCTTGTTCCAGGGGACGCGGTGACGCTCTGCGGTGTCACCCTGCCCCATGACCACGCGCTCGCGGGCCATTCCGACGCCGATGTCGGGATGCATGCCCTGACCGATGCGATCTTCGGCGCACTGGCGGAGGGCGACATCGGCCAATGGTTCCCGCCCTCGGACCCGCAATGGAAGGGCGCCGCCTCCGAGATCTTCCTGCGCAAGGCGGTGGAGCGCGCGGGCTTGCGCGGATTTGCCATCACCCATCTCGATTGCACCCTGATCTGCGAGGCGCCCAAGATCGGCCCCCATGCCGAGGCGATGCGCGCCGCCCTCGCCCATATCGCCGGGATCGGGATCGACCGCGTCAGCGTCAAGGCCACCACCACCGAACGGCTCGGCTTTCCCGGGCGCGGCGAAGGGATCGCGGCGCTCGCCACCGCGACCCTGGTGCGCGCATGACCCGGCTGATCGCGACCTTGGGCGGGATCGGCTACCTCAGGCCCGGACCGGGTACCTGGGGCTCGCTCGTGGCCGTCCCGCTGGCCTGGCTTTTGCACATGGCGGGCGGCTTTCCGGCGCTCATGATCGCGGCGGCGCTGGTCTTCGGGATCGGCCTCTGGGCCGCCCGGATCGAGACGGCCGCCTCGGGCAATCCCGACCCGTCCGAGATCGTGATCGACGAGGTCGTCGGCCAGTGGATCGCCCTGATGCCCTTGTCCGGCGGCCTCTGGTTCGCGGGCGCGGCCCCGCATCTCTTTCCCTGGCCGGGCTGGGTCGGCGGGTTTCTGCTGTTTCGGCTGTTCGACATCTGGAAACCATGGCCGGTGTCCTGGGCGGACGACCAGCATACGCCGCTCGGGCTGATGCTCGACGATGTGATCGCGGGCCTGATGGCGGCGGTCTGTGTTTCGATCGCGGCGGCCATAGCCCATGGGGTGCTGATGTGAGCGGCGCGAGGGATCTCGCAACCCGGGTGCTGGCCGCCGCGCGCGCCCGGGGATGGATGATCGCAACCGCCGAGAGCTGCACCGGCGGTCTGGTCAGCGCGGCCCTGACCGATATCCCCGGATCCTCGGATGTGTTCGACCGGGGCTTTGTCACCTATTCCTATCCGGCCAAGACCGCGATGCTGGGGGTGCCCGCGGACCTGCTCACAGCTCATGGCGCGGTCTCCGAACCGGTCGCCCGCGCCATGGCCGAGGGCGCCCTCGCCGCCTCCGGGGCGCAACTCGCCGTGGCGATCACCGGGGTCGCGGGACCCGGCGGCTCGGAAGCCAAGCCCGAGGGGCTGGTCTGGTTCGCGACGGCGACCGCGTCCGTCACCTGGTCGGAGAAACGCGAATTCGGTGCGATCGGCCGCCCGAACGTGCGGGCCCAGGGCACCCTGACCGCGCTCGAACTCCTGCTGCGTGCCCTTTAGAGCGGTTTCAGCGAAACCGAAGACACCTTCGCTGAAAATGCCCTAGCTGATCTTCGGCGCGCCATACAATTGCTCGGCGCGCTTCTCGAAGGCGCGCACGACCCGCTGCATCGCCTCGAAAAACACGAAGCCGATCAGCTTCTGCAGGATCGCCGACTTGAATTCGAAATCGACGAAGAAATCCACCTCGCATTCAGTCTCGCCGCGCGGCTCGAATTTCCAGTGGTTGCGCAGATATCGGAACGGGCCGTCGAGGTAATCCACCTGGATCTCGCGCGCCTCCGGGCGCAGGGTCACCCGGCTGCCGAATTTCTCGCGAAAGACCTTGAAGGAAATGATGAGGTCGATGTCCATCACCTCGCCTTCGCCGCCGGGCAGCGGCTTCGTTTCCCGCAGGCGCGCCCCCGCGCACCAGGGCAGGAATTCCGGATAGCGTGGCACGTCCGCGATCAGCGCATACATCTGATCCGCGCTGTGCGGCATGACACGTTTTTCGGCATGGGTGGTCATTGGTTCGCGGTTCTCTCTCACGCAACGAGGTTTCTGGCCGGCGGAGATTGACAACAGGATCCATTCCCGCACAAGGCAAAACGGGACCAGAGCGATTTCCAGGCGGGTAGAATCACTTGCCGATCAAGAGATCGCGATAAAGACAGAGTCCCAGAGCGGACGATCCGGCGCGGTCGGATCGAAAACCGCCCTAGGGATCGAAGGCAGGGATCATGAACGCGCGACCTTACGTGATTGACGAACTGATTTCCGCCAAGGCGATCGCCGCCCGGACCGAGGCACTGGCCCGCGAGATCACCGAATTCTACGCGGGCACCGACAAGCTGGTGGTGATCGGCCTCCTGCGCGGCTCGTTCATCTTCATCGCCGACCTGGTGCGCGAGATCGATCTGGCCCTCGAGGTCGATTTCCTGGAGGCCAGTTCCTATGGCAATGCGACGGTCTCCAGCCGGGAGGTCCGGATCCTCAAGGATCTGCGCGGCGAGATCGAGGGGCGCGATGTGCTGGTGGTCGAGGATATCATCGACACCGGCAACACCCTGAGCCATGTGCTGGAAATCCTGCGCACCCGGCGCCCGGCCCGGCTCGAAGTCTGCGCGCTGCTCGACAAGCCCTCGCGGCGGGAACGGCCGATCGCCGCCAAATGGATCGGCTTCGAGATCCCCGACAAGTTCGTCGTCGGATATGGCATCGATTATGCGCAACGAAACCGCAACCTGCCCCATATCGGCGCGGTCCGGTTTCTGGACAGCCCCATCCAAGGGTGACACCGGGGGTCGTCACCGGATAGGGTTCGGGAGAATGCCATCCCTGTCCACCGGAGTCCTCATGTCCCGCTTTGTCTTTCCGCCCGCGCCCCAGCCCGCCTTGCCGGTCGAGGGCGGCGATGCCCTCTTTCCGGTCCGCCGGATCTATTGCGTCGGCCGGAACTATGCCGATCATGCGCGGGAAATGGGTCATGATCCGGACCGCGAGCCGCCGTTCTTCTTTCAGAAGAACCCCGACAATCTGGTGACCGACGGCCGCTTCCCCTATCCGCCCCTGAGCGCGGATGTGCATTTTGAAGTCGAGCTGGTGGTCGCCCTCGGCGCGGGCGGCAAGGATATTCCCGTCGAGACCGCCGCCGACCGCGTCTTTGGCTATGCCATCGGCCTCGACATGACGCGCCGGGATTTGCAGGCACAGGCCAAGAAGGCCGGTCGTCCCTGGGAGCTGGCCAAGGCTTTTGAGTCCTCGGCGCCCTGCGGTCCGGTGAAGCCGGTCGCGGCGCTGGGCGCGCATCCGGTGGCGGGCGCGGTGACGCTGCGCCAGAACGGCGAACTCCGGCAGAGCGGCGATATTTCGGACATGATCTGGAGCATTCCCGAGGTGATCGCCAAACTCTCCGAGCTTTTTGTCCTTGCACCCGGTGACCTGATCCTCACCGGAACGCCGGCGGGCGTGGGGCCGGTCCGGGTCGGGGACCTCCTGACCGCCGAAATCGCGGGTCTGGGCGCGCTGGAGACGCGGGTCGTCTGAGGTTCCGGGGCAAACCGCTGTCATATCAGCGGTTTGCCCCTCGGTCCGGTCGTCCCGGACAAATTTTCATTTGCCGGTGGAAAACGTGCTTTTGCCTCTTGTCTTCGACTTTCGGGTTTGTGTATACCCCTCTCCACGGAGTGCGGGCGTAGCTCAGGGGTAGAGCATAACCTTGCCAAGGTTAGGGTCGTGAGTTCGAATCTCATCGCCCGCTCCAATAGACCAGATAGTATGAAAACGACCCGCTTCGGCGGGTCTTTTCATGTCCGGACCTTGGACTCCGAAGCTCTGCGCAGTCTCAACCCCTTCCCGATAGTGGTTTCGGTCTAGCCGGCCGAACCGTCGATCACAGAAAAAACGACGTCATGGAGCGGACGATCCGCCCCGGTCGGATCGGAATCCGCTCTGACCCCAAAACGGATCAGCGCCCGCGCACGGGAAACCGTGGCAGACGCTTCAGGCATTCGCAAAAAAGAAGGGTGTTGGAGCGGATAGCGGGAATCGAACCCGCGCCTGGAGCTTGGAAGGCTCTTATGATACCATTTCACCATATCCGCGTCGCCAGATCATATAGACGGTAATTCAAAGGGCTTCAAGGGCAGGCTCGGCATTCGGGACAGGATGTCCCGTCCCGACGGGCCGGCGCTCAAGCCCCCGATATCACCTCCAGAAACGTCTCGACCTCGGCGTCGGTCGTCGACCAGCCACACACAAGCCGCGCGGCCAGAGGCGCGTCGTCCGGGCCCTCCAGGGATTGTGTATCGGGCCAGAGATAATACTCGGCCCCCGCCGCGATCGCGGCGCGGTGCCCGGCCCTCGGCCAGCTTGCAAAGACCTCGTTCGCCTCGGTCGGATGGGTCAGCGCCGCGCCCGGCAGGGCCGCGATCCCCGCCGACAGACGCCGCGCCCGGTCATTGGCCCGCCGCGCCAGATCGAGCCACAGATCCCCCTCCAGATAGGCCTCCATCTGCGCCGACAGGAACCGGTGCTTGGACCACAGATGCCCCGCCCGCTTGCGGCGCAACTCGAATTCCCAGGCGCGGGACGGATCGAACAGGATCACCGCCTCCACCCCCAGAAGCCCGTTCTTGGTGCCCCCGAAACTCAACACATCGACCCCGGCCTTCCAGGTCATCTCGGCGGGAGAGCAGCCCAGGCCGACCAGCGCATTGGCAAACCGCGCCCCGTCCATATGAACCGGCAGATCCCCCGCGATCCCGGTCAGGATCCCGACCGCCTCGGGGGAATAGACCGTGCCCGCCTCGGTCGCATTGGTCAGGCTCAGCGCCCCCTTCTGGACATGATGCACCCCCTCGCCCCGGTTCAGCGCCGCGCGCAGACCCTCCGGGTCGATCCGGTTGTGCGCGCCCTCGATCAACGTCAACTTCGCCCCGCCGGTATAGAACTCCGGCGCGCCGCATTCGTCCTCCTCGATATGCGCGCCCCGGTGGCAATAAACCGTGCCCCAGGGCGGACAGAGACAGGCCAGCGCCAGCGCATTCGCCGCCGTGCCCGTCGCCACCAGATAAACGGCGGCCTCCGGCGCCTCGAAGATCGACCGCAGACGGGCCGTCACCCGCTCCATCGCGGCTTCCGCGCCATAGGAAGGCTGGTGCCCGGCATTGACCCGCGCCAGCGCTTCCAGAACCTCGGGCGCCGCGGGCGCGGTATTGTCGGAGGCGAACCACATCAGGCCTGATCCTCGATGATGAAATCTTCCCAGTCGTCTTCGTCCACGTCATATTCCGCGACCATCCGGCCGCGCATCGAAATCCCGGCCCGATGCACGGATTCCGGATCGCCCGAGATCAACGGATGCCAGGGTTCCAGATCGCGCCCCTCGAACACCAGGCGATAGGCGCAGGTGGCGGGCATCCAGTCCACGATCTGTTCGATATTGTCGCGGTCGATCACCACGCAGCCCGGCACCAATTGACGGCGCAGGGCATATTGGCCGCAGCGGCAGGTCCCGAGATCGAGCAGCCGGCAGGCGATGTTGGTATAGGCGACCGCCCCGGTCTCCTCGTCCTCGAGCTTGATGAGACAGCATTTGCCGCAGCCGTCGCAGAGCGCCTCCCATTCGTTGCGCGGCAATTCGTCCATCGGGAAACGCCGCCAGAACTCCGGGCGCAGGTCGGGCCTGTTCTTGCTCATGCGATCATCCCCTCGCACCCCCCTGGGCCTCGTCATCTAGCTTGCCAATCGGCGCGGTCGAGGGCGTAGAACACGAGATCGATGCGCTGGCCGTCGAAGGTCGTCACCGTGAAATCGCGATCGGGGTCGTGCCGCATCCCGAGCCGCCGCATCACGGCGCGCGAGGGCGCATTCTCGGGCAGGGTGAAGGCGACGATTTCGCTTAAGGCGAGGGTCCGGAACCCCCAGTCGAGCCAGGCGCGGGCGGCCTCGGTCGCATAGCCCTGTCCCCAGTAAGCGGCGGCGAACCGCCAGCCGATTTCGTCGAAGGTGCCGATGCCTTCGGCGAAGGTGGTGCGGGCGAGGCCCGCCATGCCGAGGAAGGCCCCGTCCGACTTGCGCACCACCGCGCCAAAGGCAAATCCGGCCTGCTCCCATTTGGCGGACATGGCATCGAGCTGCGCATCGCTCTCGGCCCGGGTCAGGGTCGAGGGAAAATACCGCCGCACCCGCGGATCGGCATTGAGGGCCGCGAAGGCGGGCTTGTCGCTCTCGCGCCAGGGGCGCAGCAGCAGGCGTTCGGTCTCGATCATGCGCGCGGCCTCCGGTTCCGCCAGTCGGCGCGGGCGATGGCATAGAACAGCTGGCGCCCCGGTCGCGCGCCGATCGTCCGGTCCTTGTCCGCGCGCATGCCGACGCGGCGCATCACGGCGCGCGACCGCGGATTCCTCGCGTCGGTCAGGCCGATGACCTCGGGCAGCTCCAGCGTCTCGAAGGCATGGGCGAGCCAGCCGAGCGCCGCCTCGGTCGCATAGCCCTCGCCCCAGTGCGGGGGCGACAAGGCCCAGCCGATCTCGAAACAGGGCGTCTCCTCGTCCCCGCCCCGGGCAATCCCGGCCATGCCGAGAAAGGCGCCGTCCCGTCGGCGCTCGATGGCCCCATAGCAGAAACCGTCCCGCGCCCAGAGCGCCATGAACTGTTCCATCAGCTCCCGGCTCTCGCTCGGGCTCATCACCCCGGGGCCCTCGCCGACCACCCGCGGATCGGCATGGAGGGCCGCGAAGCCGTCCCGGTCGGACTCCCGCCACGCGCGCAGGATCAGCCTCGGGGTGGTCAGCATGGACCTCACTCCGGCCTGGGGATCAGGGCGCGGGTCCGCTCCACATCCGCCCGCATCTGGACCACCAGATCCTCGAGCCTGTCGAATTTCAGCTCCGGACGCTGAAAGGCGACCAGCGCCACCGAAATCTCCGCGCCATAGAGATCGCCGTTGAAATCCAGCAGATAGGTTTCGAGGTTGGGCCGCTCGCCCCCGAAGGTCGGACGCACCCCCAGCGAAGCGGCCCCGGCATGGCGCCCCTTGTGCGCGCCGGTCAGGACATCGACCACCACCGCGTAGACGCCGAACCGCGGCAGGAGCAGGCCGTCCAGCCAGAGATTGGCGGTGGGAAATCCCAGCTCGCGCCCGCGCTTGTCGCCATGTTGCACGACGCCCTCGATCCGGTGCCAATGGCCGAGGATGCGCGCGGCATCCTCCGGCCGGCCCTCCAGCAGGGCGCGGCGGATCGCGGTCGAGGAGATATCCCCATGCGCATCGAAGACCAGCGGCGCGATGGTCACATCGAACCCGAGCGCGGGCCCCCGGGCGCACAGAAGGTCGATGTCCCCGCCCCTGCCCTTGCCGAACCGGAAATCCGCGCCGGCCACGAGATGACGGATGCCGAGCCCCTCGGCCAGCACCCGGGTCAGGAAGATCTCGGCGTCGAGACCGGCGAGATCGGCATCGAAGGGCAGTTCATAAAGCTGTTCGACGCCGAGCTTGGCCAGCCTCCGGGCGCGGGCATCGGCGTTCATCAGGCGAAACGGCGGCGCGCCCGGCGCAAAGAACGCCCGCGGATGCGGCTCGAAGGTCACGACACCGAAGGGCGCCGATTGCTCGACGGCGGCCGCGCGGGCCAGCGCCAGCACCGATTGATGGCCCAGATGCAGGCCATCGAAATTGCCTATGGCCACCGCTGCGCCGCGATCCTCTGGGGGGGTGACGAATAGTCCGGAATGTCGTTTCATGGAGCCCTGTCAGGACCCATGAAGGCCCCGCCTCAGTCGAACTTGCGGCTCGGTGCCAGAACCAGCGCCTCACCCTTCAGCACGACCCTATCGCCCACGCGGCAGGCGCAATCAAGAGTTACCCGGCGCTTGCCATGGTCGATCGAAGCGACGGTGACCGAGGCCTCGACCCGGTCGCCGGGACGCACGGGCGCCATGAACTTGAGGTTCTGTCCCAGATAGACCGTGCCATGGCCGGGCAATTGTTCCCCGATCACCGCCGAGATCAGCGCGGCGGTCAGCATGCCATGGGCGATCCGGCCCTCGAAGATCGTGTCGCGGGCGTAATCATCGTCCAGATGCACCGGATTATGATCGGTCGAGAGCTCCGCGAAGAGTTCGATCTCGCGGTCCCCGATGGTCTTTGACAGCGAGCGGGACATGCCGATCTCGATATCCTCGATGCAGATCGTACCGATCGGCAGGTTGTGTTCGCGCGTATCCAACATCCGGGACTCCCCTCCGACCATGACGCAGCGCAACATACCTAGCCGATTTTTGGGAAGCCCGCAATGTCGTCGCGCAACAAATACGGCGATACGCGACCAAAGTTGTAATTATGTTTCGCTCTCATTATCGCAGGAAGGCGATGGCATAGAGCGGGGACAGACGCGCAGTCCGAAGATAGTCCTTTAAAAGCAAGGGGTCGGGCCCCTGTCCGCGCTCGGACGCGGTCTCCCGGGCCGCGAGCCCGCCGGAGATGAACAGGGCATCGAGATTTTCGCCCATGGCTCCCTGGATGTCGGTTAGAACCCCGTCGCCCACGCACAGGATATCGTCGTTCGCCGGTTCCTCGCCGAGCATTTCCCTCAGCCGGAGGCGCGCCAGCCCATAGATCGGGGAATGCGGCTTGCCGAAATAGAAGCTCTCGCCTCCCGCCTCGGCATAGGCCTGGGCGATGGCCCCCGCGCAATATATCCGCCGGTCGCCCACGTCGACGATGATATCCGGATTGGCACAGAGCAGCCGCAGCTTCCGGGTCTTCGCATGCAGGAGCGTCGCGCGGTAATCGTCGGGCGTCTCGGTCAGGTCATCGAAGAGCCCGGTGCAGACGATGCTCTCGGCATCCTCGAGCTGAACCCGCTCCACGTCATAGGGCCGCCCCTCGGCATCGATGAAAAAGCCGAGATCGCGTTCCGGCCCGATATGATAGACCTTGCGCCCAAAGAGCCCGTTCGCCAGCGCCAGCTGCGCCGCGTCGCCGGAGGTCACGATGAGGTCGTAGGAGTCGCGCGGCACGCCGAGCTTGGCGATCTGCGCCGCCACCGAGGCGGCGGGTCGCGGCGAATTGGTCAGGAGCACGACCACGCCGCCCGAGGCACGGAACCGCAGCAGTGCCTCCACCGCCTCCGGGAAAGCCTCCACCCCGTCATGCAGGCAACCCCAGAGATCGCAGAACAGGATGCGATACCGCGCGGCGATGTCGTCGAGCGACTGGATGATCTCGGTCATGCTTACTCCTGGGATTGGGACCGCGCCCGGGGGCTCCCTGCGATTCGAGCCCTGGGCAAAGCCGTGGGATCAGACCCGATAGACCCGCCCGGTCTGTGCCCCCTCGACGCCGCGGGCATAGGCCAACCCCACTTCCGAGGCGGGCACCGGCTTGAAGCCGCGAAAGAACGGGCCGTAGAATTCCATGGATTCCACCAGGACCGTCGGGCTGACCGCGTTGATCCGGATACCGCGCGGCATCTCGATCGCCGCCGACCGCACAAAGGCCTCGATCGCGCCATTGATCATGCTTGCCGAGGTGCCGAAAGGGATCGGCTCGCGCGCCAGGATGCCCGAGATCAGGGTAAAGGACCCGCCGTCGTTCATCACCGGCAGGCCGCTCAGGACCAGATTGACCTGCCCCATCAGCTTGTCGCGCACGCCGACCGCGTAAAGCTCCGGCGTCATTTCGGCCAGCGGGCCAAAATGCACCGTCCCGCCGCAACAGACCACCGCGTCCAGGGGACCGGTCTGGCGGAACATCGCGGCGATCCCCTCCGGTTCGGTCAGGTCGAGCGAAAAATCGGCGCCGGTCCGGGATGCGGTGAGGATCTCGTGCCGCGGCCGCAGCTCCTTCACGACCGCGCGGCCGATCGTACCGCTTGCGCCAACGACCAGTACCCGCATGACCTCTCCCTTACCCGTTCCCTCGACATTAACACAGAGCGTCGCCGGTCCCAAAGCGGACTGTAAACCAGCCTGTAAACCGGCCCTGTCCGAAGACCCTTAAGAGCTGGTCGGGGCGAGAGGATTCGAACCTCCGGCCTACGGTACCCAAAACCGTCGCGCTACCAGGCTGCGCCACGCCCCGACGCGCACGCTCTATCCCGGCCAACGCGGCGAGGAAAGAGCAAAACTGTTAATCGCTCGCGCAACTCCAGGCGGCCAGCTTCTGATCGACGGCGGGATGCCGCAATTCGGCGCCGATTTCGATATTGAGCAGCCTGGCCATGCCCGCGTTGACCTCGAGAACATATTCGATGTCCTGTCCGCCGATGATCGGGGTCTTGTCCATCGGCACCGCGTTCTCGTGGATGCTCTCCAGCCTTCCGGCCGAATCAAAGAACAGCATGTCGAGCGGGATCTTGGTGTTCTCCATCCAGAAGGCCACCGGCTGCGGTTCCTCATAGACGAACAGCATGCCGTCGAATCGGGGCAGGAACTCCCGGAACATCAATCCCTTTTCCCGGCCCTCGGGCGTGTCCATCACCTCGACATGAAATCGTGCCTCGGTGTTCTGGTCGCGCAGGTCGACGAAGCCCGGATCGCAGGCCTCGGCCAGCAAGGGGCCCGCCCATATCTGCCCGAGCAGAGCCAGGCAGAAGAGTTCAACTGAAGGTTTCATCCGCCAACCGCTGACGGGCGACATAATCCCAGCTGCGCACCTCATAGACCATCGGCCCCCTCGGTCCGGCGGTGACGCGCACGGCCAGCACATCGCCCGCGACGACCTCGCCATAGCCATACTGGCGCAATGTTTCCATATGGAGGAAGACATCCTCGGTCCGGCCATAGATGTTCACGAAGCCGAAACCTTTGACCCGGTCGAACCATTTGACCCGCGCGGGACTGAGCGGACCGGCGGCGGCTCCCTCGGGGGCAACCGGCACGGCCTGCGTCTCGGGTGAAACCGTCGCGGCGGGAACGATATCCACCACCTCGATGGCCTGACGACCACGATCCGTAACCTGAACTTGGAGGACGATTTCCGCGCCTTCGGCAACGGACGTGAATCCGAAGACCCTCAGGACATTACCGTGGAGAAGAATATCCCCTTCTCCATCATCTGCCACTACAAAGCCGTAACCCTTGGTAGTATCGAACCATTTTACATGACCGCGTACAAGCATATTAGGGACTTTTGGTTAAACGTAGCGGCATGCATCCCTGCCGTTCTACACTAGAAATGGCTGAACTCGACGCACAACCCCATGACACACGCGTTTGAAACACAATTAACGGTTCCGGCGATGAACGCAACCACTAAAGTCGCAATGACAGCACGCCAATTTGTCAACCTCCTTGGCGTTTGGCGATCATGGCGCGCGTGTCCGGAGCATCCGTCCCCGCCGTTTCCCGAGAACTCGGCATATCAGCTTACTCCCCATATACGCGAAAAAAGCGGGAGCGATTCCCCTAAGTGATGCGCAACCGCCTTGATCCTTGAAAACATTCCCGATGGCAAGGCGGACTTAAGACTCTTTCCACCTTTGATCGCCCCACGCCGATCCGCGTCCTTGCGAAAGACGGCCCGGGCACCGACAAGACAATCGCAAATCGACTAGAAGATTTCCGACCAGATCACGGGATTTCTTACAGGACGCGGTCAGACATGCTGCCCGCCATTGATTTCGATCTCGACCCCGGAAACATAGCTGCTTTCCGGCGAGCAGAGATAATAGATCGTGCGGGCGACTTCCTCGGGCTTGCCCAGACGACGCATCGGAATCGCCGCGACCAGTTCCTCGGTGCCGGGCGAAAGGATTTCGGTCTCGATCTCGCCCGGGGCGATGGCATTCACCCGGATCCCCAGGGGGCCGAGATCATGGGCCATTTCCCGGGTCAGCGCCGCGAGGGCCGCCTTGGAGGTGGCATAGGCGGGGCCTGCGAACGGATGCACCCGCGAGCCCGCGATCGAGGTCACATTGACGATGGCGCCCTTGGCCGCCGTCAGTTCGTCGATCAACCCACGGGCGAGCACGACGCTGGAAAAAAAATTGACATGAAACACCTGCCCCCAGGTGCGCAGATCGGTGGTCAGGGTGTTCAACCGCGACCCGCCCTCGCCCTTGGGCGAGATGCCCGCGTTGTTGACCAGGGCTTCGAGCCGTCCGCCTTTCAACCTTCCGCGGATCTCGCGCACGGCGTTGATCGTGTCGTTGGGATCGGCGAGATCGACCTGGATATGATCCTCCGCCCCCGCCTCCCAGGGGCAATCCTCCGGGAAGGGATGGCGGGAACAGGTGATCACCCGCCAGCCCGCCGAGGAAAAGCGTTTGACGGTCGCATGCCCGATCCCCCGGCTGGCCCCGGTCAGAAGCAGAGTCTTTCGTTCGGGCATCCCATTCTCCCTTGTCGTCTCAAACCCGACCAAAGCCGTCGGGATCCGGGATCAAGCCCGGCCTCTTGCGATCAGTGAAACCGGCTCATCAGCCCGAGCGAGGCGCAGGCCAGAACCAGCCCCACGACCTCCCGCGCCGCGAGCCTTTCGCCAAACAGCGTGATCCCCATCGCCGCGAGCAGGAGAATCACCAGCATCGAATAGAACACGCCGATGGTGGCCAGCGGCAGATATTTCATCGCATAGACCCAGCCCGCCGCGCTGACGGCGTAAAACAGCGCGCCGCCCGCGAATTCGAGACTCGTCAGCGAATGATCCTTCTGGGACGCGAGCTTGAGCAGATAGTCTCCGACGAGCGTAAAGAGGACAATGAACAGAACGAACAGAAGTGGTTTCATGATACCGATCCAACAGCGATTCCCCGCGGGCACCATCCCCTGAAACCGGCGCGGCCGCCATGGGATATCGGCGGGGAAGCGCGGCCGAAAGAGGGGGCTTGTCGGCCGGGGACAGGGAAATGTCCCGGAAAGCAATCCCTGATAGATCAAGGGGCGGAGATTTCGCCCAAGGACAAGGAAAGCCGAGATGGCCGCCAGCGCCGACCTCGCCTCGATCGTGGAGGGCATCCACCGCGAACTCTCCCCCCGGTTCGGCGAGGGCAGGGTCGCCGATTACATCCCCCCCCTCGCCCATGTGGATCCGCGCCGGTTCGGCATCGCGGTGACCACGCTCGACGGGCGGACCTTCGCCGCCGGCGACGCCGACATGCCCTTCTCGATCCAGAGCATCTCCAAGGTCCTGATGCTGACCCTGGCCCTCGGGCGGCATGGCGAGGCGATCTGGTCGCGGGTCGGACGCGAGCCCTCGGGATCGGCCTTCAATTCCATCGTCCAGCTCGAGGCCGAGGGGGGCATCCCCCGCAATCCCTTCATCAATGCCGGGGCGATCGTGGTCAGCGACCTTCTGCTCGCCAGCCATACCCCGCGCGAGGCCATCGGCGAGATCGTGCGGTTCGTCCGGTTCCTCGCGGATGACGAGTCCATCGTGACCGACAAGGCGGTGGCCCGCGCCGAGGCCGCGACCGGCGACCGCAACCGCGCCCTCGCGCATTTCATGCATTCCTTCGGGACGCTGACCCACGCGGTCGACCCTGTGCTCGGGGTCTATTTCCATCATTGCGCGCTGGCGATGAGCTGTCGGCAACTGGCGCGGGCGGGGCTCTATCTCGCCAACAACGGCCGCGATCCGGTCTCGGGCAACCGGGTGGTCCATTCCGCCCGGGCGCGGCGGATCAATGCGCTGATGCTGACCTGCGGGCATTACGACGGCTCGGGGGATTTCGCCTATCGCGTCGGCCTGCCGGGCAAGAGCGGCGTGGGCGGCGGGATCCTCGCCATAGCCCCGGGCCGGGCCTCGATCGCGGTCTGGTCGCCCGGGCTCAACAAGGTCGGCAATTCGCTCCTGGGGTCGGAGGCGCTGGAAATGCTGGCCACCCGCGCCGGATGGTCGGTCTTCGGCGTCTGACCGGAGGCTCGACACCGAGGGGCTTGAATTCCGGAACGACTGGTCCATATTCACCCCCATGGAACAGGCGCACACAGACTCACACCCCGGTCCCGGCCGCCCGCGCGGCTTTGACATCGACGCGGCCCTCGCGGCCGGGATCGAGGTGATCCGGGCGCGCGGGTTCGAGGCCACCTCGCTCGACGCCCTGACGACGGCGATGGGGATCAGCCGCTCCAGCTTCTATGCCGCCTTCGGATCGAAGCATGGCGTCCTCCTCTCGGCGCTGCGGCGCACGTCCCGGCAACGCCTCGACCAACTGGCCGCGATCGCCGGACAGGCACAGGGCAACGCGGCACGGGAAATGCTGCGGGCCCTTGCCGGATCGGGCACGGGGCCGGGGGAATGCCTGATGGTGAACTGCATCTCCGAACTCTCCCCCCACGATCCGGAAGTGGCGGCGCTCAGCGGCCAGCATCTCGACCGGGTGGAAGGATTGTTCGCCGAGGCACTCTCGCCCTCGGACCCCGCCGCCGCGCTGGATCGGGCGCGCACCCTCGTCGCCATCGCCCTCGGCGTGCATGCCCTGCGCAAGGCGGGCCGCGCGCCGGAGGAACTGGCCGCGATCCTGCGCCAGAGCCAAAGCCTGATCCAACCCTCGACCTGAACCAACCGCCGCGCCATCGTCGGCGCGGTCAATTATGGACCAGTCGGTCCCGAATATTGGAGTAGATCATGTCCGAACCGAAACTCTTCTCGCCGCTCAGGGCCGGTGCCCTCACCCTCGCCAACCGCGTGGTGATGGCCCCCCTCACCCGCAACCGCGCCCGTCCCGAGGATGATGCGCCCTATGACATCCATGCCGAATATTATCGGCAGCGCGCCTCGGCGGGCCTGATCATCAGCGAAGGCACCCAGATCAGCCCGGAAGGCAAGGGCTATGCCTGGACGCCGGGCATCCACAGCGACGCCCAGATCGCGGGCTGGAAACAGGTCACCGACGCGGTCCATGCGGAGGGCGGCCAGATCGTCGCCCAGATCTGGCATGTCGGACGGGTCTCCCACACCTCGCTTCAACCGAACGGACAAGCGCCGGTCGGACCCTCGGCGATCGGGGCGGCGAGCAAGACCTTCGACGGAACGGGCTTTGTCATGACCTCCGATCCCCGGGCGCTGGAGCTGTCGGAAATTCCGCGCATCCTGGAGGATTACCGCCGGGCCGCGCGCAATGCCCGCGCGGCGGGCTTCGATGGCGTCGAGATCCACGCGGCCAACGGCTATCTGATCGACCAGTTCCTGCGGCCCGCCTCGAACCAGCGCACCGATGCCTATGGCGGCTCGATCGAGAACCGCGCGCGCCTTCTCGAGGAAGTCGTCGAAGCGGTGGCGGGCGCGATCGGCGCGGATCGCACCGGCATCCGGCTCAGCCCCTTCTCGGCGGCGAACAATGTCGTGGTCGAGGAAACGGCGGATACCTTCGCCCACGCCATCGAGCGGATCAATCCCTACGGCCTCGCCTTCCTGCATATGGTCGAGGGCCAGACCGGCGGCACCCGCGACCTGCCCGCTGGCCTCTCGATCGCGGCCCTGCGTGACCGGTTCGACGGCGTCTATATCGCGAACAACGGCTATACGCGGGATCTGGCCATCGACGCGGTCGAGAGCGGACGGGCGGACGCGGTCGCCTTTGGCAAGCTCTTCATCGCCAATCCGGATCTGGTGGAACGGCTGCGCCGGAACGCCCCGCTCAATACGCCGGACCAGGCGACCTTCTATGGCGGCGGCGCAAAGGGCTATACCGACTATCCGACGCTCGCCGAAGTCGCGGCCTGATCCCGTCACCCGGCGCGGGAGGCTGTCGCCTCCCCCGCCGGTTGCACTGGAGCGGTGCCCGTTCGCATTGGCCCCCGTTCACCGCTCTATCCGTTTAAATTGACGCGCAATTTGTCCGATCCTCGTTTCACTCCGGTCGGATTGCGCTTCAGGGCGGCGCGTCGACGCCGCGAAGATGGCACCCGCGCACCCGCGCCGCGCTTCGACCTTGGCACCTGTTGCGAACCCGTAGCCAAGGGCTACGGGTTGAGGCGCGTGATCGACCAGGGCGCGTTGAGCTCGGGCCGGGTCCAGCGGAACCGGTCGTGCAGGCGATGCGCCCCATCGGCCCAGAACTCGATTTCCAGCGGCGTGATCCGATAACCGCCCCAGAACGGCGGGCGCGCCGGATCGAGCCCCTCGCGCGCGGTCACACGCGCCACCTCGGCGATCAGATGGGCGCGCGAGGCGAGCGGCCGGGACTGGCGCGAGGCCCAGGCCCCGAGACGGCTCTGCAATCCGCGCGACCGGTAATAGGCATCGGCCTTCGGGCCTTCCTCCTTGCTCACCAGACCCCGGACCCGGATCTGGCGGCGCAGACTCTTCCAATGCATCACAAAGGCGGCCTTGGCCGTCCCGTCCAGCTCCGCGGCCTTCTTGCTCTCGTAATTGGTGTAGAACACGAAGGCCCCGGGCTCGATCTCCTTGAGAAGCACCATCCGCGCGTTCGGCAATCCGTCGGCATCGACGGTCGCGAGCGCGATCGCGTTCGGATCGTTTGGTTCGGTGCGCTCCGCCTCGGCCAGCCAGCCCTGGGCGATCGCAAAGGGATCGGATCCGGCGAATATCCCGCCGCGCTCTGGCTCGGCCATGTCAGCTCGCGGCGTTCATCTTGGCAATCAGGCCATCGAGGCTTCCGCCGGCGGCTTCCAGCATTGCCCCGATCTCGGCGCGCTCGTTGGCCAGCATCGAGACGCCCTCGATGATCAGATTGACGACCTTGGGCGAGCCGCTGCGCGCGCTGATCTGCCAGTCGACGGCGATGTTTTCCTGACCGGGCCGCAGCACGGTGGAATGGACAAGCACGCCCGACTTGCCCGCGTCCTCGGCGCCGGACACCGAAATCCGGGCATTCTTGTACTGGGCGAAGGTATTGCCGTACTTGCGGGCGAAATAACCCTGAAAGGCGCTGACAAAGGCCTGTTTCTGCGCGGCCGTGGCGGTGCGCCAGGGCTGGCCGAGGATGCTCGCGGCCACGGGGCCCATGTCGGCATACCGGGCGATCACCTTTTGGAAGGTGGCGATCTGGGCGGCCTGGCCCTGGCCGGAATTGACCATCTTCTGCAATTCGGCCGAGAGCGACGTCACGAGGCTCGTGGCTCCGGAAACGGCGTCGGCGCGGACCGGCCCGGCCATGCCGGCGGCGACCAGAACGGCCAGCCCGCCGAGCAGGCTCCGCCGGTCGAGGTTTGGCTCAATACCCATCGTAGACATCCTCCAACTGGGCCGGTTTGGTTCCACCCTGAATCCGGGCCCGGGCATTCTGCAGATAGCTGATCCGCTGCGCGGTATAGCTGTCGGTGGAATTGTGCAGCAACTCCTCCAATACCGGGTCGAGTTCATAGCGGTCATTCACTATGTCGAGACCGGCCAGCGCCACCAGCCCATCGGTCGCGACACCGGGCAGGACGTAATAGGCGGGATCGGTGAACTGGTCGAGCACCCAGCCGGTCCAGTCGCGCTGGGTGCCGGGGCCGAAGGCGGGAATTTCGACATAACCGCCCTCCGGGATGCCCCAGGTGTAGAAGGTCTCGTCGAAATTGGTTTCGCGGTAGGGCAGGCCCATGTCCTTGGCGGGATCGATCAGGCCGCCGAGACCAAAGAGCGTATTGATCAGGAACCGGGTTCCCGCGTCGGCCGCGCGCGTGCCGTTGCCCTGGAGGCTGTACTGGATCACATCGGCGGGCAGGCCCCAGTTGGTGCTGAGATTGGTGATGCCGGTGCGCACGGGCTGGGGCACCGTCTGGCCATAGGCGCGCGACACCGGGCCATAGACGGCGGCGTCGAGCTGCTTGTTGGTTTCATGCACGGCCCGGTTCTGGGCGGCGAAGGGATCATGGGAGAGATCGTTGGGATCGCGCGACGCGGCGCAGGCTCCGAGCAGCGCGGCCAGACCGAGCCCCATCGCCAGTTTCAAGACGTTCAAGCAAACCCCCTCAGTCACACACGCGGTCGGCGCCACACCCTTAGCACCCAAAATGGCGCGGCGCCAACAAAGGTCACGCAAAATCCGCGCGCGATCCCCGCGCGACCGGAATTCCCCGGTTCCCTCCCGGATCGATCTTGTCTAGCTTGCGCGCAAACTGACACAGGAGCCCGCCCATGCCCTCGGCCATCGATGCCCGCCTCTCGGAACTCGGCCTCACCCTGCCCGACGCGCCCGCGCCGGCGGCCAATTACGTTCCCTTTGTCCAGACGGGCGATCTCGTCTTCATCTCGGGCCAGATCAGCCGCGACGACAAGGGCTTCATCCTCGGCAAGCTCGGTCAGGACATGAACGCCGAACAGGGCTACGCCGCCGCCCGGACCTGCGCGCTCGCCCTGCTCGCCCAGTTGAAATCGGCCTGCGGGGGGGACCTCGACCGGCTGACGCGGGTGGTCAAGCTGACCGGCTTCGTCAATGCCACGCCCGACTTCACCGACCATCCCAAGGTCATCAACGGCGCCTCCGACCTGCTCGCGGAGGTCTTCGGCGACAAGGGCCGCCATGCACGCGCCGCCGTGGGCTCGGTCTCTCTGCCGCTCGGCGTCGCGGTGGAAGTCGAAGGCATCTTCCAGATTGCCTGACTTGCCCCGCGCCTTCCACGCCACCCCCATCGCGCACCGCGGCCTGCACGACCGCGGGCGCGGCATCGTCGAGAACAGCCGCGCCGCCGCCACCGCCGCCATCGCCCACGGCTACGCCATCGAAATCGATGTCCAGCGCGCGGCCTGCGGCGAGGCGATGGTCTTCCACGACGACACCCTCCCGCGCCTGACCGGCCAGCGCGGCCGCCTCGCCGACGTCCCGGCCGCGCAATTGCGCACCTTCGGCCTCACCGGCGGCGGGGAAACCATCCCCACCCTCTCCGGCATTCTCGAACTGGTCGCGGGCCGCGTCCCGCTCCTCATTGAAATCAAGGACCAGACCGGCACCCTCGGCCCCGAGGTCGGACCGCTCGAATCCCGCGTGGCCGAACTCGTCTCCGCCTATGACGGCCCCGTCGCCCTCATGTCCTTCAACCCCCACGCCATCGCCAAACTCGCCGAAATCGCCCCCGCCATCCCCCGGGGCCTGACCACCTGCGCCTTCGCCGATGACGAATGGCCGCTCTCTCCCAGCCGCCGCCAACACCTCGCCGCGATCCGCGACTTCGACCCCACCGGCGCCTGCTTCATCTCCCACGACCGGACCGACCTCGCCAATCCCGCCGTCACCGCGCTCAAATCCCGCGGGCTTCCGATCCTCACCTGGACCATCCGCTCGCCCGACCAGGAAACGGCGGCCCGCGCCACCGCCGACAACATCACCTTCGAAGGCTACCGCCCTGACAAACCTTGACGGACAGGCCGCCCCCGCCATCTCCACCCCCGGGGAGAACCGCGATGCAAGACAGCTTTGAAATCACCACCCTCTCCCGGATCGCCGACCTGCCCGCCGCCGACTGGGACGCCTGCGCCAACCCCGAAGGCGGCACCCCCATTGACCCCTTCACCACCCACCGCTTCCTCGCGGCGCTGGAGGAATCCGGCTCCACCGGCCCCGGCACCGGCTGGATCCCCCGCCACCTGGCCGCCCGCCGGAACGGCCAGCTCGTCGGCACGATGCCGCTCTATGTGAAAACCAATTCCTCGGGCGAATATATCTTCGATCACAACTGGGCCCACGCCTATCAACAGGCGGGCGGGCGCTACTATCCCAAACTGCAATCGGCGGTCCCCTTCACCCCCGCCACCGGCCGCCGCTTCCTGACCCGACCCGGCGACGACTCCGCCCGCGCGGCCCTGCTCCAGGGCGCCGTGACCCTCGCCAAACAGCAACGCGCCTCCTCGCTGCACATCACCTTCTGCACCGCCGAGGAAGCCACGTGGGGCGCGGACATCGGCCTCCTGCCCCGCGTCACCCAGCAATTCCACTGGGAAAACCGCGACTACCCCAGCTTCGACGCCTTCCTCGACCAACTCTCGTCGCGCAAACGCAAGGCGATCCGCAAGGAACGCGAGCGCGCCAATACCTTCGGCGGCGAGATCCTCGCCCTCACCGGCGATCAAATCCAACCCGAACACTGGGACGCCTTCTGGCGCTTTTACCAGGACACCGGGGCGCGCAAATGGGGCCAGCCCTACCTGACCCGGGCCTTCTTCACCCTCGCACACGAGACTTTACGCGACGACATCCTGCTGGTTCTGGCGCGGCGCAACGGCAAATGGGTGGCGGGGGCCCTGAACTTCATCGGCCGGGACACGCTCTATGGCCGCTACTGGGGCTGTACCGAGGACCACCCCTTCCTGCATTTCGAACTCTGCTACTACCGCGCCATCGACCACGCGATCACCCATGGCCTCGCGCGGGTCGAAGCCGGCGCCCAAGGCGAACACAAACTCGCCCGCGGCTACCTGCCCACGCCGACCTATTCGTTACACTGGATCGCCGACCCCGGCTTCTCCCGCGCCGTGGCGCAATATCTGGACGCCGAAACCGCCGCTGTGGGCGAGGAAATCGAGATTTTGACGAGCTATGGGCCGTTCAGGCGGTGCGAAGCCCAACCCGAACAGGACTGACATACGACACCTCTACGTTAGGCGGGATCGTCTTTCACACCAGAAGCGGCTGTTCCTTCCCGCCTCGGGCACATGCCGCGACGCCGCCACAATTGTCATCTTGGGCTCGTACCGCGGCAATTCGGATCGATATGGTCCACCTCGACCTGCACGGGTCGATGCGCTCTTGGGTCACTCGCCAACGGCTCATGCGTAAGATGTACACAGAGACCCGCCGCTTGATCCGCACCCTCTGGAACAAAACGCCTTGCACCTCCTCCGCCTCGAAATCAACATGCGGAAACACTTGGACATCTTGAGCTTGACTAAAGATGAAGTACTGTACAAAATCGACTCTCGCTTGGTCGGACACCAGATTGAGAAACAGAGACAAACTCACCATAACATTCAGAGATGGCAAAATAAAATGATCGCAATGAAGGCTTGCCATGGATGACCTAGTTGATGAACAGCAGATTGTAACAGGGGTCACACAGAGGGCGATTGATCGCCTTATTGGATTGGCCGAGAGCGCTTTAAGAAAGAAATGGGCAAATATTCGCAACCAATCTGAGGGCGCCTTCACGGCTTATATTTTAGGAAAGTCTAGATATTGCAGGCAAATAAGAAATAATTTATACGACACCGACAGCGCTAACCTCTTGGATATCTACATCAAAAATAGCTTCATTACAGGAAATCACTCAGATCGCTTGAGTAGAAAAAAGAAATCTGAGCTTCAATTAGTATCAGAATTGACTTCTAGAGCTAAATTTAAGGATGCGAGAGATCATCCAGCTGTGATAATTCGAGGCGTAGCGGGCGCTGGCAAGTCTTTATTTACTCGAAAGACTTTCTTAGATTTGTCGCACTCAGATAGTAAATTTATACCCCTGTTTGTTGAGCTGAGGGATTTGGCCAGAACAGATTCTGTAAATATTGTAAAATTTATTCATGATGACATCTCTTCTTTTTCTGACAAAATCAACATTGATCAAATATATGATGGGCTGAACCTTGGTCTATTTTTTATTATTTTGGATGGGATCGATGAGATACCTAAGAAATATCAGAGGGATGCTGAAAATCAGATAACAAGCCTTGCAAAAAAGTATCCACTTTGTCCCTTCATCGTTTCTGGACGCCCCTCCGAATCTATGCGTGGGTGGTCGGACTTTAAGATCTTCGATATAGCCCCATTAACAAAAGAACGCGCAATACTTGTTGTTGAGAGACTGAAGTTTAACAAGAGGGTTAAAGAAGGCTTTATTGAAGCTATTAGAGATAGCCTTTACTATAGTCATACAGACTTTGTTGAAAACCCACTTCTGCTGACCGTTATGCTGCTCACATTTAACGAATTTGGTCGCATATCACCTGACAAACATGAATTTCTAGATGACGTATTTAATACACTGTGGTCAAAACATGATGCAAAGAAAGAAGGTTATGTCAGACAACATTTTAGCGGATTGTCAAAGCGGGACTTTGTTAACTTCGTTGGGGCATTCGCTGTTTCCACCTATTCAAAAGAAGCATTTGACTTAACGGAGCAACAAATTGATAGCCATATCGAATACGCCTGCTCGGCAACAAATATCGTTGAAAGCACCGAAGATCTAAAAAAAGATCTAACAATTTCTACAAGCATAGTAATACAGGATGGCTCTCGATATCGATTTTCACATCGTTATTTTCAGGAGTATTTTTGCGCTCTATACGTTTCTGGACTTTCAGACGAGCTTTCTTTCGAGGCAATTGAGGAGTTCTCCAAGCGGTATGACACTGATTTTGTTGTCAAATTACTTGTGTCGATAAATACCGAAAAGTTTGAAAGGTTTTGGGTTGTTAAGAAGTATAAAGAGCTCAAGATCGATTTAACAAAAATGGATAGTGTTGAATACTATAGAATAATAATGGATTCTAACTCTTGGGACGAAAGCATCCACTCCCCAAAGGTCAGATCTGCTGCACTGTTTTTTGATGTGTTGAGAACGGTCTATGACTTCAACCCCAAACTTACTGACATCTATCCGACTTTCGATCTGACCCTAGATGGAGATCAACTTGGGACCCTCGGATCTAAATTTGCAAATCCATTCCAGACGGATTTTGAGAATCAAAAGAAGCTGTACAACGACATTATAACTAAGTACGAGACTATAATTGATAGACGAAAAGTTCTTTTTGGTCTTAAATAGTTTTGTTAAAATGTGATTAGCAAGAAAAAATTTTTACTCGTATTTGGGCCAGAAACTAGCCTATTATGGCAAATGAACCGGGGATTCGATATCATTTGAGAGTTGTATGACCACTAAACTCACCGAACCCGACCGAGCCCGAGACCTCCCCGCCTTGGGCGAGACCGGCTGGGGCGCGATTCCGGATCGGGATGCGATCCGCAAGATCTGGAAGTTCAAGACCTTCTCCGAGGCCTGGGGCTTCATGTCCCGCGCGGCCCTCGTCGCCGAGAAGCTGAACCATCATCCCGAATGGACCAATGTCTATAATATCGTGGACGTGACCCTCACCACCCACGAGTGCGAGGGCCTCAGCGATCGCGATATCGAACTGGCCCGCAAGATGGACGCACTCGCAGGCGCGGCCACCGTCCAGCGCGACCATTCCGAGCCGGTCGAATGCCTGTGCCAGATGCACGCAAAATCACGTTAACACTTTAACTCTGCAATATCAGGTACTTGCAAGGTGCGCACGCGTGCGCA
>JBMDWT010000004.1:0-3206 GCA_048594665.1 Amaricoccus sp. | reverse complement strand
CAAAACCAACCCATCGCACTCACCTTGAGCGCAACCAGCTGCCCGTCTCCCCAATTCCCCGCCGCCAGACCGCTCATCGCCGCCCCGCCGCCGGTGAAGCGCTATCTAGGGAAACACGCTAAACTCCGCAAGCGGAAAATGTACATCGGCAACGCAAAAGTTTTACGACCATCGCCAAACCGACTTGTCAGAGTGCGGCGGCATAGACATAAGAAGTTGATTTTTTTAGATATTATTGGGATTTTAAGCAATTCGCGACTTGAAGGCGAAAGGTGGAGCGATGCATCGTGACACGGCACCTCCCAACCCATTCCCTTTTTAAGGTCCCGGCAATTCCGAATCCTATCGGACGAAAAAAGGCACCTGTCTGGGCGGCCACCTGCGCCCTCGTAATTGCCACGCCCTCGCTTCAATGATTGGTAATCTTCTGCTCAGAGCGACTATCGGCACCAATCAACAGTGCCACCAGTAAGAGCGCATTCATCAGGTTCAGAAGCCGCAATACAGCATCAGACATAGATTTTTGTTTATTGATCAGCCAAAACAATACAAATCCACTAAGACTCTTTATACATCATTTCATTAAAACTGGACACCTCCAAGAACCGCGGTTTGATCGCTGAGAATGCGGCTTGATGGCGACCGCGCGGATCGAGGCAACGCCGTGCGGTGATTTTCGAGCCGCGAGCCTCGGCTGAGGCCGCTTTCGCGGCCCTGGCCCTCATGCGACCGCGTATTTTGTCATCAGCCAGACGAAGCGGCGCATGTTGTAGGCGAGATTCGCCATGCCGATCTTTACTTCGGCCCTCGCGATGCCGATCGTCCGCACGACGAGGCTCATCAGGCCCTTCTGGTGGGCGAAGACATGTTCGACGGCGCTGCGCACTTTCGACTTCCGCGCGTTGGCAATCCGCATACGCTCCGGCATCAGCCGTCCCGGCGGCTTCTTGCGATGGATGCGCGACACGAAGCCTCTCCGCTCCATCATCGTCTCGTTCTTCGCAGACCGATACGCGGTGTCGGCCCACACGTCGCTCGCCGTGTTCGTGCGATCCAGCACGTCTCCGAGCCGCGCGCCGTCATGCGCCGCCGCATGCGTCGTGGTCCAGTTGCGGATCAGCCCGAAGCCGCGATCGATCGACACGTGGGTCTTGTAGCCGAACGCGGGAATGGCGAGATCGACCGCATGTGAACTCCCATCCTCGCGCGCGGCTTCGCCTTCGTGTACTTCACCGTCCACCGTGCATCACGATCCTTCTGGGCGAGCTTTGCCGGTTTGTCCTTCCAAGCGTCGGGCACGCGACCTTCCCTGATCGCCGTCTTCTCCTCGTTCGTATTGCGCTGCTTCGGGGCTGCGATGATGGTGGCGTCGACGATCTGCCCGCTCATCGCCAGAAAACCTCGGGAGCGAAGCGCTTCATCGAAGCCCCGGAACAATCCCTCGACGGCGCCCCCCTTCTTCAACGCCTCCCGAAATGTCCAGATCGTGTTGGCGTCGGGCACGGCGTCGGAGAGCCCGAGACCGAGGAACCGCACGAACGACAGCCGATCCTTGATGAGGAACTCGGCGCGCTCGTCCGACAAGGAATGCATCGCTTGCAGGATCAGCACCTTGAACATCAGCACGTGATCGAACGGCGGTCGTCCGCCTCTGGCTCGATCGGATCGAGGAACCGCCGCCTCGAGCGCCGGACGGAACATCTCAAAATCGACGAGCGCCCTCACGCGTTCCAGATCGTCGCCCTTGGCGGACAACTCAGCAAGCCGATCATCGAAATCGAAGAAACCAGGAAACCGATCAGCCATGTCCGCGCCCCGCTCGAGACATGGCTCAGTGAATCAATCAAATCCCGATTCGCACAGAGGTTTTTGGAGGCGTCTAATACCAACCACCACTGATTTCGACTCGTGGGGGATTCCCAAGAGGAGCCGAGACTGATTCAACATGGAAAACGGAGGCGTTTTCCATGTCGATGCCGCTCAGGATTCGAGGTGATTTCAAAGGGGATGATCTTCGGCGGATGGCGCGTGACAGTCGGGATGGCAATCAGGTCCGGAGGCTGCTCGCGCTGGCGGCGATCTATGATGGCGGGTCTCGGACCGATGCGGCGCGGATCGGTGGTGTTGGTCTTCAAATCATTCGCGATTGGGTGATCCGCTTCAACGCCGAGGGTCCGGCCGGTCTCATTGACCACAAGGCTCCTGGCAAGACGCCTCTTCTGAACGCGGAGCATCGCGCGGCGCTTGCCCGTGCCGTCGAAGCGGGGCCGAAGCCCTATCTCGATGGCGTGGTCCGCTGGCGGCTGATCGATCTGGCGCAGTGGCTCTGGGATGAATTCGGGGTCTCGGTGAGCGAGACGACCCTTGGCCGCGAGTTGCGCGCCTTGGGTTTCCGAAAGCTCTCGGCCCGGCCGCGCGCCCATGATCAGGATCCAGATGCCATCGAGGCGTTCAAAAAAACCTCCCCGCCCGCGTGGCGGAGATCCAGGCAGAACGGGCCGACGGCAAGCGCATAGAGCTGTGGTGGCAAGATGAAGCCAGAGTTGGCCAGAAGAACAAGATCACCCGCCGATGGGCGCGGCGCGGGACCCGGCCCCGGGCGCCGCGCGACCAGCGCACAAAATGGGCCTACATATTCGGGGCGATCTGCCCGGCCGAGGGCAAGGGCGCCGGGCTCGTCATGCCCTGGTGCGACACCGAGGCCATGCAAGCGCATCTAAATGAGATCAGCGCGATGGTCGCGCCCGACGCGCATGCTGTCCTCATTCTCGACCAAGCGGGATGGCATATCTCGGGCAACCTGGCGGTGCCGGAAAACATCACCCTTTTGCCATTGCCGCCCCGATCGCCCGAACTGAACCCGGTCGAGAACATCTGGCAATTCCTCCGAGAGAATTGGCTCTCGAACCGCGTCTTCAAGGGCTACGAGGAGATCGTCGCCCACTGCTGCGAGGCATGGAACGAACTGATGGACCAGCCCTGGCGCATCAGATCCATCGGCCACCGTGAATGGGCGCATGGGTTCTGATCAATGAAGATTGGTATAACTACATTTATATATATCATTAGCGCGTTTTTCGACCGTTTTGAATCGCATGGGGATTCCCGGCGGGTGTGATTTCTGATTCAGAATCCGTGCTGGCGAAGGAGGCCAGCATGGATGGCCAAACCTCTTTCGATTGATCTACGTTCTCGGCTCCTGGCGG
>JBMDWT010000039.1:0-26068 GCA_048594665.1 Amaricoccus sp. | reverse complement strand
GCCGACGATCGCCCCGACGAGGCTGGCCGCCACCGCGACCTTGAGCGAGGCAAAGAGATAGGGCACCGCCGCCGGCCAGCGCAGCGCGCGCATCACCCGGGCGGGGCTCGCGCTCCAGGTCCGCATCTGGTCGAGGAGGATCGCATCGGGGCTGCGGAACCCCCGGACCATGCCGACCACCACCGGGAAGAAGGAAAGATACATCGAGATCAGCGCCTTGGGGAACAATCCCGAGAGGCCGACCGAATTCAGAACGACGATGATCATCGGGGCGATGGCCAGGATCGGGACGGTCTGGCTCGCGATGACCCAGGGCATGACGCTCGCCTCCATCGTCTGGTCGCGCACGATCCCGACCGCGAGCAGGATCCCGAGCACGGTTCCCATCAGGAACCCGAGCAGAGTCGCCGAGAGGGTGATGCCGGCGTGATAGATCAGGCTGCGCTTGGAGGTGGGGGCCATCTCGACGGTGCTCTTCCAGAGCTCCGCCACCACCTGATCGGGAGCCGGGAGCTTGGGGCGCTCCTGGGTGAGGGTCGCCTCGATCAGCGCCGGGGGGCCGAGCGTCACGCCCGCGCGCGCGGCCTGATCATAGGCCCAGGGGGCGTTGAGGACGACCGCGCCCCCATACCAGAGGGCGACGATCGCCAGCACGACGGCGAGGATCGGACCCGCGTCAGATTTCATCGCCGACCGCCGCGCGCAGACCCGCCCGCACCCGGGCGGCGATGGCGAGAAACTCCGGGCTCTCGCGGATATCGAGCGGGCGGACGCGGGGCAGGTTGCTCTCGATCACATCCGTCACCCGGCCGGGGCGCGGGGACATGACCACGATCCGGGTGCTGAGATAGACCGCCTCCGGGATCGAATGGGTGACAAAGCAGATGGTCTTGCCGGTGCGCGCCCAGAGATCCAGCAACTGCTCGTTCAACCGGTCGCGCACGATCTCATCGAGCGCCCCGAAGGGTTCGTCCATCAGCAACAGTTCCGCGTCGAAGGCCAGCGCCCGGGCGATGCTGGCGCGCTGCTGCATGCCGCCCGAGAGTTGCCAGGGGTATTTGCGCTCGAACCCCGTGAGTTCCACCATTTCCAGCACCCGGGCCACGCGGGCGTTGCGATCGGCCCTGGCATAGCCCATGATCTCCAGCGGCAGGCGGATATTGCCGCCGATCGTGCGCCAGGGAAACAGCCCCGCCGCCTGAAACACATAGCCATAGGCCCGCGCCAGCCGCGCCGCCTCCGGCGTGACCCCGTTCACCCGGATCGCGCCCCCCGTGGGCCGCTCCAGATCGGCGCAGACGCGCAGGAAGGTGGTCTTGCCACAGCCGGAGGGGCCGATGAAGCTGACGAAATCGCCGCGGTTGATGGTCAGGTTCACGTCGCGCAGCGCATGGACCGGACCGTCGCCGGTCTGGAACACCAGATCGAGCCCCCGTGCCTCGATCACCGCGGTCAAACGGCGTGCTCCTTCGTCCAGGCGGCGGTGATCGCCTCGACCAGCCGCGCGCCATCGGCGGGTCCGGTGCGTCCCGAGCTGACCGAGATGCGCAGGATGGAGCGGCCTTTCCAGACGCCGCCGGAGGGGAAACAGGCGCCCTCCGCCTGAACGCGCGCGAGCAGGGCATTCGTCGCCGCGTCGCCCTCGCGGGTGGCCACGGCGACCTGGTTCAGCACCACCTCGTTCAGGATCTCGATCCCCGGCACCCGCCGCAGTCCCTCCGCGATGGAGCGGGCGACGGCGCAGTTGCGGCCCACCATCTCGGCCACGCCGGAGCGGCCGAGCGCGCGGATCGTCGCCCAGAGCGCGAAGCCCCGCGCCCGGCGCGACAGTTCCGGCGTGAAATCATAGGGGTCGCGCGCCTCGCCCCGCGGCAGGTAGCTCGCATGGGCGCTCATCGCCCGGGCGAGGGCCGCGGTATCGCGCACCATCACCACGCCGCATTCATAGGGCACCTGCAGCCATTTGTGCCCGTCGGTCGCCCAGCTGTCCGCGCCCTCGATCCCGTCGGTCAGGGCGCGCCGATCCGGGCAGGCCCGCGCCCAGAGGCCGAAGGCTCCGTCCACATGCACCCAGGCCCGCCGCGCCCGCGCCGCCGCCACGATCCGCGCGAAGGGATCGAACGCCCCGCTGTTGATATGCCCGGCCTGCGCCAGCACCAGCACCGGTCCCTTCGCCGCCGCCAGCGCCGCCTCGAACGCCTCCGCCCGCATCGCCCCCTGGTCGTCCGTGGCGACCTCCATGACCCGGTCGGCGCCGAACCCGATCAGGCGCAGGCCCATGGACATCGTCGAATGCGCCTCGGCCCCGCGGATCACGGTGATCTCGGGCGCCCCGAACAGGCCCTTCGCCTCGACATCCCAGCCCTCGCGCGCCAAGAGCGCATTGCGCGCCGCCGCCATCGCGATCGCATTGGCCATGGTCGCCCCGGTCGTCACCCCGACCCCGGCCCCGCGCGGCAGGTCGAGCAGGTCGAGCAGCCAGCGCGTCGCCGCTTCCTCCGCCGCCGCCGCCGACGGCGTCACCTGCGCCAGCGCCGCGTTCTGGCCCCAGGCCGAGGCCAGCCAGTCCGCCGCCACCCCCACCGGATGGGAGGCCCCCTTGACCCAGCCGAAGAACCGGGGCGAGACCGTGCCGATCAGGCCCGGTTCCGCCGCCGCCACCAGCTCGCGCAGGATCACCTCCGGATCGGCCGGCTCCTCGGGCAGGGGGCGCGAGAACCGGGCCAGCGCCTCGGCATAACCCTGCTCCGGCCCGACCTTGCGCGCCGCGACCTGCGTGCGCCACCGCTCCGCCTCGGCGGCGGCATAGCGCAGGGCGGCGGCTTCGGAGGGGGTGAGCGGGTCCATCACACACCCGCCGGAATGTTGCGCGGATCGCGCACGACGCCGCGCGGGCTGGTCAGCTCCTTCCATTTCGACAAGGCGACATGTCCCGCCGGAAACGCCGGCCGCGGCACGAAACGACCGCGGCCCGGAACCGGCTGGCTGTTCTGGCCCTCCGCCCAGACGATATCGCCCCGGCTCAGCGTATAACGCGGCAGGCCGGTGACCGTCCGTCCCTCGAACACATTATAGTCGATGATGGATTTCTGGCTGGCGGCGCTGATCGTCTTGGTGAGCGACGGATCCCAGACCACCAGATCGGCATCCGCCCCTTCGACCACGGCGCCTTTCTTCGGATAGATGTTGAGAATTTTCGCGATATTGGTCGAGGTGACCGCGACGAATTCCGAAGCGGTCAGGCGGCCCGTGCCGACCCCTTCGGTCCAGAGCACCGGCAGCCGGTCCTCCAATCCGCCGGTGCCGTTCGGGATCGAGGGAAATCCCTGAAGCCCCATGCGCTTCTGCGCCGTCGTGAAGGCGCAGTGATCGGTGGCCACCACCTGGAGCGAACCCGCCTGCAACCCGGCCCAGAGGCTCGCCTGATGATCGGCGGAGCGGAACGGCGGCGACATCACCCGGCGCGCGGCATACTCCCAGTCCTTGTTGAAATACTCCCGCTCGTCGAGCGTCAGATGCTGGATCAAGGGTTCGCCATAGACCCGCATCCCCTTCTGTCGGGCGCGGCGGATCGCCTCATGCGCCTGCTCGCACGAGACATGCACGATATAGACCGGCACCCCGGCGGCGTCGGCGATCATGATCGCGCGGTTGGTGGCCTCGCCCTCGACCTCGGGGGGACGGGAATAGGCGTGGCCCTCCGGCCCGGTCACCCCCATCTCCATGTATTTCTTCTGCAATTCCGCGACGATATCGCCGTTTTCGGCATGGACCAGCGGCAGGGCCCCGAGTTCGGCGCAGCGTTTGAACGAGGCATACATCTCGTCGTCATCGACCATCAAGGCACCCTTGTAGGCCATGAAATGCTTGAAGGTATTGACCCCGCGCCGGACCACCTCGGCCATTTCGCCATGCAGGCCCTCGTTCCAGTCGCAGATCGCCACATGATAGCCGATATCGACGCAGATCTGGGGCGCGGATTTGCGGTCCCAATCATCCATTGCCTTGAGAATGCTGCCATCCGGCCCGGGCAGAACAAAATCGACCAGCATCGTGGTCCCGCCCGCCGCCGCCGCGAAGGTGCCCGATTCAAACGTCTCCGCCGCCGTCGTCCCCATGAACGGCATCTCAAGGTGGGTGTGCGGATCGATGCCGCCCGGGATCACGAAGGCATCGGTCGCATCGATCGTCTCGTCGCCCCTCAGGTCGGGGCCGATCGCCGCGATCGTCTCCCCCTCGACCAGCACGTCGGCCTTCCAGGCGCGATCGGCGGTGACGACTGTTCCCCCCTTGATGACCTTGCTCATGTCTCGATTCTCCCCGACGCGGCGCTGGCATAACCCGTTGTCCCGCAGATTGGACCGATCGCCCGCGCCCTCACAAGGAAAAACAGACGGCCGGGATTATCACCTTTGAAACCGTCTGGCTCCCATATTGCGCGCGATAACCGGGAGTTGCCGGAGCCGGGGTGCCCGGTTGAGGACGAGGGAGCGGGGCATGGACCAGATCCAGTTGATTGTGGAATTCCTGCGGGCCCTGTGGCGCCGGGCCTTTCCGCTCGCGCTGGTGATGGTGCTCGGGATCGGCGGCACGCTTTATTATGCGATGACCCGGCCCTCGGAATACGAGGCCTCGGCGACGATCCAGATCGAGAGCCAGCAGATTCCGGACGATCTGGCCCGTTCCACCGTCAATCTGACCACCGCCCAGCGGTTGCAGCTGATCGAGCAGCGGCTGATGTCGCGCGAAAACCTGACCGCCGTCATCACGAAGCTCGGTCTCTTCGCGGACATGCCGGGCCTCGCCCTGGAGGACAGGCTGAACATCCTGCGGGGGGCCATCACCTTCAACAGCATCGCGGCGCCGGGCGGGGCGAACGGCGCGGCGGCGCAGGTGTTTTCCTTCTCGATCACCGCGCGGATGGGCGATGCCGGGCAGGTGGCGGCGATCGTGAACGAATTCATCGACGACGCGGTGGCCCAGAACCTTGAGGTGCGGGCGAACCGGGTGCGCGAAACCCTTGCCTATTTCGATGGCGAGGAACAGCGGGTCGGCGTGGCTTTGGCCGAACAGGAGGCCCGGATCGCCGCCTTCAAGCGCGACAATGCCGAGGCCCTGCCCGAAAGCCTGGAATTCCGCCGCGACGAGCAGCGCCGGCTTCAGCAGCGCGACATGGAGATCGATGCCAAGCTTCTGGAGCTCCAGAACAGCCGGGGCACGCTGGAGCTGTCGCTGGTGGGGCAGGGCCCGGCCGCCGCCGCCGCCATTCCCCCGAGCCCGGCCGAGGTTCAACTCAACCAACTCCAGCTCGATCTTGCGCAGAAGCTGACGGTGCTTGGACCCGGCCATCCGGAAATCCGCCGCCTGCGGGCCGAGATCGCCGCCGTCGGCGCCGTGGTTGACTCAGCGGCGCCCAGCGCCGTGGTCGGTCGGGCGGCGCCCAGCGCCGTTGTTGGTCCCGCGGCGCCCGGCGCCGTTGTTGGCTCAGCGGCGCCCGGCGCCGACACGGCCCCGGAGGCCGGAGTGAGTGCCGCGCAGCGGTCGGCGACCACCCATCAGATCGAGGAGACCGACAAGCAGATCGCCCTGCTGCGGTCCCAGAAGGTCGAGATCGCCGCCCGGAACAAGGCGCTCGATGCCTCGATCGCCCGCACACCGGAAGTGGAGATCGCCCTCAACGCCCTGACCCGCCGGTTCGCCGACATTCAGGAGCAATATGCCGCGATCGCCCGCGGCAAGGCGGAGGCCAGCACCGGCGAGCAGCTGGAGGCCAGCAAGCAGTCCGAACGGTTCGACGTGATCGAGCGGGCCCTGGTGCCGCGCTATCCGGTTGGCCCCAACCGCAAGAAGCTGGTGATCCTGGGCAGCGGTGCGAGCATCGGCTTCGCTTTCGGTCTCGTGTTTCTGCTCGAACTGCTCCATCCGGTCCTGCGCACGAGCGCCCAGATGGAGCGCCGGTTGGGGATACGGCCGGTGGTCTCGATCCCTTACGTCACCACGCCCCAGGCGCGGAGCCGCCGCCGGTTCGCCTTTGGGCTCGGGCTTGCGACGCTCTGCGCGGGGGTGATCGCGCTTGGGATGCTGTATCAGAAAGAGCAGAGCACCGTGGCGCAATTCGCCGCGCGGTATGGGTTGGAAAAATACCTCGGCCCGTCCGATTCGCCATAAGGCGCGGGTTCAGCGCCCCCTTCGATGCCCAAGAGGCGGCTTTACGGAATTGAGACCACGTTCCCGTGCGAAGGTCTTGCTCGCCGCGCATCCACAAGGGGGGAAGCTTCTCCCGAATGCGCCAATGGCCCTCGTCCAGCCTTGCCGCGCCTGCGTCGGGAGGGGCGGGCGTCGGAACCCGGGGGGGGGGCGTCGGGTGGCCTGGGCCTCGGTTTTACGGGGCGTGTGCGAGAGCGCGCCGCGAGGATTGCGGAAGCTCTCCCAAACGCGCCTCTTGGAGCGCAATCCCACCTGAGAGGGTCAGGTCGCGCGCTCTATCTCTCTATAATCTGGTGCATAATCCATCCGATCCTTGTCTTCCTCCGGTCGGATCGCGCTCCCTTTGAGTGACACGCAATTCATCCAATCCTCGTTCCCCTCCGGTCGGATTACGCGGCCTTTGATTGCGCGCAATTTGTCCGATCCTCGTTTCACTCCGGTCGGATTGCGCTCTGGCCCTCAGCCGGTCTTGCCGCGCCTGCGTCAGGGGGGCGGGTGTCGGAACCCGGGGGCGTCGGGTGGGCTGGGTCTCGGTTTTGCCTTTTGCCGCGGGCGCGCGAGATCAGCTGGCCCGATGGCCGGGCAGGGGCCGCAGGGGAGGCTCCGTGACCGGCGTCTCGGCCATCGCGCCGAAGCCGACGGAGAGTGCGAGGCCCGGCAGCGTCAGGGCACACAAGGCATAGCGCATCGCCATGCGCTGTGGATTGGACATCACCCGCCAGAGCCATTCCAGCGCCAGGTTGCGCATCCAGACCGGTGCGCGATGCTGACTCTCCGCAAGAAAATCAAGGCCCGCGCCAATCGAGGCAAAGCCCATTTCCGGCAGCGCGTCCCGGCAGCGCGCGGCGAACATCTCCTGCCTGGGCGCGCCGAGCGCGAGGAAGGTGAGGCCGGCGCCGGACTGGCCCAGTTGCTCGATCAGCCGGCCGGCCTCCGCGCCATCGGGATCGAAGCCCTGCGAGGGAGCGAGCCGCGCCACGATGCGCAGATCGGGCGTGTCGCGCAGGAGCGCCTGTGCCGCGCGGTCCAGCGTTTCCTCGGTCGCGCCGAGCAGGGCCACCGCCACCCCCTCCCGCGCGGCCAATGCCGCCAGCGGACGCACCAGATCCGATCCGGTCACCAGCGAAACGGGATGGCGCGCCAGCCGGGAGAGCCAGACCACGGGATTGCCGTCCGCCACGACCAGATCCTGCCGCTGATAGGCGGCGCGAAAGGCGGCGGAGCGGCGGATTTTCACCAGATGATCGAGGTTCAGCGTTGCAATGGCAAATCCCCGGCCGCGGTGAAACCGTTCCGCGACGTCTTCGAACAGAGTCTCCCTGTCCTTCGTATTCACGACAATATCGGCACCGCCCACGCGCAACATGAATTGTTCAGACATAGTTCCCCCGAAACATAGAGGTTTATTCAAATCCAAAATCATGTCTGGAAGCATAACCTCTGGCGTATCGGATTTTATACTACCGCCAGACGGGTATTCCCAACGTTATCAGCGTTAACATTAACCATTGTTGTTTTGGGATCGGGCTGGGGTGATGGACTGTTAAGGACGGGTTGGCTACATCTGTTCACACGGACGTGGGCATCGATCCTTGCCAGGGAGTGTCGTCGAAATGTTGACCAACAGCCGCATCGGGCAATTCGGCGAGGCCGTGGCGACGGACGGACGGCTGGCGCCCTGGGATGCCCTGCGGTCCGCCGCGCTCGACACCGACCATCTGCTGCGCCACCGGGTGATCACCGCGACCCGCGCCGATCCCGCCAACATCACCTTCGGCCAGCTGCGCACCCGGATGTCGCGGGCTCTGCGGACCCATGGCTGGTCGCGCGTCGGGATCACCTCGGCGGGTCCCGGCTGTGGCAAGACCTTCGTGGCCAGCAACCTTGCCCTCAGCTTCGCACGGCAGGCGAGCTGTCGGGTGGCACTGGTCGATCTCGATCTGCGGCTGCCCAATCTGGCGCGGGTGCTCGGGGTGCCCTATCCCGGGCAGATCCGGGATTTCCTGAACGGCCATCGCTCCACGTCCGAGCATTTCCTGCGCGCGGCGCCCAATCTGGCGCTTGGCCTGAATGCGACGCCGGTGCCGGATCCCGCCGAACTGCTGCAGGAGCCCTCGACGGCCCAGGCGCTCGGTACGATGATCACCACCCTGCGGCCGGACGTGGTGCTCTATGACCTGCCGCCCGCGCTGGTCTGCGACGATGTCCTCGCCTTCCTGCCCCGGCTCGATTGCATCCTCCTGGTCGCGGGCGGCGGGATCAGCAAGGCGGAGGATATCCGCCAATGCGAGCGTCTGTTCGAGGGGCAGATCCCGCTCCTCGGCGTCCTGCTCAACCGGTCCGAGGACAAGCCGGCCGATCCCTATGGCAGCTACGAGGCCTGAGCCCTATTTGCGCCGGCGATGCTCCTCAAGCCGGGGCAGGATTTCCACGAAATTACAGGGCTTGTGCCGGTAATCGAGCTGCGCTCGCAGGATCTCGGTCCAGGCATCGCGACAGGCGCCGGGACTGCCGGGCAGGGCAAAGAGATAGGTTCCGCCCGCGACCCCGGCGCAGGCCCGGCTCTGGACCGCCGAGGTGCCGATCTTGCCCCCCGACACCATCGTGAACAGGGTCGAAAACCCGGTGATTTCCTTTTCATAGACGTCGTGATGCGCCTCGACGGTGACATCGCGCCCGGTCAATCCGGTCCCGCCAGTCGAAATCACCACATCGACCCCCGGATCGGCGATCCAGGCCCTGAGCCGCGCCGCGATCTCCTCCCGGTCGTCGCGCACCAGTGCGCGGTCCGCCAGAACATGCCCCGCGGCCGTCAGCAACTCGACCAGGACCGCTCCCGACCGATCCTCCTCGACCGAGCGCGTATCCGACACCGTCAGAACCGCGATCCGCACCGGCACGAAGTCCCGTTCCATCGTCATCCCTCCGCCAGAGCCTCCCTCAACTTGAGCAAATCCGCCCAGGCCTCGCGCTTGGCCACCGGATTGCGCAACAGATAGGCCGGATGGAACATCGGCAAGACCCTGATCCCGCGCCACTCCCGCCATTGGCCGCGCAACCGCGTGATCCCCTCGCTGGTCGCGAGGATGGTCTTGGCGGCGGGCCCGCCCATCGCCACCAGGATCCGCGGGCCCGCCAGTTCGATATGGCGGAACAAAAACGGCGTCATCATCGCGATCTCCTCCTGCGAGGGTTCCCGATTGCGCGGCGGACGCCAGGGCAGAACATTGGTGATATAGAGCGCGGCCTCCGGATCCCCGGCCGTCCGCGAGAGGCCGATCGCTCCGAACATCAGGTCGAGCAGCCGCCCCGAGGCCCCCACGAACGGCAGGCCCGCCAGATCCTCCTCCCGGCCCGGCGCCTCGCCGACGATCATCACCCGCGCCGACGGATTGCCATCGGCGAACACCAGGCTCTTGGCCCCCTTGCGCAGCGAACAACCCTCGAACGCCTCCAGCGCCGCCCGCAGCGCCCCGAGATCGGGGCAGGCCGCGACAATCCCCGCCGTATCCTCGCCCGCCTCGGCCTCGGCCTCCGCCACCGCCTCGACCACCGGCGGGGCCTCCTTGCGCGCCACGGCGGCCTCGTAACGATTGACCGGCGTCTCGCCGATTGCCTCGTCCGCGCCAAGCTCGATCAGCCAGGCGAGGGCGGCCAATTCGGCATCGAAGTCGGAGCGCGCGGCGGACACGGCAAATCTCCCGGGACAAGGCCCGCCAGCCTATCCCCCCCGGCCTGCGAAGACCAGTCCATCTCGCGGGTTGCCCCCGGGGCGGCGGTGGGATAGACGCCGCGGGAGGTAGCGGGTCCGGAGGTTTCCCTTGTTTGCGCATCGCCATCTCCTGGGGATCGAAGGGCTGACCCGGGAGGATATCGAGACGATCCTCGATCTCGCCGAAAGCTACGTGACCCTGAACCGCGGCACCGACAAGCGCAGCGATGCCCTGCGCGGTCTGACGGTCATCAACATGTTCTTCGAGAATTCCACCCGCACCCAGGCCAGCTTCGAACTGGCGGGCAAGCGGATGGGCGCGGATGTGATGAACATGTCGGTCGCGCAAAGCTCGGTGAAGAAGGGCGAGACCCTGATCGACACCGCGATGACGCTGAATGCGATGCATCCCGACCTTCTGGTGGTGCGCCATCCGAATTCGGGGGCGGTGAACCTTCTGGCTTCCAAGGTCAATTGCGCGGTCCTGAACGCGGGCGACGGGCGGCACGAGCATCCGACGCAGGCGCTGCTCGATGCCCTGACGATCCGCCGCCGCAAGGGCCGGCTCAGCCGCCTGTCGGTCGCGATCTGCGGCGATATCGCCCATTCGCGGGTGGCACGGTCGAACATCTTCCTGCTGGGGCGGATGGAGAACCGGATCCGCCTGATCGGCCCGCCGACCCTGATGCCGCCGGGCATCGAGAATTTCGGGGTCGAGATCTTTCAGGACATGCGCGAGGGCCTGCGCGACGTGGATGTGGTGATGATGCTGCGGCTTCAGAAGGAGCGGATGGACGGGGCGCTGATCCCCTCGATGCGGGAATATTACCATCGCTTCGGACTGGAGACGGAGAAGCTGGCGCTGGCCAGGCCGGATGCGATCGTGATGCATCCCGGTCCGATGAACCGCGGGGTCGAGATCGACGGCCTGCTCGCCGATGATATCAATGTCAGCGTGATCCAGGAACAGGTGGAAATGGGCGTGGCGGTGCGGATGGCGGTGATGGATCTGCTGGCCCGCAACCTGCGCGCGGGCCGGGCGGGCGCGTCATGCTGACGCTGGTCAATGCGCGGCTGGTCGATCCCGAGGGCGACCGGGTCTTTCCGGGCGGGCTGGTGATCGACCAAGGCCGGATCGCCGAGGTCTATGAGGGGGTCCGCCCGGTCCGGTTCGGAACCGCCCTCGATTGCGGCGGCGCGCATCTGGCGCCCGGCATCATCGATATCGGGGTCAAGATCGGCGAGCCGGGCGAGCGTCACAAGGAGAGCTTTCGCACCGCCGGACAATCCGCCGCCGCCGGGGGGGTGACGACGATGGTCACGCGCCCCGACACCATTCCCGCGATCGACAATCCCGAGCTGCTCGAATTCATCCTGCGCCGCGCGATCGAGGCGAGCCCCGTGCGGGTGCTGCCGATGGCGGCCCTGACCAAGGGGCGCGAGGGGCGCGAGATGACCGAGATCGGGTTCCTGATGGATGCCGGGGCGGTCGCCTTCACCGACGCCGCCGCCGTGGCCAGTGCGCGGGTGTTCCAGCGCTGCATGACCTATGCCGCCGGTCTTGGCGCGCTGGTGGTCGGTCATCCGCAGGAGCCGGTGCTGTCGGCGGGGGCCTGTGCCACCTCCGGGCAATATGCCTCGCAGCTCGGCCTGCCGGCGGTCTCGCCGATGGCCGAGCGGATCGGGCTGGAGCGCGACCTCGCCCTGGCCGAGATGACGGGGGTGCGCTATCACGCCGACCAGATCTCGACCGCCCGCGCGCTGCCGCCGCTCGCCCGGGCCAAGGCGGCGGGGCTTCGGGTCACGGCCGGTGTCTCGATCCATCATCTGACGCTGAACGAGTTCGATGTCGGGGATTACCGCACCTTCTTCAAGCTGATCCCGCCCCTGCGCTCCGAGGATGACCGGATGGCGATGGTCGAGGCCCTGGCCTCGGGGGTGATCGATGTGATCGGCTCGTTCCACACGCCCCGCGACGAGGAGGAGAAACGTCTGCCCTTCGAGGAGGCGGCGGCGGGGGCGGTGGGTCTGGAAACCCTGCTGCCCGCCGTGACCGAGCTCTATCACGCGGGTCATATGAGCCTGCCCGCGCTGTGGCGGGCGCTCGCCGCCAATCCGGCGCGGCTGCTCGGGCTCGATGCCGGGCGGCTCGCGCCCGGGCTGCGGGCGGATCTGGTGCTGTTCGATCCCGACCGGCCGTTTGTGCTCGACCGCGCCACCTTGCGCTCGAAGTCCAAGAACACGCCCTATGACCTGCGGCGGATGCAGGGCCGGGTCCTGCGCACCTGGGTCGCAGGCGACGAAGTCTTTGCGAGGAGCACTCCATGATCACCGGCCTCTCCGCGATGACCTTCTATGCCATCGTTTCCAAGCCGCTGGTGTTCCTGCTGGCCTATCTGCTCGGCTCGATCCCCTTCGGCCTCGTCATCACCCAGGCGCTGGGCCTGGGCGATCTGCGTGCGATCGGCTCGGGCAATATCGGCGCGACCAATGTCCTGCGCACCGGCAACAAGGGGGCCGCCGCCGCGACCCTGATCCTCGATGCGCTCAAGGGGGCGGTCGCGGTCCTGCTGGCGCGGCATCTGCTCGGCGAGGGGGCGGCGCTGGTCGCGGCCCTGGGCGCCTTTCTCGGGCATCTCTTTCCGGTCTGGCTGCGCTTCAAGGGCGGCAAGGGGGTTGCGACCTTCCTCGGCGTCACGCTCGCCCTCTCGCCGCTCGCGGGTGTCATCGCCTGCGCGACCTGGGCCGCGACCGCCGCGATCTTCCGCTTCTCGTCGCTCTCGGCGCTGGTGGCCGCGGCCATCACCCCGATCACGCTCGCCTATCTCGGCCCTCCCGATTCAGCATGGCTCGGCCTTGGACTGGCGGCGCTGGTCTTCCTGCGGCATCATGCCAACATTCGCCGCCTGCGCGCCGGGACCGAACCCCGGATCGGACAGAAATCCTGATCCGCGCCTTTTCGACTTCGAACGCTTCGAGAGAGCCATGACCGAACCGCATCCGACCCTTCGCCCGCAGCCCGGCATCCTCGACATCGCGCTCTATGTCGGTGGCGAGGGCAAGCTGCCGGGCATTGCCAAGCCGCTGAAGCTCAGCTCCAACGAGAATCCGTTCGGGCCGAGCCCCCATGCCCGCGCGGCCTTCGCCGCCGCCGCCGAAACGCTCGCGCTTTACCCCGACTCCGGCCACGCCTCGCTGCGCGAGGCCATCGCCCGGACGCATGGGCTCGATGCCGAGCGGATCATCTGCGGCGCGGGCTCGGACGAGATCCTGACCTTCCTCGCCCAGACCTATGCCGGACCGGGGGACGAGGTGCTCTATACCGAGCATGGCTTCGGCATGTACCGGATCTGCGCGCTCGCCGCCGGGGCCACCCCGGTCGAGGCGCCGGAAACCGAACGCCGGGTGGATATCGACGGGATCCTGGCGGCGGTGACCGAGCGCACCCGGCTGGTCTTTTTCGCCAATCCCGCCAATCCGACCGGCACCCTGGTCCCGGAGGCCGAGGTCGCCCGGCTGGCGGCGAGCCTTCCGGCCCACGCACTCCTGGTCGTCGATGGCGCCTATGCCGAATTCGTGCCCGATTTTGACGGCTCCGCCGCGCTGGTGGATGTTCGCGACAATGTGGTGATGACCCGGACCTTTTCGAAAATCCATGGGCTCGGGGGCCTCAGGGTCGGCTGGGGCTATGGGCCGGCCCATGTCATCGCGGCGCTGAACCGGGTGCGCGGACCCTTCAACCTCTCCACCCCCGCCCTCGCCGCCGCCGAGGCCGCGATCGAGGATCGCGCCCACACCGACTTCTGCCGGGCGGAGAATATCCGCAACCGGACCCGGCTCGCGGCGGGGCTCGCGGCGCTGGGCCTGCCTTCCGATCCGTCCTTCGCCAATTTCATCCTGGTCCGGTTCCGCGATCCGGCCGAGGCCGAGGCCTGCGACCGCCATCTGCGCGAACGGGGGATCATCGTGCGCCGGGTCGCGAGCTACGGATTGCCGCACTGCCTGCGGATCAGCGTCGGCGATGCCGAGGGCTGCGACCGGGTCGTCGCCTGCGTCGCCGAGTTTCAGAAGGTGCGTGCCTGATGGCCTATGAACGCGTCGCCCTGATCGGGCTGGGTCTCATCTCCTCCTCGATCAGCCATGCGATCCGCCGGGCGGGCATGGAGACCACCATCGCAGGCTTCGCCCGCACCGCGCAAACCCGCGCCGAGGCCGCGCGCCTCGGTCTGGCCGAGGTCTTCGAGACCGCCGGTCAGGCGGTCGAGGGCGCCGATCTGGTGATCCTCTGCGTGCCGGTCGGCGCGATGGCCGAGGTCGCGCGCGAGATCGCCCCCCGCCTGCGCCCCGGGGCCACCGTCACCGATGTCGGCTCGGTCAAGGCGGCGGTGATCGAGGCCGTCTCGCCCTTCCTGCCGCGGGACGTGCATTTCATCCCCGGCCATCCGCTGGCGGGAACCGAGCATTCCGGACCCGCCTCGGGCTTCGCCGAACTCTTTGACAACCGCTGGTGCCTGCTCACCCCGACGAACGGCACCGATCCGATGGCGCTGGCCAATCTCACCGCCTTCTGGCGGGCGCTCGGGGCACGGGTCGACCGGATGGACGCCGATCACCACGATCTGGTGCTCGCGGTCACCAGCCACGTGCCGCATCTCATCGCCTATACGATGGTGGGCGTGGCCGATGACCTCAGCCGCGTCACCTCCTCCGAGGTCATCAATTATTCCGCCGCCGGTTTTCGCGACTTCACCCGCATCGCCGCCTCCGACCCGACCATGTGGCGCGACGTCTTCCTCAACAACAAGGAGGCGACGCTGGAAATCCTCGGCCGCTTCACCGAGGAGCTGTTCGCCCTGCAACGGGCGATCCGGCTCGGCGACGGCGACCATCTGCGCGATTACTTCACCCGGACCCGGGCGATCCGCCGGGGCATCCTCGAAGCGGGCCAGGACACCAGGGCCCCCGACTTCGGCCGCATCCCGGCTCTGGTCAAGGACGGAGCCCAGGCGATTTCCGGCCAGGCGGACGAAACCGCCTAGCGCTGGATCAGCCGCGGCGCCGGGCCGATCGGGACGGGGCCGAGGCTGGCCCTGCCATCCTCGAAGCTGAGGGGCAGGGATACGGAATCCCCCTGACCCGACAGCCGGGCCATGAGCCCGAGCGCGCCGCGCAGGGTCTGGGCGAGGGCGGGTTCCAGAACCCCCGACTGCTCCGCCGCCTTCAGCATCGCGTCCCAGTTGCGCGCGGTCACATCGAGCTTGCCTTCCGCGAACCCCTCCGCGTCGACCCGCAGAAGACCCTTGCCGCGCAGATCGAGCTTGCCCCAGGACAGGGCCGCGTCCGCCACCCGCATTTCAAGCAACGCGGGAGGCTCGCCCTCGATCGAGGCGCGCTCCCAAGCCCGGTCGAACACCAGCGTCGCCGCCAGATGCCCCGACTGGATGCGCTCGCCGAGCACCCCCGCCCGGTCGAGATCCCCGATCCAGGTGCCGGGCAGGGCGAGATCCTTTGCCGAGAAGTCCACGTCATAGGCAAAGGGGGTCGAGGCATCGATCGATTTGCGGGTGGAAAACAGCGCCTCGCCGATCGCGGCGGTCCAGCCGGTTTCGCCCGCGACATTCACCTTGTGCATCTCGATCGTCGAATGATCGAGCGCGAGCCGGGTGTTGGGTTCGAACACGATCGATCCGATCAGCTTCTCGCTGGTGATCCGCGCGGTGTCGAAGGGCGAGGCCACGATCTGCTCGCCGGGCCAGGCGAGGATCATGTGATAGGGCTTGTAGGTCAGCGACAGGATCTGGAATTCCGGCGCCTTCCACGACCATCCGGCCTTGGGATCGGCGAGGTCGAGCCCGGTCACGATGGTATCGACCCGGTTCGGAAATCCCCGCACCCGCACATCCCCCTCGGCCACCCAGCCGGCGGCGCGGCGGTCCTCCAGCCACTGGGTCAGGAGCTGATCCCGCGTATGGGCGTTCCAGACCCAGAAGCCGCTCCAGGCGGCCCCGGCGAGAACGACGATTGCCAACAGAATGCGCATATCCTAACTCCCGTTACCGGCGCTCCTTCTAGAGCGTGATGAGGAAAAGTGGAATCCGGTTTTGCGCGTCGATCACGCGACCAACCAGAAACGAGATCAGGATGATGTTTCCCTCGAACATCATCCCGATCTAGCGCGGGCAGGCAGGGGGGAACAGGGCGAATGACGACCGACGCGATCTGGGTCTTCGGCTATGGCTCCCTGATCTGGAAGCCCGGTTTCGACTTCGCCGAGCACCAGCGGGCGGTGCTCGCCGGTTATCGCCGCCGGTTCTGCATGACCTCGGTCCATTACCGCGGCACGCCGGAGGTTCCCGGCCTCGTGCTCGCGCTCGATCTCGACGCCGGGGGGGACTGCGCCGGGGTCGCCTATCGCCTGCCCGAGGCGACGGCCGAGGCGGCGCTGGCCACCCTGCGGGAGCGCGAACTGGTCTCCTATGCCTATGACGAGGCGCTTTTGCCGGTGACGCTGGAGGACGGCCGCGTGGTCGAGGCGATCGCCTATGTGGTCAACCGCGCCCATGCGCAATACCGGGGCGATCTCGATCTGGAAGGGCAGGCCGAGGTCATCGCCCGCGCCATCGGCCCGATGGGCCCGAATGCCGATTACCTCGGCAACACGGTGGCCAGCCTCGGCGCCCTTGGCCTCCATGATCCGGAGCTTTGGGAACTCGACGCCCTGGTCCGCGCCCGTCTCTCGAATCGCGAGAGCCCGCCGCCACCGGAGGAGGGGGCGACCCCCTCCGGCGCGTGAGTGCGAAGGGCCGGGGGCCATCGGGCCGAACCAACGCCTCTTTCTGGAATATATCCTATTTTCAATGGCTTGGCTTTTGTCCGCGTCCGGACGGGGGCTTTTGTCCCTGATCGGGGGGCATAACCGCCGGGCCTTTCTCTTTGGCCCGGCCTTGGATTAAACGAAGATCCGTCGGGGGTCGGGTTCCGACAGACCAACCCGCGCAAGGATCACAAAGGACTCATCCCCTCCGTGCAGCATCCCCTTGAAACCGTCTCTCCCCCCTGGATCCGGGACCGCGCCCTCTGGCTCGCCCTGACCGGATTTGCCCTGCTCGCCCTCTTCGGGATCGTGGCGAGGCCCCTGCTTCCGGTCGACGAGACCCGTTATCTCGCCGTCGCCTGGGAGATGCGGCAGTCCGGAAACTGGCTGGTGCCCCATCTCAACGGCGTCCCCTATTCCGACAAGCCGCCGCTCCTGTTCTGGCTGATCAATCTGGTCTGGCTGCCGGGGGTTTCGGAATCCGCCGCCCGCCTGGTGGGCCCGGCCTTCGGCCTGGCCGCCCTCGCCGCCACCGCCCGGCTGGGCACCCGCCTCTGGCCCGATCAGCCCGGCCTCGGCGGCCGCGCCGCCCTGATCCTGGCGAGCTTCGGGTTTTTCGCAGGCTTCGGCGGGCTCACCATGTTCGACATGCTGCTCACCTTCGCCGTCCTGCTCGGGGTCGGCAGCCTCGTGACGGCGGCCACGCACCCCCGTTTCTGGATCCCCCTGGGCTGTGCCCTTGCCTTCGGGGCCTTCGCCAAGGGGCCGGTGATCCTGATCCATCTGCTGCCGCTGGCACTGACCTTGCCGTTCTGGTCGGAGATCGGGTTCCGGGCGGCGCTGCCCCGGGTGCTGCTCGCGATCCTGGTCGGTCTCGGTCTGGTGGCGGTCTGGCTGGTACCCGCGCTTCTGTTCGGGGGGGCGGACTATCGCGAGGCGGTTCTGTGGACCCAGAGCGCCGGTCGCGTGACCAATGTCTTCGACCACGCCCGGCCCTGGTGGTTCTTCGTCGCCCTTCTCCCGCTCCTGCTCTGGCCCTGGATCTGGTCGGGCGATGTCTGGGGCCGGGTCCGGGGTCTGCGGCCGGGACGGGACCGCGCCACCCGGCTCTGCCTGATCTGGGCGGGTTCGACGCTCCTGCTCTTCAGCCTGATCGGCAGCAAGCAGGCCCATTATCTTCTGCCCGCCTTTCCCGCCGTCGCCCTGCTCCTCGCACGGGTCGGCCTTCCCAACGGCGCGCGCGCCCGGCCCGCCGGTCTTTTGCCCCTGATCGTCGGTCTCGGGCTGGCGGGGCTGGCGCTCGGCCTGCTCCCCGCGGACAAGATCGCGCATCTCCTGTCGCCGGTCTGGGCGGTGCTTCTGCTCGCGGTTCTCTTTGTCGCCCTCGGCGGCCTTGCCTGGCGGGCACGGGCCGGCGCGATCGCGCTCTTGGGCTTCGGCTTCGCCGCCTGCGCGAACCTGTCCTTCCTTCTGACCGACGCCGGTCAGATCCACGATGCCTCGCGGGTGGCGGCGCTGATTTCACCTTCCGACACGGCGGGCGTCGGGGTGGTCGGCAAATACAGCGGCGAGTTCAATTTCGCCGCCCGCCTGACGCAGCCGGTCCAGAGCTTTGCCACGATGGCGGAGGCGGAAAGCTGGCTGGCCGCCCGACCGGGAAGGGTGCTGGTCTCCCGGCTCGAAGACCCGCGTCCCGACACGCCGCCCGCGCAAGTTCTCTTCTATCGCAACCACGATTATGGCCTCTGGCGGACCACGCCCGCGCCGTGAGGGTCCGGAGGGGCCCTGACAGAAGTGCCAGGCGCCCCGCAGGCTCAGGCCCTGCGCGGTGAAATCCTCGCCCGTCGACAGCAGATAGGTCGTGGCCACCTCAAAACCGTGCTCCTGGTAAAGCTGTGCGCCCACCTCGATTTGTGCGAGCAGGGAGGGGCTCTCGACCGGGACATCCACGGACACCGCATTCGATCCGAGCGATGTCACCCGCGCAGTCGTCCCGCTGTCGGGCAGGAAGGATAGACCCGTGGACAGATAGGTCCGCAGGACGAGATCGCGGCCGAGAGGAACGCGGGCCCCGACCTCGACCGAGGGACTGATGGCAAAGCTCGCCTTTCCACCGCCCTCCACACTCACGGACCGACCGTTGGCCGTGATCCGGAAGGTCGAAGCATAGGTATAGAACCCGTCCAGATCGATCCTGGGGCGCAGATAGAAATCGCCCCTCGCGGCTTCGTAGGCGGCCCGCAGCCGCAATCCCACGCCCTGGGACTCGATATCCGTGTTTCCCGCAGGGTCGAGGGTGACGGAGCCGTAACCGAAGGCCATGGAGCCTGCGAACAGCCACGGCCCTGCGAGATGCTTGACCGCCAGGCTGCCATAAAGCGACGTCCCCTGTCCGATGCGCCCAGGGCCGTCCTCCACGCGCAGGGTCTGCGTCCTGTATTCGAGGGCGCCGCCCAGAAACCAGTCCGGGACGATCTGTTTCTGCCCACCCAGGGCGAGGATGCGACTGTCGGTCCGGGCCCCGGACCTGTCGACGGACAGACCGGACAGCTTGCTCCAGACACAGTCATCCTCGGTCAGGACCGCGCCACCGCCGGTGAAAACCGGGCAGCTCAGGGGGGTCCCCAGCGCGGATGTCTCGGGCGGATCGTGAATATCGATCAGGCTCGGCAGGAACAGGAGCACCGCCGCGATGAAAACCAGGGCGGCCGGTGTGCCGACCGGGATCTGGTCCGGATCATCATTGTCGCGCAGGGAATCGACCAGTTGGACAAGGGAGTCCATTTCCTCGGCCGAGAAGGACGGCGGCGAAAGCTGAAAGGACTCCCGCGCGGGGAGTGTCTGTGCCCCGGCGGACAGCGAGCCGAGAACGAGACCGATACAGGCGAGGGAAGCCAGACGACCGCCCGCCCTCAAAACCCGCCCCGGTCTGAAACCTGATTTTCCCCGAGCCCCGCCCGATCCGCCCCGGATGTCACGAAGATCATGGCGCACGGTCCCGGTGGCTTTAATCCTTGAACGGACCCCAGTATCGCATGACGGACAGGGGGCCGACAAGTCTCGCCGCGTCCTCCGGCGGTTCGGGACATCGGCCGGGCGGGGGCGCCCAATATCCCCGGGCGCATCGGCGTCATGCCGGAACTCTTCGCCTCGGCGAAGGGGCTGTCCGCCTGGATGAGGCCCGGCCCCTCCGTGCCGAACCAAAGCGGCGGGGCCGGCCCTGAACGCACAAGGCGCCCGGATCGGCCCCGCCGGTGATGCGGAAAGGGTCAGGCCGCCAGGTCGAACCTGTCGGCGTTCATGACCTTGGTCCAGGCGGCCACGAAATCCCGCACGAACTTGGCTTCATTGTCATCCTGCGCATAGACTTCGGCATAGGCGCGCAGGATCGAATTCGAACCGAACACCAGATCCGCGCTGGTGGCGGTCCAGCGCACCGCTCCGGTCACCCGGTCGCGCAGCTCATAAAGACCCGCCGTCGCACTCGGATGCCAGGAGCAGCCCATGTCCGTCAGGTTGACGAAGAAATCCGTCGTCAACGCGCCTTCGCGGTCGGTGAACACGCCATGCTTCGTCCCGCCGTGGTTGGTGCCGAGAACCCGCAGCCCGCCGACCAGCACGACCATCTCGGCCGCCGTCAGGCCCAGGAGCTGCGCACGATCCAGCATCAGCTCCTCGGGGCGCACGCCATAATCCGCCTTGATCCAGTTGCGGAACCCGTCGGCCAGCGGCTCCATGTCGCGGAAGCTGTCGCCATCCGTCTGGGCCTCGGTCGCATCGCCCCGGCCCTTGGCAAAGGGCACGGCCACGTCATGACCCGCCGCCTTGATCGCCATCTCCACTCCGACATTGCCCGCGAGCACGATCGTGTCGGCCAGCGATGCCCCCGCCTCCGCCGCGAGGGGCGCGAGCGTGTCCAGCACCTTCGCCAGACGGGCCGGCTCATTGCCTTCCCAGTCCTTTTGCGGCGCCAGCCGGATCCGCGCGCCATTCGCACCGCCGCGCCGGTCGGACCCGCGATAGGTCCGCGCGCTGTCCCAGGCCGTGGCGATCATCTCTGCGGCGCTCAGACCGCTCCCGGCGATCCGCGCCCTCAGCCGCTCCTCGTCGTAATCGGTGCTTCCGGCGGGAACCGGGTCCTGCCAGATCAGATCCTCCGCCGGCACGTCGGGCCCGAGGTAATTCACCTTCGGACCCATGTCGCGATGGGTCAGCTTGAACCAGGCCCGGGCGAAGGTTTCCGACAGATAGGCGTGATCCTTGTGGAACCGCTCGCAGATCTCGCGATAGATCGGATCGACCTTCATCGCCATGTCGGCGTCCGTCATGATCGGATTGTGCCGGATCGAAGGGTCGGACGAATCCGGCACCTTCAATTCCTCGGCGATCTCGACCGGCTCCCACTGAAAGGCCCCCGCCCGCGACTTGACCAACTGCCACTCATGATTGAGCAGGAGGTCGAGATATCCATTGTCCCACCGGGTCGGATTGGTCGTCCAGGCCCCTTCGAGCCCGGAGGTATGGGCGGTATTGGCACGGCCGTCGAACGCCGGGTTGGCCCAGCCGAAACCGTCCTGCTCGACCGGCGCCCCCTCCGGCGCGGGACCGATGTCCGCGGCGATGCCATGGCATTTGCCGACGGTGTGACCCCCCACCGTCAACGCGGCGGTCTCCTCGTCGTTCATCGCCATGCGCGAGAAGGTCATGCGCACGAACTGCGCGGTCAGCGCCGGATTGGGCGTGCCGTTCACCCCCTCCGGATTGACATAGATCAGACCCATGTGAGAGGCGGCCAGCGGGTCATACATGCTGTTGGGGTCGGTGATATCGGCGACCCGCTCGTTGGTCGGGGCGAGCATCACGCTCTCGTTGCCCCAGTTGATGTCGATCTCCGGACCCCAGATATCCTCGCGCCCGAACCCGAAGCCGAAGGTCTTGAGGCCCATCGATTCATAGGCCACCGTGCCGGACAGGACGATCAGGTCGGCCCAGGACAGGGCATTCCCGTATTTCTTCTTGATCGGCCAGAGCAGGCGGCGGGCCTTGTCGAGGCTGGCATTGTCGGGCCAGGAGTTCAGCGGTGCGAAGCGGATATTGCCCCGGCCCGCGCCGCCGCGTCCGTCGCCGAGGCGATAGGAACCGGCCGAATGCCAGGCGAGGCGAATGAACAGGCCGCCGTAATGGCCCCAGTCGGCCGGCCACCAGGGCTGGCTGTCGGTCATCAGAGCATGGAGATCGGCCTTGACGCCTGCGAAATCGAGGCCCTTGACCGCCTGCCGATGGTCATAATCGGGATCCATCGGATTAACGCGGGCGCCCTGCTGGTGCAGGATATCGAGGTTGAGCGCCTTGGGCCACCATTTCGTCACAGGTTCGGCGAGGGTGGTATTGCCGCCATGCATGACCGGGCATCCGCCCGCCGGGTTCAGGGTGTTTCCGTCCATGGGGTTCTCCAGCTTTGGGACCATATGGCCGCGTCCCCTCGGGCGCGACCCACTGTTCGCTCCGCTTGTACCGGCGCCACCGCTATAAAATCAAATCGGATGTTTTAACGATTTCCATAATCCAGGGTTATCCCCGGACGCCCGGCGCCCCGGGTCGCCCGAGTTCCGGACATTGCCCGCGCGGGGTGTCCCGGCGTCCGATGCCATGGATCGGCATGGGCCTCGCCACGGATGCGCTCACCCTCGCGGGCTGAGCGTTTGCTCCTTTGAGTGGGGAATGTGAGCCGGTGCGAACGGGCAGCGCTCTCGTTACGCCTGCGCGGAGGGTCTGCGAGAGATGGTCCCGGGTACTGAAATCCTTGCGGGGGTCAGATGCAAGGACTGGAGCGATTTCCAATCGAATGGACTCATTCGATGGCTCGGAAATCGCGGCACTTCAAATTTTGAGCGATTTCCAATCGAATGGACTCATTCGATGGCTCGGACATCGCGGCACTTCAAATGGAGTGAGCGGTGAACCTGAGGCAATGCGGACAAGAACCGATCTCAGGCGAATTCCGGCCAGGGGGACTCACCCGCCGATCGGGAAATCGCAACGAGGCAGATCATGAAGCGGACGATCCGGTGCCATAGGATCGCAAAGCACATCGCCGGGTACGGCTCAGGGAGAGCCTACCGGAACCCGGAGCGGGATCGGGGTCGGTGCGCGAACGCACCACCCCTCCAATCCCGCGTCCTCCGATCAACCTCTGCCGCCTGATCGTTTCATCTGGCGAAAGATCAACACAAGCAGGGCGAGGTTCACGATGCCCAGGCCGATCTGCATATATTCCATTTCGCCTCCCAAATACCCAGCGGAACGTTCCGCGCCATGGTCCCAGAGTGGAAGCCGGGCTTTCACCCGATCTCCTGCCCGTCCTCCCTCCAGCTGGCGTTGATCAGGATTGCCACGCTGGACGCCAGTGGGAGGCTCAGAGGTCTGGGACCGATTTGAGATATCAGCATATCCTTTCGGTGGTCGCCCAACAACAAGAGAGAAGAGGCAAGCCAGACCTCCCTTCGGACCGGCTGCGCCGAGGCGCTACCTGTCCCGCCGTGGTGGGATAAGGGTGGCGCGGTTTCGGGCCCAGAGCGGTTTTCCTTCGCAGAGGATCCCCTTCACATGCATTCCGTTGATTGACGCGATTTCAAGTCATCGGATGAGTCCATTCGAGTGGAATCGCTTCGGGGAGTTCCTGGGGCCGAGTTGCAAGGGTTCCGGCCTGTGCTCTACCCGCCGCCTTCCCCCGTGCCGGCGAGCCTGAACGGCGGACGTGGGCCAGCCGCCGCGGCGCATCCTGGCGCGCATGGGCCGCGATAACCGCGAGGCGCCTTGCGCCATCCCTGAGCGCGGCGCCGGTCGAGCGCCGCGACTCCCCCCGCCGGAGCCGTGGGCCGCGCGTGGTCGCGGGGACTGATTCCGAAAGGATCACCCCTCGTCCCGCGGGGGAGGGCCTATGCCTTGCGTCTTGTCGTGAACGACCGCGACCCCCGCTTGGCTGGCATGATCGCGCCGTTCGCCCAAAGCCAAACCTGTATCCTGTCGTCCCCCTGACCGCGTGGATCCATCCGTTCGCAAGGAGAGGGCAGGGGCTGATCCCCGCTCTCCCGCCGCGGGGTCGGACGTGGCGACTCTCCCTCGGCATCGAGAGGGCGGTCGGCGCGGGCAAGGAGGCCGGACCTCCCCGGGCCGCTTTCGCGGATCGGGGGGCAGGGGGGTCTGGACTGCCGCCCGTCATTGAGGTCATCGACCCCAAAACCGGGAAGCCCTCCCTGGCGCGCCATGCCCAGCGGTGCGCCCCGGGGCCCGTGCGCATTTTCTAAGCATTGGTAAACGAATTTGGATTTTATAGTAATATCAAATAGGTAACCCCATGCGCACGCGTGCGCGCCTTCAGGGAGCTCAAATCCGGGCTCTCTCGTCGCGGGGGGCGGCGGGTCGCCCCGTCCGGATCCGGCGGGCCCAAGGATCAAGGGCGGGTCATATCGCAGCCAAAACCGCGATCCCACCTTGTCCTTCGTTCACCAAACCAGTAACAAGGTCCTCGGAGAGGTGGCCGAGTGGCCGAAGGCGCGCCCCTGCTAAGGGCGTAGGGGGGCAACTCCCTCGAGGGTTCGAATCCCTTCCTCTCCGCCAAATACTGCCGTTGAGTGTATGATTTTGCTGAAAAATTTTAGAATTTATGGGTGTTTGCCCAACTTTCGACAAACATCTGATCTTGGATGGTGCAAGACGTTCCTAGTGGAGAAACCTAAGCCTCTCGACTTGTTCTCTGTTCACGGGTCGAGAAAAGACCGCGCCGGTTGCTGAAGAGGATTGCGTAAAAGCGCGTAATCTTGGCGAGAATGTCGCGATCATCAACCGTGTAACCTGTGAAAACGTACTTACGACCTTCAATCAAAGCCGCGCAAATGCGTCGCCCGCACTCGCTCCAAGATGCCCGCTTCCTGTAATGGCTGCTGTTGGTCACGATAGTGCGGCCTTCTTGGCAGCCCGTGCTCGCAAGGGCGGTTTTACCGCTACTACGTCAGTCAGTCCTGAAGCATGGATCGGGGCATGCCCGGTTAGCCGCGTACCGGCCAGAGATAGAGCAGGCAGTCATCGATTAGCTTCGCGCCGTGCTCCGTCAGTTGAAGATCGTGGCTGAAACCTAGCAGGCGGCGCGCACACGCCGACAGCATAACCGAAGCCGACGCTTATGCTTCCTTGAAGAATTTCGACCCGCGGTGGGACGAACTCTTTCTTGCTGAGCGGACGCGCATCCTGTCGTTGCTGGTCGAGCGGGTTGAGATCAGTATCAGCGGGCTTAATATCCGCCTTCGTATGTATGGATTGGCGTCGCAGGCGGGAAAAATCACCGCTGGTGCCGAGGCGGCCGCATGACCCGCGCCACTCCAATCCCGGACAGCGTGAGTATCCATATCCCATTCCGCATCGTGAAGCGAGGCGGGCGGAAGGAGATGCAGTTGCCTGAGGGCGCCACAGCGCCGCGCACGCCGAACAACACGCTGGTTAAAGCATCGGCCCGCGCGTTCCGCTGGAAAAGGATACTCGAAAACGCTGACTTTGCCACGGTAGCCGACCTCGCCGCTCAAAAGGGCATTGCTGTCTTCTGCCTCACGCGCGTACTTCGGCTGACGCAGCTCGCGCCCGATCTCGTTGAGGCGATACTCGACGCACGGCATTCCCCAGTCCTGATGCCTCAGTCGTTGCGAGTGCAGATCCCGGATGAGTGGTCGAGGCAGCACGGGTCCTCGCTGCCAGGGACGGAATAAAGCTTGCGGCATCAGTCGGCCAAGCTGTAACCTCTTCTAGCCGTCGTCAGGCGAAAAAAGCTGCCAAACCAAAGAATTGCGCGTTGATCTGCGCCGAGTTCTTTGACAAGCCGTGTGCTGCGCGATGGCATGTCGAAACCGGGCGAAGTAGACCGCGCATGAACGAAGCCGATACTCGCAGGAAGCTCGTTGGGCTAGGGATACCACCCGGCCGCCCTTGTGCCGCGCCAAAGGATGGCGCCCCCAAATCAAGCGGCCCGAGGTGATGGTTGAACTTGGTTGTGGGCAGGTAACCGACGCCCTTAATTGTCTCAAAAACTCATGACGCAGCGCAACCTGTTACGACAAGCTCTTAACAAGCTATATTGCTTCATCGAAATCATTTTCGTACACCTCTGGTACAGGCATTTATCAATATAATCTAGGCATCGTGGACAAAGGTCATCCGGAGGAGGAGTGAGGCAAGACTGACGAAGCCGATGTAGGATTCGGCGGTTTTGTCGTAGCCAGTGGCGACCCGTCGCCAATTCCTGAGTTTGTTGAACAGGCGCTCGATCTGGTTGCGCCAGCGATACT
>JBMDWT010000038.1:0-94553 GCA_048594665.1 Amaricoccus sp. | reverse complement strand
TGAACACCATGCACGAAACAATGCAGCACCAATCATGTTCTGTGGAGTCACCTTTTTAAAAGTTGGCCCTGTACGAGCCACCGCCCTAATCACGCGCGCCACCCGGCGTTTCCGCCTTGTTGCGTTTGATACATAAGGCCGCGCTTATCCTTTTCATGCTCGCCGCCGCCTGGCTGGTCAACAACACGCTCCAGAACCTGGCCGCCCTCGGCAAGAACTTCAGCTTCGGGTTTCTCGACACCCGCGCCGGATATGACATCAACCAGGCGCTGATCCCCTATACCAACGACAGCACCCACGCCCGCGCCGCCATCGTCGGCATCATCAACACCCTGTTGATCGCCTTCTTCGGCTGCCTCGCCGCCACGCTCATCGGCGTGTTCATGGGCGTCCTGCGGCTCTCGCGGAACTGGCTCGTCGCACGCCTCGCCTCGATCTATGTCGAGACCTTCCGCAACGTGCCCGTCCTGCTCTGGATCATCGCGATCATGGCCGTCCTCACCGGGGTCGCTCCGGCGCCGGCCGCCTTCCGCGGTGAAAATGCCACTGCCTCGATGTGGTTCTGGGACTCGATGGCGGTCACCAATCGCGGGGTCTATATGCCCGCGCCGGTCTTCGGCCCCGGCTGGCAGATCGTGGCCCTGACCTTCGTGGGCTCGCTTATCGCCATCTGGCTCTTCGGCCGCTATGCGCGGAAACTCCAGGAGGACACCGGCAGGATCCTTCCGACCTTCTGGGTCAAACTGGCGATCTTCCTCATCCCGGCGATCCTCGTCGATCTGATCCTGGGCGGATCGGTCACCCTCGATTTCCCGGTCCTTCAGAAATTCAACTTCGAAGGCGGCGGGTTCGTCGACAAGAGCTTCATCGCCCTCTGGCTCGCCCTCTCGCTCTATACCGGCTCCTTCATCGCCGAAATCGTCCGCTCGGGCATTCTCGCCATCAACAAGGGCCAGTCCGAGGCCGCCGGCGCGCTCGGCCTGCGCCCGAACCGGATCATGAGCCTCGTCATCCTGCCCCAGGCGCTCCGGGTCATCATCCCGCCGCTGATCTCGCAGTTCCTGAACCTCACCAAGAACTCCTCGCTCGCCATCGCCGTCGGCTACATGGATGTGCGCGCCACGCTGGGCGGCATCACCATGAACCAGACCGGGCGCGAGCTCGAATGCATGCTGCTGCTCATGGGCTTCTACCTGATCGTCTGTCTGACGATCTCGTCGCTGATGAACCTCTACAACTCCCGCGTCATGTTGAAGGAACGCTGATATGGCAGACATCTTCTTTGTCCGCCGTGAGATGCTCGCCGCCCAGGAGGCCCCCGCCAGTCAGGTCGGCGCGGTCCGCTGGATGCGCGAGAATCTCTTCTCCGGCTGGTTCAACTCCATCCTGACCGTGATCGCGGCCCTGATCGTCTTCTGGGTGGTCAGCGCGATCCTGCCCTGGTTCCAGCACGCGGTCTGGAATGCCTCGTCCCTGACCGAATGCCGCCAGATCATCGCGGCGACCTGGGGCGAGGGCCAAAGCGGCGCCTGTTTCGCGGTCATCCGCGAACGCTGGCAACAGTTCCTCTTCGGCTTCTATCCGGCGGATTTCTATTGGCGGCCCACGCTCGCCTTCGTCCTGATGCTGGTGGCGCTCACTCCGATCCTGTTCACCAGCGTGCCGCGCAAGATGCTGTTCTTCTCGCTGGCCTTTCCCGGGATCGCCTATTGGCTGCTCTGGGGCGGGTCGCTGATGGTTCCGCTGCTGATCTACGCGGGCTTCGCCGTCGCCTATTACGTCCGGGTCGGGCTCTCGCGCTTCGTCTCGAACGGGGGGCTGCTGCTTCTGGCGGCACTCCTCAGCCTGCTGGTCTGGTGGGCCTATTTCGTCGGGCCGCTCTCGAACCTGCTCGGCGGGGTTCTCGCCCTGACCCCGGTCGGTTCGAAACAGTTCGGCGGCTTCATGCTCTCCCTGACCATCGGCGTCACCGGCATCGTCTTTTCGCTGCCCCTGGGGGTTCTGCTGGCGCTGGGCCGCCGCTCGGACATGTTCCTCATCAAGACCATGTGCGTCGGCTTCATCGAATTCATCCGGGGTGTGCCGCTCATCACCCTGCTGCTGGTGGCCTCGTTCCTTTTGAACATCTTCCTGCCGCCGGGCACCAACTTCGACATCATCCTGCGGGTCATCATCATGGTGACGCTCTTCGCCTCCGCCTATATGGCCGAGGTGATCCGGGGTGGCCTCGCCGCCCTGCCCAAGGGCCAGTACGAGGGCGCCGACGCGCTCGGGCTCGATTACTGGAAATCCATGCGGCTGGTGGTGATGCCCCAGGCGCTGAAGATCTCGATCCCGGGCATCGTCAATACCTTCATCGGCCTGTTCAAGGATACGACGCTGGTCGCGATCATCGGTCTTCTCGATCCGATCGGGCTGACCAATTCGATCCGCGCCGACCAGAACTGGCAAGGCATCATCTGGGAACTCTATGGCTTCGTGGCGCTGATGTTCTTCGTCTGCTGCTTCAGCATGTCCAAATATTCCCAATATCTCGAGCGCAAGCTGCGCACCGATCACCGCTGAGGAGGGCACCATGAACGAAGCCGTGACCGATCTGAAACCCGTCAATCGCGCCGCCCTCAAGGTGTCCGACGAGATCGCGGTTCAGATCATCAACATGAACAAATGGTATGGCCAGTTTCACGTCCTGCGCGACGTGAACCTGACCGTGCGGCGGGGCGAGCGGATCGTGATCGCCGGCCCCTCGGGATCGGGCAAATCCACCCTGATCCGCTGCATCAACCGTCTGGAGGAGCATCAGAAGGGCCAGATCATCGTCGATGGCACCGAACTGAGCTCGGATCTGAAGAACATCGACAAGATCCGCTCCGAAGTCGGGATGGTGTTCCAGCATTTCAACCTGTTCCCGCATCTGACGATTCTTGAAAACTGCACGCTGGCTCCGATCTGGGTGCGCAAGACGCCCAAGAAGGAGGCCGAGGAAGTGGCGATGCACTTCCTGCGCAAGGTCCGCATTCCGGAACAGGCGAACAAATACCCCGGCCAGCTCTCGGGCGGTCAGCAGCAGCGCGTGGCGATTGCCCGCTCGCTCTGCATGAAGCCCAAGATCATGCTGTTCGACGAGCCGACCTCGGCGCTCGATCCCGAGATGATCAAGGAGGTTCTCGACACCATGATCGAGCTGGCGACCGAGGGCATGACCATGCTCTGCGTGACCCACGAAATGGGATTTGCCCAGGCGGTTGCCAATCGGGTGATCTTCATGGATCAGGGCCAGATCGTCGAGGAGAACGAGCCGAAGGAGTTCTTCAACAATCCGCGCAACGAACGCACCAAGCTCTTCCTGAGCCAGATCCTCGGCCACTAGAGCATTTTCAGCGAAAGCGTATTCGATTTCGCGACTCGAAAATGCGGCATATCGAATATCTGGAGGGATTTTCATGCATCGGAGATCATGGAAATCCCACCAGAGCGGTTCCCGCTCGCATTGGCCCCGGTCCACCGCTCACTCCTGTTGAGTTTACGCGATTCCCGGGTCAGGGAAATCCATATGAGCGGGCGATTGATCCAGGACACGATCGATGTTCTGGATCATTCTTTTGAATCAATATGTTACGTCCTGTCCGCGCCCGGACATCATGCGAGCTTGCGCGGCACGGCAAAGTCCGTGAGCCGGGCCATGCCCCAATGCACCTCATCCCAGTCCTCGATGTCGAAATCGAGGACCGCCGTCGCCGCCGTCGGATAGGTCCGGAAATCCTCGTCCCCGGGCGGATTGGAGAGCAGCCGGGCCGCCGTCTGCCCGATCCCCGGTTGATGCCCGAGCATCAGGACCGTTCCCCCTTGCGCCCCCCTCAGGACCGCCAGCATCCGCTCCGCGCTCGCATGATAGAGCGCCTCGACGAATTCCACCGGTCCTTGCCCCAGGGTGGAGGCGACCCCCTCCCAGGTTTGCCGCGTCCGCTCCGCCACCGACACCAGCGCGAGGTCCGGCAGATAGCCGTTCCCGCGCAGCCAGGCGCCCATCCGGGGCGCATCCCGCCGTCCCCGGTCGTTCAGGGGGCGGTCGATATCGCGCTGGTCCGCCTCGGCCCAGCTCGATTTCGCATGACGCAGGAGAATGAGCCGTCTCATGCCTGGATCAGGCTGCCCGCCCCATGCGCGGTGAAGAGTTCGAGCAGGACCGAATGCGGGGCCCTCCCGTCGAGGATCACCACGGCTCGCACCCCCCCGGCGATCGCATCGAGCGCGGTCTGGGTCTTGGGGATCATTCCGCCCGCGATCACACCGGAGGCTGTCATCTCCTGAACGGCGGCGGCGGTCAGCTGGGTCATGATGGCCCCGTTGCCGTCCTTGACCCCCTGCACGTCGGTGAGGAGCAGCAGCCGGTCCGCCTTCATCGCCGCGGCGATCGCCCCGGCGGCGGTGTCTCCATTCACATTATAGGTCTCGCCCTGCCGCCCCATCCCGACCGGCGCCACCACCGGGATGAAATCCGAGTCGAGGAAGGTCCGCAGCACCTCCGGATTGACCTCGACCGGCCGCCCGACAAAGCCGAGGTCGATGGTGGTTTCCTTGCCGTCCCGCGTCACGGTCTTGAGATCCCGCTCGCAGATCATCAGGTTCGCATCCTTGCCGGAGAGGCCGACCGCCTTGCCGCCCTGCGCATTGATCGCCTGGACGATCCGCTTGTTGATCCGGCCGGAGAGGACCATCTCGACGACCTCGACCGTGGCCGCGTCGCTGACCCGTTTGCCGTCGATGAATTCGGACTGGATATCCAGCCGTTTCAGCATCTCGTTGATCATCGGCCCGCCGCCGTGGACCACGACCGGATGGACGTTGCATTGCTTCATCAGGACGATATCGCGGGCGAATTCATCCATCGCCGCGTCGTCGCCCATGGCATGGCCACCGAACTTGATGACGATCGTGGCGCCGTCATACCGTTGCAGAAAGGGCAGGGCCTCCGACAAGGTCCTGGCGGTGCCGATCCAGTCGCGGGCCGAAGCGGTGGTGTCCTGCATAAGCGAAGCCTCCTTCACGGATCCTCCACCACGGGCAGTTGCGGTGGAGCCGGGGGCGGCATACAGTTTCCAAACGTGTCGGACAAGGAGAAGGCCGCCATGCTGCCTCGAATTCTTTTGTGCCGGGCGGGGGCTCTCGCCCTGGTCCTCGGCCTGATGCCGAGCGTCGCTTCGGCCCAGCAGTTGGACAATCCGCGCTGTCCGTTTCTGTTCAACCAATACGAGGTCGCGACGCGGGTTTTCGGAGAGAACTCGTATCGTCGTGACCAGATGCTCCCCTCTGGCGTGATGAACGCGGCCCGGTCGCTCCGGATGGGAAACTGCCTGACCTTCACCGATGCGATGACCGGCATGGACAAGGTTTCGGGAAGGGCGGGGGGGCCGGCGGGGTCCGGTGCGCCGATTGCTCCGGTCTATCTCCACGCCGGCATCGTGACCAGCATGGCGGACGATGCCAAGGCCCGGGAATTCTTTGAAGCACATGGCTTTCAGGCGCGCAGCGTCGGAGCGGTTCTGTTGGGGCGGCGCATCTATGTGGGGCCCATCAACACCACCGGCGGGTTTGAGGAAGCACGGAACCTCGCCCTGGCCGCGGGGTTTGCCTATCCTTACGCGGCGCAATTCTGATGAGCGGGAAGGACGGGGCGATGCGGATACGGACTCTCGCACTGGGTCTCGCGGGCTGCGCGGCTCTCGCCGCCTGCGACGTTCCGCTGCAAGCCCCGCCGGATTCGGCGCAATGCACGCGGTTGTTCGAGGAGTACGATTACCTCGTCAACACGTTCCCGCCTGACAAATACAGCGCGAGTTCGGACACCTACATCCTGTATCCCGCCCTGGGCAAGCAGAACATCCGCCTGATCAGCGCGGGCTGCGTTACCAATACCGACGATCTCGATGGGCTGGAGCAGCTTGGCGCGAAACTGGGCTTTCGCAAACCGGTCGACAGCGGGGCTGCGATCAAACCGACAGCAATTCATGTCGGTGTCCTGACCAGTTTGACCGATGTATCGCGGGCCACGGTGTTCTTCCGAAATCTCGGGTACAAAACTCGAACCATCGGTGCGGAAGGGTTAGGGCGGCGGCTCTATATCGGACCGGTCGCTTCCGAAGGAGCCATGCGGGACGCCATGGACATCGCCCGACAGGCGGGTTTCATCGCACCCTATCCGTCCACCATCTATCGTTTCTGGGGATACTGACCGGCCTCGTCAGACGATGGCAGCCACAATTCCCCTCAGCTGATCGATGCCCACCCCGGTCTCCGCCGACGTCAACACGATTTCCGGATAGGCGGCGGGATGAGCGGTGAGAGCCGCCTTCACACCTTCCATGGTCGCACTCAATTCGCCCGGCCGCGGCTTGTCCGCCTTGGTCAGAACGACCTGAAATGTGACCGCCGAGCGGTTGAGCAGGGTCATGATCTCGGTGTCGACGGATTTGACGCCATGACGCGCGTCTATCAGGAGGAAAACCCGGCGCAGATTGGGACGGCCGGCCAGATAGGCCCGCAACAGCGCCTGCCAGCGTTCGACAATGGGCTTCGGTGCCTCGGCAAAACCATACCCTGGAAGGTCGACAAGATAGAATGGATCGCCCAGCAGGAAAAAGTTGATCTCCTGAGTCCGTCCTGGCGTATTGGATGCCCGGGCAAGCGCCTTGCGGCCCGTCAGGGCATTGATCAGCGTGGATTTGCCAACGTTGGATCGCCCCGCGAAACAAACCTCCAGCCGGTCGGCCGGGGGGAGGGCCTCCATGGCCGTGACCCCCTTCAGAAAATCACAGGGGCCAGCGAAAAGCTTGCGTCCGCGTTCCAGCCAAACGGGGTCTTGCTCATCCGCGAGGGTAAATACCTGTTTCATCGGGGGAGTGCGATCCGATGGTGGCTTCATGACAGGATGACCTCATCGCCGACGCTCACATCCCCACCCCGGATCACTTCGGCATAGACTCCGAAGTCGCTGTGACCCCAATGGGTGCGAAGGGCCTCCAGCGTGTCACCGTCGATCAGGCCCGTGGACGGGTCGACCATGGTGGCCTTGCACCGGGTAATTCTCTCGCGCACCAGAAGGACCGCGCCACCAATCCTGAGTTCGCGGCCAACCCAGTCAAACTCGACCCAAGGCGCGCTGTTCTCGATCCAGATATTCCCGCGGAACCGCTCCATGGCGAGCGTCTGACCCATCACCCTGGCCAATTCGGTGAGGCTGCCATGGCTGAGGATCGAGATGGAGGGGAATGCGCTGTCGGTCATGCCACGGCCGGGCGCGCGCACGACAAAGGCTGGCTGGGCCCGGTCCGGATCAGCCAGGGGCCGGACCCACTCGATCAGGCGCGAGGCGTCATCCGGCACGTCCGGATTGACCAGAATGTCGGGGCGATCCGGATGAGACAGCAAAACCGCGCCCGCGGCTTCGTCGACACGCGCCCGCATGGCCATCAGGGTCGCCAGTTTCGCACCGCGGCTGAAATTGGCACAGGGCACCCAGGTCGTTGTCTCCGGGGACACCTTGGCCGCGTCATGGGCAATGGCCCAGACGCGATCCCAGGGCATCGTTTGATGCGCGGCCAGCGACGTTGACCCGATGGCTTCGACGCCGTGAGCCGTGATGGGATGGCGCCAAAGATGACTGATGCGCGGTTTCAAACGCTACTTCGCTTTGTCTGTCTTGCGCAGCCGGCCGAACATGTTGCCGAAGACATCCGGTTTCACGCCTTGGCTTCGCATGATCGTATATTGCTGGGTAAAGGTGATCGTATTGTTTGCCACCCAGTAGATGACCAGTCCGCTTGCGAACTTGCCGAGCATGAACATGAAGATCCATGGCATCCAGGCAAAGATCGTCGCCTGTGTCTTGTCGGCGGGCGCCGGGTTCAACTTCTGCTGGAGCCACATCGACAGCCCGAGCAGGATGGGCCAGACGCCGATCGACAGGATATGCAGCGGGCTCGTCGCCGCCGGGACGGCGAAGGGAAGCAGTCCGAACAGATTGAGGATCGAGGACGGGTCAGGCGCGCTGAGGTCCCGGATCCAGCCAAAGAAAGGCGCATGGCGGAGTTCAAGAGTGACGAAGATCACCTTGTAGAGGGAGAAGAAGATAGGGATCTGTAACAGGATCGGAAGGCATCCGGCCGCGGGATTCACCTTCTCCCGCTTGTAAAGCGCCATTATTTCCTGCTGCATCTTCATGCGGTCTTCGCCAGCGGTTTCCTTGATCTTTTCCATCTGCGGCTGGAGTGACTTCATCTTCGACATCGAGACGTAGGATTTGTACGCCAGCGGGAAGAGCAGAAGTTTTATGATGAAGGTCAGGCCGATGATCGCGAGGCCCATGTTACCGATCAAATGGTGCATGGTGTGCAGCACGTAAAAGATCGGTTTGGTCAGGAAAAAGAACCATCCCCAGTCGATCGAATCGACAAACCGGTCAATCTTCAGATTGTTCTGGTAGTCGCGGATCGTGGCCCACTCCTTCGCTCCGGCAAAGAGGGAGGTGGTCGAGGTCGCGGTTTGGCCAGGTTCGACGGTCAGGACGGGAAGCAGCACGTCGGTCTGGAAAATATCCGTCGAGGCGGTGTATTTCGCGACGGCGGTGAATGCCTGGGCCGGTGGCGGGACGAGAGTCGTCATCCAGTAATGGTCGGTGAAGCCGATCCAGCCGTTTTCCGTGACCGGTATTTCCTTGCTGGCCGCGCCAGTCGCGGGATCCACGGTCAAGTCCTTGATGCTCTTGTACTTGAGCTGATTGAGGATACCGTCCGCGATTGCGATCACACCTTCATGCAGAATGTAGAAATTCTGCAAACCCGCCGGTATTCCGTTCCGAGCGATGGTGCCATAGGGGGCGAGGCGAACCGGGGCGCCGGTCTTGTTTTCCACCGACTGCGTCACGGTAAACATGAAGTTCTTGTCCACCGAGATGGTGCGGCGGAAGATGAGGCCCGCGCCATTGTCCCAAGCCAGCGTGACCGGCGTGGTTTCCGTCAGCGCGTCCCCTGTTTCCAGAGTCCATTCCGTGTTCTGGTTCGGCACGGCGTTGGCTGGCATGTCCGCGGCCGGACGCCAGCCATAGAGCGCATAGTACGCCTCGGGCACGCCCGCCGGGCTCAGGAGCGTCACTGTCGGAGAGCCCTTGTCCACCGTGACGAAATAGTCGGTCAGGTTGAGGTCGTCGATCTTGCCCCCGACAAGGGAGAGCGAGCCGGACAGACGATCCGTCTTGATCGGCACGCGTTTGGTCTGGGCCAAGGCCGCTTCCCGGGTCATGGGAGCGGTCGCCGTCAGCGTCGGGGATACGGCGGTCGTCCCCGTGGCGGTCTCGGGCGTCGCTGGCGCGCTGGCGGTGGAGGGTGTTCCGTTTGGCACCTGATCGGGAGCGGGTGGCGGAAACAGTAAAAACCAGACGAGAATCACGAGAAAACTCAGCCCGGTCGCCAGGATCAAATTCCTGTTCTGATCGTCCATCAACGCGACTCCGGTAAGACTGCCCCAAACTGAGGTGGGTTCAACAGCCGCCGAGGTCAAAGGTCAAGGCAAATTCGGGTCGTTGCCCGGCCCTTTATCGGGCTCCACGGCTTGTCTTTGGCCTTGTGGAGCCTTTTGGCTCCACCACCGGATGTGGATTGCCCGAGCAGGTCGGCAAAGGTGCACCTGCCGGATGAATTTGGCAAATGCATCAGAGTTTTGCACCGATATCGGCGCCGAGTGAGGTTCGTGGAGGATATCCCCCGGTTCCCGATACTACCCGCCCTCGGCAATGCGCTTCAGATACTGACCATATTCGGTTTTGAGGTAGGGGCGCGCAAGGGTCAAAAGCTCATCCGCGCTGATCCAGCCTTGCGCAAAGGCAATTTCCTCCGGGCAGCCCATCTTGAGATTCTGGCGCTCTTCGATGGTTCGCACGAAGTTTCCGGCATCGAGGAGGCTCGCATGGGTTCCAGTGTCAAGCCAGGCATAGCCGCGGCCCATCCGCTGGACATTGAGCAAGCCATCGGCGAGGTAGCTGTTCAAGAGCTCGGTGATTTCGAGTTCACCCCGTTCACTTGCCTTGACCTTCGCGGCCCGGGCGGGCGCGCTGCCGTCAAGCACATAAATTCCGGTTACTGCGAAATTGGATTTAGGAGCCGCGGGCTTTTCCTCGATCGAGAGAACCCGGCCCTCGGCATCGAAATCGACTACGCCATAGCGTTCCGGATCCGATACCTGGTACCCGAAAACGGTTCCCCCTTCGGAATGTTGGCCCGCGGCGAGCAGCAGCTCTGGCAAGCCATGGCCAAAGAAGATATTGTCTCCCAGAACCATCGTCGACGGGCTGCCCGCGAGAAATTCCTCAGCGAGAAGATAGGCTTGCGCAAGCCCCTCGGGTTTGGGCTGAGTGATATAGGTGAATTGCGTGTTCCATTGTGAGCCGTCTTTCAACAGGCGGCGGAACTGATCCTGATCATCCGGCGTCGTGATGATTGCAATCTCACGCAAACCTGCCAGCATCAGGACCGACAAGGGATAGTAAATCATTGGCTTGTCGTAGAGCGGCAGGAGTTGTTTGCTCAATGAGTGGGTGATGGGATAGAGACGTGTCCCGGACCCGCCCGCCAGGATGATCCCCTTGCGCCCATTACTTGCTTGCTCCGTCACTTGGTCACCTTTTGTAACTCACTAAGTACGCTGTTCAAGGCCGCGGGCCAGTCGGGCTGTCCGATGCCATAGTCTTCAAGGATTTTTCCGCAGTCCAATACGGAATTGGCTGGACGCATTGCCTTGGTTGGCCAGTCCGTCGTGGCGATCGCCGCGACCCTTGGCGTCCTCTCCCATCCGCTCCGGGCAAAGATCGTCTCGGCAAAGCCGGCCCAGTTCGTCGCTGGAGCCCCGGCGAAATGATAGATCCCACTTCGTCCCCGGCCTTCCGACCAAGCCTGGGCGATGGTCCAGAGAGCGCCAGCGATGTCGCTCGCCGCCGTGGGGCCGCCCCATTGATCCCCCACTACCCGCATTTCTTCCCGATCTCTGCCGTGGGTCAGCATGGTCTTCACGAAATTCTTGCCGTGAGAGGAAAATACCCAGGCCGTGCGCAGGATGACATGGTCGCCGCCCGCCGCCGCCACGGCCTGCTCCCCTGCCAGCTTGCTCTCGCCATAAACGCCAAGCGGAGCGGTCGGATCCTCCTCCCGCCATGGCCGACCCGGCCTGCCATCGAAGACATAATCGGTTGATATGTGCAGAAACGGGACGCCCGCCGCTTTTGCCGCCCCTGCCATTGCCCCGGGCGTGACGGCGTTCACGGCATGGGCCAACTCGGGTTGATCCTCGGCCAGATCAACCGCCGTGTAGGCCGCGGCATTGATCACCACTTCGGCCGGATATGCCGCGATCGCCTCGGCGCAGGCATCGGCATCGGTCAAATCCGCCTGCTCCCGACCGAGCGGTGTGATCTGAATTCCAAACGCGCTGGCGCTCGCGGCCAACTCGCGCGCGACCTGCCCCGTTGTTCCGAAAACCAGCGCGCGCATCAGCCACCCGCCTGCTTCAACCCCAGACGCTCGATCTTGTGACCGCGCTCTTGGATCGCCTGCCACCAGTTACGGTTTTCAAGATACCAGGCTACCGTCCGCCGCAGCCCCTCGTCCAATGTAACCGAGGGTTGCCAACCCAGCTCTCGACGGATTTTCGTTGCATCGATGGCATATCGGAAATCATGTCCGGGACGGTCCGTTACGTAAGAGATCAACCGCTCGTGTGGCGCGCCCGCGGGATTCAATTCATCCATCAAGGCGCAGATCTTGGTTACGATGTCGATATTGCGTGCCTCGGCATTGCCGCCGATGTTGTAGCTTTCGCCCAGAGCCCCGCGCGCCACGACCGCGAGCAAAGCCGTTGCGTGATCTTCGACATACAACCAGTCCCGCACATTCAGGCCAGCGCCATAGACAGGGATCGGCTTTCCTGCGAGGGCATTCAGAATGACGACCGGAATCAATTTCTCGGGGAAGTGAAAAGGTCCGTAATTGTTCGAGCAATTCGACAGGACGATCGGAAGCCCGTAGGTTTCGCCCCAGGCACGTACCAGGTGATCACTGGCCGCCTTGGATGCCGAGTAGGGCGAGTTTGGAGCATAGGCTGTTTCTTCGGTAAACGCACCGGTATCACCTAGCGTCCCGAAAACCTCGTCGGTGGAAATATGATGAAAGCGGAAGTCGCGGGTTCCCCCCCAATAGGCTCTCGCTGCTTCCAGCAGGACATAGGTGCCGTTGATGTTGGTATCAATGAACGCCGCCGGCCCGTCAATCGACCGATCCACATGACTTTCCGCGGCCAGATGCATCACCGCGTCCGGTTCGTGTTCCGCGAGGATCGCATCCATAGCCGCCCTGTCACGGATATCGGCTTTGACGAAGGAATACCGGCTGTTCTCTGCGACGCTGTCGAGATTGGCAGGATTGGCTGCGTAGGTCAGCGCGTCGACATTGATGACGGCATGTCCGTCTGCGATTGCCCGCCTAACAACGGCTGAGCCGATGAACCCGGCCCCGCCGGTCACCAAGAGCTTCATCAGGTAACTCCATACTCGTATCGCAAATCTGCGCATCACACGCGCCCACCAGAACATGCCGGATGGACCGTATGCAAGTCTCAATTCTGGGCGCCAGGGGCACCTGAAGAACGCCGAGCGAAATGCGCCCGATCCTTCAATGCGTTGCAGATCGGCACTTTTCCGGAAAATTACCTCCAACTTTGGAGGCGAGCCTTGAGAGATTGAGCGAATCGACTAAGGTCATCGCCAACAAAGGGCAGTCAAACGCAGGTAGTTTCATGTTTCGGTCGCGCCGTGGCGAGTTTTTCGCCGGGTTTCTCATGGGCGCTTCCCTTTTGGCAGCGCCGCCCGCGCAGGCTTTTGAACTGTTCGGGTTTCACCTGTGGGGGAAACCGGAGGACGACGGCCGCGTCGATGTGATTGATCCCTTGGATTATTCCGTAAAGTTCAACGTTTCGCCAGACGAGGATGGACTGAAATCCACCCTGCAATCCGCGTCGGCCCTCTGGACCAATCGTGATGAACCGGCGTCGGGAAAGGCCGGACTGATTTCCCGGGCAAAGGGCGATTACCGGCGGCTTCTCGCCGCGCTTTACAATGCGGGCTATTATGGCGGGGAGATCAGTATCCTGATCGCGGGTCGCGAGGCCTCCGATCTGACCCTCAACGCGGAATTTCCCGCGCCGGCGGCTGTGTCGATCGCCGTGGCTCCGGGCCCTCGCTTTGCGTTCGACAAGCTGGCCTTTGTCAATCCGCCCCCACCTCCGCGTCGGCGTGATCCGAAAACCTTCGAGACGATCGGATTTGAGCGCGGAAAACCGGCCCGGGCGTCGGTGATCGGCGCGGCTTCGGCGCTTGCGATCCAGCAGTGGCGCGACGATGGTCATGCTCTCGCCCAGGAAACCAGTCGGGAGGTGGTCGCAGATCATGCGACCAGCAAACTTGATGTCACACTCGCACTCGATCCGGGCCGCGAAGCCGTCTACGGGCCGATCACGGTCGAGGGCAACAGCCGCACGAAATCTGATTTCATCGCCTTCATGACGGGGTTGCCGACGGGCAAGCGGTTCAGTGCAAAGGCCGTTGAGGATGCGCAGGCAAGGTTGGGTCGGCTCGGGATCTTTCGTTCGTTTCGCATCGAAGAGGGCAAGGAAATTGAGCCGGATGGTTCGCTTCCGATAACAGTCCGCGTGGAAGATCGCAGACCGCGCACTGTTGGCTTTGGTGCCACGCTTTCGACCCTCGATGGTGTCGGTATCCAGTCTTATTGGATGCATCGAAATCTTTTTGGGCGTGGAGAGCGCCTGCGATTTGATGCAAGCATCTCGGGTCTTGGTGTCCAGAATTCAGTGGATAACCTCGATTATACCGCGGGGATCAGCTTTACCAAACCCGGGGTCTATACGCCCGATACGAATTTCGTCGCGGGAATTCTGGCGCAGCAGCTGGATTTTGATACATACCGGGAGCGCTCGCTCGGTGCCAATGTCGGACTTACCCAACAGTTCGGCGACCGACTGACTGGGGATATATCGGCTAACGTGACGAAGGCGCGCTTCGACGACGCCTTTGGGCGGCGCAATTTCATGACCTATGCGCTGATCGGCAATCTCGCCTATGACATTCGCAACGACAAGCTGGATGCGACGCGGGGATACTATGTCGCGGCCATGCTCCAGCCGTTCTATGAAGCGGACTACGGAAACGCGGCAATTCGTGGGACGCTGGAGGGGCGCGTGTATCACTCGGTCATCGGGCCGAACACGCTCGTTCTCGCGGGCCGGGCCCTGTTCGGGACCTATTGGGGGCCGAGCGCGGCGGAAAGCCCCCCTGATCTGCTCTTCTTCGCAGGCGGTGGGGGGTCTGTTCGGGGTTACGCCTATCGATCCATCGGTGTGCAGACAACCGTCAATGGGGAGCCCGCGACCATCGGTGGTCGTGGCCTTTTTGAATCCTCGGTCGAGGCGCGCTACCGGATCAACCAGTCGTTCGGGGCGGTGGGCTTCGTCGATTCTGGCTTTGTCACCGAGAATCCGAAACTATCGGGGGATACCGACCTGCGCTTTGGCGTCGGGGCCGGGCTGCGATATTATACAAGCTTCGGACCCCTGCGCGTCGATCTTGCGACCCCCGTCAACGGGCGCAGCGATGATGCCAAGGTCGCCCTTTATATCGGGATTGGACAAGCGTTTTGAAACGGATCGCCGCCCTCCTCGTTGTGCTGTTTCTGGGGGCCATCGCGGCGGTGGCCCAGCAGGAAGGATCCAACGACAACGGTTTCCTGCTGAACATGCTGCAGAACCAGCTGTCGGCACCGGGCCGTCAGATCAAGTTGTCGGGCGTTTCGGGCCTTTTGTCCTCCAAGGCCAAGGTCGAGGAAATCACCATCTCCGACGCGCAGGGGCCATGGCTGCGGGTGACGAACGCGGAGCTGGACTGGAGTCGCGCGGCGCTTTTGCTGGGGCGTGTCAATATCAATCGGCTGGGCGCGGACCAAATTACCTTCATTCGCCAGCCGGTATTCCCACCGCAACCCCTTCAGGCAGAAGCGACGCCTTTCAAGCTGCCGGAGCTTCCCGTTGCCATCCGTCTTCAGGAGCTTGCAATCCAGAAGGTTACGCTTGACCAGGCGGCCTTTGGCGTTGCCGCGGATATGTCGGTCAATGGCCGAGTGAATCTCATCGGAGGAGCGCTTGACACCAGCCTTGCCATAAAGCGCCTGGACGAGCCCGGCGGGAGTGTTGATCTCACAGCCGCCTTTTCAAACGAGACGCGTCAGCTTGGCCTCGACCTGCATTTGGCCGAACCTCGGGGCGGCCTGCTCTCAAAACTTCTCCGCATCGAAAATGAACCAGCGCTCGAACTGCGGATTGCCGGCAACGGACCCCTGGACAATGTCGACGTGACTTTTGACCTTCAGGCCGACAAGGGCCAGATCGCAGGCGGCAAACTTGCGCTGCGCGCCAAGGATGACGGCCTCGGCTTCGACGTGGCTCTGGAGGGTGGCCTGTCGCCGCTCATTCCCGCGCAGTATCGGGACTTCTTCGCTGGCGAGAGTGTCCTGAGGGCGGCCGGCGTGCGCAAGACAGATGGCGGTGTGCGGATCGACTCGATGGCCCTCAAGGGCGCGGTGCTCGATCTGTCGGGCAACCTGGATACGGCGCCTGATGGATTTCCCCGCAATCTGAACCTGACGGGGACGCTTGGCGATGCCGGTGGCCCATCCGTGGTGTTGCCGGTTCCGGGCGGTGGCACCAGTCTGACATCGGCACAACTGCGGGTTTCCTATGGAGGTGGGACACGTTGGACGGGGGTTGTGGCGCTTGATCGTCTGGTAACGGGTGATATCCAGATGGAAGACGTGACCCTCAACATGGGCGGTCGCGCCGAGAATCTCGATGATCCCACCAAGCGCTTTGTCACCATTACGCTCGAAGGTCTTGCAACAGGGGTTTGGGCACAGGATCCCCGCACGGCCAAGGCCCTTGGAAACCGCATCGATCTCTTCGCCGACGCGGTTCTTCCCCCGGTCGGGCCGGGCAAGGTCAATCAGGTTCAGATCAGTGGCAACGGCCTGTCAATCTTTACCGCGGGTACGCTCGAGGACTGGGTTTATACTGGTCGCAATACAGTCACAATCAATGACATTTCCCCTTGGGGTGGTCTCGCCGGACGTGACCTTGCCGGCTCGGTCAATGTTCGTGCGAATGGGAGCGTCAGTCCCCTCTCCGGCGGCTTCAATCTTGCACTGGACGGGACCGCCACAAATCTCCGCCTGGACGATCCCAGGATTGATGGCCTGCTGGCAGGGGAAACTCGTCTCTCGGGCCAGGTGGTCCGGGACGAGGCTGGCATCCGCACCAACAGCCTGCGCCTTGCCAATCCGCAGGTTGAGTTCAATTCCGATGGCACGATTTCCTCTACCAAGACCGACTTCGGGTTCGACACTCGTATCTCTGATCTCGCTCTGGTGGATCCAAGGCTGAAAGGTGCCTTGAGTGCCAACGGCACGGCCAAAGGCGACAGCTCGGCGATCGACCTCGCCTTCGATGCCACGATTCCGGAGGGCCGACTGCTTGACCGGGAGCTTAAGGAGGCGCGGGTCGGGTTCACTGGCACCGTCAAGGGCAGAGACCTGACGGGCTCGCTTTCTGGCGGTGGCAGCATTGGCGACCTGCCGATCACCGTTATCGGCGATCTCCTGTCGCAGGGCGACAAAAAGGCGATCAATGGACTTACCCTCGCGGTTGGCCCAAACGTTGCCACGGGAGACATTTCCCAAAAAGGCACCGATCCGATCCTGGGTCATCTTAGCCTGCGGGCTCCGGATATTGCTCCATTGGCTGCTTTTGCACTGGTCGAGGCGTCTGGCTCGGCCGAGGCCGATCTGCAATTTCAGGCAGCGCCGGTGGGCCAAGGGATTTCTGTCAAGGCTCAGGCAAAAAATGTGCAAGTGGGTGCCAATCGCGTTGCCCAACTCAATATGGATGCGACCATTTCCGATGCGCTCGGTATTCCACTGGTGAACGGCACCCTGAACGGTACTGACATCGCCGCGGGTGGCGTAACGCTGGCCACTCTTTCGGCACAGGCAAATCAGGTCGATCAGTCCCGCATGGCATTTTCCGCGAACAGCCGTCTTGCCATTGGCACCCTCGCGGATTTTTCGGGCTCGCTGTCGCGTCTGCAACCCGGTTTCGCAGTTACGCTGGATGGTCTGAACCTTCGCCAGGACCAACAAACCGCGCGCCTGCGCGCGCCTGCGACCATCACGCTCCAGAACGACACGATTTCCCTGACGCCGCTCGCGCTCGATATGGGCACTGGCACGCTGACGGCGCAAGGCACTCTCGGTGACAGCTATGACCTCTCGGTCGATATCGCCAATTTACCGCTCGCATTGGCCAATACTGTCGCGCCCCAGCTTGGTCTGGGCGGGGCAGTGAATGGGTCCGCCCGGGTCACAGGCCCGCGCACGACTCCGAACATCGCCTTCAATCTTGGCGGTGTGGATGTTGTCTCCAACATGACGAAATCCGCCGGTCTCCCCCCGATCGCATTTGATGCCAAAGGTACGACGGAAGGCGATCGTCTGGCGGTGAACGCGAACGTGACCTCCGGGGATGGTCTTTCGGCCGATGCGCGGGGGAGCATCCCACTGGGCAACGGTGACCTCGCCCTCGACCTCGCGCTTCAGTCCTTCCCACTGGCACTCATCGACCGTGTCGCGGGCAATCAAGGTCTCTCGGGGAGTGTAACGGGCACTGGGCGTGTGACCGGTCCGATCACGGATCCCGCCGTCGCCTTCAATCTGCGAGGCTCCGGGATCAGTGCCAATCTGCTTGACGCCAATGGGCTACCTCCCGTGGATTTCGCTGCGACCGGTGGATTCGAGGCAGCTTCGGTCACGCTCGACTCTGCGTCGATTTCCGGAATTGGCGGCCTGAACATCACGGGTTCCGGACGTATCCCGCTGTCTGGACCCGGACTGGACATCTCGGTCGACGGTGAAATTCCCTTGGCCCTGGCCAACAACCTTCTCGCGGAGCGCGACGCGCAGGCCGCGGGTATCATCCGCCTGAATGCTTCCGCGCGGGGGGCGTTGGCAGCGCCCCAGCTCAACGGGACAGTAACGCTCAATGACGGCACTTTGGTCGATCCTTTGACCAACATTCGGCTGGAAGGTGTGCGCCTTGATCTGGCCCTGAACGGCAACGTGGCGAACATCCGGACGTTCAGCGCCAATTTTGTCGGAGGAGGCAATGCGACTGCTTCGGGAGCGATCGTATTGGACGCCGCGCGCGGCTTCCCGGCGGATATCGCTCTTCGGCAGAACCAGATTCACTATACCGACGGATCATTTATCGCGACCGTCTTTTCTGGAAATCTCGCCATAAAAGGTCCGATAATGGGCGGCGGCGGCTTGGTTTCGGGCCAGATCGACCTGGAAAAGACCGAAATTTCGGTGGCGGAGGGGCTTGGCGCCGGCGGGGGCGCAACTCTGGAGCAAGTCACGCATATCAATACCCCCCCGGGTGTCGCCGCCACCTTGAAACGAGCCAAGTTGGGCGAGCCCAGTCCGCCGCAATCGACCGGGCGAACTGATCTTGCGTTGGATATTCTGCTGCGCGCGCCTCGCCAGATATTTGTCCGTGGCCGGGGGCTTGATGTCGAAATGGGCGGTCAGATGGTCATCCGCGGCACATTGTCCGATATCCAACCCGTGGGACAATTCGATCTGCGCCGCGGTCGGCTCTCGATCCTGAGTCAGCGTATCGAAATCGAAGAAGGCTCCCTCCAACTCGTCGGCAACCTGGACCCTCAACTGCATTTTGTTGCAACCACGGTTTCCGGAGATGTCACGGCGATCATAACCATCAACGGCAGTGCCTCGGCTCCCAATATCGTCTTCTCCTCCCAGCCGCCGCTCCCCCAGGACGAGGTGCTCTCGCGGATCATCTTCAATCGATCCGCCGACGGCTTGTCGGCCTTCCAGCTGGCGCAACTCGCAGCGGCCGCGGCCGAACTCGCGGGAGCCGGAGGCAACAGTCTGCTTAGCCAGTTGCGCAGCGCGACCGGCCTCGACGATCTCGACATCATCACCGAAGAGGATGGTTCCACCGCCGTGCGCGCCGGAAAATACCTGAGCCAGAACGTCTATGTCGATGTTCAGACTGGCAGCGATGGCGTGAGCCGCGCCGAGATCAACCTTGATATCAGCCGTTCCGTGGCGGCCCGTGGCTCTGTCAGCAGCGATGGAAACACCACAATCGGTGTGTTTTTCGAGAGGGATTATTAGAGCGTACAGATAGAGCGTTCAATTGTTGACTCTCTTTGTCGGGAATGGCACTCACCGCGCATGGTGATCGGGCGAACCGGTGCCACAAGCCTGAAGGAGACCTGCATGAAACCACTCCAATCCGCTCTCGCAATCCTGCTGACGGCAATTGCCCTTCCTGTGACCGCGCAGGAAGTGAACATCTACTCCTCTCGCCACTACGATACGGACGAACGCCTCTATTCCGATTTCACCGAAGCGACCGGGATCAGTGTGAACCGGATCGAGGGGACGACGGATGAACTGATTGCGCGACTGAAAGCCGAGGGGCGCAACAGCCCCGCGGATATTCTTCTTACAGTGGACGTTGGCCGTGTCTGGCTGGCCGACCGCGATGGATTGCTTCAGTCAGTCGATTCCCCGATCCTGAACGAACGCATCCCCGCGCATCTGCGTCATCCGGATGGCCACTGGTTTGGTTTCTCCCAGCGCGCCCGGATCATCTTTTATGCGAAGGATCGGGTCACGGAGCCGCCCCAGACTTATGATGATCTGACCGATCCGAAGTGGAAAGGCAAAATCTGTATTCGCCCGGCTCTTGATGTCTATAATCTCTCCTTGATGAGTTCGATCATTGCCAATGAGGGCGAGGCCAAAGCCAAGGAATGGGCGGCGGGCGTACTTGCCAATCTCGCTCGTACGCCCGAGGGAGGCGATACCGATCAGCTTCGGGGACTGGTCTCGGGCATCTGCGACATCGCCATTGCCAATTCCTACTACTATGCCCGGGCCGTGGCAGAGCAGGTTGACGGCGTTACTGGGCATACCGACGAGATTGGCTGGGTTTTCCCCAACCAGGCCACTACCGGCGCGCATGTGAACATTGCCGCGGCGGGATTGACGACAAATGCCCCGAACCGTGACAACGCGGTGAAGTTTCTTGAGTATTTGACCACGGAAAAGGCGCAGGAGTTCTTTGCAAACCAGAACTACGAATTCCCCGTGGTCGCAGGCGTTCCGCTCAGTGCGCCCGCGGCGGCATTCGGACCGTTCAAAAGCGATACCTTGAACCTCAGTCTGCTTGGAGAAAATCAGCCCGAGGCTCAGCGTATTTTTAATGAGGTGGGGTTCCCCTGATCCCAGCCCGGCAGCGCCGGAGAGGTTCAAAAAAAAGGCCTTGGGTTCTCCGGAACCCAAGGCCTTTTCATTTCGGTATGATCAGGCTTTTATAAGGCCCATGTTCTCCAGCTTCAGGATTACCTGCTGTGCGCAGTAATCGACATCGAGGCTTTCGGTGTCGAGGCGAAGCTCAGGATTTTCGGGAACGTCATAGGGATCGGAAATGCCAGTGAATTCCTTGATTTTGCCTTCACGGGCCAGCTTGTAGAGACCCTTGCGGTCGCGCTTCTCGCATTCCTCGATCGAGGTCGCGACATGGACTTCCACAAAGGCACCGAAGGCTTCGATTTCCTCACGCACCGCGCGCCGGGTCGAGGCGTAGGGAGCGATGGGCGCGCAGATCGCGATGCCGCCGTTCTTGGTGATTTCCGACGCGACATAGCCGATGCGACGGATGTTCAGGTCGCGGTGCTCCTTGGAGAAGCCGAGTTCCGAGGAGAGATGCTTGCGGACCAGGTCGCCATCGAGCAGCGTCACCGGACGGCCGCCCATTTCCATCAGTTTCACCATCAAGGCATTGGCAATGGTGGATTTGCCTGAGCCGGAGAAGCCGGTGAAGAAGACAGTAAAGCCCTGTTTCGCGCGCGGCGGACTGGTGCGGCGCAGCTCTTCGACAACGGTCGGGAAGCTGAACCAGTCGGGGATGTCGAGCCCTTCGCGCAGGCGGCGGCGGAGTTCGGTGCCAGAGATGTCAAGGATGGTCATGCCTTCCTCGACCTCGTCGCGGGGCTCGTACTGGGCCTTTTCCTGGACATAGACCATCTGTTTGAAATCGACCATCTGGACGCCGATTTCTTCCTCGTTGGCTCCGAAGAGTTCCTGAGCGGCATAGGGATCGTAAAAGTCCTTGCCAGCGGAATTCTTGCCCGGGCCAGCGTGGTCGCGGCCGACGATCATGTGGGTACAGCCATGGTTGCGGCGGATAAGGCCGTGCCAGACCGCCTCGCGCGGGCCGCCCATGCGCATCGCGAGATTGAGCAGCGACAGGGTGGTTGTGGAGGCGGGATATTGGTCGAGCACCGCTTCATAGCAGCGCACGCGGGTGAAGTGGTCGATATCGCCCGGTTTGGTGAGGCCGACAACCGGATGGATCAGGAGGTTTGCCTGGGCTTCGCGCGCGGCGCGAAAGGTCAGTTCCTGGTGAGCGCGATGGAGCGGATTGCGGGTTTGGAAGGCGACGACCCGGCGCCAGCCGAGCTTGCGGAAGAAGGCGCGCAGTTCATTCGGCGTGTTGCGGCGGGATTTGAAGTCGTAATGGACCGGCTGCTGGATACCGGTAATCGGACCGCCGAGATAGACCGGGCCCGCCTTGTGATGAAGGTAGTTGACCGCCGGATGGGCAATATCGTCGGCACCGTAGACGAATTCGGCTTCCTTGGATTTGTCCGGGGACCATTTGTCGGTGATCGAGAGGATCGCGAGAATGACACCCTCCGGGTCGCGCAGGGCGACGTCCTGGCCTGGTTCTATCTTGGCCGCGATGGCTTCGGACACGTCGAGTGTGATCGGCATAGGCCAGAGTGACCCATCCGCGAGGCGCATGGTTTCAACGACGCTGTCGTAATCGGCCTTCCCGAGGAAGCCCTTCAGCGGATAAAAGCCGCCGTTCATGAGGAGTTCGAGGTCGCAGACCTGACGGGGTGTCAGGTCGAGGGAAACAAGCTCTCCCGCTTCAGCCTTGAGTTTGGCGGCGCTCTCGAACGAGACGTAAAGTTCGGGGATAGGAGCTAGATTGGGAGAGGACATCGTTACTTCCTGCTACTGATTCGACTAAGATCGCCTCGTACCAGTGGTGCGACCCGGGGTCAAAGCGAAGCTCTCGTTCGAAGGATATTTTTGGCGCTCCGCAGCATTTACGCATGGGTCAGCACAGCTCTTTGCCAGTCTGGGTGGGTTAATAGGCATAAACTGTCTCATTGACGCGGATTGGGGCAGGTGATCCAGAAATCAGGTAGAGATCGACATAAACGCAAGCGTCACCTACCTGACTGGGGCGACATGCTCGCTGCTCAAAATCTTGTTGCGCGCCAAATACCACTTTGCCTGCTCGGGGCAGGCTGGACGTTCGTCGAAAACCCAATGAATATGGGGCCGGTTGTCAGGAGCCAGGGGGCTTGCGAGCAACCGGAATGTAGGCCACCCGGATTTGGCGGGCGAGGGGATAGAGAGCTGTCGGGTTGGCGTCTGCCTACCCGGGTAACAGGGGTAAAAACGATATGATGCGTTTCTTGGCGGCCTTGGTGCTTTTATTGGCCGCGAACACCGCTCTCGCTCAGCCACGGACCGATATCGTGGTGGGGATGCAGCTTGAGCCACCCCATCTCGATCCGACAGCGGGGGCGGCGGCGGCTATCGACGAAATCACTTACGCCAACATATTCGAGGGTCTGACGCGGTTCGGTCCCAAGGGGGAAGTACTGCCTGGCCTTGCCGAATCCTGGGAGGTGGCACCGGACGGCCTGAGTTGGGAGTTCAAACTGCGCAAGGGCGTGACGTTTCACGATGGTACGCCGTTTTCGGCGGAGGACGTGGTGTTCTCCATTGAGCGGGCCATGGCGGATAATTCGACCAATGCGCAGAAGGGCCTCTTTGACGGGATCATTGAAGTCACTGCGATTGATGATACCGATGTCGAAATCGCCCTTGAATCGCCAAAGGCAGGCCTCCTTTCGAATCTCGCCTGGGGGGATGCCGCCATCGTGTCGCCGGCTTCCGCGGAAAACAACAAGACCAGGCCTGTCGGGACCGGTCCTTTCAAATTCTCGAACTGGGTTCAGGGCGACCGTGTCGAACTGGTCAGAAACCCGGATTATTGGGGAACGCCCGCGAAGCTCGACAAGGTGACCTTCAAGTTCATCTCGGACCCAAGCGCCGCCTATGCCGCGATGATGGCGGGAGACATCGACGCATTCCCGATTTTTCCCGCGCCGGAAAATCTTGCGCAATTCGCGGCGGATCCGCGGTTTTCCGTAATCGTCGGAACGACCGAGGGTGAAACGATTCTCGCCATGAACAATGCGCGTCCTCCTTTTGACAACATCAAGGTGAGAGAAGCGGTAGCTCATGCGATTGACCGCAAAGCCATTATCGACGGCGCCATGTTTGGTTATGGTACTCCGATCGGCAGCCATTTTGCCCCTCATAATTCGGCCTATGAGGACCTGACCGGCCTGTCGCAATATGATCCGGCTAAATCCAGGGACCTGCTGAGGGATGCGGGGTTTCCGGACGGCTTTGCGACCACACTGACGCTCCCGCCTCCCTCCTATGCTCGTCGCGGTGGAGAAATCGTCGCCGCGCAATTGCGAGCCGTTGGCATCGATGCTCAGATTCAGAATGTCGAATGGGCACAGTGGCTGGAGCAGGTTTTCAAGAACAAGGACTTTGGCCTCACCATCGTCAGTCACACCGAACCGATGGATATCGATATCTACGCCCGCGATGACTATTATTTTGGATATCATGACCCCGTGATGAAGGCCTACATGTGGGGGCTCGATCGCCTGCCCAAACAAGAGGACCGGGACGAGGTATTGCGTGCCGCGCAGGAGCGGGTCGCGAACCGTTATGTGAATGCCTTCCTGTTCCAACTCGCCAAGACCGGCGTCGCGGATGCCAGGATCAAGGGATTGTGGGTGGATGCGCCCACCCAGGCAAATGATCTGACCGCGGTATATTGGTCCGAGTGAGGGCATGTTGCATCTGCATCGGCATGGGCGATTCTATATCGCCCTTCTGGCGGGCGCGGCCGCCTACATGCTGCCTCTCGAGTGGGGCGTACCGCTGCGTCTTCTGTTCGCCGGGGACGTGTTTTTCGCAGTCCATCTCGGGTTGATGTTGGTTTTCGCGGCACGGATCACACCTGCGCTGCTTCGCGAACGTGCCCAGGTCGAGGATGAGGGATGGCCGCTGATCCTCCTTTTGACGGGGTTGGCTGTGATCTTTTGTCTGGCCGCGACTTTTCTTCTGATCAATCAGGCCAATCAAAGCACGCTCGTTGCACTGCTGGCGGTCGGAAGTGTCCCGTTGAGCTGGGCAATGGTGCATACGCTGGCGGCGTTTCATTACGCTAATATGTTCTATGCGCCGACAAAGGGCGGCGATGCCGGGGGGTTGGAGTTTCCGGGCTCCGGCGATCCCGGTATGGTCGAGTTTCTCTATTATGCCTTTGTCGTAGGGATGACGGCGCAGGTTTCCGATGTCGCGGTCAGCACAAGGGATTTGCGCAGAGTGACTCTGTTGCATGGGGTGGTTTCATTCTTCTACAATACAGTCCTGATCGCAGTTACCGTGAACGCGGTGGTAAGTCTCGCGAGCTGAGGCGCGGCGGTGGGACAGTGAGGGAGCGCAAGGGACTCAACCGGTCATGCTCCAGTATGCCATCAGACGCTGCCTCGGGCTCTGTCTGAGCCTTTGGATTGCCAGTATCGTCATCTTCGCGGTCCTTAATGTCGTGCCGGGGGATCCCGCCTCCTACATGCTGGGAATGAACGCATCTCCCGAAACAGTGGCGGCTCTTCGAACGGAACTTGGGCTTAATGACGGACCAGTGGCACGCTATGCAAACTGGGTGACGGGCATGGCTCAGGGGGATTTCGGAACCTCCTACACCTATCGCACGCCAGTGGCGAAGATGATCGGCGAGCGGATCTGGGTGTCCTTGCCGCTCGCTCTTTATGCGCTGTTTCTCTCGACCCTTATTGCAATTCCGGCGGGTGTGCTCGCCGCGGCGCGGCGCGGGGAGGCAGCGGACCTCGGGGTCATGGCTGCGACGCAGGCGGGGATCGCCGTCCCAAACTTCTGGTTTGCAATGCTGCTGGTTCTTGTATTTTCCATCCGGCTGAAGTGGTTTTCGGCGGGCGGGTTCCCGGGCTGGAGCGAGGGGATGGGACCTGCGCTGAGGGCACTGAGCCTTCCGGCCATCGCGCTCGCTCTGCCACAGGCGGCGATCCTGACGCGTGTGCTTCGCTCAGCGCTGATTGAAACACTGGGGGAGGACTTCATCCGCACGGCCCGAGCCAAGGGGTTGTCCGAAAAACAGGCTCTCTGGCGACATGCCCTGCGCAATGCACTGATCCCGGTGCTGACGATCATTGGCCTTCAGTTTTCCTTTTTGCTGGCCGGGGCCATCATCATTGAAAATGTATTCTTCCTGCCGGGCCTGGGGCGGATGGTGTTTCAAGCTATTACCCAGCGCGATCTGATCGTGGTGCAGTCGGCTGTCATGCTGCTCGTTCTGTCGGTGATTCTGGTGACTTTCCTCGTCGATCTGGCCTATGCGCTGGTTGACCCTCGCTTGCGCCGGTCCTGATGCGACGGCTGCTTCTGGGCGGGATTCTGGCGGGGATTTTCCTGCTTGCCGGGCTTATTTCTCTCGTCTGGACGCCCTACGACGTCGCTCTGATCGACGTGGCGGCGAAGCTTCAGCCCCCCTCGCCGGCGCATCCGTTTGGCACCGACGCCTTGGGGCGCGATATTCTATCGATGGTCATGGTCGGGGCACGGATTTCGGTCGCCGTTGCGCTGGTCGCTGTGGGGATCGGCCTCGGTGTCGGTGTGCCACTCGGCTTGACAGCGGCGGCGCGTGCGAAAGGTTGGACCGATGAAATAATTATGCGCAGTAATGATCTTGTCTTCGCATTTCCGGCTCTTCTGATTGCAATCCTGATCACAGCGGTTTTTGGACCCTCGGCTTTGAATGCCATCATTGCCATCGGGATTTTCAACATACCCGTTTTTGCGCGCCTCACCCGTGGCGCGGCGCTTTCGCTCTGGCAGCGTGACTTCATCCTGGCCGCCCGGGTCTCAGGCAAGGGATCGGCCCGAATATCGATCGAGCATATCTTGCCAAATCTGACGAACATGCTCGTCGTTCAAGCCACGATCCAGTTTTCCCTCGGGATACTCGCGGAAGCCGCACTTGCCTATGTGGGTCTCGGAGCACAGCCGCCAACGCCCTCCCTGGGGCGAATGCTGGCGGAGAGCCAGACTATGATCGCCTTTGCCCCGAATCTGGCCCTGTTTCCTGGGGGGGCGATTGTCCTCATGGTTCTGGGAGTCAATCTCATGGGGGATGGCCTGCGGGACATGCTGGATCCACGCTTGCGAACCTGGCCAAGGCGTCTCTGAGCGGGCCGGGCCGAGGAGCATACCCGGACATCCGGGATCTTCTGGTATCCGGAAGCATATTCCGTTTGACGCAGAGGGTGCCCCCCCGCGTCAATTGACAAAAGGTGTGACCGTCATTATTGTACAAAAAAAAGCAAAAATCGGGGAGTGAAATGCTGATCGGGATCGACTGGGGCGGCACCAAGATCGAGGGCGTGGCTCTGTCGGCGAACGGCTCCGAGCTTGCCCGGCTGCGCGTGGATACTCCCCGACACGACTATTCCGGTTGTCTCGCGGCGATCAGGAATATGATCGATCATTTGGAAGCCGAGACCGGACAGCGCGGCAGTATCGGGATTGGGATACCGGGGTCGCTGGAACCGATATCCCGCCTGGGCAAGGGCGCCAGTTCAACATGGCTGCTCGGTCGACCCGTTGAGAGGGATCTGGAATCCTGTCTCCGTCGAGAGATCCGGGTTGCGAACGACGCGGATTGCCTCGCCGCTTCCGAGGCAGTCGATGGGGCGGGGGCAGGACATAATGTTGTCTTCGCGGTCATCCTTGGCAGTGGCGCGGGGGCCGGAATCGCAGTGGGTGGTCGGGCACACCACGGGCCGAACAATTCCGGTGGGGAGTGGGGGCATAATCCGCTGCCGTTTCCGGCGGCGTCCGAGTTGCCCGGAGCACCGTGTTACTGTGGCAAATACGGTTGTATGGAGACCTGGGTCTCCGGCCGTGCCTTTGAGGCGGATTACACGCGCCATACCCAACACAACCTTCCGTCGCGCGAGATTATGGAAAAGGCCCGCGCGGGGGATCGGCTCGCTGGATTGATCTGGCAGCGCTATGTCGACCGGGTCGCACGGGGTCTCTCGGTGGTGGTGAACACGCTCGACCCCGATATTCTGGTGATGGGGGGCGGCATGTCGAATGTTCCCGAACTCTACGAGGATCTGCCGCCGCTCCTTGCGCGCTATGTGTTTTCAACAGTGTTTCACACTCCCATCGTGAAGTCGGTGCATGGCGATGCAAGCGGTGTCAGAGGGGCGGCCTGGCTTTGGAAAGAGGCGTAAACCGGTGATTGGAAGGGGTGAGGCTAAATGATGACGGACGAGGATTTCAGGGCGCGGTTTGCCTTTGGCACTGAGCTGGCTCGCGAGGCGGGAGCCTTGGCGCTGGATTATTTCCAACGGTTGGGAACCCTCACCATCAAATCAAAGGGACCGCAGGACATGGTCAGCGAGGCCGATGTCGAGGTCGAGACCATGATCCGGGCCCGGATCGCACAGGCCTTCCCCGAGGATGCCTTTATGGGAGAGGAAACCGGACGCACCGCATTCGAGCCCGGCGGCGGCATCTGGGTCGTCGATCCGATCGACGGAACACAGCCTTTTGTCAGCGGCATGACCAGCTGGTGCGTCTCCATCGCCTATCTGCGGGAGGGCCGGGTCCAGATGGGTTTTGTCTTTGCGCCCGCGCGCGGAGAAATGTTTGTCGGCGGCCTTCGTCAACCGGCAATGCTGAACGGGGAGGCTATTTCGGTGCGGCATGTGGACTCCGTGCGCGAAGGGCTGCTCTCGGTTGGATATTCGACCCGTGTCGGTGCGCGCGACTTCCTGCCGTCCTTTGATCGGTTTCTGACGGCGGGCGGAATGTTTCACCGCGAAGGCTCTGGTGCGCTGGCGCTTTGCTATGTCGCGGCGGGGCGGCTGATCGGCTATATGGAAACCCATATCAATTCCTGGGACTGCCTTGGTGCCCTCGCTGTCATTGAAGCCGCTGGCGGTGTGACGAATGATTTTCTCGCAGGCGAGGGCTTGTGGCAGGGAAATTCGCTTGTTGCTGGCTCCCCGGAGCTTTACCCCGCGCTCGCGGCGCTCTTTTTCGGGGATCAGGCCAGTTCGGCCTCCAGCCAGTCACGGTAACGCGCCAGCAATCGGTCCACGGCGGAGGGTGCAAATACCCGCTCGATCACGCTGTGGGCCGCGCCGAGCAAACAGGCCTGTTCGACCGGGACGGCGATGTCGAACATCAGATCACGAGTGGCCAGCGGCAGGCACCGCTGATGGATCATTTCTCGCATTCCCGTCAGCAGGTGCTCCCCCACGCGCGCGAGCGTGCCGCCGAGCACGATCCGCCCAGGGTTAAGGATTGCCACGGTATCGGATACGGCGATGCCGATGGCGCGACCCGCGGCCCGAACCAGTTCGATTGCCTCCGGTGTATCCGCCTCCACCAGCGCCACCACGTCCTTGGCATCCTGTGCCTCGATGCCGAGGCCTCGCAAGTCGCGCGCGAGCGCCCAGCCGGCGGCCTGCGCTTCCAGGCAGCCGAACTTGCCGCAGCGACAGAGCAGGGTCTCCTCATTCAGCACCTGCATATGTCCGATATCTCCGGCGGCGCCCTGTGCCCCGCGATAAAGTCGGCCCTCGGTCATGATCCCGGATCCGATGCCGGTTCCGATCTTGAGAAACAGCAGTTGCTCGGTGGGATCGCTGGACCGCCTCTGCTCGAAGACCGTCATCAGGTTCACGTCGTTTTCCACGACCGCGGGGGTCTCGAAGCGTTGGGCGAGCCAGTCACCGATGGGGAAATTGTCCCAGCCAACCAGTATCGAGGGGCCAAACACCCGGCCGATCCGATGATCGACCGGCGCGGGCAGGCTGATCCCTATCCCCGCGATCAACCGCGAGGGGCCAAGCTCCGCGGTCAACTGTTCGAACACCTCGGCAATCCGCGCGAGGCTGGCCGCGGGGCCATCGGCGATTGCAAACGGGATCGTCTCCTGTGCGAGAATGCGGGGTTCGAGGTCGGCCACCGCGATTCGAACGGTACGCTCCCCCATATCGGCGACCAGGACGAGCGCCGCCCCCGGATCCAGCGTCAACAGGCGCGAAGGACGACCGCGACTGGGAGTGGCCGTTTCCGCCTCGCGCACCAGGCCCGATGCCAGAAGCGCCCCGAGACGTTGGCCGAGGGTGGCCCTGGACAAGGCCGTCGCATGGATCAATTCGGCGCGGGAAAGCCCCTGACCCCGGGCGATGAAAGAAAGAATCGCACCGGAAGCCTCCAGCGGCGCCAGGACTTCGGCCGGGACTGGGCGCGGAAACGTCAAATCGGCTGCCTCTTCGGGGACGATGGATTACTCCACCATGGGTCCGAATACGGTCGCGGGAGAAGCGGATCAAGGTCAAGTTTTATGACCATTTTCAGACAAAAATATCTTGCCTTTCGTCGGGACCGGGACCTATGATCCCCTCCATCGGGGTGGAAACATCCCCGAGAGAGGGCTGGCGTAAGATCTGTCCCCAATAACAGGCGGTGGTTTCACCGCGAGGAAACGACCTGCCGGACGCTCACCGTCGCCCGGAATTGTATCAGATCGGCAGGCTGCCCGCCGACCCGAAAGGCAGCGCAATCAGGACGCACCACCGCGGACAAGGCGGCTGGAAAGCCGTCGGCCAAAAAAAGACATGGGGAGTTGAAAGTGAACCAAAGCATAGCCGGAAAGTTCGGGCTTCTTGCCAGCGCGGCCGCGATCAGCCTTGGGCTGGGCATTGCCAGCGCCAACGCGGCCGACGACATCATCATCGGACTGGTGACCAAGACCGACTCCAACCCTTTCTTTGCAAAGATGAAGGAAGGCGCCGAGGCGAAAGCCAAGGAACTGGGCGTCACCCTTCAGAGCTTCGCGGGCAAATTCGACGGGGATAACGACACCCAGGTTACCGCGATGGAGAACCTGATTTCCTCCGGCGTGAAGGGCATTCTTCTGACGGCGAATGACTCCAAGGCGATTGGGCCGGTTGTGCAACAGGCACGGGACGCGGGTATTCTGGTGATTGCACTGGATACACCGCTCGATCCGGCCAGCGCCGCCGATGCGACATTCGCCACCGATAACGTCAAGGCCGGTGAACTGATCGGCCAATGGGCTGCCAAGACCGTGGCAGATCCATCCACCGCCAAAGTCGCCTTTCTCGATGCCATCGAAACCCAGCCGACCGTCGATGTCGCGCGCGACCAGGGCTTCATGAAGGGTTTCGGCATCGATCCCAAGGATATGTCGCGTTACCTCGACGAAGATGACCCCCGTATTGTCGGGCATTTCTGGGGGCAGGGGTCCGAGGAGGGGGGGCGGACAGGCATGGAGACCTTGCTCCAGAAGGATCCTGACCTGAACGTGCTCTACACGATCAACGAACCGACCGCGGCCGGTGCCTACGAGGCGTTGAAGGCGGCGGGCAAGGAAGGCTCGGTTCTGGTGACCTCGGTCGATGGCGGTTGTCCCGGTGTTGAAAACGTCAAGGCCGGTGTGATCGGTGCGACCTCCATGCAGTATCCGCTGCTGATGGCTTCTCTTGGAGTCGAGGCCGTGGTCAAATATGCCAAGACCGGCGAAAAACCCGCTCCCACCCCGGGTCTCGATTTCTTCAACACCGGCGTCACGCTGGTGACCGACAAGCCGGTGGAGGGCGTGGAGACCATCACCTCCGAGGAAGCCCTGACGAAGTGCTGGGGCTGATCCCCTTGTCCGAGCGGCGGTCCCGGGACCGCCGCCTCATTGGAAACCGAACGGATTGGGGGAGGGAGCATGACGGTGCCCGTTGACACAGGCGGCAAGGTCGCGGCCGACGAATCCCCCTATGCCCTGCATTTCGGCGACCAGCGGGTAAGCGGCCTGCGCCGGATACAGCATCTGCTGCACCGCTCTCCGGCGATCGTACCGGTCACGGTCCTGATCGTCGCCGTCCTCGCCTTCAGTCTGATCGTTGGTGGTCGGTTCTTTCAGCCCTTCAACCTGTCGCTCATCATGCAGCAGGTGACGATCATCGGCATCATCGGCATCGCCCAGACCCTGGTGATCCTGACCGCCGGGATCGACCTGTCGGTGGGTGCGATCATGATCCTTGCCTCGGTCACGATGGGACATCTGGCGGTGCGACAGGGTTTCCCGCAGGAGATTGCCTTTCTCCTCGGCCTTCTGGTCGGTATGAGCTGCGGTGCGATCAACGGACTGCTCGTGACCCTCCTGCGATTGCCGCCGTTTATCGTGACGCTCGGCACCTGGAGCGTGTTCGGCGCCATGTTCCTTTATTTTTCCGGCAGCCAGACTATCCGCTCACAGGAAGTGGCCGCCGCCGCCCCGCTTCTTCAGGCAACGGGCACAGCGCTCCAGTTCGGCGGCGCGCGTTTCACCGCTGGAACGGTCGCGGCGGGCCTGATCGCAGCCGGGGTCTGGTATATGCTGAACCGGACGGCGTTCGGACGGCATATCTATGCGACCGGCGACGATCCCGAAGCCGCGCGTCTCGCAGGGATCAACACCAACCGCGTGCTCTTCGCGGTCTATACGATGGCCGGTCTCATCTGCGGGCTCGCGGGATGGGTTCTGATCGGACGGATTGGCGCCATCAGCCCGACCTCTGGCGGACAGGCGAACCTCGATTCGATCACCGCCGTCGTCATCGGGGGCACCAGCCTCTTCGGTGGTCGCGGATCGGTGGTGGGGACCTTGGTTGGTGCCCTGATCGTGGGAGTCTTTCGGAATGGTTTGGCCCTCGCCGGACTCGATGCGCTCTGGCAGGAGTTCACCGTCGGTCTGTTGATCGTCGTCGCCGTCAGTCTGGATCAGTGGATCCGCAAAATCTCGGCATGACATTTTTTCATTGTGGCCCCGCGCGGGGCCACGTGGTTCCCTCAGTCAGGACAGTATGATGCAGCTTACCAAACGCATGGACGTCAAACTCGGCAAGATCCAGTCCGGTGCCTATACGCCCAAGGATTTCATCATCGCCGATGCCAAGGATGGCGATATGGCGCTGGGCACCGGGACCGCCGGGCCAGAGCGGGACGCGGAGGGCAATCCCACCGGCAAGATGCGCCCCCTCTCGGTCTATCGCGAGGACATGGAGCGGATGGTTGATTCCGACCTGATCGACATCATGCTGACTTCGCTCTCTTCCTGCGAATATCTGACGCGCAAGGGAGTCTTCGCCGGGTCCGAAGTGACACCCGCCGTCCGGCTGAACGATGGCAGCGATATCTGGCACTGGCGTGGTGCCAGCTACAAGCACCTGCCGACCGTTCCGTTCCGGACCGCGCGTCTCGATCGGGTGAAACCCTTTTCGGATCTGGGCCTCTATGCCCTGACCTTCTTCAACGATCTCGATCAGGACCGCCGCTCGCTCGATGCCTATTCCGAATTCCGCGACCAGGCGTCCGCCGCCGGGGTCCGGCATTTCCTCGAAGTCTTCAATCCGCAATTCCCGGTCAACTGCCCCGGCACCGACTTCGCCACCTACAACAACGATGCCATTGCCCGCTGTCTCGCCGGGGTGTCGAGCATCGATCGTCCCGTCTTCCTCAAGGTGGTCTACAACGGACCCCGCGCGACGGAGGAACTTGCCTCCTATGATCCCGGTAACCTGATCGTCGGCATTCTGGGCGGCGCCTCCTCCACCACCCGCGATACGCTGGAAATGATCGCCCAGGGCGAGAAATACGGGGCACGCGTCGCCCTGTTCGGCCGCAAGATCTTCTTCGCCGAAAGCTCGGTCGAAATCGTCAAGGCGATGCGGCTGGTGATCGAGGAACGCGTCTCGTCCGAGGAAGCGACCCGGGTCTATCACGACGCCCTCGGCAAGCTCGGGATCCGCCCGAAGATGAGCCTGGCCGCCGATCTCGAAATCACCGATGCTTCCCTGAAGATGGCTTGAGGGTTCATGCCAGAAGGAATATTGAGCGCGGGATCGGACGGGCGCCGCGGGTTTCTGACCGGCGGCACCTGGTGCGCGGATCATAACAAACTCGTCGAGCGCTGGCCCGCCGAGGATATGGTGGTCGAAATCATCGAACAGGGGATCGACGGCGGCGGATCGGCCTGCAACTTCGCCGTCGATATCCGCAGGCTCGATCCGGACATGCCGGTGGAAACCAGTGGACTGATCGGCGACGATGGCTATGGCAGGGTCCTGCGGGACGTCGTCGCCCGCTATGGCATCGGCGGCGCGGGCCTGCGGGTCGCACCGGGGGGGACCACCAACTTCTCGGATGCCTTCACCGTCCGCTCCACCGGACGCAGGACCCATCTCTTTCATCAGGGGACCAGCGCCGATCTCACCCCCGATGACTTCGACTTCTCGGCCACGCGGGCGCGGGTCCTGCATCTCGGCTTGCCGGGCGTGCATGAGCGGATGGATCGCCCCTGGCAGGGGGATGCCTCGGGGTGGGTCACGGTGCTCAAGGCGGCGCGGGCGGCGGGGCTGCGGACCAATCTGGAGCTGCTCCAGATCGAACCCGAACGGCTGCGGCGGCTGGCGGAACCCTGCCTCGGCCTGCTCGATACCCTCGTCATCAATGATTTCGAGGTCGGATCGATCACCGGCCGCGTCACGGTCCGGGAGGGCGTCACCGATCTCGAAGCCTGTCTCGAAGCCGGGGCCGAGGTGATGCGGCAGGGCTCGATGGGGGTCCTCGCCGTTCATTTCCCGCTGGGCGCGCTCGCCTTCCTCAGGGACGGGACGGTGATCCGGCGGCCCTCGGTCCGGGTTCCCCCCTCGGAGGTCCAGGGAGCGAACGGGGCGGGCGATGCCTTCGCCGCCGGCTTCCTCTATGGCCTGCATGAAGGCTGGGCGGTGGGGGATGCGCTGGGGCTGGCCCACGCGGCGGCGGCCTCCTCGCTTCGGACCGTCTCGACGACCCAGAGCGTCGATCCCTGGCGGGACTGCCTCCGGCGGGCGGACGGCTGGGGCTGGCGCGATCCCTTCTGAAAACGGACCCGACAGGGTGCGCACGCGTGCGCACCCTGTAACATATTGATATTACAATATTAAAGAGTTAACGGGATTTCGCGGACCTGTGCGCGCCCTCAAGGGCGCGGTCAAACGCCCCCGGTCCCACCGCGGATCACGCCAGTTCGATCTCGTGAGCACAATCGAGCCGCGCCGCGAAGGATTGCAGGCGCCGTTCCACCGCCTCGCCTGCGAATTCGAGCGCGGGACCGGCGAGCCGCAGACGCACCACACCCTCCTCTCGCGCAATCGCCGCATGTTCCAGAACCCCCATCGAGGACCCCGACAGCATCGAGCCCAGTCGCATCGCCCGGCCCAGAACGGCGGCCTGATCCGCGCGCTCGGGCGAGAGCAGGCGCGCATAGCGGTCGGGCTGCTCGGCCGGGCCGATCGACTTGTAGCGGTTGAGCAGGGCCAGACCGAGGAAGACCCGCTCGGGGTGACTGATCCCGGCGATATTGGCGCGCGTCACCGATTCAAAACAGAGTTCCGCCCGATAATCCGGATGCGCCCGCCAGTTCACGTCATGCAGCAGGCAGGCCGCGAGGATGAGCCGTTTCTCGGCCTCCGACGTGCCCGCGTAGAGCGGCAGCAGCCAGTGATAGAGCGCCTCGCCAAAACCGGGCGCCCGTGCGAGGGTGTCCTCCATATGATGACACGCCTCGATCAGCGGATCGAGAGACCGCATCACCTGTGGCATATGGCGATAGAGCAGGCCCTCGCGCAGGCCATAGCCCGAGATCGTGATCCGGCTCGGCTCGATCCGGCGGATCAGTTCGGCGAGGACCATGCTGGCCAGGGGAACCAGCGACAGCCGGGCGGCGGAGGTGCCCCCGAGGCTGGTCAGCGCCGCACGGTCCTGGGTCTGGATCCAGGCAAGCGTCTCGGTCAGCTCCTCGATGGGCGGCTCGTAGCCATGCAGCACCTTCAGCGGATAGCCGACCCGCTCCATATTGACCCGCGCGATCGCCCGCCAGGACCCGCCGACCAGAAAGAGCCGCGGCGCCTCGGCCGGAACCTCGCGGCTCAGGGCCTTGACGGTCTTGCGGATATATTTCTCGCGCTTCTCGCCCTCGGGAATATCGAAGATCTTCAGGGGACCGAGCGCGGAGGTCGCCCCCGTCTGGATATCGCCATCGGCGAGCCGGGCCAGCTCGACCGAGGCGCCGCCCATGTCGCAGACCAGCCCGTTCGCATCCGGCCAGCCCAGAAGCACGCCCTTGGAGGCGAGCCGCGCCTCCTCCTGACCGCTGGCGACATGCAGCCGCAGGCCGGTCTCGCGCTCGACCTCGGCGCAGAAATCCGGGCCGTCGCTGGCTTCGCGCCCCGCCGCCGTCGCCACCGAGATCAGGCCGGAGAGCTTCATGCGTCCGGCGAGGGCCGCGAACCGATGCAGGGCGCGCAACGCGCTCTTCCAGCCCTCGGGGCTCAGACGTCCGGTTTCGGACATGCCGGCCCCGAGACCGCAGAGCACCTTTTCGTTGTAGAAATACGCGGGACTGCGAGCGATGCCATCAAAGACCACCAGCCGCACCGAATTCGAGCCGACATCGATCACCCCGATGCGTTCGAGCCCCGCCTTTTCCCGGTCCGTCAGCTTGAGTCGAGACAGCTTCTTGTCCGAGCGCTTGTGCGTTGCCACGTTCACCGCTCCGCCGCTTCTGATTGCATTCCCCGCGGGAAGGTGTCGCATCCGACGGCGGGGGCGTCAACCAGGGACCGCCGGGCGGTCCCTGGTCGCGTTCCGTCAATCCTGGCTGTGGACCAGCTGGATCACATCGCCCGCGCCCGCCCGGCCCCGGCCGGACAGCGACGGGTTTTCCATGAAGAACCGATGGCAGCTGAAGAGCTGTGCCCCGGGTTCGGCTTCGTGGCGTTGGAAGGAGCCATCCGGCTGGGCGACCCAGCTTTGCGCCTGGTCCGCCATGTTCGCCGCCATCACCTGATCGATGATCTGGGCATGGACGGTCGGATTGGTGATTTCGACCAGCGTTTCGATCCGGCGGTTGAGGTTGCGCTCCATCCAGTCGGCGGAGGAGATATAGACCCGCGCCTTGGACGAGGGCAGCCCGTGGCCATTGCCGAAACAGACGATGCGGCTGTGTTCGAGGAACCGGCCGATGATCGATTTGACCCGGATGTTCTCGCTGAGGCCCGCGACGCCCGCGCGCAGGCTGCAAATCCCGCGCACCACCATGTCGATCTTCACGCCCGCCTGGCTCGCCGCATAGAGCGCGTCGATGACCTCGGGCTCGGTGATGGCGTTCATCTTGACCCAGACCTGGGCCGGTCGCCCGGCCCTGGCATGTTCAATCTCGGCGGCGAGCCCTTCGAGGATGCGCGGCTTGATCATATGCGGGCTGATGGCGAGATTTTCGAGCCCCTCGGGTTTCACATAGCCGGTGACATAGTTGAAGACCCGCGTCGCATCGCGTCCCAGCGCCTTGTCGCAGGTAAAGAGCGACAGGTCGGTGTAGATATTGGCGGTTCCGGGGTGATAGTTGCCGGTTCCGAAATGGGTATAGGTCACGAGTTCGGTGCCCTCGCGGCGCACGACCGTCGAGATCTTGGCGTGGGTTTTCCAGTCGATGAAGCCATAGACTACCTGCGCGCCCGCCCGTTCGAGGCGGCGGCTCTGGCGGATGTTGGCGGCTTCGTCGAAGCGGGCCTTGAGCTCGACGAGGGCGGTGACGGATTTGCCATCCTCGGCCGCCTCGCAGAGCGCGGCCACGATCGGGCTGTCGCGGCTGGTGCGATAGAGCGTCTGTTTGATCGCCAGCACGTTCGGATCGCGCGCGGCCTGGTTCAGGAACCGCACGACGATGTCGAAGGTCTCGTACGGATGGTGGAGCAGCATGTCCTTCTGGCGGATCGCGGCGAAGATATCGCCTTCGAAATCCTGGACCCGTTCGGGCATGCGCGGGGTGAAGGGCGTCCAGAGCAGATCGGGGCGCGGCACCTTGCAGAGTTCGGAGAGATCGCCGACCCCGATCAGGCCGGGCAGTTCGATCACCTCGTCCTCGGCGACCCCGAGCGATCCGACGATCATCCTGCGCAGATCCTTGGGGGCCTCGGCGGTGATGGTCAGGCGGATCACCTCGCCGCGGCGGCGGCGCTTGAGGGCGGTCTCGAACTCGCGGACCAGATCCTCGGCCTCTTCCTCGACCTCCAGATCGCTGTCGCGCAGGACCCGGAAGGCGCAGTGCCCGAGCATCGTATAGCCGGGGAACAGCCGGCCGATGAAGACTTCGAGCAGGGCTTCGAGCGGCAGGAACCGGAAGGCCTCGTTCGGGCCGTCGGGCAGTCGGACAAAGCGCGGCACCTGGGCGGGGACCGGAAGCAGCGCTTCGAGCCCGGTGTCATCGGTGTCGCGGCGCAGTTTCAGGGCCATGGCAAATCCGCCATTGGCGATGAAGGGGAAGGGATGGGCGGGATCGATGGCGAGCGGTGTCAGGATGGGGAAGACCTGCTCGAAGAAGTGCTTTTCCATCACCTTGAGGTCGGAGGCGCGCAGCTGGGTCGAGCCGAGGATTTCGATCCCCTCCGCTTCCATCAGTTTGGTGAGGGTGCCGAGGCATTCCTGCTGGCGCAGCATGAGGACGCGGGCATCGGCGTTGATGCGGCGGAGCTGATCGCTCGGGCTCAGGCCATCGGCGCTGGAGGAGGCGACGCCCTCGCGCACCAATCCCCGCAGGCCGGCGACGCGGACGGAGTAGAATTCGTCGAGGTTCGAGCCCGAGATCGACAGGAACCGCACGCGTTCGAGCAGGGGGACGATCGGATTCTCCGCCTCAGACATCACGCGCCAGTTGAAGGCGAGCCAGCTCAGCTCCCGGTTGATGAAGCGTCCCGGACCAGTGATCTCGCCCTCGGGCAGGGGACGTCCGGCGGGCGCGGTGGAGCCGAGAAAGTCCGCGTTCACAGGGACATGCTCATCCCCGGTCTGGAGGTCCCCCTCCGTCGCAACGGTCTCAAGCATCACATCCCTCCGATCGATACACCACGTCGGTTTAGCGCATAAATCGTCTTGATTGCAAAAAAATGACAGCGGGGGAGGGGGGGTCAGTCCCGCTGGCGCAGGATCTCCGCGGCGAGGCGCTGGGTGATGGGTTTCTGCCGCGCCAGCCCCGCCCGGTCGAGCGCGGAGACGGTGCGTTCGGCGGCGGCGAAGGTGCGGTCCATGCGGAGCAGCAGGAACTGGATCAGGTCCGGGGCAACGGTGATCTGGCGGTCGGCGAAGAGCTTGAGCAGGACCGCCGCCAGGAGCGCGTCGTCCGGGGGATCGAGGCGGGCGACCGGCGCCGCGCGCAGACGGCTGGCGAGATCGGGCAGGCGCAGATCCCATTGCGCCGGAGCGCGGCGGCCCGTGACCAGCAAGCCGCCGCCCGCCGCGAGCCGGTTGGCGAGATGAAAGAGCGCTTCCTCCCCCGCCCTCCGGTTCGCATCGGAGACGCGGGGCAGCCGGTCGACATCCTCGACCACGAAGGCGGCGTCCTCGGGAACCGCCGCCAGGTCGAGCGCGGCCAGTTTCGTCGCGGACAGGATGCGCGCGCCCGTCCGGGAGGCCCAGACATGGGCGAGATGGGTCTTGCCCGACCCGGCGGGACCGGTGACGGCGAGGCGTCCGTCCGGCCAGTCCGGCCAGGCGTCGAGTTGTGCCAGCGCGAGCCGGTTGGAGGCGGACACGAAGAAATCCGCCCGGCCCAGCGCCGGACGTGTTGCGAGGTCAAAGACGAGTTGTCGGGCAACGGTCATGAGGTCAGGAATCGCCGGGGGGCGGCAGGTGGCCGCTGTAGAGCGGGCTTGCGAGATAGAGGTCGAAGGCGAACCGGCTGAGCACGCCGAGCGCCGCCGCGACCGGAACCGCGATCAACAGGCCCGCGAAGCCAAAAAGCGAGCCGAAGACCGACAGGGCGAGGATGAGCATGACCGGATGCAATCCGACCGATTTGCCGATCAGCTTGGGCGACAGGATGTTGCCCTCCACGAATTGACCGAAGAGGAAGATGCCCGCCGTCATCAGAATCCAGAAAGGCTCGTTCCAGAAGGTGAAGGCCGCGATCCCGACCGAAAGCGCCAGCCCGACCGACGATCCGACGAAGGGGATGAAGGAGATCAGGCCCGCGACCACCCCCACCAGAAAACCGAAGGGCAGGCCGATGATCATCAGCGCCACCGCGTAATAGGCGCCGAGGATGAAACAGACCGAGAGCTGGCCCCGCACGAATCCCGCCATCACCGAGTCGATGTCGCGGAAAATGCGGCGAATGGTGGGCGCATGGTGACGGGGCAGGGCGCCGTTGATCTTGGCCACCATCCGGTCCCAGTCGAGCAGCAGATAAAAGGCCACCACCGGGGTCACGAAGAGCACGACGACGAAGTCCAGAATCTTGAGCGAGGACAGGAGCACGGTATTGAGAACCGTCAGGCCGCCGTCCCGGATCGCGGATTCCATCGAGGCGAGGTTGCGGCGCAGGGGAGAGGCTTCGTCGAAAATATCCGGAAAGCGCTGGGCCAGGAATTCCGTCAGCTTGTTGATGGAATCAGGGATGGCCGTGACCAGCCCCTGACCTTGTTCGATCAGGGTGGGAACGAAGATCAGGACCATCAGGGCAAAGAGCAGGATCATGCTCACGGCGATGACCGAGGTCGCCGCGATCCGCCCGAGCCCCAGCCGCTCCAGCCGGTCGGCGAGCGGATCGAGCACATAGGCCAGCGCCGCGCCCGCGATGAAGGGCAACAGGACGACCGCCAGCAGCCAGAGCAGAAGGAGCACGACAAGGATGCCGATTCCCCAGAAACGCCACTGCTGTCTCGCGCTGAGCGCCATTCGTTTTTCCTTTTCGCCGCCGGTCGGCGGGCAAGAGTGCGCGGATTCCCCCAAGGGACCGCCAGATCGATTCCATGGCGCGACCTGAGCCCCCCGGGCTCCGGCTCCCCGGGACTTTCTCTTATTCGTTTTGACCGTCGGCGCGAAAGCCTCGAATCATGAATCGGTGTTCAGTCCCCCTCGCCGGAGGGCCCGTCAGGCCGTCAGCCCGGCCTCGGCCAGCAGGATTTCCGCCGCTTCGGCCAGAAGGCGTGCCTCCGCCTGTCCCTTGATCGGAACGCGACCGGTTTCGAGCAGCAGCGGCGCCGCCAGGGGCGTCACATGCCGGGTTCGGGCGATGTCGACGCGGGTACGGACACGGGCGAGCAATTCCTCGATTCGGCCAAAATCGACCAGCCCGCGCCCGGCCTCCGTCCGGGTGATCCGCAGGATCAGATGGTCGGGGTCATATTTGCGCAAGGTGTCATAGAGGATATCCGAGGAAAAGGTCGCCTGACGCCCCGATTTGCGCAGGCCCGGCAGGTTGCGTTCGATCAGGCCCGCGATGGTCGCGGCGGTCCGGAAGGTGCGCTTCATCACCGCGTTCTCGCCCAGCCAGCCCTCCAGCCCCTCTCGCAGCCCCTCGGGCGAGAGCAGGGGAACCGGATCGGTGATTTCATCCAAGCCCCAGATCAGCAGCGCGTAATCATTGGCCACGAATCCCAGCGGATGCTGCCCCGCCCGTTCCATCCGGCGGGTCAGCAGAAGCCCCAGCGTCTGATGCGCGTTGCGCCCGGCGAAGCCATAGAGGCAGAGATGCCAGTGGGGCCCGCGCGGAAAGCTCTCGATCAGCAGGCGGTCGGGACGGGGCAGGGCGCTGATCCGCGCCTGAAGGCCGAGCCAGTCGCGCGTATGGCCGGGCAGGACATCCCAGGCCGAGGGGTCGCAGAGCATCGAGGCCATCCGCTGCGAGAGACGGGTCGAGGTCGCGAGCTTGGTTCCCATGAAGGCCGCGATCCGGGGGGATTTCGTCGGCTGTCGGCTGACCTCCACCACCAGATCGCGCAGGCTCTCGAACCGCACGGTCTGGCCGCCGATCAGGAAGGTGTCGCCGGGGGCGAGGGTCGCGGCGAAATCCTCCTCGATTTCGCCCAAGGGGACATGTCCGGGTTTCATCCGCACGGTCAGTTTCGCGGTATCGACGATCGTCCCGATGTTCATCCGGATCGTCCGCGCCCGCCGGGGATCGCGCAGGGACCAGAGCCCGTCACGCTCGATCAGCCGCCGCCAGGTGTCATAGGCCCGGAGCGCATAGCCCCCCGTGGCGCAGAAATCGAGGCAGGCGTCGAAATCGGCCCGCGAGAGCGCGGCATAGGGTTGGGCGGTGCGCACTTCGGCGAGGAGCGCATCGGCCGCGAAGGGCCCCGCGCAGGCGGTCAGCAGGATATGCTGGCAGAGCACGTCGAGCGGGCCGGGGCCGCGCGGATCCCCGTCGAGATCCCGTTCCCGGACGGCGGCGAGGGCGGCGTGGCATTCCAGCACTTCGAACCGGTTGGCGGGAACGAGGACCGCGCGCGAGGGGGCATTGTAGCGATGGTTGGCACGTCCGATCCTCTGGACCAGCCGCTTGACGTTTTTCGGCGCGCCGACCTGGATCACCAGATCGACGCTGCCCCAGTCGATGCCGAGATCGAGGCTTCCGGTGGCGACGATGGCCCGGAGCTGCCCCGCCGCCATGGCCGCCTCGACGCGGCCGCGGGCTTCGCGGCTGAGCGAGCCGTGATGCAGGCCGATGGGCAGATCCTCGGTATTGACCGCCCAGAGATACTGAAAGAACAGCTCCGCCTGGGCCCGGGTGTTGATGAAGATCAGCGTGGTCCGGGCGGCGCGGACCAGATCCATCACGGCGGGGGCGGCGTAGCGCGCGCCCTGTCCGGCCCAGGGCGGCGGGATGTCGGTGGTCAGGATCGAGATATCGGGGTCGGGGCCGGGATCGGCGAGCAGGATCTCCGCATTCGGCGCGAGGAAGGCGGCGAGGGCCGGGGGATCCTCGACCGTGGCCGAGAGGCCGACCCGCCGCATGTCGGGCGCAAGCGACTGGAGCCGGGCGAGGCAGAGCATCAGTTGATCCCCGCGCCGCGATTCGGCCAGCGCATGGATTTCATCGAGGATGACGCGCTGGAGCGTGCCGAAGAGGGCGGGCGCTTCCGGATAGGAGAGCAGGAGGGCCAGCGATTCCGGGGTGGTCAGCAGGATATGCGGCGGGTCGATGCGCTGTCGGGCGCGCTGGGCCGCGCCGGTGTCGCCAGTACGGTCCTCGACGCGGATCGCGAGGCCGAGGTCGGCGAGCGGTGTGCCGAGGTTGCGGCGGATGTCGGCGGCGAGCGCCTTGAGGGGGGAGACATAGAGGGTATGGAGGCCGGGACCGGGTGTGGGGCCGAGTTCGACGAGGCTCGGCAGGAAGCCCGCCAGCGTCTTGCCGCCGCCGGTCGGTGCGATGAGCAGGGTGGCCGGATCGCAGGCGCGGGCGAGAAGGGCGAGCTGGTGCGGATGGGGCTGCCATCCCCGCCGCGCGAACCATCGGGAAAAGGCGGGGGGGAGGTCGATTTCTGAAACCATCGTTCGGAATTAGCGCGGTCGGTGGGCGTTTCACAAGGGAGCGGGCTTTTGTTTGCCTCGGGGCGGTCATCGCCTTAGGTTTCGCTGCCGAAGCATGGGGGGCGCGGGATGGAACGGGTGAGATGGGGCATTTTGAGCGCGGCCAAGATCGCCCGCGAGTGGGTCGCACCGGCGATCCATCTGAGCGACCGGGGGGTGATCGCCGCCGTGGCCAGCCTGACCCCGGGCAAGGCGGAGACGATTGCGTCCTCCTATCCGGGCGCGCGCACGCATGCGAGCTATGAGGCCCTGTTGGCCGACCCGGAGGTCGATGCGATCTATATTCCGCTGCCGAATGGCCAGCATGTCGAATGGACCGCCAGATGCCTCGGGGCCGGCAAGCATGTGCTCTGCGAAAAGCCGATCGCCCTGAGGGCCGGGGAGATCGATGAATTGATCGCGCTGCGCGACGGGACCGGCCTGCTCGCCGCCGAGGCGTTCATGGTCACGCATCATCCGCAATGGCTCCGGGTTCGGGAACTGGTGCAAGGCGGGGCGATCGGCAGGTTGCTCCAGGTCCAGGGGGCGTTCAGCTTCATGCTGCTCGATCCCTCCAACATCCGGAACATGCCGGGGCAGGGGGGCGGCGCCTTGCGGGACATCGGCGTCTATCCGGCGGTCACAACCCGTTTTGTCACCGGCGCGGAGCCGGTGTCGGTCCGCGCGGAGATCGAATGGGACATGGGGATCGATGCGACGGCGCGGGTCTGGGCCGCGTTTCCGGAGTTCCATCTCGATTTCTACGTGTCGATGCGGATGGCGCCCCGCCAGTTGATGACGTTCCATGGCGAGACCGGCTGGATCTCGGTGCACGCGGCCTTCAACGCCGGGGCCTATGGCGATGCGATGATCGAGCTGCGCACTTCGGGGAACGCGGTCACGCTGGAGCGGTTTCCGCGGTCGGATCAGTACCGCGCCCAGATCGATGCCTTCAATGCCAGCGTCCTCGATGGCGCGGCGTTTCCCTGCCCGCTCGAATTCTCGCGGGGGAATCAGGCGATGATCGACAGGATCTATGAGGCGGCCGGGGCCGGAGATGCCCCGCGTTGACGTGACCGACACAAGCCATGTTTAATCCCGAGGGAGTAGAGAGTGCCGGCGCGCCCACGCAGTGGGGGGCGCACTGGTTCGTGGGGTCTTGAGTGAGGCAGGGCGATGGTCTTTTCGCGCATCTGGGTGTTACCGCTGGTTTTGACATCGCTCCTCGGCGGCTGTGCCCCGGACCGGATCGCATCCGTCGCGACCCCGCCCGCGCCGCCGCTGGCCCAGCCGGTCGATCCGTCGGTCTATGCGGCGCGCACCGATGGCGACCACAGGGTTCCGGCGATCGATGTCGCGGCCTTTCATCCCGCCCTGCTGCGCAATCATGTCCCCTATCAGGGCAAGGAGGCGCCGGGAACGATCGTCATCGATACCAAGGGGCCGTTCCTCTATCTGGTCGAGCCGGACAGGATGGCGACGCGCTATGGCATATCCATCGGCCGGGAGGGGTTTGGCTGGACGGGGGAAGGGGTCATCGCCCGCCATTCCCGCTGGCCGACCTGGACGCCGCCGCCGGAAATGATCGCGCGTGACCCGTCGCTGGCGAAATGGAAGGATGGCATGCCGGGGGGACCGGAAAACCCGCTCGGCGCCCGCGCCCTCTATATCTATTTCGACGGGGCGGATTCCGGATACCGTATTCATGGAACCAACACGCCCCGGAGCATCGGATGGGCTGCCTCCTCCGGCTGCTTTCGGATGCTCAATCAGGATGTCATCGACCTCTATGACCGGGTGCCGCTGGGGACCAAGGTGATCGTCCGATAGGCGCCCCCGCGCGGATCACGAAATTGTGGAACTGGCCGCGGCCTGGTTTGGTGCTATCCTTGTCGGCCGCGAAAGGCAGTGAGACGCATATCGCCCGTTCATGGCGAGGACAGGCAAGGGGAATTGAGATGGGAAGCAGTTTCGGAAACGCTGGCGAGCAGCGCACGACACAGGGCAGGGGGCGGCTTTACGACAGCATCCTCGATACCATCGGCAACACGCCCTGCGTCCGGCTGGGCAGGATCGCGCCGCGCCATGTCACGATGTATGTGAAGGCGGAGTTCTTCAATCCCGGGGCCTCGGTCAAGGATCGCCTGGCGGTCAATATCATCGAAGCGGCGGAGCGCAAGGGCCTGCTCAAGCCCGGCCAGACGGTGGTCGAGGCCAGCAGCGGCAACACCGGGGTCGGTCTGGCCATGGTCTGCGCCGCCAAGGGATATCCGCTCGTCGTGACGATGGCCGACAGCTTCTCGACCGAGCGGCGGCAGTTGATGCGGTTTCTCGGCGCGAAGGTGGTGCTGACCCCCCGGGCGGAGAAGGGGCTGGGCATGTATCGCAAGGCGGTGGAGCTGGCGGAACAGAACGGCTGGTTTCTCGCCCATCAGTTCGAAACCGATGCGAACGCCGATATTCATGAAACCACCACCGCGCGGGAGATCCTCGCGGATTTCGACGGCAGCCGTCTCGATTATTTCGTGACCGGCTATGGGACCGGCGGAACCGTGAGCGGGGTCGCCCGGGTGCTGCGCAAGGAACGGCCCGAGACGAAGATCATCCTGTCGGAGCCGGAAAATGCTCAGTTGGTCGGCTCGGGCACGCCCCAGGAGCGGACGGCGGAGGGCGCGCCGGCGGGAAGCAGTCATCCCTCGTTCCAGCCGCATCCGATCCAGGGCTGGACACCGGATTTCATTCCGCTGGTTCTTCAGGAAGCGATCGACAGCGGCGGTTTCGACGCGCTGGTGCCCGCCTCGGGGGCCGAGGGTGTCGCCTGGTCGCGGCGGCTGGCGGCGGAGGAGGGGATCGCCTCGGGCGTTTCGGGCGGGGCCACGCTGGCCGCCGCGATGAAGGTCGCCGAGACGGCGCCCGAGGGCTCGGTCTTTCTGGTGATGCTGCCCGATACCGCCGAGCGCTATCTCTCGACCCCCCTGTTCGAACCCTTCGGCGCCGAGATGAACGAGGAGGAGACCGCAATCTCGAAATCGACGCCGGGCTATCAGATCGGCTGAGCGCCTCGAGTCCGTCCGAGCGCGGCGGGCGTGTAATTCACTGATATCATTCATGAATCTATCAGGAAATCCCGGACACGGTTCCGGGATTTTCCGTCGGGCGGCGGGTTCCGGAGCAGGGGAAGGATCGAGGGTTCGGGGAGAGAGTCGTTCCTTTCGCCGGGATGGCCTGTGCCGAGGGTGCCCTTCGATCCGACGCATAAGGCCGTCCCTGGATCGTTTGCGTTCGCCCGGCGCCTTTTTTCGGGGTCCCGCGCGATCCGATCCGCGCTCCCTTCCGGCCAGACATCGCTCTGGAGGGATTTCCATGATCCCCGGTTCATGAAAATCCCTCCAGCCGTTTGATATTGCGCATTTTCGAAGTGCGGAACCGAATACACCTCCGCTGAAAATGCCCTAGCAGGCCTCCGGAGGGCTCTGGCGGGGGGGCTTGTTCTGTACGGCGCGCCAATAGAGATGGCGGAGCATGGTGAGGAACTGCGTCTGCTCGGCGTCCGAGAAATCCGAGAGATAATCGCCGGTATTGCCCAGACGCTGGCGCAGCTCGGTGACGACCTGCGATCCGTGCCGGGTCAGGAACAGCCCGCGGACCCGGATGTCCGGCGAAGCATGGCGGCGCTCGATCAGGCCGCTGGCTTCCAGCCGGTCCAGCATCCGCGCGGTTTCCGATCGGTCCTTGAGGGTGATGCGGGCAATCATGGACGGCCGGATGCCCGGATGGCGATCCATCAGAAAGAGCGCCGTGACCCTGTCCGCGCCGCGCACGCCTTCGAGCCCGATCAATCGGCTTTCCCAGTCCCGGCCGACCGCGATGCTCAATCCCCGGATGAAGTATCCCGGAACATTGTTCAATATATCGAGGTCGACGTCTTCTGGTCCAACACTTATGCGTCCGGTTCCCCGCACGTTCTTCTCCTTTTTATGCTCCCCGGGGACAGAGCAACCAGAATTGAAGGAGAACACAATCTTTATGAACGGGCTCCTCGGGTTTTTGATACAGACCGTCTCTTCGAGGCGACTTTTGAGAGAAACATGCTCGCGGCCCGCGAAGCGCCACAGTTCAGGGTTGTACAGTCTGGCGGGATTGCACCTGTCCCGCGCCTGGACGGACTCTCTCAGAAGCCGACGGAGAGGGTGGTCCGGGCGGGCTCGGTGCGCGACACCACCCGCCCGTCCGAGATCACAACGAGTCGGGCCGGGCGCAGGCGGATCGCCTCGATCGGATCGGGGGCGTCGAGAATGACGAGCGAGCCGCGCCTGCCGACTTCGAGCCCGAAGTCCAGGCCGAGGATCCGGGCGGGCTCGGTCGTCACCATGTCAAAGGCCACCCGCATCTGATCGGGCGCGGTCATCAGCGCCACATGCAGCCCCATATGGGCGACATCGAGCATGTCGCCCGAGCCCAGCGGATACCAGGGATCGCGCGTGCAATCCTGTCCAAAGGCGACCGTCACCCCGGCGGCGCGCAGCTCGGGCACCCGCGTCATGCCGCGCCGCTTGGGATAGCTGTCCATCCGGCCCTGAAGCGTGATGTTGATCAGGGGATTGGGGATCGCCGCCACCCCCGCCTCGGCGATCAGGGGCAGGAGCTTCGCGACATAGTAATTGTCCATCGAATGCATCGAGGTCAGATGCGATCCCGCGACCCGGCCCCGAAGGCCCAGCCGGATCGTCTCGGCGGCCAGGGTCTCGATATGGCGTGACATCGGATCGTCGCTCTCGTCGCAATGCAGATCGACGCGCAGGCCGCGCCGCGCCGCCAGTTCGCAGGCGGCCCGGACCGAGGCCGCGCCATCCGCCATGGTCCGTTCGAAATGCGGGATGCCGCCGACCACGTCGACGCCTGCGTCGAGCGCGCGGATGACCTGCGCCTCGGCGCCCGGAGCGCGATACCAGCCGTCCTGTGGAAAGGCGACCAGTTGCAGATCGAGCGTGCCGCGCAGATGCTCGCGCACCTCCAGCAGCCCCTCGACGGTGTGAAAGTTCGGGTCGGTGACATCGACATGGCTGCGGATCGCGAGGATCCCCCGGGCCACCGCGCCCCGGCAATAGTCGAGGGCGCGGCGCACCACCGCCTCGCGGGTGAGTTCGCGTTTCAATTCCCCCCAGAGCGCGATCCCTTCGAGCAGCGTGCCGGAGGCGTTGATCCGGGGGATCCCGTAGGAGAGCGTCGCATCCATATGGAAATGCGCATCGACGAAGGGCGGAGAGACGAGATGTCCCGCGGCTTCGATCACCTCGCCCGCCTCCGCCGGCAGATCGGGCGCCAGGGCCGCGATCCGTCCGCCGGTGATGCCGATATCGGCGATGGAGCCGTCGGGCAGGGTTCCGCCCCGGATCAGGAGATCGAATGTCATGACGTTTTCCCAGTTTCCTCAGAATCGGTTTCAAGCCGTTGGATCAGCCATTGCGCGAGGCCGTGACCCGCGCGGGTCAGCCGTGCATGTTTGTAGAAGAGCCCGATCCGGAGCGGAGCCAGGGGCGGCAGGTCGTCCCCGGGATCGGCGGGCCGCAGGCCGGGGGCCAGCGTCGCAGGCGTCAAGGCGGTGACGCCGAGCCCGGCCTGGAGGGCGACCCTGAGCCCCTCGACATCGTTCGAGATCAGGGTGGTGCGCCAGTCCCGCCCGGCGCCGCGCAGGGCGGCGCGCATCCGGTCGGCATATTCGCAGGGATCGGGGTGGCGCACGAGCGGGACCGGCGCCGCCGGATCGAGCCTGCGTTGGGTTCGCAGGGCCCAGAACGGGGTTATGGTCCGGGTCTGGACCAATCCCGGCATCCCGTCCTCCGGCGCGATCGCCACGATCAGGTCGAGCGTGTTCTCGGCCAGACGCGTCCGCAGATCGCGTGACAGAAGGCTCGCGGCATCGATCCGCACCTCCGGATGCGCTGTGGCGAATTGGGCGAGGGCGCGCAGAAGAAAGCCGTTGGAGAAGTCGGTGGGCAGGCCGACCCGGAGCCAGCCGGTCAGCCGTTCCCGCGTGAAGCTGGCGAGGATATCGTCATTGGCGCGCAACATGCGGCGGGCGAGCGAATCCAGCCGTTTCGCCTCCGCCGTCATCCGGATCCCGCGCGGTTCGGAAATCAGGAGCGGGGCGCCGATCAGCGCCTCAAGCCGGCGGAGCTGCTGGCTGACGGCGGGTTGGGTGCGGCCGAGGGCGGAGGCCGCGCGGGTGTAGCTGCCGAGGTCCACGACGCTGACGAAGGCGCGCAGCAGTTCGGTCGGGATGTTGGTCTCCATGGTATAAGGATCATTTATGGAACCATCCAGTCAATCAATTTTATCAGGGGTCGGCGGTGAGGTAAGGAGGCGAAAAGGAGGACCCACATGAGACGAGCCGAGTTCCGCGATAGGTTTGGCACCGCCGGTCCCGCCGTTTTTCCGGTGATCCATGTGCTGTCGCGCGCGCAGATCGCGGCCAATCTGGCGCTGGTGGCCGAGGCGGGGGCGGCGGGCGCGTTCCTCATCAACCACGATTTTGGACGGGATCGGTTTCTGCCGCTGTGGCGCGAGGCGCGGTCGGCCTGGCCGGGGCTTTGGCTCGGCGTGAATTTTCTGGCCGAGGATGGGCGGGCCGGGTTTCCGGTGCTGGGGCAGCTGGCCATCGAGGGTCTGGCGCCCCAAGCGCTCTGGGCCGACGATGCGCGGATCGACGAGCGCCGTGTGGCGCAGCCGGAGGCGGAGGAGATCACCGCCGTGCGGGAGGCGAGCGGCTGGCGGGGGCTTTATTTCGGCGGGGTCGCCTTCAAGAAGCAACGCCCCGTCGCCGACGCCGATCTGCCGCGGGCGGCGGCCCTCGCGGGGGCCCATGTCGATGTGGCGACCACCTCCGGGGTGGCGACCGGGCAGGCGGCGGACCGGGGCCGGATCGCCGCCCTGCGCGCGGCGCTGGGGGACCGGCCGCTCGGGCTCGCCTCCGGGGTCACGCCTGAGAACGCGGCGCTCTATGCCGCCGATGTCGATGCGATCCTGGTGGCGACCGGGATCAACCGGCCCGGTGATTTCTACACCATCGACGCGGCGCGGTTGACGGCGCTGCTTGAAATCTGTTGTGAGGAAGGAACTCTGCCATGACCCAAGGGAAAGGGCCCCGGTCCGATCGCTGGTATCTCTCGCTGATGGCGCCCAATACCAGGGGGGCCCGGTACGCCTGGCTCGATCCGACGTCGATCTATATCAATCAGCTCGCCTTCGACGATCTGCTGGCGGATCTCCTGGAGGATCTGGATCCGGAAGCGATCGACGTGGTCGGGGGGTGCGATGCCATGGGCTTTGTGCTCGGGGCGGCGATCGCGGCCCGGCTCGGCCGGGGGTTCCTGCCGATCCGCAAGGCCGGCAAGCTCTGCGTCGAGACCAGCTTTGTCCAGTTCACCAACTATACCGGCCGCGTCCAGGAGATGGAAATGCGCCGTCCCGCCTTCGCTCCCGGAACGCGGGTCCTGCTGGTGGACCAGTGGGTCGAGAGCGGCGGCACGATGGACGGCGCGATCCGGCTGGTCGAAGGACAGGGCGGCCAGGTCGCGGGCCTCGTGGCAATCGCGATGGAAAGCGCGGCCGAGGAGCATAACTGGCGCGACCGCTATCCCTGTCATACCGCCGTTCTGCCCGGGACGCGCTGGCAGGCGGAATGCGACGCACAGGCTTTGTCGAGCTTTGCCACCTATCGCTCCGAACGGACTTTCCCGCGAGCCGGGAGAAGCTGAGGGCTTGCAAATCGCATGCACTCTGGCCTTAATTTTCTCCCGGACGGGAGGGGGTGGGCCATGGCCGAGGCATCGAACGGCAGGATCAGGACGCGAACCGACAAGGTTCACGCGGCCCTCAGGCGCGCGATCATCGAGCAGCGGCTCGCGCCCGGATCGCGCCTGCCCGAGGATGCGATCGGCGACAGCTTCGGCACCTCGCGCACCATCGCGCGCGAGGCGCTGGGCCGGCTCTCGGTCGAGGGGCTGGTCGATCTGATCCCCAACCGCGGCGCCTTCGTCGCCCATCCCTCGCTCGCGGAGGCGCGCGATATCTTCGCGGTCCGCAAGGGGCTGGAGCGGATGGTCATCACGGCGCTCGCGGGTCGTATCACGCCCAAAATCGCCCAGGATCTGCGCCTTCTGGTCGAAGCCGAGGCCAATCTGGCGGATCATTCACCCGAAATCGCAATACATCTCACCGGGGAATTCCACCTCCGTCTCGCGGAACGCGCGGGCAACCGGCTCCTGGAACGCTATGTGCGCGAGGTGGTCTCGCGCTGCTCGCTGGTGCTGGCCATGTATGGCCGACCCCATTCCGCGACCTGTGGCGCCTGTGAGCACGCGGCCATCGTCGAGGCGCTGATCGCGGGCGACGCCGATGCCGCGGGCGGCCTGATGGAGGCGCATCTGAACAATGTCGCGGGGCGGGCCCTGCTGGCCACCGAGCCGCCGCCGGATGTCCGCGCGGTGCTCGGAGCCTTTGCGCGCGATCTGGACGAGAGCTGATTCGGGTGCGGGGAATCGTATGCAGTCATCGTTTGCACACATCCTCGCACTTACCTCTGAATACCGCTCAAATTCTGTGCAACTGCTTGAAGTTGTCCGGTCGGGCACCGGTTCCATGCGGCGCGGCGGGGGAGCGCGCGCATACTCCGGGGCGATGATCGACAGGACAGGACAGCGACGCGATGACACGAATTCAGATGGACCTGAGCCGCCGCGGCTTTCTCGCCGGGGCCGCCGCCGCCGCGGGGGCCCTCGCCTGGAAGCCGGGCTATGCCGATGAGCCGACGGTGCTGAATTATCTGTCCTGGCCGGGCAATGCCGATCCCTATCTGGTCGCGGATTTCGAGAAGGAGAACAATTGCCGGATCGCGATCAAGGAATATGTCGGCGGCGATCAGATGCTCGCCGTCATCAACCAGTCGCCTCCCGGCAGTTTCGACGTGGTGCTGTCGGACGCGGAATATATGCATCTGCTCCATGAGGCGGATTTCATCGAGGAGCTGAACCCCGCGGATTATCCGCTCGGAGATTACTGGCCCGAGTTCCAGAAATTCCCGCTGCACTGGTTCGACGACAAGCTCTATGGCGTGATGACCGACTTCGGCTATATCGGGCTTTCCTACAACACCGACCAGTTCAAGCCGGAGGATCTCTCCTCCTATGCCGCGATGTGGGGTGACAAGGCCAAGGGCAAGGTCGGGTTCTTCGACTGGTACCTGCCCTCGATGGGCTGTATCAGCCTGTCGAACGGCAACAAGCCGCCGTTCGATATCGACGAGGCGGCGTTCGATGCGCTCAAGGAGAAGATGTTCTCGCTGAAGCCGCAGGCTTCGGGATTTTACACCATCGCCGACATCTTCAGCTCGCTGCGCAACGGTCAGGCCTGGCTGATCCCGGGGATCGGCGAATGGATCACGCTGGGGCTGCGCATGGACGGGGCGCCGGTGGATACCGTGATCCCGGCCGAGGGCGGCATCCAGTGGACGGAGAGCCTGTCGATCGTGAAGGGCACCCCCAAGGCGGAGCTGGCGAAGAAGTTCATCCAGTACACCGCCTCGCCGCATGGTCAGGTGCTGCAGGCGACCAAGCCCGACAACAAGAAATCCATCCCCAACAAGAAGGGCTGGGAATTGTTGAACGAGACCATGCCGGATCAGGCCAAGATCCTGCGGATGCAGTTCGGCACCTATAACGTGATGGATGAATGGAAGGCGGGCCGCATCTTCCTGCGCCAGTTGCCGCAACAGCAGGAGATCGAGGACTGGAACGACGCCTGGAGCGAGTTCAAGAGCCTCTGATGTCGCGACAGGCGTCCCCGAGGCGGTCCGGCGCGGCCTTGCCGGTTCTGCTCGCCCTGCCGGTGGCGGTCTGGCAGCTGTTGTTCTTTGTGGTGCCGCTGGGGTTCCTGGTGGTGGTGACCTTCTGGAAGGTCCGGAACTTTCGCCTCGCGCCCGCCTTCGTCTTCGACAATTGGGAAAAGGTGCTGGATTCCAGCCCCTTTCAGCGGGCCTTGCTCCATACCGGGCAGGTGTCGCTGGTGGCGACGCTCCTCGCCCTGATCTTCGCCTTTCCCGCCGCCCATGCGATCGCGCTGCATCTGTCGCCGCGCGCGCGGGGGCGGTGGATCGCCTGCCTGATCCTGCCGGTCTTCTCCAGCTATATCCTCAAGGTCTATGCCTGGCAGGTGGTGCTCTCGCCCGGGGGGGTGGTCAATGTCGTGCTGACCTCGCTCGGCCTGCCCGCCGCCGACCTGCTCGGCGGGGCGTTTTCGCTTCAGGTCGGGTTCCTGACCCTGACGCTGCCGATCGTGACGCTGATCCTGACCTTTGCCCTGATGGGGCTCGACCGGTCATTGCTGGAAGCCGCGACCAATCTCGGGGCGAGCCCGGCGCAGGTGTTGTTTCACGTCGTGCTGCCCGCGATCCGCACCGGCATCGCCCTGTCGGCGGTCACGGCGTTCCTGCTGACCTTCGGCGATTATGCGAGCCCGGTGTTCCTGACCGGGTCCAATCCGCCGACCCTGGCGATCCTGATCGTGGATACGGTGAAATCCGGATCGCAATGGCCCCGGGCCAGTGTCGTCGGCGTGTCGATGCTGATCATTCTGGCGCTGGCCTTCATCCTCGCGCAATGGGCGACACGGAGGCGCGGATGACGACCGGGGCGATCCTGCGCACGGTCTATCTGGCGGCGGTGGCCCTGTTCATGGCTACGCCGATCCTGGTGATCGTGATCTTCTCCTTCGATGCGAACCGGTTTCCGACGCTGCCCTGGGGCGGGTTCTCGCTGCAATGGCATCGCGAGGCCTTCGCCGATCCGATGATCCGCGCCGCCTTGCGCAATTCGCTGCTGGTCGGGGCGGGAACCTCGGTCTGTGCGACGATCCTCGGGTTTTCCGCCGCCTATCTCGATTATCGCTATGAGTTCCTGGGCAAGCGGACCTTGCTTCTGGCCGTCGCGGTGCCGCCGGCGGTGCCGGTCACGATCCTCGGCATGGCGATGCTGGCGGCGCTGTCGCGCACGCCGCTCTTTGGCACGCCGCTCGGCATCATCGTCTGTCATGTCGCGATCGCGACTTCCTTTGCCATGGCGCTGATCCGGATGCGGCTGGCCGAACTCGGGCCCGATCTCGAAAGCGCGGGCTGGAATCTCGGCGCCAGCCGGTGGGGCGGGTTGGCCCATGTGGTGATCCCGTTCTGTCGGCCGTCCCTGATCGCGGCGGCCTGCCTGTCGGCGGCGGTCAGTTTCGATGAATTCATGGTGGCCTGGTTCGTCGGCGGGGTGAACGAGACCCTGCCGGTGCGGTTGCTGAATCTGCTCCAGGGGCAGGTCAATCCCAAGATCAACGCCATCGGCACGCTGGTGCTGATGATCAGTCTCTGCCTCGTGGCGGTCGCCCAGCGCTATGCCCGTCTCGGCCAGACCGAAATGGACCCCCGATGAGAATCGACCATGTACGCCTTGAAAACCTGAACCGCGTCTATCCGGGGCATACCGCGGTGAAGGATCTGAACCTCGATATCGCGTCGGGGGAATTCATCGCCCTGATGGGCCCCTCCGGCTGTGGCAAATCCACCACCTTGCGCATGATCGCGGGGTTGGAGCCGCCCTCCAGCGGGCGGATCCTGATCGGGGGCAGGGATATGGCCGGGGTTCCGGTCCATGAGCGGGGCACGCCGATGGTCTGGCAGAGCCTCGCTCTCTTTCCGTTCCTGTCGGTCGAGGACAATGTGGCCTTTCCGCTCCGGATGCGCGGCGAGGGTCAGGTCCGCCGCCGCAAGCTCGCCAACGAGTGGCTGGAGCGGGTCGGGCTCTCGGGCATGGGCAAGCGCGGCATTGCCCAGATGTCGGGCGGCCAGAAGCAGCGGGTCGCCATCGCCCGGGCGCTGATCACCCAACCGGCGATCCTTCTGCTCGACGAGCCGCTCTCGGCGCTGGATTCCCATCTGCGGGTGCATCTGCAATCCGAACTCTCGCGCCTGCATCGCGAGCTGCGGATCACCTTCGTCTATGTCACCCATGCTCAGTCCGAGGCCTTCGCCCTCGCCGACCGCGTGGTGGTGATGTCGGATGGCGTGGTACAGCAGGCGGGCGCGCCCCGGGATGTCTATCGCGCGCCGGTCAACGGATTTGTCGCGGGCTTCATGGGCATGAACACCCGGCTGGAGGGTCGGGTGACGGGGCGGGCGGACGGGATGATCCGGCTCGATTGTCCCGAGGGGCCGATGCTGGTTCCCGACACGATCCCGGCCGCCCTGGGCGATCGGGTGGCCTTCATCATCGGCGCGGACCGTATCCGTCTGCTCGGCCCGGGCGATACGGTGCCGGAGGGCGCGCCCCTGTTGCGCGGTCAGGTGGTCGGGATCGAATTTGTCGGGGCCACCCAGACGATCTTTGCCCAGGCGGAGACCGGCCGTGAAATCCGCCTGCAACGGCTCGATGCCGAGGACGACACCGCCATCGGTCCCGGTTCCGCCGTGACCCTGACCTGGGACCCGCGACAGGCCTGGGCCCTCCCCAATCCGTGAAAGGATCACCGATGTACGAGGAAAAATTCATGCGCCGGGCCCTGGCCCTGTCGGCATCGGCGTTGACCCAGCCGGGGACCGAGCCGTTCGGCGCCGTGGTCGTCAAGGACGGGCGGATCGTGGGCGAGGGCCTGAACCATTCGCTGGCCCATCATGACCCGACGTCGCATGGCGAAACCGAGGCGATCCGCGATGCCTGTCGCAATCTCGGGACCGTCGATCTGCGGGGCTGTGAGCTCTATACCTCGTGCGAGCCTTGCGCGCTCTGTGTCGCGGCGATGGTGATCGCGGGGATTTCCAGGATGTATTACGCGGCCGCGCTCGACCAGTGCGGCCCGATCTTCGACGCCCTGCCGGAGACCGAGCGGTTTCCGATCGATGTCGCTGTCTTGCGCGCGGAATGTGGCGCCGAGGTGGGCGCGCGACGGATGCCGGCGGAACAGAAGCTCGACGCGGAGGCCGTGCAAATCCTCGCGGACTGGGCCGCGCCCCGGATCGGTCACGCAGGCTGACGTCCGGTAGCCGCCGCCCCCCCCGGCCAACGTCGTCGGTCCGCGACCGATTGCCCTTGTGACCAGCCTGAACGCGGGGGCAACCCGGCGCCGATGAGCTTCTTCACCCTCTTCCCGCGGGATCCGGGGCCGCGAGGACGGGCGCGCCAGGGATACCGTCGCCACTATCAGGCGGACCGGGGGCGGTTCACGGTCAACAGGGTGGATATGGCCCTCGCCCGGGGATGCCGACCCGCGCGCCGCCGGGGGAGCCGGGGCTGAGCGAACCCGATCTCGCGGATCCTGCCACCGTTCCGGTGCCGCGTATCGAGACCGCGCCCTGTGCGATGGAATGTCAGGTCGAACGGCGGATCGGATTTCCGAATCGGGGGCTCGTTCCGGGCGAGGTTCCGCATATGCCTGTGCGCGGCGATTGTCCGTTGCCGGGCGGACGCTCCGTCGATCCCGAGCGATGCCAGCCGATCGCCCGGCTCCAAGCCGATCATCAGAGCGATTTCCAATCGAATGGACTCATGCGATGACCCGGGAATAGTAAACGGCAACCGCCCTATAACGGCGCGGATCGTCGGTTCGTCCTGCCGCTGCCCGATCCCGATGCCCTTCCGGCGGGCGACCCTGCGCGCAAGGAGCACCGCCTTCTTTCAGGACAGGGCGATTTCCCTTGGCACATCCGTGAAACACAGGCAGGTCAATGGCCAGGTTCCACGTGACCCTTGGGGATCGCCTTGGATTTTTTCTTTCTCCTGCTTGGCATCGTTTTTCTGATCGGGCCGATCCTCGGGATCGTCGCGTTTTTTCAGGGCAGGGGGCTGCGCGCCGAACTGCGGCGGCATCAAGGCGAACTCGAAGCCTTGCGCGCGCTCCTCGCCGCGAACCCGCCTCCCGCCCCCGAGGCGACGGCGCCGCCTCAGGCGGAGCCGCCCCAGGCCGAGCCGCCCGTCCAGCCCGACGTGGAGCCAGAGCCGGAGCCCGAACCTCTGCCAGAGCCGGTGATCCTCGCCCCTCCCGTCGATTTCGAGACGCGGCTTGCCCAGCGCTGGATGGTCTGGGCCGGGGGCGTCGTCCTGCTTGGCGCGGTTGTCCTGTTCTTTCTCTATTCCATCGACCAGGGCTGGCTCTCTCCCACCATCCGCGTGATCCTCGGTCTGCTCGCCGGCGCGGGTCTGATCGTCGCGGGCGAGGCGGCGCGGCGGCGGTCCGACCGGGATGGCGCGCCGGGCGAGGCTCCCCGTCCGGTGAACTTCGTTCCCGCCGCCTTGACCGGCGCGGGCCTGTTCGCGCTCTTTGCCAGTCTCTTCGTCGCCTATGCCGTGCTTTCTCTCCTGCCCGGCCCCATCGCCTTCGCGCTGCTGGGGGCGGTCGGATTTTTCGGTCTGGCGCTCTCGCTCCGCCATGGCTGGCTGGTCGCGGCCCTTGGCCTGATCGCAGCCTATGGCACGCCGCTGGCCATCCATGCCACCAGTCCCATGTCGAGCCCGCCGTTCTTTGCCTATCTCTTTGTGCTCAACGCGGCGGTGGCCTGGCTCTGTTCGGGGCGGAACTGGCCCTGGATCGCGCGGGCCGGGTGGCTCGGCGGTTTTGGCTGGGCGCTGGTGATCCTGCTCGACGGCGGCCTGACCCAGGGGGACCGCGTGGTCATGGGCCTCTATCTGGTCGCGACCGCCGTGCTGGGGGTGCTGTTCCCCGCCGGTGGCACCCTTCCCCTGCCGCGGCTCGTCCGCCTCTCGCGGCCAGAGGCGCCGGACCTTCCTCTCGATGCTTTCGTGGCGGGGGGCCTGCTTCTCCTGCTCGGGCCGGGGACGGAGTGGACGGTGGCCTCGAATGTCGCGCTCTGGCTGTTCGGGCTCTTCGGGCTCCTCTGCGGCGCCCGCTTTCCCGCCGGTCGCTGGACCGCCGTCGCCGCGGCGGGCAGCGGATTGCTCGCGACCCTGCTCTGGCCCGATCCGCTGGCGCCGATGCGCGGCGCGCATTGGATGGAATTCGCCCGGACGGACACGCTCGCCGCGACGAGCCTCTGGTTCACGGGGCTCTTCGGGTTCGGGGGATTCGTCCTTGCGCGCCGCTCCGGGTCCGGCTTCTGGGCGGGGCTGTCGGTCGCCACCGCCTTCGCGGCGCTGACGATCGTCTATCTGCGCTATACCATCGCCTTGATCCCGGTGATCGAGGATCCGGACGCGGTCCTCGGCAGGCAAAGCTGGGCTTTGTTCAGCCATGATCCCCCCTGGACCTTTGCCTTTCTGGCGCTTGCGATGCTGTTTCTCGGGGCGGCGACGGTGCTCTCACGGCAAGGCGCGGGCAGGGCGCCGATCGCCGCCTATGCCGCCGGGGTCACCGGCGCGACGGCGATGGCGCTCGCGATCGCCTTCGACGGCCCCTGGCTCACCCTCGCGCTCGCCGCCGAAGGGACGGCCCTGGGCTGGATCTGGTCGCGGACGCGGGTCGAGGCCTTGCGTCCGATCGCCGGGCTGGTGGCCCTTCTGGTGCTGAGTTCCATGATTTTCGGACTGGCCGATCTCGGGGATCCGCTCTCGGCGCAACTGACCCTGTCCTGGGCCCTGCGGGGGTTGGTCCTGCCGACCCTGCTGCTCTGGGTCGCGCTGCGCCTGTTCGGCCTCGACCGGGCGGAAACGCGGGTCAGCCAGATCGTGCTCGGGCTTTTCCTCGGCCTGACGGCCCTGACCGGCGCCCTGACGCTCAGCGCCGTGATCGAGGCCTCGGGCATTCGCTGGCTGATCGACTGGAAGCTCGCGGCTCTGGGCCTGTGGTGTCTGGGCCTCTCCCTCCGGGTTCCGCGATCGTCGGTCGCGGTGGGGGCGCCGCTACTGGTCCTGGGGATCTTCCTCGGGGTGTTCATCGAAGGGTTTGCCAACAATCCCTTCTTCTCCGAGCGGGCGCTGGGTGGCTGGCCGGTCGTCAATGCGCTGGGTCTGGTGTATCTGGCCCCGGCGCTGATGTTGCTCTGGCAGGGCGCGCGGGGGGACGGCATCCTGCCGGCTCAGGCGCTCGCCTGGAGCGGGGGCGGGCTCCTTCTGCTCTATCTCTCGTTCGAGACCCTGCGCACCGTCGATGGAACCGAGGTGTTGCGGATCGAAACCGTGACCGAACCCGCGCTTTACGCCGTCTCCATCGTCTGGATCGCCACCGCCTTTGCCCTGCTGGCCTTCGGACTGAGATCCCCCGGTTCCGAACGCATGGCGGCCCTCGCGACACCGGAGCGGCGAAAGGCCCTTCGCCTGACCGCCCTCGGGCTTTTGACGGCGGCGGCCTGCAAGCTGTTCATCCTGGATATGGCGGGCCTCTCGGGCCTGTGGCGGATCGCCTCGTTCCTGGGCCTCGGCGCCTCCCTCATCGGTGTCGGCGAAATCTATCGCCGGGTCATGCGTCCCGGATCCTGACGTGGTAAGCCTTGATATCTCCGGGTATTCCGGTGTTGTCTCGGCCGGGCCGACGGCCGATGTCGGAACGCCGCGAATCGTGGCGGGCGCCTCTGCCAGGGATCGGCACGGGAAACCGTCATGACTACCTTCGCCGCCACACTCCTCTGGGCGTTGTCGCTGATTGTCCTGGTGACGACATTCCTGCCGCTCTGGCGGACCAGCCGGTGGTGGGTGCGGGCCATGTCGTTTCCCCGCCCGCAGATCGCCATCCTGGCCGGTCTCGTGCTGGTCGCGGGCTGCTTCCTGCCCGGGCCGAACCGGGTCCTGATCCCCGGCCTGATGCTGCTGGCCTGCGGCTATCAGATCTGGCGGATTTTTCCCTACAGCCGGTTCCATCCGACGGAATTGGGACTGGCGAAGATGGCTCCGCACGCCATCCGGGTGCTCTCCTCGAATGTTCTGATGGAGAACAAACAGCATGACCTGCTGATCCGCGAGATCGAACGGTTCGATCCGGATATCCTGTTGCTGATGGAGACCGACGAGACCTGGGCGAAGGCGCTCGAACCCGTGCTGGCGCGATTTCCCACGGTCGTCCGCGAGCCGAAGCCCAATTACTACGGCATGATCTTTGCGACGCGTCTTGCGACCGAGGGGGCGCGGATCGTCTATCTGACGGGGGACGACACGCCTTCGATCTTTGCGCAACTGGCTTCCTCCGCCGGAACGCCCTTCCGGTTCGTCGGGCTGCACCCCCGGCCTCCGGTGCCGGGGGAAACGACGAAGGACCGCGATGCGCAATTGTATTACGCGGCACGGTTCGCCGCCAAATCCGGGTGCCCGCTGGTCGCGATGGGCGATTTCAACGATGTGGCCTGGTCCTATACCTCGCACATGTTCAAGCGCGTGGGGGGCTATCTCGATCCGAGGATCGGCCGGGGGTTCTTTGCGAGCTTCGATGCCGAGAAACCCTATATGCGGTTTCCCATCGACCAGTTCTATGTGACCGAGGGGATCGCGGTGGTGTCCTTCGAGCGGCTCAATTATGTCGGATCGGACCATTTTCCGATCGGGGCGACCATCCTGATCGACGAGGAAATCTCGCGCGGATTGAACCGCCCCCCGGCGCCGCTCAGCCCCGCGGAGCAGAAGGAGATCGCGGAATCGGTTGAACGCAGCCGGATCCGGTTCGGACATCCCGAATTCTGACAAGGCCCCCTGTCGCGGCGGTCATGCGACATATTTCGCCGCCGATTCGAACAGGATGGCGTGGCGGGCGGCCAGACGGTCCGGGTCGTTGTCATAGCCGCCCCCGAGCACGCCGGTGAGGGGCAGGTCGAGGCCCCGCGCCCAGGAGATCACGGTTTCGTCCCGGGCCCGCAATCCTGCGCTGCTCAGGGACAGGCGGCCGAGCCGGTCGTCGGCATGGGGATCGACGCCCGCGTTGTAAAAGACGAGATCCGGGCGGAAGGCCGCGACCCCGTCCAGCGCATGCCGCAGCAGTTCGAGATAGGGCGCGTCGCCCAGATTGTCCGGCAGCGGGAAATCGATGTGGGACACCGCCTTGCGGGCGGGGAAATTGCGCTCCGCATGCAGGGAGAGGGTCAGGACATCGGACCGCCCCGCGAAGATGCGCGCGGTTCCGTCGCCCTGATGCACATCGCAATCGACGATCAGCACACGGGCCACGCGGCCCTCGTGCAGCAGGGCCTGGGCCGCGATGGCCACGTCGTTGAACACACAGAACCCCGAACCGCCGTCCGGCCCGGCATGATGGGATCCGCCGGCCATGTTGCAGGCCAGCCCATGTTCGAGCGCAAACCGGGCCGCGAGCAATGTCCCCGCCGCCGACAGAAACGCGCGGCGCGCGACGGCCACCGTGCCGGGCAGTCCGATGACGCGCTGCTCGGCCGCGGTCAGGGTCTGGTTGGCGACGCGCTCGACATAGGAAAACTCATGGACGGCGGCGACCAGCGGGAGGGGCGCGGGGGCGGGGGCAATATAGCCGCCGACGGAGGGCAGCAGGCCCCGCGCGATCAGCGCTTCGCGCAGATAGCCGTATTTCGACATCGGGAAGCGATGACCGGGCCGCAGTTGCGCCATGTAGTCGGGATGATAGACGATCGGCAGGCTCATGGCGCGGCCAGCCGCCGGGTGATGAGGGCGGCGCAGGCGGTGGCCTCGGCGGCGAGTGTTTCGCGCAACGCCGCGAGATCGGGTTGCGCCGTCGCCGCGAGCAGCAATTCCACCAGCCCCCGGCCAAGGGCGGCGGGATCGACGGTCCGGTCGCTGGCCAGGCGCAGGATCTGTTGCACGGTGGCGAGCCGGGCCAGCGCGGTTTCGAGCAGCTCCGCCTCGGTCTTCTCCAGCCAGCCCTGTTTTGCGAGACGCATCAGCATCCTGCGCGGTCGGTTCTGCTTGCCGAGGCCGTGAAGCAGCGCGCCGGTCTGGGCGAGCAGCTCGATATCCATCATCCGGCCCGGACCGAGCTTGACCTCCCACGGGTTGGTGGCGGCGGCCTCGTTGGCCTCGGCCAACCTGCGCCGCATGTCGCGCACATCCTCCAGAATTTTGTCGGCCTCCCGGGGGCGTGTCAGGATCGTCGTGATTTCATCGGTGACCGTGTCGGTCAATTGATGAGGCCCGGCCACGACACGCGCGCGGGTCAGGGCCAGATGTTCCCAGGTCCAGGCCTCCTCGGCCTGATAATGACGGAAGGCGTCGACGGAGGTCGCGACCGGACCCTGCCGTCCGGAGGGTCTGAGGCGCATGTCGACCTTGTAGAGGATGCCTTCGGCCATCGGCGCCGTCAGGGCCGCGATCACCGCCTGGGTCAGGCGCGCATAATAGGTCGGGACGGGCAGGGGACGCTTGCCGGTCGAGGCCTCCGCGTCGGCGGGGTCGTAGATGACGATCAGGTCGAGGTCGGAGGAGACGGTCATTTCGCGGCTGCCGAGCTTGCCAAAGGCGACCAGCACCGCGCCCTCTCCCGGCGGTGGCCCGTGGCGGGTGGCGAAATCCCGGACCACGAGCGGGAAGAGTGCCGCGAGCACCGCCTCGGCGACGGCGGAATAGGCGGCGGCGGCTTCCTCGGCGCTGGCCAGACCCCGCAGGAGATGCACTCCGATGCGGAAATGGCGCTCCTTCATCCAGATCCGGGCGAGGTTGAGGGCGGTCTCATAATCCCCCGCCTCGCGCAGCCGGGGCGCGAGTTCGGCGCGCAGTTCGGCGGCCCCGCGCAGGGGCCGGAAGAAGTCGCCCACGATCACCGCGTCGAGGATCCGGGCATCCCGACCGAGATGGCGAGCGAGTTCGGGGGTGGAGCCGCAGATATCGACGAGCAGGTCGAGAAGCTGGGGATTGGCCTCCATCAGCGAGAAGAGCTGAACCCCCGCCGGTTGTCCGGCGAGGAAGGCATCGAGCAGGAGGAGCGCCTCGTCCGGGCTCGCGGCCTCGGCCAGACGGCGCATCAGGCGGGGTTCGAGGCGGCGGAAGATGTCCCGCGCCCGCTCCGAGCGCAGGGCGGGCAGCCGCGACCAGCCCGCGATGATCGCCTGGGCCGCCGCCGGATCGGCGAAGGGCGGTTCCGGCAGCGGCTCGGCCGCGAGGCCGGGGGCGAAGAACGGTTCGGTGAGGGAATGCACCCATTGCAGCCGCTGTTTGAGGTCGGCGGCGAAGGTCGCGGGGTCGGCGCCACAGAAATCGATGAGCCGGGCCATGCCCGCCGGGCTGGTCGGAAGGCGATGGGTCTGGGCATCCTCCAGCATCTGGAGGCGATGTTCCAATGTCCGGTATTCGACATAGGACTGTGTCAGGACCGCGGCCGTGTCCCGGTCCACCCACCCCCGATCGCTCAGCGCCGCGAGCGCCGTGAGCGTTTCGCGGGACCGCAGGCCTGTATCGCGGCCGCCGACGATGAGTTGCCGGGTCTGGGTGAAGAATTCGATCTCGCGGATGCCGCCAATCCCCAGTTTCAGGTCATGGCCCGGGATGGTCAGCGGGCCGGTCAGCCCCTTGTGCGCGCGGATTCGCTGGCGCATGTCATGGGCGTCCTGGACGGCGGCAAAATCGAGATGACGGCGCCAGATGAAGGGGCGCAGCCGGTCGAGGAAGGCCCATCCGGCATCGATCGCCCCGGCGCAGGGGCGCGCCTTGATGAAGGCGGCCCGTTCCCAGGTCCGGCCGAGGCTCTCGTAATATTGCTCCGCCGGTTCGGTGGCGATGCAGACGGGGGTGGAGGAGGGATCGGGGCGCAGGCGCAGGTCGGTCCGGAACACATAGCCGTCGCCGGTGGTTTCCGAGAGGAGCTTGACCAGTTTCTGGGTGACGCGGATGAAGCCCCGCCTCAGATCGCCATAATGGTCCGGATCATGGCGGGTTTCGTCGAAGAGCACGATCAGGTCGATGTCCGAGGAGTAATTGAGCTCGCCCGCCCCCATCTTGCCCATGGCGAGGATGAACATGCCCGCGGCCTCGGGGATATGCGAGGCATCGCAGCCGGGGAGCTTGCCCCGGGCGATTTCCTCGGCGACCAGCGCGGTCAGGCCGAGTTGCACGGCCCGGTCGGCGAGCCGGGTCAGGGAGCCGGTGACCGTCGCGAGATCCCACACGCCCCCCAGATCCGCGAGGCCGATCAACAGGGCCGCGCGTCGTTTGGCAAGGCGCAGGCGGCGGGCGAGGGGACCGTCCTCCTCCTTCTCCATCGCCGCCATCAGATCGTCGAAAACCCGCTCCGGGGGGCTGAGGATCGCGGCGCGCAACCAGTCGGCGTCGCGCCGCATCAGACCCGCGAGATAACCCGAGCAGCTCGCGGTGGTTTCCAGCAGGGTGCGCGCGGCTTCCGGCAGATCCCCGAACCGGGCCTGGACCTCGGCGATCTGTCCACGATCGTGCGGGTGGGGCACGCGGGTGATCAAATCCGCCAGGGCACGATCCATTGTCACTGTCCCTCGAACCGGGGCGGACGTTTTTCGAGAAAGGCGGCGACGCCTTCGGTGAAATCGGCGGTCTGGCCCGCCTCGCCCTGCGCCCGCGCCTCCAGGGCCAGTTGCGCGTCGAGATCGTTGGCGTAACTGGCGCGCAGCGTCTGCTTGATCAGGCGATAGGCGGTGGTCGGACCCTGCGCCAGCTGTGCCGCGCGGGCCGCGATCACCGTTTCGAATTCGGCGTCGGGGACGCATTGCCAGATCATGCCCCAGTCGGCGGCCCGTTGCGCGGGGATCGGTTCGGCCAGGAGCGCCGCCCCCATCGCCCGGGCAAAGCCGATCTGGCGGGGCAGCCAATAGGTGCCGCCCGCGTCGGGGACGAGACCGATCCGGGCGAAGGCCTGGATGAAGACGGCGGACTCCCGTGCGATCACGAGATCGGCGGCGAGGGCGAGATTGGCGCCCGCGCCCGCCGCCGGGCCATTCACGGCGGCGATCGTCGGAATCGGGCAATCGTAGATCGCCCGCAGCATCGGCTCGTATTCCTCGCGCAGGATACGCTCCAGATCGAGCGCCTCTCCCGCTCGTGCATCCCCCAGATCCTGGCCGGAGCAGAAGGCGCGCCCGGCGCCGGTCAGGACCAGCACCCGGGTGGATTGCGCGGCGGCGTTCACCGCCGCGAGGATTTCCCGCCGCATTTGCTGGTTCAACCCGTTCATCACCGCGGGCCGATTGAGCGTGAGTGTCGCCGTGCCGTTCTCGATGGTCAGGACGATCGTTTCAAATGGCATCGGCCTGTTCTCCCTTGGGCGTCATTCACAACCTTGGCAACGCGACCCCTGCCCGCGAAGCTCCGGGTCAGTCCTCCAGAAGCTCCCGCAGGCGCGCGTCTTCTTCGCGCGAGAGCGCCGTCGCCCCGGGCAGAGGCGCGCGGGCGCGGGCGCGGATGAAGGCGAAGGCGAGGCCGCCCCCCAGAAGCAGGAAGACCGGACCCGAGAGCCAGAGCGCCGCGTTGCCGAGGCTGAACGAGGGGCGCAGCAGGACGAATTCGCCATACCGGTCGACCACGTATTTCAGGACCGCGTCATCGCTGTCCCCGGCCACGATCCGCTCCCGCACCATCAGGCGCAGATCCTTGGCGATGGTGGCGTTGGATTCGTCCAGCGATTCGCTCTGGCAGACGACGCAGCGGAGTTCCCTGGTGATCGCGCGGGCCCGCGCCTCCTGCGTGGGATCGGGGAGTATTTCGTCCGGTTGCACCGCGCCCGCGAGGAGGGGGGCCAGACACAGGGCGAGCGTGAAAATCAGGCGGCGCATGGTCATTCCGCCGCGACCGGCGAGAGCCCGGCCTTGCGCGCCGCCGGAGCGCCGACGCGGTACCGGCGATCGGTGAGGCTGACGATCCCGCCCAGCGCCATGACCATCGAACCGATCCAGATCCAGTTGGCAAAAGGTTTCACATAGGTCCGGATCGTCCAGTTTCCGCCCGGCTGAGGATCCCCGAGCGTGACATAGATATCGCGCAGGAGCCCGCGATCGATCGCGGCCTCGGTCGTGGGCATGCGTTGCACCGGATAGAAGCGTTTTTCGGGGTGAAGCGTGCCGCGCTCATCGCCATTGCGCAGCAGGGTGATGGTCGCGGTATCGCGGCTGTAGTTCGGACCCTCGCCCTGTTCGACCCGGTCCAGCCGCAGGTCATAGTGACCGATCGGGAAGGTTTCGCCGATCCGGACGACCCTTATATCCTCCGTCGCCCAGGCGGTGACGCAGGCGATGCCAAAGATCGTCAGGCCGAACCCCGCGTGGCCCAGCGCCTTGCCCCAGTCCGCGCGGGGCAGGTTGCGCGTCCGCCGCAGGGCTTCGGAGAGGGGGACCGCGCCATAGCGCGCCTTTGCCACGAGGTCGGCCGCCGCGCCGAGCACGAGCCAGGCGGCGAGGGTGACACCGATCGGTCCCAGCATGGTCCGGCCGGTCTGCAGCGCCCAGACCAGCGCCCCGAGGGCGACCGAGAGGGCGAGCACGCCCCACAGGGGTTGCATCGCCCGCGAGAGATTGCCGCGTTTCCAGGGGAGGGCGGCGAACACCGGCAGGATCATCGCCAGCGCCACCATGAACGGGGTGAAGGCGAGATTGAAGAAGGGAGGGCCCACCGAAATCTTTCGGCCATTCAGCACCTCGGCCAGCAACGGCCAGAACGTGCCGAAGAAAACCACCAGCGCCGCCACGACCAGCAGCACATTGTTGGCGACGAGGCCGCTCTCGCGGCTGATGGTCGAAAAGACCGCCGTCGAATTCAGGGAGGGTGCGCGCCAGGCATAGAGCATCAGCGAGCCACCGATGAAGGTGCCGAGGATCAGCAGAAGGAAAACCCCGCGGTCGGGATCGTTGGCAAAGGCATGGACGGAGGTGATGATTCCGGACCGGACCACGAAGGCGCCGATCATCGAGAAGGAGAAGGCCAGGATCGCCAGAAGAATGGTCCAGGACTTCAGGGTATCGCGCTTTTCGACGACGATGGCCGAATGCAGGAGCGCCGCGGCGACGAGCCAGGGCATGAAGCTTACGTTTTCGACCGGGTCCCAGGCCCACCAGCCGCCCCAGCCCAGTTCGTAATAGGACCAGATCGAGCCGAAGGCGATGCCGATGGTCAGGAAGATCCAGGCCAGCAGCGTCCAGGGCCGGACCCAGCGCGCCCAGGCGGCATCCACGCGGCCCTCGATCAGGGCCGCGATGGCAAAGGAATAGGCCATCGAGAGCCCGACATAGCCGAGATAGAGAAACGGCGGATGGAAGGCGAGGCCCGGATCCTGAAGCAGCGGATTGAGGTCATTGCCGTCGAGCGGCGGATTGGCGAGGCGGAGGAACGGATTGGAGGTCAGGAGGATGAAGGCGAAGAAGGCGACCGCGACGGTGGACTGGACCGACAGCACCCGGGCCCGCAGCGCGGGGGGAAGATTGCCGCCGCCCCAGGCCACCATGGCCCCGAACAGGGTCAGGATCAGCATCCAGAGCATCATCGATCCTTCGTGATTGCCCCAGGTTCCGGCGATCTTGTAGATCATCGGCTTCATCGAATGCGAATTCTCCGCCACCAGCCGCACGGAAAAGTCGGACACGACAAAGGCGTGCATCAGGGCGGCGAAGGCCCCGAGGGTCAGCAGGAATTGCAGGGTGGCGGCGGGGACGGCGACCTGCATCCAGTCGGACCATCCCTTTGAGGCCCCGACCATCGGAACGATCATCTGGACGATGGCGACGAGGAAGGCCAGGATCAGGGCGAGGTGCCCGAGTTCGACAATCATTGCATGCTCCGTCCTTCGGGACGGGCAATATGATCGCAAATCGCGCCGGGTTCAATTTGCATTGATGTGAAGGGCCGGGATCGGCCCCGGGTCGCGACAGGGCGGACCATCCCGGTCGGACATCCGAACCCCGGTCAGGGTCCGGTGGACGGCATCGACCGGCATGCCATCCCGGGGATACCGAGATCCGCGGATCGGGGAGGGCGGTGAAGTGCGCCGTGATTGCGAAAGGGGCGCGGGAAGGGCCCGAGGGTTCCGCGCTCGACCAGCCAGTCTCCGGGGGGCATAGTCGATCACCGGATGCGCAAGATCATCCTGTCCGGTCCTCGGACAGGGCGCGGCGAACTCCCCGGCGGTGAAACGGACGCGGATCCACGTTCCTCCGGGCTGTTCCAGCGGGGCGGTATCGGAACTGGCGGGCAGGGGCGCGTTCCGTCCAGGCGGGGTCAGGGTCGCCCAGGGCATTTTCAGCGAAGGTATATGCGGTCTCGCGACTCGAAAATGCGCAATATCAAATGACGAGAGGGATCATGACCCGGAGATCATGGAAATCCTTCCAGAGAGTGTCCGGGGGCATGTGGCGCACTCCCCGCGGTTCCGACAGGCCCGGGGCGGTGTCTGGATTTGGAGCGGTGCCCGTTCCCCCTTCGCTCCGTTTGAATTGACGCGATCCTTGTCATCGAATGAGTCCATCCGATTGGAAATCGGCCTTGTGGATGGCCGACAACGCGGCGTGCCGGCGTGACTTGGCCGGAGGTGTTTGGCACATGGACAGGGATGCGCGGTTCCGAAGGTGGTCGCATGCCGGGGTATGGGAGAGGCTGTTCCATGCGATGGCCACCACGCCGGGCTTCGAACACGTCCTGATCGACAGCACGATTTCAAATGTCCACGCCGATGCAACTGGCGCAAAGGGGATCTACTCCGCCGCGACCGGCTGTTCGCGCGGCGCACTGACGACCAAGCCGCGCGCGGTCGTCGATGTCATCGGTTACCCGTCCGCGTCCATCGAACGCCAAGGCTGTATGGCGACGCCCCACGAAGCCCAAAACCTTCCGGGCGGTTTAAAGGGCGTTGGTCACATCATTGCCGATGCCGCCCGCGGCGCGAATCCAGGCCAATTCCAAAAGCCGCTGATCGACTGGAGCCTCTACAAGGAGCGCCATCAGGTCGGGTGCTTCCTCACCGGACAAATGCTCCGCCGCATCGCCCCGCCGTGGGAAACCATTCCGCCTTCATGGGCTTCGTCCATCTCGCCTGCGCCACGATCTGGCCAGGCGGATCGCAGGCGGCGCCTAACGCCGCCGCTCTCTCACACGCACCGGAACGGGAACCGGCGCGGGCCGCGATATCCCCGCGACGATCCCGAGGATACGGTCAAAAATCAGGCCGATCAGCGTCATTCCATCTCCTCCGATGCGGCGAATGCCGGCGTTTTCCTTCATATGGGACGCCGGCACCCGCGTTTAAAGACGCAGATCCGGCGGCGTCGCCTCCTGGCTCAATTCCGCCACCACCTGATCGAGCCCGATCACGCTGCTCTGGTTCTCGCCCAGCCGCCGGACGGACACGGTCCGCTCCTCGACCTCGCGCGTCCCGACGGCGAGGATCACCGGCACCTTCATCAGACTGTGCTCGCGAACCTTGTAGTTGATCTTCTCGTTGCGCAGATCCGCCTCGACCCTGAGGCCCGCCGCCCTCAGCCGCGCCACCACCTCGCCGGCATAGGCATCGGCCTCCGAAATGATCGGCGCCACCACCACCTGCCGGGGCGCGAGCCACAGGGGGAATTTCCCCGCGTAATGCTCGATCAACAATCCGATGAACCGCTCGAACGTGCCGAACACCGCGCGATGCAACATCACCGGGCGATGCTTGGCCCCGTCCTCGCCGATATAGGCCGCGTCGAGCCGCTCCGGCAGAACGTAATCGAGCTGGAACGTCCCGCACTGCCAGGTCCGCCCGATCGCATCCGTCAGATGGAACTCCAGCTTCGGCCCATAGAACGCGCCCTCGCCCGCCGCGATCTCGAACGTCAACCCGGCGGCGGTCAAGGCCGCGGCCAGCGACTCCTCCGCCCGGTCCCAGGTCGCATCCTCCCCCGCCCGCTGCTCCGGCCGCGTCGCCAGCTTATAGGAGATGTCCGTCATCCCCATATGCCCATAGACCCTGCTGAACAGGGCGAGGAACCGGCTCGTCTCGTCGGTGATCTGATCCTCGCGGCAAAATATATGCGCATCGTCCTGCGTCATCTGCCGCACGCGCATCAATCCATGCAGCGCGCCATGCGCCTCGTTGCGGTGACAACAGCCGAACTCGGCCATCCGGAGCGGCAGGTCGCGATAGGACTTGGTCCCCTGCCGGAAGATCTGCACATGGGCGGGACAGTTCATCGGCTTCAACGCCAGGAGATCCGCCTTGCCCGACAGGACCGGCCCCTCCTCCTCGGTCGAGGGCACCTCGTCGGGCACCACGAACATGTTCTCGCGGAACTTGCCCCAATGGCCGGACTGCTTCCACAGTTCGGCATCGAGCAGTTGCGGCGTCTTGACCTCGACATAGCCATCCGCGTCCAGCTGACGCCGGATATAGGCCTCCAGCGTGCGCCAGATCACGAACCCGTTCGGATGCCAGAACACCGACCCCTGCGCCTCGGCCTGAAGATGGAACAGATCCATCTCGCGCCCCAACTTGCGATGATCGCGCTTCTGCGCCTCCTCGATCCGGTGGAGATAGGCCTTCAGATCCTCCTTGCTCCGAAAGGCGACCCCATAGATCCGCTGCAACATCGCCTTGCTGGAATCGCCCCGCCAATAGGCCCCGGCGATGGACATCAGCTTGAAGGCATCCGCCGGAACCTGCCCGGTATGGGCCAGATGCGGCCCCCTGCACAGATCCTGCCAAGGTCCGTGCCAATACATCCGGATCGGCTGATCGGCGGGGATCGCCTCGACCAGCTCGACCTTGTAGGGCTCGCCCTGCGCCTCGTAATAGGCGATCGCCCGGTCGCGCGGCCAGACCTCGGTGCGCACCGGATCGCGCAGGGCGATGATCGCGCGCATCTTCGCCTCGATCTTCTCCAGATCCTCGGGCGTAAAGGACTCGGCCCGGTCGAAATCGTAATACCATCCGTTCTCGATCACCGGCCCGATCGTGACCCTGACATCGGGCCACAATTCCTGCACCGCGCGCGCCATGATATGGGCGGCGTCATGGCGGATGAGTTCGAGCGCCTGGGTCTCGTCCTTGATCGTATGGATGGCCACCGTGGCATCGGCTTCGATCGGCTGGCTCAGATCCGAGAGCTTGCCATCGATCGACACGGCGATGGCGGCCTTGGCGAGGGATTTCGACAGGTCCGCCGCGATTTCGGCCCCGGTAATGCCGGCGCGATAGGGGCGCGTGGCCCCATCGGGCAAGGTGATCGCGATATCCCCCAACGCTGCCACAGGTTCACTCACGACCGTCCTCCTTCATGTTCGGCGCCAACGACACGCCCGGTCCCAGGGAGAGACCCGCCTAATCCTCGGGCGGTCGCCGTGTCAAGTGCGACCGCGATAGGCACATCGAAACCTGTAGGGCGGACCTCGGTCCGCCCGCTGCCTCAACCGTCCGATCCAAAGCTCAAAGATCAAGCCTGCCTGATCACTTCCCCTCGCTCATCGGCGGCGACCGGTCGATGCCGGGAATGGCCAGCACTTCCCCTGCCAGGAACTCCACAAGCAGCCTGACCCGCGCGATACCCGCCCGCTCCGGCGGGATAAGCATGCTGAGCGGCACCGGCGAAGGCGCATGGTCCGGGAGAATGCGTTCAAGTCGGCCATCGGTCAGCAGATCGTCCACAAGCCACAGATGAGCGGGACCAATGCCGCGACCGGCGAGATAGGCTTCCCGCGCCGCCAGCCCATGATCGACCCGGAGACGTCCAGCGAAGGGCACTGCGTGGATTTCGCCGTTTGGCCCTTCCAGTATGAGCCTGTCGCTTCCGACGATATTCGACATGGTTATGCCTTCGAGGCGCGCCAGATCCCCGGGCAGGACCGGCCGTCCAGACCGCGCCAGATACTCGGGCGACCCGACGAGCAGGCGCCGGCTCACCCCGAGCGACCGCAACCTCATCGAACTGTCGGCGAGGGGCCCGAGCCGGAGGGCCACGTCCACCCCTTCGCGCACGAGGTCGATGCGCTCATCCGTCAGATGCAGATCGACGGCGATCTCGGGATAGCGATCCTGAAAGGCAAAGATCAGGCGGCTGATATACCGGACGCCGAGCGCCGCCGTGCAGGACAGGCGAACCTTGCCAGCCGTCGCCCCGCGCGCGCTTCGGGCCTCGTCGCCAGCCTGGTCCACCAGACGCAGAATCTGGACGGCCTTGGCATAATACCGGCTGCCTTCCTCGGTCAGCGTGACGCGCCGCGTCGTTCGGCTCAGCAGAACCACGCCCAGCGCTTCCTCCAGTTCATGGAGATGCCGGGTGACGCTGGACTGACCGATATTCATTTCGCGTGCGACCGCCGAGAGGTTCCCTCGTTCCGCGACCCGGACAAAGCTGCGCATCCGTTCGAGCGTGATATCCGATCTATCCATTTTTCGGCATTATTCTATCCCAAATCACTCCATACCGGAATAATCGATCCTGTCCTAGCTTGGAGGAAATCAACTCAAACAAGCAGGTACCTGTCATGAACGTGCTGATCGTCTTTGCGCATCCCGACCCTCGATCTTTGAACGCCTCCCTCCGCGCGGTCGCCATCGCGGAACTGGAGGCTCAGGGCCATTCGATCGAGCTGTCCGACCTCTATGCCATGGGCTGGAAGGCCGCGGCGGATCGCGCCGACTTTCCGACCCTCGATCCCGATGCGCGCCTGAAGCTCGCGTCCGCCTCCGGCGATGCCTTCGCGACCGATGCGCTGACCGATGATGTCAGGGCCGAGCAGGAAAAGCTGCTCCGCGCCGACATGCTGATCCTGCAATTTCCGCTCTGGTGGTTCACCATGCCCGCCCTTCTCAAGGGCTGGGTCGATCGGGTCTATGCCTATGGCTTCGCCTATGGCGTTGGCGAGCACAGCGACCGGCATTGGGGCGACCGTTACGGGGAGGGCACGTTTGCCGGAAAGCGCGCCATGCTGATCGTGACGACCGGCGGTTGGGAGCCGCATTATTCTCCGCGCGGCATCAATGGCCCGATTGACGATCTTCTGTTCCCGATCAACCACGGCATCCTGCATTATCCCGGTTACGAGGTTCTGCCTCCCTTCGTGCTCCACAGCGCGGATCGTCTCGACGAAGCCGGTTTCGAGCAGGTGGCCGACCGTTTGCGCGCGCGGATGCGGACGATCGAGACCACCGCGCCGCTACCGTTCCGCCGCCAGAACGGAGGCGACTATCTGATCCCGAGCCTGGAGCTCCGTCCCGGACTGGAAGCCGCCAATCAAGCCGGTTTCTCGCTCCATCTGAGACAAGATCAAAACCCGTAGGGCGGACCTCGGTCCGCCCGGTGGCGACTCCCTCCCCAATCCCCTCCGGGCCTGGGTCGCGGGGACGCCCTTGGCGCACGCCCCGAAATCCTTTCAAATGGTTAACAATTTTTATTATTGATTTGTAATCAAAGAGATAGCTAGGTGCGCACGCGTGCGCGGGGATCAGAAGGTTCCATCATAGGCGCCCCGGGGGACGCGGACGGCGAGGAGGGTGAAGGTGGGGCGGGTCAGGGCGGCCGAGGCCTCGGTCCGCAGGGTCTCGATATCCTCGATCCAGGCCCCGTGTCCGCCCATCGCCCGGGCCACGAGGGGCAGGTCGCTGATCCCGATATCGACGCCCAGGCGGGGGCGGCCCGTCCCGCGCTGCTTCATGTCGATCAGGGCGAGGCTCCCGTCCACCAGCGTCACGATCAGGACCGGCAGGCCGAGGTCGCGCAGGGTCGCGAGTTCCCCGAGGCCCATTTCGAGCCCGCCATCGCCGACGACCGCCATCACCCGCGCGCCCGGCCGCCCCAGCGCATAGCCCGCCGCCAGCGGGACCGCGCAGCCCATGGTACAGAGGCCGGTCGATTGCAGCAGTCCGCGGGGGGCCGAGCAGCGCCAGATCTGGCTGAGGAGGATCCGGTGCGCCCCGCTGTCGGCGGTGACGATGGTCCCCGGGGGGAGGGTCTCGCGCAAGGCATGGAACACCGCCGCCGGTCCATACCCCTGGGGTGCGAAGGCCGCGATCAGCGCCTCCCGCGCCCGCGCGGCCGCGCCGTCGGTCCAGCGGGGCGTGGCGATCATCCCCGCGTCGAGGGTGGCGAGCAGGGGGGCGATCTCTCCGCGCAGTTCGATCCCCGTGGTGTGCATGCCGTGCAGCCGGGGAGCGGCGGTGATTTCGATGACGGTCCTGTCGGGTCCCCAGGGGTTGCGCCATCCCGTCCGCATCTCGATGGGGTCATAGCCCGCGAGCAGGATGCAGTCCGCCGCCGCGACCAGGGGCAAGGCGATGGCGTCGGCCCTGGGCGAGAGGCCGACCCCGCCGAGTGCCAGCGGATCGTCCTCGGGCATCAGCCCCTTGCCCTTGTAGGTGGTCAGGAGGGGGATTCCGTGTCGTCTGCAAAAGTCGGTGATTGCCGGACCCGCGGCTTCGTTCACCGCATCGACCCCGGCGATCATCAGGGGCCGTTCGGCGGTGGAGAGTTCGCGGACAGCCCGTCGCAATGTTTCGTCGTCGACTGAGACGGAGGAGCGGGAGGCGAGAAGAGGAGGGGGTGGCGGAGGTTCCTGTGTCCTGGCCTCAGCCACGCCGATCGGGACATCGATATGAACCGGCCCGGGTTGACCCTCCCGGGCGACGCGGATGGCCTTGGCGATCATGGGGCCGAGGGCGCCGGGGCTGGCGCGAAAGCTTGCCTTGACGATCGGCCGCAGGACGGCCTGGTGATCGAAGACCTGGTGGGTGTAGGTTTCCGCCAACTCGGCGTCGACGCAGCCGGTCAGGAAGATCAGGGGTACCCGGTCCTGAAGGGCGTTCGACACGACATTGACCGCGTTCGCAACCCCCGGCCCCAAGGTCGCCACAAGCACGGGCAAGGCGCCCGTGGCATGCCACAGCCCCTCCGCCATGAAACCAGCCGCGTTCTCGTGGCGCGCGAGAACAAAGGTGATGCCGGCCTCGGCCAGGCCCTCCATCAACGCCAGAACCTCGCCGCCCGGCAGTCCGAAGGCGTGCGTCACCCCGGCCCGGGCCAGCGCCGCGCCGATGAGGGTCGCGCCGGTTGGACCCCGGTCACCGACTTGAAACAGGTCGCTCATCCTTGCCTCTCCCGCCATCGCTGTCCGTTCGTCGGTCCCGCGACCTTTGTAACCAGGCGGGGTGATTGCGTCGGATCGGGTTGGCGTCCCCCCCGCCAGAGGCGCGGCGGCTTCGAGGAACTGGTCTCCGCTGCGGGACTCGAACCCGCACGCCCGAAGGCAAGGGTTTTTAAGACCCTAGTGTCTACCCGTTTCACCAAGCGGAGCTCGATGCCCGTTGATACCGATCTCTTGGCCCGAAAGAAAGGCCTTGAACGCCTCCCCAATGGGCCGACCGCCCCACCATTTTAGCTGTCCGCGTCCGGACATGAAAATAACCTTTTAAAATCAATAGCATCTACGCTTTCGACTTTTGGCGCCGATTGGACTTGAACCAGCGCCTCAGCATGCCCAGGGCGTCGGCCTCCTCTTCCAGCCTCTGCAACAGCTTCTCATCCGGTTCGATCCGCAGCAATTCGTCGAGTTGCAGGCCGACACTCGAAATCCGGCCGGACTCCAGTTTCCGGACCACGATCTGGGCGCCATCGATGGAAAGGCGGGCATCGAGCGGGGGGCGCTCGCCCAGACGCTGCCTGGACCAGTCTCCGATCGTCATGTCAGGATCGGAGGTGTCGAAATTCAGGCCATAGAAACTTGCGACATCGGACAGTTTCGCCTCGCCGCGAATGGACAACTCGCCGAACATGAGGCCGAGGCGGCGGGCGACGTCGGGGCTGGTGCGGAACAGACTGTCCAGGCGCGGAAGCCGCTCCCGTGCGACCAGAAAATAGCAATAGTCCCCCGTTTGCAGAGCCCCGGCGGAAACGGCGTCCAGAATCTGGTGCTTGCGCACGACCATCAGGACGCGGGCCCAGCCCGGCAGGCGGGACAGGCCGAGGATGACACTGTCGGCGGTGACGGCGTAACCGACAATCTCCTGCTGTGTCTGGCCGGGAATATCGATTTCGACCCGGCTCTGATTCGGCGTCGTCTGCTTGAGCGCCACGCCCAGCCGGTGCGCCGCGACGGTCAGGGTCGAGCCCTGGACGGCGAGCGAGATCAGCACCACGAAGAAGGCCACGTTGAAAAACACCGCGCCGTCCGAAACCCCCGCCAGAGTCGGAATGGCGGCGAGGAAGATCGAGACCGCGCCGCGCAGGCCCACCCAGGAAATGAACAGCTTCTCACGCAGAAGGAAGCCAAAGGGGCTGAGGCAGAGCCAGACGGCAAGGGGGCGCGCGACGAAGGTGAGCGCAAGCGTGATCAGAAGCCCCGGCACGACATAGGCCCAAAGGGTGCTCGGGGTCACCAGCAATCCCAGGACGAGGAACATGACGATCTGGCACAACCAGGTGGCGGCGTCGTGAAAGCCCACGATCGAAGGATAGGCGCGGGTGGGCCGGTTCGCCATCACCAGACCCGCGACATAGACGGCGAGCAGGCCGCTGCCGCCGACGATGGCGGTCGCCGCCGACAGCATCACGGCGCCCGACACGACAAAGAGCGGATGCAGGCCGCCCGGCATGCTGACGCGGTTGAGGATGCCGACCAGGGCGAACCCGCCCCCGACCCCCGCCGCCGCCCCGATGACGGCCTGCTGGGCCACATGGAGGGCGACGATCCAGCCCGTCATGCCGCCCTCGGAGAGGATATATTCGGTGAGGATGATGACGAGCACCACGGCGATCGGATCGTTGGTTCCGGATTCGATTTCCAGGGTCGATCCGACCCGGCTTTGAAGCCGGAGGCCCCCGGTGCGCAGCAGGAAGAACACGGCCGCGGCGTCGGTGGAGGCGACGATGGAGCCGAGCAGGAGCGCCTTCGCCGGATCGAGATCGAGCAGGGCCCAGCCCGCCGCCCCCGTGATCGCCGCCGTGATCAGGACGCCGCAGGTCGCCATCAGGAGCGAGGGGGCCAGGACCCCGCGGAAGGTGGAGAATCGGGTTCGGAGGCCGCCGTCGAACAGGATGACCGACAGGGCGATCGAACCGATCAGATAGGTCAGGCCATAGTTGGAAAAGTGGATGCCGCCCGGGCCTTCCTCGCCCGCGAGCATGCCGACGACGAGGAATACGAGCAGGAGCGGGGCGCCGAAGCGCGTGGCCACGAGGCTTGAGAAAATGCCGAGCAGCACCAACGCGGAGCCGACAAAAATGAGGGTGTTGACCAGTTCAATGCCCTGCATTCCTGTTCCATTTCCTTGCTGCTGTGAGGCACAGTATCGCGATGCCCCGGAGCCGTGGCAAGTGGGCTGGAGCGCCTTCCGATCCCAGGGGGGCGGGTCGCGCGCTCTAGCCGTATGATTTGGCGCGCAATTTTTCCGATCGCCGGTTCAACCCGGTCGGGCCGCGCTCTGACCGCCCGCCGTGAGGTCCGTGACCATTCCACGCAAATCCTCCATCGCGGCGCGCAGCAGGTCCGGGTTCCGACCCCGGGCGACGAGGGTTGTTCCATAGGTGCCGTTCCGGTTGAAGGGATAGCTTCCGATGGAAACGCCGGGATGGGCCTCGGCAACCTGTCGCAAGGGGCCGGCGATCCGGCCTTCGGGGAAATTGACCGTCAGCGATTCGCTGAGCAGGGGTGGACCTCCGACCAGCCGGGGCAGCAATCCGGCCAGCATCGCCTGAAACACCGACGGCACGCCCGCCATCACATGGACATTGCCCAAGGAGAAGCCCGGCGCCTTGGATACGGGGTTTTCGATCAGGGTGGCGCCGTCCGGAACACGGGCCATGCGAAGGCGGGCCGGGTTCAGGTCGGTTTCCGGATTGGCATAGTTGGTGGCCAGGATCGCGCGGGCATCCTCCCGGATGTCGATCCCGACGCCAAAGGCCGCGGCGATGCTGTCGGCCGTGATATCGTCATGCGTCGGCCCGATCCCGCCAGAGGTAAAGACATGCGTATAGCGGTGGCGCAACGCATTCACAGCGGCGATGATCTCCTCGGCCACATCCGGCACGACGCGGGTTTCCCGCAGGGAAATGCCCTTGTCCCACAGCGCGGCCGCCAGATGCGGCATGTTGGTGTCCTGTGTCCGGCCGGACAGGATTTCGTCCCCGATGGTCAGCATCGCGGCGGTGGGATTTTCCTTGGAAGGTTCGCTCATGGTCAGGTCCTCGGAGGGCAGAGGATAGGATATCCCGCGCGCGTGGCCGGCATAAGAGCGGATCGCAAGCCCGAAAGGAAGGATGTCCGTGCGCCCGGGGACACGGAGTTTGAAGATCTGACCAGGGTCCGGGACGGATTAACCAGACTTTATGGGTTTTGGGCGCTTTCTCCCTTCGCGATAACGAGGAGTTGCGCATGTCGATCGACACCACGGGTGAAGGGATCAGCCCGTCTCAACCACGCCGGGCGCCCGTGATGTCCGGATGGGTGCCGGATGCCGGCGGCCAGCCCCCGGTTTCTGGTCGATGAACCGGCTGGCGCGGTGCCGCGCCTCGTCCTCGCAGGGTTTTTTCACCAGCGGCCATCCCTGTCCGCACCGAAGAGTTATGAAAGCGAATGGGACCTAGCATGACAAGTTTTGTATCGCGCCTGCGCCCCGAGGTGCTCATCCCTGTCTTGCTGGCCACGATCCTTCTCGATGTGCTCGCCTTGACCGGGGTCATCTGGCCGGTCGCGGTCTGGGCCTCGGTGGCGGCTCAGCTGTTCGTCTGCGGCGGCCTTGTCCTTCATACGGTCCTGATGAGAAAAGTGACCGATAATGTGCTGCGAACCATCGCGGAGGTCCGGGGAGGAAATCTGGACGCGCGCATCGTGATGCCCGGTCTTCTGGGGGATCAGAACAGACGCATTATCCAGGTCAATGCGATCATCGATCTCTGCGAGCGGTTCGTCAGGGAGAGTTCCCTGGCGATGGAGGCGGCCGGTGAGGGGCGCTATGATCAGAAGATCGATGAAAACGGGTTCAAGGGCGGGTTTCTGCGGTCGGTCCGGTCGATCAACGGGTCGATCGATCATCTGGCGGAGCGTCCCGATCTGATGAGGAAGCTGGAGACTTCCATCGGATCGGTGGTGCAGGCCGCCGTCGCGGGGGATTTTTCACGGCGGATCGAGGTCGTGTTCCCGGACGAGGTGTTGAACAAGCTCGCCAAGGGCATCAACGAGCTGCTGACGACCGTGGACCGGGGGCTTGCCGAGACCGGGATGGCCCTGGCCGCGCTGGCCACGGCCGACCTGCGGGTGCGGGTCACGGGCAATTATTCCGGCGCGTTTGCCGCGCTGAGGGACAGCGCGAACAATGTCGCGACGGGTCTCGAGACGATCGTTTCCGGTATCATCGATGCCTCCGTGAAGCTCAAGGAAAGCCAGTCGATCATCCTGGCCGGAGCGACGGATCTGGCGGATCGCACCAATATCGGGGCAACCGCCATCGAGGAGACCTCGGCCGCCATCGAGCAGATCTCGGTGACGACATCCGAGAATGCCCGCAAGGCGGCCAATGGGACAACACGGGCCGATGCCGTCTATGACTCGATCGAAGAGGTGCGCGTGGCCATGGAGCAGGCGGACGCGGCGGTGCAGCTCATCCATTCCGCGTCCGAGGAAATCTCGGGGATCGTGACCCTGATCGACTCGATCGCCCTCCAGACGAGGTTGCTGGCGTTGAATGCTTCGATCGAGGCGGCGCGGGCCGGGGAAGCGGGCCGGGGATTCGCCGTCGTCGCATCCGAAGTCCGCAATCTCGCGGAGCGCGTGGTGTCCGCTTCCAGCGAGATCAAGGGCCTTGTCGCCCAGAGCAGCGGGCAGGTTCAGCAAGGCTCGATCCTGGTGGCCGAGGCTGGGAGCAAGCTCGGTCTGATTCTGGAGCAGATTCGCGAAAACGCCATGGTGATGAAGGAAATCTCGACCGCCTGCGGTGAACAGGCGAACGCGGTCGCGGAAATCTCGACCGCGGTGTCCCAGATCGAAGACACGACCTCGCAGAACGCCGCGTTGGTCGAGCGAACAAATGCGCAGTTGCTGCAATCCGACAGTCAGCTGGTTCTCCTGGAAAACATTGTTCACAAATTTACCCTGTCCGGCTCATCGGGCGGTCGGGGTCAGGGAGAGGCAAGCAAGGCCTCCGTGCCGCCAAAGCGGCCCGCATTTCCGGTGGCAAAGACGACATCGGGCGCGGCGCTTGCCGCGGAGCAGGACTGGAACGAGTTCTGATCGGGCATTTGTCCGCGTCCGACCGTTCCGTCAGGAAACGGCGCTGCCCTCTCCAGTCGGCGTAAATTTCAACAACTTTGCCCCTTAAGGGTTTGACAACCCGACACTCCCATATTGGCGCCATACCGCCGGGCGCCGTCGGCAGGTGTACGAATCGGCGGATCATGAGGAGGACGGCATGGCAGAGGAAGCGGCGGAATCGAACGACATCGAGGCGGATCCGCCCGAAGGCGGGGGCGATACCGGACCCGCGCCAATCCGCCTCCCCTCAAAGCTCGACTTCCGCGCGGCTCGCAAGATGTACGAGGAGCTGCTGGCGGCTCGTGAGCAACCCCATGTCGTGCTCGATGCCTCCGGTGTTGAATATACCTCATCCGCCGCGGTGCTGGTTGTCGTCAGCTTTCTGAACGCCAGAACGACGATGACGCCTCCGGCCGCGGTCATCAGTCCCACCGGTGGATTCATCGATGCGTTCTCGGAACTCGGCTTCTTTGGAACCTTGATGCGGATGGAGTTCCGGACATGAGTCTCGTGCTCGCTGTTGACGATTCCCCAGTCCTGCTCGGGATGCTGGTCAAATGCCTGCGGGAGGGTGGTCATGAGGTCGTGACCGCTGTCGACGGTAAGGACGCGCTTGAAAAGCTCAAGCAGCACCAGCCGGAAATCGTCGTGACTGACCTGAACATGCCCGTGATGACAGGGCTCGATTTCATCGAAGCCGCCCGCGCGGAACCAGAGGGGCAGGGGGTGCCGATGCTGCTCCTGACTTCGGAAACCGCCGCCGATCTGCACGCCCGCTCCCGCTCCGTTCGTGCGACCGCCTGGCTGCAAAAGCCGCTCAACGGACCTCAACTCCTGGCGCTCGTCGCCGACCTGATATAAGGATCTGATGCCAAATGGACGATGAGGAAGACTTCCAGGCGCTATTCTTCATCGAATGCGAGGAAAACCTCTCAGACCTTCAGACCCGGCTGGACGCGTTGCTGGCTGGAGATCGCGAGGCCGAAACCGTCAACGCGGCATTTCGTGCCGTTCATTCGGTCAAGGGTGGCGCATCGGCATTCGGTTTCACAAATCTCGTCGGTTTTGCCCATGAATTCGAGACTGTCATGGACAGGGTGCGCGGCGGTACGCTGGACCTGACTCCCCAGGTCTGCGAGGTGCTGTTGCGATCCGGCGATGTCATGGCCGGCCTGGTCGAGGCGACGCGCTCTGGCTCGGATGGCGCTTCGGACCGTGTCACGAAGGTTCTGGCCCAACTCGCGGATCTGATACATCCGGGAAGCGGCGCGGCCGTTGCCCAGGCGGCGCCGGCCGCCGCTCCGGCGCCCGCGGTCGAGATCCTCTCCCCGCTTCCCCAGCCGGATGCGGAGCCGGAATACGTCGAAGCGATGGAAGTGACCGTGCAGCTTGTGCCGCGGGCCGACTTCCTGCTGGCGGGCTTTGATCCGATCCGCATGATTCGCGCGGCCCGGGCGTTCGGTCTGGTTTCGTCGAAAGCGGAGGGCACAGTCCCGCCGATACAGGACTATGTCGTCGGGGATTGCCCGCTTTCGTTGAAAATGGAATTTGAACTCGACGGGCCGCTGAGCGAACTCAGATCGTTTCTGGTCATCTATTCTCATGGCGCGGACGTGACGATGACGTCGCCTCATGGCACCGAAGAGGTGGTTCCGCTTTATGGCGCGGAAATGCCGGCCGATACCGCTCGCGCGGCTCCGCCGCCCGAACCCAAGGCTCCCGAGGCCGCGCCGGTCGTGATCGAGGCGCCAAAGCCCCAGGAGGTCAAGCCCGCGCCCGTCGAAGCGGCCGCGCCAGCGCCGGCGCCGATCCCGGAGGCTCCGCCAAAAGCGGCCGCGAAGGAGGGCGCCGAGCCGGGAAAACAGCCGGCGGCGGCCGCGCCACGCTCCCTTAGAGTCGATCTCGATCGCGTCGATCGGCTCGTCAATCTTGTCGGTGAGGTGCTGATCGCCCAGGCGGCGGTCGCGCAAGGTGTATCCGATGTGGAAGGAGTGGAAACAACCACTCTGAGACCCCTTGTGGAAACCCTGTCGCGTCAGACCCGGGAGTTGCAGGAGAGCGTCATGGCGATCCGCGCCCAACCGGTGCGCACCGTCTTTGGCCGATTGCCGCGTGTCGTCCGGGATCTGGCCGATATGCTGGGCAAGGACGCGCGCCTGGTCATGCAGGGCGAGGATGTGGAGGTCGATACGACCGTCATCGAGGAACTGACCGAGCCCCTGGTTCATATGCTTCGCAATGCCATGGATCACGGCCTTGAAACGCCGGAAGAGCGGATCACCGCCAACAAGCCCAAGGTCGGTACACTGACATTGACCGCGGAGCAGCGCGGAGGGGTTGTCCAGATCGTCATGTCGGACGATGGCCGCGGTATCAATCGCGAAGTGGTCCTTGCAAAAGCCAAGGCCAAGGGACTGGTCGCGCCCGACGAGGTGCTCGACATCGCCGCGATCGAAAACTTGATCTTTCACCCCGGCTTTTCAACCGCAGCCCAGATTTCCGCCGTTTCCGGACGCGGCGTGGGCATGGATGTCGTTCGACGCAAGATCCAGATGCTGGGCGGCAGATGCGTCGTCGCCGGTAATCCCGGCCACGGTACCACCTTCACCATTACCCTGCCCCTGACGCTCGCGGTCATGGACGGCATGGCGGTGCGTGTTGACGACCAGCAGTTCATCTTGCCCGTCTCCAATGTCGTGGAAGCGATCGCCATCGAGCCGGGTGTCGTGCAGCGTCTCCCCGACGGTGGCAATGTCATCAAACTGAGAGACGCGTTTCTTCCGGTCTATTCTCTGAGAGAGGCGCTCTATCTGCCGGACGCGGATCCCGGCGCCTCTACCGCGGTGGTCATCGACACGGAGGCCTGCGGACAGGTCGTCGTCCTGGTGGATGCCCTGCTCGGGCAACGCCAGGTGGTGCTGAAAAGTCTCGAAAGCAATGTTGGTCCGATCGAGGGGGTCGGCGGAGCCACCATCCTCGGAGATGGAAGCGTCGCCCTCGTTCTTGATATCGCGGCATTCTTCAGGCTGGGGCCGAAAACGGTCGCTGAGTTCGAAAGGGCGAGTTGATGGCTATGGCAGCGCAGTTTGGCCCCGACGGCCCTTCGTCTTCCGCGGCGGCGGAAGGCCGCCAGTTCGTAACCTTTGTCGTTGAGGAACGCAGCTACGGCATTCCGATCGAGGCGGTGCGGGAAATCATCCGCTGGACACGGGTTACACCCTTGCCCAATCAGCCCCGCTATTCCCGCGGTGTCATCAACCTGCGGGGAACCATCGTTCCGGTTCATGATCTGCGGGCGTGCCTGTCCGGCTCCCTGACGGAGGCGACGGAAAAGCATGTGATCGTGATCGCAACCGTCGGCAGCCAGACGATCGGCATCCTGGTCGACGCGGTCTCGGATATTCTGGACGTGGCCCAGGACGATCTGAAGGCTCCGCCTCCCGCCCTCGATTCCTCGGCGAGCCAGGCACTGGTCAGTACCGAGGACGATTGCATGGTAACCATATTGAATATCGGCGCTCTTTTTGGCCAAGGAATGGGCAGCGGCTTCTAATGGAGGCACTGCGTCGACCGGGGGCCCCCGAGCCAAGGCCCTCGGTCTCTCCCTCCGGCGAGTTTCTCATGACCGCGGACGATCTTCGCGGAATAACGGAGCGGGGCCAGCGTCGGCTTGGGATCGAACTTGGTGAGAGCAAGCGGCAGATGGTTTATTCGCGCCTGTCGCGTCGCCTGCGTGCGCTCGGAATGGAGACATTCGCGGAATATCTCGAATTCCTGGATTCTCCGGCCGGATGCATGGAGTATGAGCTGTTTTCAAACGCCCTTACGACCAACCTGACTGCGTTCTTTCGCGAGGCGCACCATTTCGAACATTTCGAACGCGAGATCCGCAGGCCCGTCGCCGCGCGCAAACACCGCCTGCGGGTTTGGTCCGCTGGATGCTCGACGGGCGAGGAAGCTTATTCCATCGCCATGGTCTTGCATGCCAATGCGGACGTGTTGGGGGGGTGTGACCGTCGTGTTCTTGCGACCGACGTCGACACAGAGGTCCTGGCGTTTGCGTCAAGGGCGGAATATCCAACGGCGCGTCTGCGAGGCCTGCCAACGCGCTTTCGGACGTCTACCTTCCTGGAGATGGGTGAGGAAAGCGCGGTCATTTCTGAAACCGTGCGTAATCTGGTCATTTACAGAACGCTCAATCTGATAGGTTCCTGGCCATTCAAGGGCAGGTTCGATTTTGTATTTTGCAGAAATGTCTTGATCTACTTCTCTCCTGAAACGCGTGACAGAATCATTTCGCAACTCGCCGATCTGCTTCGACCGGGTGGCGTTCTTTACCTTGGGCACTCGGAATCGGTTCATGCGAACCATCCTGTGCTGCGGTCCGCTGGCCAGACGATCTACCGGCGGGGTGAGGCATGAGACGCGTGGCCGCCATCATCCGGGTTGTTATTGTCGATGACAGTGCGCTGATGCGACGCATGATTACGTCGGCGTTGTCCTCCGCGCCCGATATCATTGTTGTTGGTGCCGCCTGCGATGCGATCGAAGGGCGGGAATTGATCCGATCCGCGTCTCCGGATGTCGTCACTCTCGACATCGCCATGCCTGGCATGAATGGGCTGGACTTCCTGCGCAAGATTATGGAGCTGCGGCCGACACCGGTTATCATGGTGTCAAGCCTGACCGCGGAGGGCGCGGAGGTCAGCATCAATGCCCTTCAAATTGGCGCAATCGAAGTTGTTCAGAAGCCGCAAGGCCGCGAAGCCCTGGCCAATTTTGGCGCCCTCCTGCAGTCCAAGGTCAGATTGGCGGCCGCGGCACGCTTCAACAGGCGCGAACATTCCGCTCCGGAACGAGTGGCTCCGGCGCTCCACGCGGTTCATAAACTGTATTCCACGCGAAGTCTGATCGCGATTGGTGCCTCGACTGGCGGAGTGGGAGCTTTGTCAAAACTGCTGAGCGAGTTGCCGGCGGGCTTGCCTCCGATCACCATCGTTCAACATATGCCAAAAGGCTACCCGGAACGCCTGGCCGCCCGCCTTTCCGCTCAACTTCATCGCGATGTCGCGGAAGCCAGGCACGGCGAGGTCCTGGTGCCTGGAGCCATTCGCATCGCTCCGGGTGACCGGCATCTTCGTGTCGTCCGGCGCAACCGTGGCGCTGTCGTGGAACTTGACGAAGGGCCACCCGTTACCGGGCACTGCCCTTCGGTCGATGTCCTGTTCGAAAGCGTCGCACGGGCGTTTGGACCAACCGCGCTCGGGATCATTCTGACGGGGATGGGAAGGGATGGCGCGACTGGACTGGCTGCGATGCGCCGGGCGGGCTCTATTTGCCTCGGTCAGGGGCGGGAAAGCTCCGTTGTCTGGGGCATGCCGAGAGCCGCGTTGGAGATGAATGCGCTGGATGAGGAGGCCGAATTGGAAAGCCTGCCCAGACGGATATGCCACTACCTTTCAACTCCTCTGCGCTCGACTATTTGATCCGAATATCGATCCGGGTTGATCGGCAATCATCCACGGATTGACTGATACAAGCGTGTGTTTGGTGTGAATGGTAAGCGTTAACTTCAGGGTGGGATTTGCCGCTCTCCCGCTGTGAAATCTCAGGAGTCGGCTCAACTGGAGCAGGCCATGATCAGCAAATCCAGCCGAGAATCTCGCGGGATGAACAACCCGTGGCGGAAGCCATCGCCGCCTTCACCGTTGTGTCCGCGCGGTTCGAAATGACTCGCCGGGGGGCTTAGTATGGGCGTGGCTGTTGCAACCGGGAGCCAGTGCGTCTCGATGCATGTCATTCGAGCCAGGTGTCCGCGCCCCTCGGTTCACAATGGCTCAGGCCGTTCCGGTTGCACAAGGAGACCGAGCATATGATCGCTCCTGCCGTGCCGATGTCGCCGATCGGGCATCCTGACCCCCGGACCGGCAACATATGACGGACGAGACCCCGGAAATAAGGGATGGGGTCTGATCCCAGCGACCTTATGCAGTGTCCCTTGGTCCCGCCCTTCAGGTGATGAAGCAGATGTCGATCTCTGAAGCGGTTCCCATGCACGGCAGTGAGCGCCGTCGTTATCAAAACGCCGATGGCGAGTCCGTTGGCACACAGGAAGCGCCAGATGCTCTCCGAGTTCGGCGCGGGGCTATGGGGCGGAGAAATACGACGAGAGAGATAATGTCCGGCACGGCCAGCGGGCGAACCATCCCGCGGTTCCTGGAGTCATGTCCTCAAGCGCCCACGCAGTCACTCCATCCACGTAACCTCGATCGCCACCATTCGCCCTCAAGGCAGCGTGTCAAAGATCAAGTGATTCAGAAGTCTGATAGACCGGCCGGCGGCCAAGCTGGCCGGATTTAAAGACTTGCGAAGTCGAAGAGGGTTGGATCGAGCAGATGGCTGGCATTGACCTGGGTAAGGGCTCTGAAAAGGATCTGCCGACGCCCTGGGGAGCGGGCTTCCCATTCATCGACCATGCGCTTGATCTGTTGACGTTGTAATCCGTCCTGACTGCCGCAAAGATCGCAGGGAATGATCGGGTAATTCATCGCCCGGGCAAATCGTTCGCAATCCGCCTCCGAGACGAGCGCCAAGGGTCGATGAACGTAAAGGTCGCCCTCGTCATTCAGCAATTTTGGCGGCATCGCCGCGAGTTTGCCGCCATGAAACAGATTCAGCAGGAATGTCTCGATGATGTCATCGCGATGATGGCCGAGCACAATGGCGGAACAGCCTTCCTCCCGCGCAATCCGGTATAGATTGCCGCGCCGGAGTCGGGAGCACAGGGCACAATAGGTCTTCTTCGCAGGGACCTTGTCGATCACGATGGAATAGGTGTCCTGATATTCGATCCGGTGAGGCACCCCCATCCGCGTCAGAAACTCCGGCAGCACCGTCGCGGGAAACCCGGGCTGTCCCTGGTCGAGGTTGCAGGCCAGCAGTTCAACAGGGAGCAGGCCACGCCACCGCAATTCGGTCAGCGCCGCGAGCAGGGTGTAACTGTCCTTGCCGCCCGAAAGGCATACCAGCCACCGCTCACCGCGCCGCGCCATTGCGTAAGTGTCGATTGCCTCGCGGGTCAGGCGGACAATCCTTTTGCGCAGCTTGCGGAACTCGGTGGAGTCCGGAGCGCCTTCGAACAGGGGATGTATTTCGGAGGTATCAAACATGCCGGAACCATACAGGCGTGGCCGATGGCACACAACGGTCTGGCGCGCACGGCGCCTGTGTTTGGTTCAGCGTCGATCCGTCGATCCGGCGACGGGTTTCGGGACATTGTCGATGCCCGATCCGCCCCAAGGGTGGCAGCGACCGATCCGGCGCAGGGTCAACCAAGTACCGCGCAGGGCGCCGTGGGTTTCCAGTGCTTCCAAGGCATAAGCGGAGCAGGTGGGCTGATAGCGGCAGGACAGGCCGACCCAGGGTGACAACAGGAGTCGATAGCCGCGAACGGGCAGGGCCAGGAGATGGGCCAGGGGTGTCATCCGCGGGCTCGGGAATGCACGGCACGCACAGCGGCTTCCAGATCGGCGCAGAGCTCGGTAAAGGGTCGGGAGGCGGTGAGAACGGGACGGCCAATCAGGACATAGTCCCAGCCGGGCCGTGCCTCTGTGCGCAGCACTTCCCACGCCGCCGCCCGGAGGCGGCGTTTGGCCCGGTTGCGCTGGACGGCGTTGCCGACCTTCTTCGAGCAGGTGAAGCCCACACGAAAACCGCCATCGTCTGAAGGACGCTGGCGGCCTTGAAGCGTGAAGGCGGGTCCCGAGGATCGTAAAGCCTTCGCGGCGGCCAGAAAGTCGGCGCGCTTGCGCAGCACCACCAATGGACCACCTGCCCCGGGCAAGGATCGACCTTCGATCAGGCCGACAGCTTCTTGCGGCCCTGTGCCCGACGGCGGTTGAGAATGATGCGGCCATTCTTGGTGGCCATGCGTGCGCGGAAACCGTGGCGACGCTTGCGGACGAGGTTGCTCGGCTGATAGGTGCGTTTGGTCATCTTGCTACTCCAGACTGCGTGGGAGCAAACCCGGCACCTGAGGAAACGCGCAAAGACGTCCCGAGCGCCGACGCCCCGAAATTCGAAGGCCTGCCTATAAGGCCGCGGGCGGTCGGTGTCAATTGACGGCTTGATCTTTCCCGCTCAGGCGTGGTCCTGCCCACAGTCCGGTGCCAGCCTTGTGAGCGGACCTTGCACCGCATAAGGTCCCGCGGGCGTCGCAACGGAATATCGCATGTTTCTGAACACGCTAACCGGCCGAATTCTGGGCTTGACGATCCTCTTCGTAGTGATCGCCGAGGTGCTGATCCTTGTGCCGGCCGTGGCGCGGTATCGCGAGGCCTATCTCCAGAACCGGCTCGACCTCGCTCAACTGGCGGCGCTCGTGCGGCTGGCGGCGCCGGACGAGGAGGTGCCCCCCGAACTGGAGCAGGAGGTGCTCCAGACGGCGGATGTCCTGACGGTCTCGCTGCGGCGTGACGAGGTCCGGGAACTCGCGCTCGCGGTGCTTCATCCGCCCCTCGTCGAGTCGAAGTACGATATCACGGACCCAGGCTTCTGGACGCTCATCCGGGGGGCCGCGCGGGTGATGATGACGCCGGGAGACCGGATCATCCAGGTCGTGGGCCGCACCCAGCGGGGCGAGAGCGTCGGGATCGAGATCACCATGCATGAGGCGCCGCTGCGGGAGGCGATGATCAACTATGCCTCGGGGATTCTCTTCATCTCGCTGATCACCTCGGCGGGGGTCGCGACCTTGCTCTTCTTCTCGGTCCAATGGCTGATCGTGCGGCCGATCCGGCGGGTGGCCGATAACATGGCCGCCTATCGGGATGCCCCGGAGGATGCCAGCCGGGTGATCACGCCGCGCAGCGGAGCCCGGGAATTGCGGCTGGCCGAGACCGCCCTCCATGATCTCCAGATCCAGCTCACGGCGTCGCTGCGGCAGAAGGAGCGGCTCGCGGCCCTCGGGGGGGCGGTCGCGAAGATCAGCCACGATCTGCGCAACCTGCTCACCACGGCGCAGCTCCTGGCCGACCGGATCGAGGGAAGCCCGGATCCGGGGGTCAAGCGGATCGCGCCGAAGCTTCTGAACTCGCTCAACCGGGCGATTACCCTGTGCGAGCGGACCCTGACCTTTGGCAAGGCGGAGGAGCCGGCGCCGGTGCTGACCTCGGTTCCGCTGGCGGCGCTGGTGGCGGAGGTCGTCGAAAACGAGGCGGAGGCCCTGCCGGGACGCGGGATCGAAATCCGGGCGCGGGTGCCGGAGGGGACGCGGGTGCGGGCCGATTCGGATCAGATCTTCCGGGTGCTCTCGAATCTGGTGCGCAACGCGGCGCAGGCCATCGATGCCTCGGGCAAGCCGGGGGCGGTCACGGTCACGGCCCAGACCGAGGGAGGGGTCTGCGAGATCATGGTGGCCGATACCGGTCCGGGCCTGCCCCAGAAAGCGCGAGAAAACCTGTTTCAGCCCTTCCGGGGCGGGGTGCGGCAGGGGGGGACCGGCCTCGGCCTCGTCATCGCGGCGGAGCTGGTGCGCGGGCATGGCGGGACGCTGACCCTGGCGGAAACCGGCGCCAAGGGAACCGTCTTTCGCATGACCCTGCCCGCCGGATGAGGGGTGTCCGCGCCCGGACGTGCTCTATATGATTGATTTCAAAGAGAAATCATAATGGACGTGTCATGTGATGAGGATCGCCCGGAAGTCGTTCACATTGGTTCCCGTCGGTCCCGTCACCAGCAGGTCGCCCGCCAGATCGAGCGCGGTCCAGGCATCGTTGCCTTCCAGCAGCTGGCGCGGATCCGATCCGGCGGCGCGGATGCGTGAGACGGTGCCGCCGTCGATGAAGCCGCCCGCGTTGTCCTCGGACCCGTCGATGCCGTCGGTGTCGGCGGCGAGGGCGTGAACGCCTTCGATCCCGTCCAGGGCCAGGGCGAGGGACAGGAGGAATTCGCTGTTGCGGCCACCCTTGCCTTTGCCGCGCAGAGTCACGGTGGTCTCGCCCCCCGAGAGCAGGATCACCGGACGCGGAAAGGGGCGGTCGCGCCCGGCGATCTCGCGGGCGAGGGCGGCATGGACGCGGGCCACCTCGCGCGCTTCGCCTTCGATCGAATCAGACAGGATCAGCGCCTGCCAGCCCTGCGCGGCGGCGGCGACCTGCGCCGCCTCCAGCGAAACGGCGGCGGAGGCGATGATGGCCACGCTGTTCCGGGCAAAGACCGGATCGGAGGGGAGGGGAGCCGCGCAGTCCTCGCGCGCCAGATGATCGAGGACCGATCGGGGCAGGTCGAGATTGTAGCGGCGGACCACCTCGCGCGCCATTTCGGGTGTGCCCGCGTCGGGCACCGTGGGGCCGGAGGCGACCAGCGCGGGATGATCCCCCGGAATGTCCGAGACGATCAGCGAGGCCACCCGGGCCGGATAGGCCGCCCGCGCCAGACGCCCGCCCTTGATCCCCGAGATATGCTTGCGCAGCACATTCATGTCCGAGATCGGGGCGCCGGAGGCGAGAAGCGCGCGGTTCACGGCGATCTCGTCCTCGAGCGTCACGCCCTCCGGCGGGCAGGGCAACAGGGCCGAGCCGCCGCCGCAGATCAGAGCGATCACCAGATCGTCCCCGGTCAGCCCGGACACCGCGTCGAGCAGACGGCGGGAGGCGACGAGACCGGCGGCGTCGGGTTCGGGATGGGCCGCCTCCAGCACTTCGATCCGTTCGCAGGGCGCGCCATAGCCGTAGCGGGTGACGACCACGCCGGACAAGGGCCCGTCCCAGGCGCGTTCGAGCGCCTGCGCCAGTTGCGCGGCGCCCTTGCCCGCGCCGACCACGACGACACGGCCCGCGGGGACGGCGGGCAGATGCTGGCGGATGCTCTGGTCGGGCAGGGCCGCGGTCACGGCGGCGTCGAAGAGACTGCGCAGCAGCGCGCGGGCACTGGGATCAGAGCGCATGATCGAACACCAGCACCCCCTCGGTGCCCCCCTCGCAGGCCTCGGTCAGCCGCCGGCCGATATCGACGTGCCGCGAATCGGCGAGATAGGCGTCCCGCGCGGCGGCATCGGTGAAATCGATCGCAAAGCCCTGGGTGAAGCCGTGGATGACGGGCGTTTCCGGGCTGAGATTGGTCAGGGGGGTGAAGGTCACCATGCCATGGAGATGCGCGCGCAGGCCGTCGAGTTCGGTCATCAGCGCCGCGCGCGCCTCGGGCAAAACCGCCGCGCGAAAGCGCAGCAGGACGATATGTCGGATCATGGCCGGCGTTCCCTCGCATCCGTGTCGCGGATTTCACGCCAGATTAGTCGGTATTCGAGAGGATGGGAAAGGCCGTTGGCGCGGCTTTCGGGGCAGCCTTTAGTCCCAGACCGGGTTCCAGGGCGTCGGCCTGAGGTCGCCGATCCGGTAATTCAGACGGGTCAGCTCCTCGATCCGGGCCATGTCGATCGAGGACAGGGTGAAGTCCATGATGTCGTAATTCGCGCGGATGTTGTCGCGTTTCGAAGACATCGTATTGATCGAGACGCCCTTTTGCAGAATCCACCGCAGCACGACCTGCGCCGCCGATTTGTTGTAGGCCAGACCGATCTCGGCGAAGATCGCATGTTTGAAGACTTCGCCCCGCGCCACCGAGGAATAGGAGGACAGGGGAATGCCGGTTTCCAGGGCGGCGGCGAGCAGGATGTCCTGATTGAGCAGCGGATGGAATTCCACCTGATTGGTGACGATGGGCGATTTTGCCACATGGGCGGCGGTGCGCATCATCGCGGCGGTGAAATTGCTGACCCCGATATGCGAGGCGAGGCCCCGATCCACGGCGGTCTGGAGCAGGGCGAGCGGCCCCTCGACCGCGCCGCCCACGGGCGGCCAGTGCAGGAGCAGGATATCGACCCGGTCCAGGCGCATGTCCTTGAGGCTGCGCTCGACCGAACGCAGGAACAGGGCCTCGGTGTAATTGTCCGGATGCACCTTTGTCACCACGCAGAGCTCGTCGCGCGGGATGCCCGATTGATGCAGGGCAATGCCGACTTCGAGTTCGTTATGGTACATCTGCGCCGTGTCGATGGCGCGGTAGCCGGTTTCGAGGGCGATCAGGACCGCGTCGGTTGCGTCGCGGCCCTTGAGCGGCCAGGTGCCGAAGGCGCGTTGGAAATTCTTCTGAAAGCAGATGCTGGTCATCGCGTCAGGGCTCTTCCGTTAAAGGTTTCGGCGGCAGTCTAAGCTCAGCTTCGCACTTGCACAATCGCGGGTCATGAACCGGTGAAGCGCGCCGCCCTGCGTTCGCGCTGGGCGGCGAGGCCCTCGGCATGGTCCTGGGAGGCAAAACAGGCGGCAATCCGCTCGGCGGCGGCCTGGGCGTCGAGCGTGTTGCGCGACAGTTCGAGAATCGTGCGTTTCATGCCCCGGACCGCGAGCGGCGCGAGCGTTCCGAGCGTCGTGGTGAGTTCGGTGACCTTGGCATCGAGGGCTTCGGGTTCGACCAGATGGTCGAGAAAGCCCGTGGCGAGCAGGGCGTCCGCGTCGAAGCTCTCGGCCAGGAGGAACATGCGGCGCGCGACCTGCGATCCGACCCGTTGCACGGCACGGGCGATCCCCTTGGGTTCATAATGGATGCCGAGCCGGGCGGGCGGGGCGAAGGCGCGCATCCCGGTGACGCCGACCCGGAAGTCGCAGGCCAGGGCGAGTTCCACGCCGCCGCCATAGACGCCGCCATTCAGGGCCCCGATGGTGGGGGCGGGGAAGGCCTCCAGCGTGTCGCAGAGCCGGGTGAGCGGGTTGTCGGACCAGTCCACCCCGGCGACGTCGCCCAGGCTGACGCCGGAGCAGAAGCTGCGGCCGGTTCCGGTGATCACGAGGGCGATCAGGTCGGGGCGGGCGGCCCATTCGTCGAGCTGGGCGGTGAGGGGGGCGAGGGCGCTGAATTCGAGCGCATTGTGGGTGGCCGGATCGTTCAGGGTTATGCGCGCAATCTGGCCGGTGATGGTTGTGTCATACATGTCATACCTCAAATTCGGCGAAAACGGGGGCATGGTCGCTGGGCTGCTCCCAACCGCGTACATGCCGCGCAACGCGGCTGCCGCCCGAACGTTCCGCGAGATCGGGCGTGGCCCAGATGTGATCGAGGCGGCGGCCCTTGTCCGCGGCCTCCCAGTTGGGCGAACGATAGGACCACCAGGAATAGAGGCGACCGTTCGGGATATGCGCGCGGGTGATATCGACCCAGTTGCCCGCCTGCTGGGCGGCGGTGAAATTTTCCACTTCGATCGGCGTGTGGGAGACGATTTTCAGAAGGGCCTTGTGGTTCCAGACGTCATCCTCGCGCGGGGCGATATTGAGGTCGCCGACGAGGATCGCGGCATGGGGCCGTTCGGCGGCGAACCAGTGGCGGAGTTCTTCGAGAAAGCTGAGCTTGTGGTGGAATTTCGGATTGGCCTGAGGGTCCGGGATATCACCGCCGGCGGGGATATAGACATTGTGGATCAGGGCGCCGGAGGGGAGGCGGGCGACCACGTGGCGGGCATCGCCCTTGCCACAGAAATCACGCTGGCCGGCGTCCTCGATGGGCAGGCGCGAGACGATGGCGACGCCGTTGTAGGATTTCTGGCCGCGGGCGACGACATGGGAATAGCCGAGCGCGCGCAGGCCCTCATAGGGGAAGGTTTCGAGCGGGGTCTTGATTTCCTGGAGGCACAGGACGTCCGGGGATTCCTCGCGCAGGAGCCGGAGCACCGTGGGTTCGCGCAGGCGGACGGAGTTGATGTTCCAGGTGCAGATGGTAACGGACATTGGCGCTCCTGCCTTGGTTGGCGGAACTCTTACCAAGCGGTCCGGGGTTCACAAGAGGCAAGCGCGGTCGGCTGTCGGGATCGGCGGTCCTGATGGCGCCGTTGGTTTTGGCCGCGCGGGCGTGACCGTGCGAGGACGCGGGCCACCTGAGGCGGCCCTGCGTTCGAGCGATGGGCGCGGATCAGGCGCTGCGTCGGAAGTCGCTGTCTCCCTGGTCTTCGTCCAGCGAGAGATCGAAGCCACCGCCCATCGGGGCGGAACGGCCCGGCATGGATTTCTTCGGGCGCGCGCTGGGCTTGGATTTGGGGCGCGAGGGACGCGGCGTGGCAGACGCAATCGCGCCGGAGCCGCCGAGTTGAAAGAACCCGATCGCGGCGCGCAATTGATTGGCTTGACCCGTCAACTCCTCGGCCGTGCCGGACATGCTCTCGGCGGCGTTGGTGTTTTGTTGCGTGACGGTGTCGAGCTGACGGATCGCGGTGTTGATCTGGCTCGCACCTGTGTCCATTTCCCGCGCCGCCGCCGAGATCTCCGCCACCAGTTCGGCGGTCCGCTGGATATCCGGGACCAGACGGGCCAGCATCTCGCCCGCCGATTGCGCCGCCGTGCCGGTCTGGCTGGAGAGGGTCGAAATCTCCGCCGCCGCCGTCTGGCTGCGTTCCGCGAGCTTGCGGACCTCGGAGGCGACGACGGCGAAGCCGCGACCGTGCTCACCGGCCCGCGCGGCCTCGACGGCGGCGTTCAGGGCGAGCAGATCGGTCTGGCGGGCGATTTCCTGGACGACCATGATCTTGTCGGCGATGGTGGTC
>JBMDWT010000037.1:0-16318 GCA_048594665.1 Amaricoccus sp. | reverse complement strand
CGAAGGGGCGGCCGAGCGGGTTCTTTATGTCGGCCGGGCAGGTCAGCGATTACACCGGCGCGGCGGCTCTGCTGGGCAGCATGCCAAAGGCAGGGTGGCTGCTCGCCGATCGGGGCTATGACGCCGACTGGTTGAGAGAAGTGTTAAAAGATAAGGGGATAAAGGTTTGCATCCCCGGCTGAAAGGCCCGCGGGAAGGCGGTGAAATACGACAAGCGGCGCTACAAATGGCGTAACCGCATCGAGATCATGTTCGGCCGCCTCAAGGACTGGCGGCGTGTTGCAACCCGACACGACCGCTGCCCGGAGACGTTCTTCTCTACCATCATACTCGCCGCAATCGTCTTGTTCTGGCTATGACCACGAACGAGCCCAGAGCCTAGATGGCGCTTATATACGTGTGTGACCCATTGACGTGGGTCACGTAAACGCCTATAATCAGGGTATCGAAAGGGAGATACCCGATGCTTCGCAACTTCAACAGCCTCTACGAAATGATGCAGGTTTTTGACGACGAGCAATCGTGCATTGACCATTTCCGGGCGATCCGCTGGAAGAACGGCGCGTTCTGCCCGCACTGCGGTTCGACCCGCGTCTATCATTTCTCGGATCAGCGGAGCCACAAATGCGCAGATTGCCGTAAGCGCTTTTCGATCCGCGTTGGCACGATTTTCGAGGACAGCAAGCTGCCGCTCCGCGTGTGGTTCATGGCGCTGTTCCTGATCACGTCGCATAAGAAGGGCATTGCCAGCACGCAACTGGCCAAGGATTTAGGGATTACGCAAAAATCCGCGTGGTTTGTTCTGCACCGTCTCCGCTATGCCGCCCGCACGAAATCCTTCAACCGCCCGTTGGATGGAACGGTTGAAGTCGATGAAACCTATGTCGGTGGTAAAGAGGGGAACAAGCACGCCAACAAACGTGACGGCGACAAGCGGGGAGGCAAGGGCAAGATCGCCGTTGTTGGACTGCTGGAGCGTGATGGCGAACTTCGCGCCAAGAAGGTCGAGCGCGTGGACGGCGAAACGCTTAAGGGTGAGATCGCTGCAAACGTCACGCCGGGCGCAATAGTCATGACGGACGAACACCGGAGCTACATCGGCCTCAGCAAGACCTATCGGCATCGCACCGTGAACCATGCGAGCGGTGAATACGTTAAGTGGTTTTACATTCACACGAACGGCATTGAGGGGGCTTGGTCACACTTCAAGCGGCAGGTCATTGGTGTGCATCACTGGATTTCCGAAGAGCATATCCAGCGCTATCTGGACGAATTTACGTGGCGTTGGAACCGCCGTGGGCTGGACGAAGGCTCTCGCGTTAACGCCATGCTTTCCGACACAGCCGGTCGGCTGACCTACCGGGAATTGATCGCGTGACTGGAAAGAGAGAAAAGCCGTTTGGTCTTGATATGGACTTCGCGGAAGCGCTGGATCGGTTCTTAGGCGTTGATCCAGGCGAATTACCCGAGAGAATCAAGCTGGGTAAAAAGCCATCGCCAAAGAAAAAGGGCGACGGAGAGCCGCCGCCGAGTAAGGTTGATCAAAAATCCCACGATCCGAACCGCTAACGCCTAGCCCGGCCGTGCTACCTCAAAGGCTTAGATCACGCCGGTACGCTGCGGTAATGACCGCGAACGTGCTCGATACGACCAAAGCGGATGCGGTAGTAGTCGCAAATCCATATCACTGGCCGACTCCTTCTGGAGTGGTTTCCCTTGAAATGGGGCGCGATCAATGGCAAATTGCAGTTTCCTAGGCCGCATTCTGCCGGGGCCACGCCCCTCGGATTGCCATCTACAGGAGAGCCAGACTGCCGCGCAGTCTGGCTCTTTCCTTTTAGGCCGCTTGTCGCCGGATGACTGGCAGCGGTTCGGCCTTAGCCTTTCATTCTTTATGCATCACCCAACCCATGTTATGACTCTATAATGCAGAGAGAAAATCCAACTGTCAAGCATAACGCCGAATGCGCGTCTGGCGGATAACGCTGCGAACAATTCTGTTGATAACTCGCCATCCCGGTGCTAAGTGTGCGACAGTCGTAACCGCCGCGCCGGATTGGATTAGCCATGCTCACGGATGAGATTTCAGGCCAAGATATGCAGACGCAAATTGAAGGTGCGGGTGTGGCAAATTCCGGGAGGGTCGCCACGCGGCAGCGATCGTCAATTTCGTTCCCATACAATGCGCTTCCGGATATTACGGAGATACCGCAGAAAATCCACCAAAACGTAGGAAATGGTGAGTGCTCTGACGCGCAGCTTGCTGCGTGGGTCGGTATCAGTCCAAAGGCAAGCACTTTCCGCGTAAGGATATCATCAGCACGCACATTTGGGCTGATTGAACAGGGCCAGAATGATGACCACCGCCTTACAGATCTTGGACGCCGCTTCATTGACGAGCGGCGGATGCGAGACGCGCGGGTTGAGTCTTTCCTTACCGTTCCGCTGTACCGGGCAATATTCGACCACTACGAGAACGGGACCATCCCACCAGCGGCGGCCCTTGAGCGGCAGATCGCGGAATTCGGAGTGGCCGAAAAGCAAAAAAGTCGAGCGCGTGCGGCGCTTGAAAAGTCCGCTGAGTATGCGGGGTTTTATGAGCACGGGCGGAACCGCTTAGTGAAGCCTGGACAAAGTTCATTGGCTGAGGCGCCTGCCCAAGTGCCCGCTGTTGTGCCGAGTAAGTCTGGAGGCGGCGGTGACAGTTTCGACCACGACCCGATGGTCTTGGGGCTGTTCAAAAGACTCCCGCGCCCCGACGATTCTTGGGCGCTACATGAACGGCAACGGTGGCTTCAAACCGCAGCGCAGGTGTTCGATCTTATCTATGGGGATGAGGATGATGGGCGCATTGTTGTTACGGTGGCGCGGGATAAGGCGGAGTAAAAATACAAACGCCCCGCAAAGCGGGGCGTTTTAGACGGGGCCAGCTTGGTGCGGGGTGACGGCTACCCACCTACAACCCCGAGGGTTCGATTCCCTCTGGCTCCACCGAAGCCCCAGCGCCTTTGATGCCGCTGCGGTTATTCCGATCCTATCTCAACCGCGGCACAATTTCCATAGTGAATCGAGGCTCTAATTTTGGGTCACACACGTATATAAACACCGCCTAGATCAATCGTCAACCTATTATACCCAGAGAAGAGAGGCAATTATTTCAAATCATGGTCACACAATACGTACTGATTGCACTCCATTCAATCTCCCTTTGGAGTGATGCACTATGACTGATTTATACATACTCTGGAACGATGCCATCCAACCTTTTGTTCAAAAGTATAGATATGTCAACGATCTTCTGCCAAAATGCATTCATAGTTAGTGAATAAATTTTAAATTTCTTTTCAAACCCAGATTCGAATCAGACGATCAGCGTGTTTTTCGAGCCAAAGCAGAGAGATCAGGAGCGGCGCATTGTTGATCTCGCCACTTTCCACAGCCGCGAGAGCCTCGGTCAGGGGTAAAACCAGGGAGCGGATATCTTCCCCTTCGGATTCAAGCCCATGAAATCCTCCCGCCTCTCTGAGGTCTGCCTCGCCAATGAAAGCCGTGATATGTTCCGCCATCGCCCCTGGCGAAGGATAATATCCCCCGATGCGCTCAACTCGGCCAAGCTTGAGCCCTGCTTCCTCCAGCGCCTCCCTCCGGGCCGTTGCCTCTACTTCTTCCAAAGCATCACAGCGCCCCGCCACGGTTTCCAGACACCAGGGCCGGGGATCTTTCCGGGCAAGCGGACCCGCGCGGAACTGTTCGATCAGCAGGACCGAGCCCATCCGGGGATCAAACGGCAGCACGGTGACCGCGTCTCCGCTGCTAAAGGCTGCTCTCAGAAGAGGCGTCGACATTTGCCCGTCGAACCGACGATGCCGGAGAAGATGTTCCTCAATGGCGAAATATTTGGTGTAAGGGATTCGCTGCCGAAGCAGCTCTATATCGCCCTGTGCCGACAAACCGGCCCTCAATCCAACCGCTGTCCGGTCGGCGGCGCCTCGAGCGCGCGCCAGGGCGCGATAGCCAATCCCAGGCAGGAGTTCTGGCATATCCTGGGGCTCGACCTCAAAGAGGTGTCGCAGGGCTTCTCTGATCGCCTCCGCGACCATCAATCGCCACTCACCATCCCAGGCCTTCCAAGTCCAGGAAAGCGTCAGTTGATCCATCGACAAGAGATAGGTATCGACAATCTCAATGCGGCCATTCACCCTTACCTTGGCCACCCGCACCTGCGCGCCCGTGGTGGCCATCCAGAATTCGATCCTTTTTCGAAGAAGCTCATCCGGCTTGATTACCCAACCGGATGCCTCTGCCCCGGGAGAACGCAAGGGCGACAGACGAATACCGCTCTCATCAGCGTGGATCTCATGATCCGGCAAGCACGCCGCCTCCAGCACAGGCATCGGCGCCTCGCCCAGAAGAGCCGTGAAAAGCTCCGGATCACCAAAAGGCTCTACAACAAATACCAATCGCATCGTACATCTCCAAAATCGGTCCGGCGGATGGGTTCGATGGTGATCCGATGCCGATACCGACTCGTAGCATTCGCATATGACACTGGACAGGTCTCCAAATGGCCACCGGCCACGCCACCGCAGAAATGCTCACCAGCTTCGTCGCCGGAGGTGTTTGCACGGGTCTCAGCGTCCTGATCGCGGGCCATTTGTGGCTTTGCCCGCGATGCGCCGAAAAGGTCAAGAAGATCGAAGCCCTTTGCGGCGCCCTTCTCGCCGAATGTGACGGTTTTGGTTGTGATCCGCCTGATCTGAAGCGCGTTCTGCCAAGAATTTCATCGGATAGGCCTGAAAAATCCAACGCTGACCTGAGTTCGCTTAATCTTGGAACGATGGAAGCGGTGATCTGGACACACACGGCACCCGGATGGCTCGAAAGGCCTGTTGAATCCTGTCCCACCATTCGTCTTCAACTCGGACGCGGTGAGCCTAGCGCCACTCTTCCAAGGTGTCCCCCGGAGCCTCGCGCCTGCCTCGTCCTGAGAGGCCAGGTCCAGATCGGTGAGGATATTTATACCAGCGGTTCCCTGATCCTCCGGTCTCCCAACGAGATCGAACCCATCATAGCGCATGGGGCCGATCCTTGCCTTTTGCTTTTGTTGCGCAATGAAGATCGGCTGGCGGGATCGAACCTTGCGACTGTCAAAGCAGGAACATGAGCGCCCCACCCATAGTTCAGGTCTGTTCCCCCAATCCAACCTTGCGCCGAGAGGTTCTATGGAGTGTCGCATTTCTGGCAATCCCGTTGGCAGCGGGGCTCTTGAGCGCGCCGCTGACCTCGGTGACCCGCTGGATCGGGTTGGGGTTTTTCCTAATAATAGGTTGGCTTGCGTGGGAGCATGTCGTTCGGTTCCACCCCTATCAGAGATTTGGTCCAGCGAACCGGGTGACTCTCCTACGGGCCGCGGGTGCGAGCGCGCTCGTCGCCTTCGCAGTCGCCGGAGCCGCCCTTCCCGAGGATTGGCTGTGGATTGCCTTCACTGGTGTATCGATCCTGATTCTGCTCGACGGAGTTGACGGCTGGCTAGCACGGCGCAGTGAGATGACCTCGGCCTTCGGGGCGCGGTTCGATATGGAGATTGATGCGCTGACGATCATGGCACTCGCCATACTTTGCTGGGAGCAGGGCAAAGCCGGAGTCTGGGTTCTGCTTCTGGGCCTGATGCGTTACACCTTCGTGCTTGCGATATGGGTCTGGCCCATACTGGGAAAACCCCTGCCCGCCTCCTTCCGGCGCAAGGCCACCTGCGTCCTGCAACTGACGGTGCTCGCTCTCTGCCTCGCGCCTCCCCTTCATCCGCCGCTGACATCGGGCCTCGCAGGGCTGGCGCTGACCACACTGACCTGGTCCTTCGCGGTCGATCTGCGATGGTTGACGCGGTGAGGTGGGATCCACGGGGCTGGCTAGGGCTCGCACGGTCCCTTCTGATCTATCGAGCGCGGCCTTGGAGGATCGCCCAGCTCGCGCGCTTCTATGGACGAATCCTTGCGCAGGATGATCTGGCGTTCGATATTGGCGCGCATGTCGGCAATCGGAGCCTTGCCCTTTCGCGGACCGGTGCCCGGCTCGTTGTAGTCGAGCCGCAACCGCTGTTTTATGCCTTTCTGCGCCGTGACCTGCCGCCCGACGTAACCTTTCTGCCGGTTGCGGTCGGGGCAGAGAAGGGCACTGCGCGGATGTGGGTCTCGCGCCTGCATCCGACTGTCTCTTCGCTGGTGCCGGATTTTCCGGCCCGTATGTCGGGCAAGGACGGGTTTGGCCATGTGCGATGGGACGCGGCCATCTCAGTCGAGGTCACGACGCTAGACCAATTGATCGCCATTCACGGGAGGCCAAAATTCATCAAGATCGATGTCGAAGGTCACGAGGCCGAGGTCTTGCGTGGACTCTCTATGCCAATTGACGTGGTCGCCTTCGAATATCTGCCCGACACGGCTGAAGTCGCGAAAGCGTGCCTTGCCCGGCTGGGTGAACTTGGTCCGTATGAGTTCAATTTTGTCAGGGGCGAGACCATCGATTTCGAGTTCAGGCAGTGGGTCACCGCCGTCGAACTTGAACAGGCCCTTGCGCGGGTCCATCGGAGTGGGGATATCTATGCGCGGCTTCGGGAAATCCAGGGCGACGAGCCTCGCGGCCTATGCGCTGAGTATTCTGATCCTCTACCTGCTTTTGATCCAGCCAAGCACGCCTCAGGCGATGACGGCATCTGCCCTGCTCGCTTTTCCGCTCGAACTTCCGCTTCTATTAATCCTCTTTGCCCTGATCCCCGAACGCCTGTCATTTGCTCCACGGGCTTTGATCACCTTCGCTCTGACGATCATGGCGCTGCTCAGGCTGGCCGACATCGGTATGTATCTTGCCTATCTGCGTCCGTTCAATCCGGCGCTCGACATGGCGCTGCTCCCCGCTGGCTGGCGGATAATGTCGGGCACAGTCGGAACTCCCATGACGCTGACAATCGTCATCGTCCTGATTCTGAACCTGCTGGTTCTGACATTGCTCGTCTGGTGGGCGACCGGGCAGCTTGCGCGGTTTGAGCCGCCGCGCCTCCGGCGCGGAGCACTGCTTCTGGCTCTGTTGCCCGCGGTGCTTTTCCCAATTCTCGACTTCCGGGAACCAGAAATCCCCGGATCTACCATGACGACCCGCTTAAGCTTCGAGCATCTGCGCGACGCTGTCGCCGCGCGCGGGGATCTGCAACGGTTCCGTCGGGAAGCGGCGCAGGATTTCTTTGCGGCTTTGCCCCCGGATCAGGTGCTCCCCGGACTGCGGGGAACGGATATCTTCGTCGTCTTTGTCGAATCCTACGGACGTTCCGCCTTGGAAAATCCGATCTATGCCCCGACCATTACCGCGACCCTGCGACAGGCCCAGACGAGGCTGGCGGCGACTGGACTGGCGATGCGTTCTGCTTGGCTGACCGCGCCTATGATCGGCGGCCAGAGCTGGCTCGCCCATGGAAGCCTGCTCTCCGGACTGCCGGTCAATACCGAAGGACGCTATCGGGCGCTGATTGCGAGCCCCCGCGAGACGCTCGCCCGGATTGCCCAGACCGCCGGCTGGCGCAATGTCGCCGTGATGCCAGCCATTGTCTATGCTTGGCCCGAGGCCGCCTATTTCGGCTATGACCAGATCCTCACAGAATCCGATCTTGGTTATCGCGGCAAGCCCTTCAACTGGGTCACGATGCCGGATCAATTCACCTTGGCCTCGTTCGAACGTCAGTCACTCGACGTCCCGAACCGCGCCCCGGTCTTTGCAGAGATTGCCCTGATTTCCTCCCATGCGCCCTGGACACCCGTTCCATCGCTCCTGCCGTGGGATGAGCTGGGGGACGGGCGGATCTTTGACGCACAGGCGGTGTCGGGAGATGCTCCAGATATCGTCTGGCGTGACAGGGATCGGGTGCGCGACCAATATCGTCAGTCGCTGGATTATAGCCTGCGAACAGTCGCGGCCTTCGCACGGCGCCGCGCCAGCCATCCGACCCTGATGATCGTACTTGGCGATCATCAGCCCGCGCGCTTCGTCTCGGGCGATCATGGCGGACGGGATGTCCCGGTCCATGTCATCGGCGCGCCGGACACGCTTGCCCGGCTGGAGGGCTGGGGCTGGACACAAGGGCTGATCCCCCGGGGGAATTCCCCTGTCTGGCCGATGGAAGCCTTTCGGGATCGGTTTCTCACGGCCTTTGCAACGAAGACAAGATAAGCAGGTTCGCGCTTTACCAAGAGGCGTTCCGCACTACTCTTGAAGTCGGCGGATGTCCGGCAAGAAGAGCGACGGGGGAGTGGAATGGATCGAGCGTGCATGACGGACATGGTCTGGTCGGCACTGCTGGATCTGCGCGCGGGCGGCGATCGCGCGCCGTCCCGCCGCTGGAACCGGAGTGCGCGCGCCGCATGGAATCTCTATGCCCCCCTCGTGGGCGGCGGCAGGGATCCCTTCCTCTTCGCCCAGGTTGGCCAGTCCCTCGATGGCCGCGTCGCCACCGTCTCGGGGGACGCGGCGGATGTCTCCGGTCCCGAGGGGCTCTGTCACCTCCACCGCTGCCGTGCGCTGTCGGACGCCGTGGTCATCGGCGTGCGGACCGCGCTGACGGACAATCCGCGGCTGACGGTGCGGCTGGTCAAAGGGGCTAGTCCCGCGCGGGTCGTGATCGACCCCCACGGGCGTCTGCCCAATGATTCCTACGTTCTGAGCGAAGATGGTGTGCGCAGGATCATCGTGCAGTCAGTGGTAAGGACCCGGCCAAATGGCGTCGAGATCGTGATGCTCCCGGCACGCGACGGATGGATCGAACCCGCGGCGATCGCGGAGGCGCTGCTGAAGCGGGGCCTCCGGCGCGTGCTCATAGAAGGAGGCGGCCTGACCATCGCGGGCTTTCTGGAGGCGGGGCTGCTCCATCGCCTGCATGTGGGCATTTCGCCCCTGATCATCGGCGCCGGACCGGCGGGCCTAAGAACCGCGCCGATTCCGCGCCTCGCCGACGCCCTGCGGCCTGAAATCCACATCTATGGCCTCGAGAGCGATGTGATCTTCGACTGCGTGCTTGACCCGCGCGGCAAGGCCAGTACATCGACATGGCCGACAAGCATCCGGCCGGAGGCGCCGGAAGCCCGCCGGGCCTGAGCCCAGCCCCCGGCCTCCGCGAGGCCGGTTTCCCCCGCCGCCATTGCTATTCCATTGTTCAGTTCGCGCATCAGGGCAGCTTGTCCAGGACCAAGCCGCCACGGACTCCGCGCAAGACGTACCTCATATCCGCGACGCTCCATCGCCTCGGCAAAGACCGTCGCCGCGGCGGGGCCGAGGGCCGGGCCGAGACCCTTGTCCCTCAATTGATGCCGGTTGAACGCCGCACGGATCCGGGCGTCCCCGGGCAGGGACGGCCCCCACTCCAGGGTTCCGTCATAGGACAGCGCGGCATAGGCGCCGATCCGGTCAAGCGCCAGCCGGTCCGCGAGGGATTGGATCCACCAGAGCGGCATCAGGTCGAGCAGGGCCGAGGCCGTGACCATCCGCGCGCCCACCAGTGGCAACTGGTCCAGAGCCCCGAGATCGGCCACGCAGGGTTCACCACCCGTTCTCAGGGCAGCCCGCGCCAGCAGGACCGGATCGTGATCGACCAGACGCCAGCGCGCCCCATCTGCCCCGAAGGCACGCAGGGTCGCGCCGGTGCCACAGCCGAGATCGACCAGCGGGGCCTCCGGGACCAAGGACGTGAAACGGACCGCCTCCGCCAGCAGCGCGGGATCGCGTGCCGCGCGATCCGCGGGTTCTCGCAGATCGAGCCAGTCGGGGGAAAAGCTCATCCCAGCAGGGCCTGCTCCACCCGCGCCGCCGTGTCGGACCAATCGGGCAGAAGCCGACCCGCCGCGAAGGCGGCCTCGGCGCAGGTACGACGTCGCGCCGGATTGTCGAGCAAACCGGCAAGGGCCGCCGCCAAAGCCTCCACGTCGCCGGGCGGCACCAAGGCCCCCGCCGCCTCCGGCACCAGATCGGCGATGGCCCCGGCCCGACAGGCGATGACCGGCAGCCCCTGGTTCAGGGCTTCGGCGAAGGCCATGCCATAGCCCTCGTATTCCGAGGCAAGCACGAAGAGATCCGCCGCTGCCATCGCCGCCCGAGTATCGGTGATCGCGCCGGTCAAGCCGATGCGCCCTTCCAGTCCCACGCGCGCGATCTGCGCGGCGAGGCGCGTGGCGCAGTCCGGATCGAGGTCAGCCGATCCGACGATCCGCGCCGTCCAGTCGAGATCGCGGACCCGGTCCAGTGCCGCGATCAGGACATCATGTCGCTTGCGGGGAATCAGAGAACCAACGCTTAGAATACGGGGTGGGACGCCATTGCCCGCGGCGCGGGGGCCGGGCGTGGTGCCGGGGGGTGCCACAGTGATCCGAGCAGGCTCGATCCCAAAGGCCGCGACCAGTCGTCGCCCCGTCGCCGCGCTGGTACAGACAATCGCCGAACAATGCCGCAGGCCGTCCCGTTCCGACCGGTGCAAGGCGGCCCCAACCTTGGCAGATAATCCGGATTCATCGCCCAGGGGGTGATGGACCAGCGCCACCAACCGCGTGCGAGCGGCGGCTTCGGCCAGGATGTCAGCCAGCACCCCGCCCGCCAAACCATCGATCAGCACTATTGCCCCGTCTGGCAGTGCAGCGAAGGCCGCGCGCGCAGTCTCGAACGCCGTGGCATCGGGGAAAGGGTATTCTCCCAGAAGTGGGACATGCCGCACCTGCCAGCCAAGGGAGCGTAACTCCGCCATCAATCGACGGTCATAGCCGTAGCCGCCAGTAGGCGTTGCGAGGTCCCCGGGAATGACGAAATAAACATACTTCACAGAGCGGCCTCGTACCAGGCACGTGCGACATGACTTTCGCTCAGCGTTACGCGAAGCCTGCGCAAGCGGTCCCCATCGCCCAGCGTTCCGGCGCGGACAACGATGGCGAGTTGGTCAAAGATATATTTGCAGACCACCTCCGTGGTCGTGAATTTTCCTTTGAATTCCGAAGATTCATCTAGATTTTTGTACCGCAGTGGCTCAAGTGCGCCTGCCAGCGCAGCTGTCGCGAGGCCGATATCCACAACTAGACCCTCCTCATCGACTTCCTCACTGAAAAAAGCTGCGTCAACGACATAGGTGGCCCCGTGCAGACCCTGCGCCGGCCCAAAGGTCGGCGAGGGGAAGCTGTGCGCGATCATGACGTGATCCCGAACTTCAACCGCGAACATTCCCAAACCCTCCTCAGCGATACCGAATCCGATGGCAGAGCGTGTCCTTTGCGTCAAGGATGGCTCCATACTGCTCCGGAAGCTCAGAGAACGCGGTTTCACCACTGATCAAAACATCAAAAACGGGATCGGCAAGCAATGAAAGCGCCTTACTAAGCCGCCGGCTGTGAGACCATCGTGCACGACGGTCCGCAGAAACCCAACCGACCTGACTTGAGATCAGGCGCAGTCGGCTGCTGTGGAACGCGCCGCCCAGGGCGACCTCCATCGTCTGGTTGCCATACCAGCTCGCCTCGATCACGGTCGCTTCCAACCCCGCGCAATCCAACGCCCTGATCAGCCCGGCGGAGGTCGCGCTGGAATGGATTACGCGATCACAATTGGTTGGGGCATCCTCGGGCAAGGCGAAGCCACACCCCAGCGCCTCCGCCAAGGTTCGACGTCCGGGATTGATATCAACCAGATGCACCTCGGTCCCTGGCAGAGAGGCGCAAAGCCAGCCGACGAGGGCGCCAACCACCCCCGCGCCAATGATCGCCACCCTTTCCCCCGGCCCCACGCCCGCGTCCCAGACAATGTTCAGCGCCGTTTCCATATTCGCAGCGAGGATGGCACGGTCGGCGGGCACGTCGCTGGGCACCGGCAGCAGCATTGCTTTGGACGCGCGGAATCGATCCTGATGTGGATGGAGGGCAAAGACCAGTTCGCCCGAGTCGAGCCGACCGACCGCCGCGTAACCGTACTTTACTGGAAAGGGAAAGTTGCCCCCCTGCGAAGGCGCACGCATCCGTTCCCATTCCGTCTCCGGCACACGGCCTTCAAAGACGAGCTTCTCGGTGCCCCGGCTGACCCCGGAGAACAGCGTTTCCACCAGCGGCCCTTCGCTTCCGAGGTATTCCCACCGAATTTCAGCGCACCGCGGCGCGATCATCCAGAATGCTTGTGCCCTCATCCTCTGATCCTTTTGCTCGTAGGCCAGAACGGAGCCAGACCGAAATTGTATTCAGAATGATTTCGTATCGCAACCTCTCAATATAGAGATCAGATTATGTTGCATAGCAGCAACATTCGACAGAAAAATTTTCTGCATCAAGAATGTGTCACAAAAAAGATTTACTATTTAAATCCGAAAGGTACGAGATTTCTGTGGATTACATTGATTTCCGATGCTGCCTTTTGACAGTTGCATGACGAGGTAAGAACATGCCGATGCTTTCAAAGAAAAGTCGCGCCCACGCGATGCTCCTGCTGTTCGCCGCGACGATGTTTGCATCAGTCGCGCCTACATTCGGCCAGGAGGCAAGCAAGGGACTGCCGAAGATCCAGCGTAAATTCAGCAATGGCGCGACGCTGCGCTTCTATGGCCAAGTCGACAAAGGTATCCTGACCTATGACGATGGACAGGAACAGGCCTCCTATGGCCTGATCGACAATGCCAACTCGAATACCCGCGTCGGTCTGAGCTACAGGCAGACGACTGGCGATTGGACTTTCGAGAATGTCAACGAATTTGCCTATGCACCCTATTCGACCTCCGATATCAATATCGAGAATCAGACCCCGTCAGCCGATGACTGGCGATTCAGCAACTCCAACATCCGTAAGATCGACTTCACCTTTGCCAACGAGAGCTATGGCAAGTTCTGGATCGGTCAGGGCAGCATGGCGACCGACGGTACGACCGAGGTCGATCTTTCCGGTACCAGCGTGATCGCCTATTCAAGCGTCGCGGACTCCGCGCAGGCGCAGCTCCTGCGCCAGAGCGACGGCACTCTCAGCGACATTGAACTTGGCGATGTCTTCAAGAACCTTGACGGTGACCGCCGCGTTCGCGTCCGCTACGACACTCCGAAATTTAACAATTTTACCGCTGCCGCCGCTTTCGGCCGCAACCTGCTTAGCGATAGTCCGGACGTCCGCGACGCTAATCTCTTCGACGCCTCGATAAATTACGACAACACTTTCAATGATGAGATCCAGATCAAGGGCTCAATCGGCTACAACTGGGCCGAGGGTGTGGCTGGTGGCGATGATACCACCAAGTGGGGCGGCTCGATCTCTGGTCTTCACAAGCCAAGCGGCACGAACGTGACTTTCGCGGCCGGCACCACCGACACCGGCGGCAACACCAACACGTTCTGGTATGGCAAGGCCGGCCTGATCCGGCCCTTCGTCTCTTGGGGAGACACTGCGATGTCAATCGATTATTATAGCGGTGGCGATTTCAACAACGAAAATTCCGAAAGCACCTCTTGGGGCCTGGCCGTCGTGCAGAACATCACCGCCGCCAACACTGAGCTCTGGGCAACCTTCCGCTCCTACTCCTACTCCGACGATGAGGCGAGCTACGAGGATGGCCAGGCCCTGTTCTGGGGCGCCCGCTTCAAGTTCTGACCAGCTTTGATCACCTGCCGTTCCACAGAGATGCTTGCATTTCTTCCCCCGGTCACTTATGTGCTAGTCACCGGGGGGTTAAATCCGACCGGTCTGGGCGCTTCCACGCGCGTCCAGAGTGTCGGTCCGGCACGCCATACGGATCGCCAATGCGATGGCGCAGACGGAGCAATGACTCCTGACATCGTAAAATCAGTTGTTTTCGTCATGTGCGCCTGACGAGGGCGAAAACCGCGCAGGGCAGATTGCCGCGCGGGAGGGAATTATTTGTGACTGTCCAAACTTTCGCGGAATTCGGGCTTGCCCAACCGCTCCTTGATGCACTCGCTCGCACCGGCTTCAACACTCCCACTCCGATCCAAGCCCAGGCTATTGCCCCGCAAATGGCTGGACGTGACATTCTCGGCGTTGCCCAGACAGGTACTGGCAAAACGGCGGCCTTTGGTCTGCCAATCCTGCACCATATTCTCGGCATGCAAGGCCGCCCGAGCCCCAAGGCCTGCCGCGCCCTGATTCTCGCGCCTACCCGCGAGCTCGCGGTTCAAATCGAGCAGAGCTTCCGGGCTTTCGCCGGTGGCGCACGTCTGACCACGCTGCTGATCCTCGGCGGCATGTCCCGCAACCACCAGATCCGGATGCTTGGACGGGGCGTCGACGTCGTGATAGCAACGCCGGGCCGCCTGATCGACCTGATGGACGAGAAGGCTATTCGTCTCGACGAAACCAAATTCGTGGTTCTCGACGAAGCTGACCGGATGCTCGATATGGGATTCATACAGCCGGTTCGTCGGGTCGTGGCCGCTTTGCATCCTCGCCGCCAGTCCGCGCTCTTTTCCGCCACCATGCCGCCCGAGGTGAAGGTGCTGGCTGAGAGCCTGCTGCGCGATCCCGTCCGGGTCGAGGTAGCCCCGCAAGCCACCACCGCCGACCGCACTGAACAGCGCGTCGAACTGATCGAAGGTGGAGCCAAACGCGCGCGCCTCGCAGCAATCCTGCGCGAACCCGACACCTCGCTCACCATCGTCTTTGCCCGTACCAAACGCGGCGCTGACCGCGTTGCGGAAAATCTCGAAAAGGATGGCATTCCCGCCGAGGTCATTCATGGCAACAAGGCACAGAATGCCCGCCAACGGGCTCTCGATGCCTTCCGCTCGGGTCGAGTCAAGGTTCTGGTGGCAACCGATATCGTGGCCCGTGGAATCGACGTTCCGGGCGTCACTCATGTGATTAACTATGATCTGCCGGACGAGGCCGAAAGTTACGTCCACCGCGTTGGCCGCACCGGTCGTAACGGCGCGGAGGGCATCGCCATCACGCTTTGCGCGCCGGATGAAATTAAGAAGCTGCGCGCGGTGGAAAAGATTACTCGTTCCTCCTTGCTTGCGCCCACTGGTGATACGCGTACCGTACATAGCCGTCCAACAAATCAGTCAGCCACCGCCGCTGGCAAGCCGATGGACACACCTCGGGCTGATCGCGCACGGGCGCGGCGCCCACGCCGGACTCAACGCGCTGCTTGACGCTAATCCAAACGGCCGGACAAATTCTGCCTGGCCGTTTCGTCCTTTCGGGACCTATTAGAATTTCACTAAATTCAGATTAAGTAATCGATTTTAATCATATATTATTCCTACCCAGGATTGGGCTGCCCTAAATGTTTGATACCAGGTTTTGATGGCGCGGACTTTTCACAGGAGTGGAAGGAAGCGCTATGGGCCAGATTCACCAGGCAAGCGCCACGACGACCCTGGCAGTCCGTCGAGCGATACAGCAGAGTCAAGAGCGCTTGAGGGCCCTGGCCAAGCGCTACGGGATCAACCCCAAAACGGTGGCCAAGCGGGCCTGGACGGACGACCGCGAGACCGGCCCGACAGAGCCGCGTTCAACGGTGCCGTCGCCCGAGGACGAGGCCATCATTGTCGCCTTCCCACGCCATACGCCCCCGCCGCTCGACGACTGTCTCTCCTTCTCTTCAGCCGACGATCGAGCATCCGACGCGGACATCGTTGCACCGCTGTCTCCAGCGGTGAGCCATTGAGGCGCCATTGGTTCGAGCCCAAGGGCGAACGCATTTCGCGTTTGCCCGATGTCGAGGGCGACACACCTGTCAGAAAGAAGTTCAAGCGCTACCCGATCGGGTCCTTCCATGTCGATAGCGCCGGGGTGCAGACGGCCGAGGGCAAACTCTCCCTCTTTGTGGCCATCGATCGCACGCCCAGGTTCGCCTTCGCCCAACTGCGTCGCTCAGCCGGCAAGAGGGAGGCGGCCCAGTTCCTGCGCGATCCGGTGGCGGCCGTTCCCTACGCTATCCATACTGTGCTGACCGATCGAGCCATTGGAGTACCGTCGGTCCGAGAGACAATGGCGAGGGGCATCCAGCTCACCAACCCGGCCTGCGATGTCTCCGCCGTCTACCACATCTTCGACCGCGTCTGCGACGGGAACGGCATCGAGCATCGCCTGACCAAGGTGAAGCACCCTTGGAGCCACGAGGATCAGAAAACAATCCGGGGGGATTGTTTTTCCGAGGGGCGGTCAGGACGAGCGCATGAACCGCGCGATCAAGGAAGCGACCGTCAAACGCTTCCATGACGACGATCACGCCCAATCGCGGCGTCACCTCGCCGACTGCCTCGATGCCTACAACTTCGCACGCCGTTTGAAGACGCTGAAGGCCCTGACG
>JBMDWT010000036.1:0-1502 GCA_048594665.1 Amaricoccus sp. | reverse complement strand
TTGCCGGGCAGGGCTTAACTGGGCAAGGCTTAACGGGTGAGATGCTTCGTCATTTCGATAGAGGTGACCCGCGCATATCCGGCATGGGAATTCTCAGCCGTCTTGACGAAGCCCCAGGACGAAAACTGCCGGTGATTGTTGACGAGTTCAATCCTGGTCTCCAGCCGCAGGCTTGGGAGCGACAGCCTATGCGCTGTCTCTTCGGCCATCCTCAGCAAGGCTTTTCCGATACCACGGCCTTGCGCCACAGGTGAGACGGCAAGCTTGCCGACATAGAGCGAGGCGGCTTCCGGCTTGCAGAAAATACACCCGAGCATATCGCCGCCATCGAACGCGACAAAGGCAATCTCGTCCCGGATCTTTTGACGCAGATTGTCTGGCGTCAGACGGTGGGCCGAGGAAGGTGGGTCGATGACGCCATCCATATAGGTGAAGGACGACATGATCAGCGCCAACAGTTCCTCGACGCGGTCGAAGGTTTCGTCAATCTGAACAATCGTGATCATGCTGTCTGGCGCCTCTTATAGCAAATGGTCTCGAAGCGGGCGGCAAGCGCATCGTAAAGCATCAGCCGCCCGACCAACGGCTCTCCGGTGCCGGTGATGACCTTGATCGCCTCCATCGCCATGGTCGTGCCGATAACACCGGTCAGCGCGCCGATAATGCCGGTCTCGGCACAGGACGGGATCAAGCCTTCCGGCGGCGGGGCCGGAAAGAGATCACGGTAGCGCGGCAGCAACATGCCGTCCGGACCTTCCTGATAGGGCTTCAGAACCGTGACCGAGCCATCGAAACGGCCCACAGCACCTGTGACCAGCGGCACCTTTGCCGCCTCCGCAGCATCTGCCGCCGCATAGCGCGTGTCGAAATTGTCCGATCCGTCGATCACCAGATCGAAGGCGCTCAGATGATCATGGGCCCAGACAGTGGAGAAACGCTCCTCGAAGTGCAGCGTGCGCACATGCGGGTTGAGCCGGGAGATGCTGCGGCGCGCGCTTTCCGTCTTCTGCTCGCCGATCGTGCCCGTGTCGTGAATGACCTGCCTTTGCAGGTTCGATAGCGACACGATGTCGTCATCGATAATGCCGAGCGTCCCGACCCCTGCAGCAGCGAGATAGTAGAGCACCGGAGCACCAAGACCACCGGCACCGATCACCAGCACCTTGGCCGCCTTCAGCCGCTGTTGGCCCATGCCGCCGATCTCGGGCAGGAGAATATGCCGTTTGTAGCGTTCTATTTCCTCGGGGCTAAGAGCATCCATGATCCTGTCTCCGCTACCTCAATGGGCAGAAGCCCTATCACGAGACGCTGCCATGCGACACGGTGAAAAACTGCGCGCGATCCTGCAATGCAACAAACATCGATGCATCCGTCCCGGTCATGAAACTCTGGCCGCCAAGCGCATGGATGAGGTCGAAAAGTGCGGCACGTCTGCCCTCATCCAGATGGGCGGCGATCTCGTCCAGAAGCAGGATCGGCGCGTAACCGGTCATATTGGCGGT
>JBMDWT010000035.1:0-3679 GCA_048594665.1 Amaricoccus sp. | reverse complement strand
CGCCACCGACTTTCCGCAACCTCCCATCGCCATGCCCAGGCTGATGCCTTCAGCCTGTAAAACGGCACTGCCGCCGATTTGACCGTGTGATAGCGACAGATGGCCTTGGTCGGACCGACGTCAATTAACCTGACAATGCCGGTAGGCCGCATCGATCGGCCACAGCTGTCGCTTGCACGCGTCGTTGCGGCGTTCTCAGCATTTCCGCCCCTACTTTCACCCGTACGCATTAATCTCGGCGATCAGGTGGTTGTGGCGACTGACGGGGTAGACCTGCACCGGCATCCCTTCATCGAGACTGCCGTCCTGACCGACGGTGGTGTCTACGACAATCTTGGGCTAGAGCGCATCTGGAAGCGCTGTAAGACGATCCTTGTCAGCAATGCGGGCCGTACGTTGCCCGAGATCGGAGCTCCCACGGGCCGTTGGGTCGGACAGACGTTCCGCACCGTACAAGTTATTCACCAGCAGTCCGAGAACGCGCGGCGGCGGCTCCTGTTCGGCATGGCAAACCACAGACAGCGCGCAGTCGCTTATTGGGGCATAGATTGCCCCATTTCCTCCTACGGCCTCGAAGACGGACTCCCCGTCATTGCGGAAACCTCTGCGTCAGCCGCTGCGATGCGCACGCGGCTCAACCCGTTCAAAACCGATGAACTCGAGACACTACTTGCCACCGGCTATGCAGGGGCTGACGCTTCGCTTCGGCTCAGAAGATTGGTGACCAACAATCCGGCGGCGCGATTCCCCCGCCTTCCCCTTTAGCGCGAGGGATCGTCACCCGAATGGCCCGAGACGATTGCGGCTCGGGCCGCTAAGGCTAGAACCTGGTCCGGCTCCTGCCGGACGCGCAGACAATCTATTATAGCGGATCATACTAGGTAAATGATATAGTTAAACATGTCACAAACTTGATCTCCCGTTGCAGATTCGATATAGTAAAACAGATCATTCACCAGTTTCGATATACTAAGACAGATCAAAATGGCAACCGACGCAAACATCATAGAGGCCCTGAAGGCCGCCCGAACAAAAAAAGGACTGAGCCAGCGCGCGCTAAGCCAGCTCGTCGGCATGCCTCAGAGCCACATCTCCAAAATTGAGGCCGGACAGGTCGATTTGCAACTCTCGAGCCTGGTCGAACTGGCCCGCGTGCTGGAGTTGGAACTCTGCCTGGTGCCGCGCAAGGCGGTACCTGCCGTGGACAGCGTGGTGCGCTCAATCATGCCTTCCCGCGATGACGCGGCCCAGGCGCGCATCAAGGACAATCTTCGCCGCCTCGCCGAAAGGCTCCCGAAATTCGATAGTGGCGCAACCATCAGGAAGTTTGACCGGCTGCTCGACGCGATCCACTTTCTACAGCAGGTTACGATACCGTCTGCCGAACTGGCAGCCACACAGGGTGCGATAGAGCCTCTCCTGCGGCTCGTTGAAACGGACGACCTCTCGGGAGCAGCGGGCAATCGGGCCGCGCGCCAAGCTGTCGACACACTGCGTGTGATCCGTAACCGGCTCGCGCACCCTGAAGTCGCGTCTCGGGCTCCACGCCCCGCTTACCAGCTCGACGGGGAGGACGACGATGCTTGATGTCTCTGTCCTCAACGTCAATCTGTATGACGAGACGATCGGCACGCTGACCTATGTCGGCAACGAGCGTTCGATCTTTGCCTTCACCGAAAAGTACGTCGCGGATGCGCAGCGCCCAACCCTGAGCCTCTCCTTCAAAGACAGTTTCGGCAACCTGATTACCGATATCCCGCCGACCCGCCGCCGGGTCGCGCCGTTCTTCGCTAACCTGCTCCCGGAAGGCCCGCTCCGCACGTACCTCGCGGATCATGCCGGGGTCCATGAAGAGCGAGAGTTCTTTCTGCTCTGGGCACTTGGCCGCGACCTGCCCGGTGCGATCACCATCACCCCAGCCGACGGCGAAGCCTGGCCGCCGGAGGCTGCCGAAGGCCGTCCCGCCCGCGCGCAGGACCGCGCTCACGCGCTGCGCTTCTCGCTGGCTGGCGTGCAGCTCAAATTCTCGGCCCTCAAACACGAGGGCCGCAATGCCGGCCTGACTATTCCTGCGCACGGCGTCGGTGGCGAATGGATCGTGAAGCTCCCCTCGCAACGCTTCGAGGGTGTGCCGGAGAACGAGTTTGCCATGATGACGCTCGCCCGCGCCATCGGCATCGACGTGCCGGAGTTTCAGCTTGTCGATATCGACGCGATCGGCGGCCGGCCTGACGGCATCGGCATCCTCAAGGGGCAGGCCTTTGCCATCAAGCGCTTTGACCGTGCCGAAGACGGCCCGGTGCATATCGAGGATTTCGCGCAGGTGTTCGGGGCTTGGCCCGAGGACAAGTACAAGAGGGCCAGCCTGCGGAACATCGCCTATGTGCTGGGCATTGAAAGCGACCCGCAGAGCGCCGAAGAATTTGTGCGGCGCATCGTCTTCAACGTGCTGATCGGCAATGCCGACATGCACCTTAAAAACTGGTCGCTGATCTACCCGGACAAACGCACGCCCCTACTCAGCCCCGCCTACGACCTTGTCTCAACCATCGCCTTCCTGCCGGACGAGAACTTTGCTCTGAAGTTCGCGCGCCGGAAGCGCTTTGACCAGTTTACCACGGAAGAGCTAACGTCACTGGTCAACAAGGCCGGGCTTCCGGAGCACTCCGCCCTGACAACAGCGCACGACACGGTCGAGCGCTTCCAGACGGTCTGGGCTCAGGAGAAGACCCATCTGCCTCTCGCCGCCGAAACGGTGAAAGCAATCGACGAGCACCTCAGTGGCCTGCCCATCGCTGTCGATTAGGGAGCTGATTTCCAGGCGGAAACGGCTCGGCATCTGAAATTGCGCGCAACTTGGCAATTATGTCGGCCTTAGGCAGGTTTAGATCGACGGTAGCGAAGCGCAGGGAATGACCCTGTATTCGCACTGTTTCATCGACGGCATTGTCAGGTTATTGACGCGGCCCGACATCGTGCATAGCGATCTGTGATGATCAGCCAGGTTTCACAAGCCCACTTGAAGGGCTTCCGCTTTCCTCGGTCCATCATCGCCTATGCCGTATGGGCGGTCCATCGGTTCGCGTTGAGCCTGCGCGATGTCGAAGACCTTTTGGCGGAGCGGGGCGTGATCGTCTCCCATGACAGCATCCGGGTCTGGTGCCAAAGATTCAGTACGCGGATCGCCGCCAGGATCCGGCGCGACCGTCCGGCGGCGGCCGACAAATGGCATCTCGGCGAGGTCGTGATTTCGATGCGCGGCAAGAAGCACTGGCTCTGGCGAGCCGTCGACGCAAACGGCGATATGCTCGACATTGGTGCAAAGCTGAGGGAATGCCCGCGCCGCCAAACGTTTCCTGAGAAAACTGATGAAGCGCTGGGGCGTGCCGTGCGTTCTCGTGACCGACAAGCCGCGCAGTTATGGCGCGGCGGTCCGGGACCTTTGCCCCGGCATCGACCATCGCTCGCACAAGCGGTTAAACAACCGCTCCGAGACTTCACACAGACACACGCGATGACGAGAGAAAATCATGGAACGTTTCAAATCCCCGCGCCAGGCGCAGCGGTTTCTGTCCGTCCACGACCAGACAATCACTCTCTTCCGCCCCAAACGCCACCGACTTTCCGCAACCTCCCATCGCCATGCCCAGGCTGATGCCTTCAGCCTGTAAAACGGCAC
>JBMDWT010000034.1:0-22599 GCA_048594665.1 Amaricoccus sp. | reverse complement strand
GGTCGCTCTCTCACGCTGGAAACGCTCGCGCCGGTCTGCGATGAGCTGTCAGCCTGCCTGCCGCGCAGCGCGACTGACCAGCTCGGCCCGCTGATAAGCGCGAGGCCCGCCGTGAACTACACCACCAGATGGGGCACGATCCGGGAACCATCCAGTGCCGGCTGACCTACCAGCTCGGAGCACACCCAACCCGAACCCGCCATGTGTTTTGGCGCTATTCCATCTGCGCGATCTGAGCCTCCCGGAGACGTTCGCGGGTGGCTTTTGCCACGCTCACCAGGTCGATCTCCAGCTTCTTCTGTTTCGCCAAAACCCCGTCCAGCTTTTCATGCTGTTCCGTCTTGTCTGAGCCAGCCTCCCACGCTGGCGTCGGAGTCCCAGGATCGAGGACGACAGGTTCTTCCTTCCGCTGCCCACCGTCGCGAACCAACATCGGAAGGACGGCGGGCTCGACAGCGACGGGATCTGTCACAGCGGGCGCGATGGCGGCTTCGCCGACGGTGCGCTCCGATTTGGTCTCCGGTTCCGACGGGAACAATGTGCCCGGCAGGGGCGACTCCTGCAGAATAGGCGGCTCGGCCAGAGGGGCCAGACGCTGTCCGACGTCCAGCTTTTTCAACTCCCGATCCTCGTAGTACCGCGCCTTGCGGAGGCGCACCGGGTTCTGGTCGCGAATGAGCGCCACCGCCGCGTCCGGTCCGAGAAGCCGGATCTGTTCCGGCCGGATCAGGCGCAGGCCTTCCTGACGCTCCTGGATCATCGCACCATCCCAGCCGCGCTGGCGCCAGGACTTGACCCGCGCCAGCCGAGTCTGGTCGCCGATGGCCTCGGAGATGTATTTCGGGGTGTCGGTGGGCGCCATGAAGAGCTGTAGCTCGCAATTGCCCATGAAGTTGGCCGCTCCCTCCGGACCGTAGGTCTCGCGCAGGTTGGCGAGGGACTGTACGATCAGCATCAGATGCGCGCCCGAGGAGCGCACCGTGGTGATGGCCCGCCCCATCTCCTCCATCCGGCCGAGCGACGCAAACTCGTCGAGCAGGAACAGCACGTCGAACTTGTCCTGCTTCGTCCGCTCGGTTTCCTGCAACAGCATGAACATCTGCTGAAACATGAGCCGGATCAGCGGCGAGAGCACCGCGAGATCCTTCTGGCCCACGCAGATATAGAGGCTGCCCGGGTCGGACCTGAGATCGGTGATCCGGAAGTCCGTCGCCGCCGTGGCATCGCGCACGTCCGGATCGGCCCAGAGCCGCAGACCACCGTCGAACATCACCGAGATGTAGCTGCCGAGAACCTTGTCCGGCTGACCGCCGAAGCGATTGAAGATCGACCGGGCCTCACCGGATTTGGTCTCGGCGGCGAGCGCGGTCAGCAGTTCTCCCGGAGTGCCCGGCGCGGTGAGCAGATCATAGACCGCCGCGATCGTCGGCCTGCCGCGTTCATGCGCGACGACACAGGTCGCAGCAAAAATCTCGCGGGCACCGTCGACCCAGGACTCGGTGCCCTTGCCCTTGGCCTCGATCAGGCTGTTGGCCAGCCGCAGGGCTTCGGAAAAGCGCCGCCGCGCGGGGGCGGCGGCCACCTCGTCGAACGGATTGTAGCGATGACTGCGTCGGTCCCTGGCATAGGGAGAAAACCTGAAGACCCGGTCGCCGAGCTGACTTCGACGCCGCGCGGTCTTTTCATAATTCTCGCCCTTCACGTCGAGCACCACGGTCGAGCCGACATAGGTGAGCAAGGTCGGGATGACGATGCCGACCCCCTTCCCCGCCCCGGTGGGCGCTGCGACCAGCGAATGCACGATGCGCTCCGAACTGAGATAGGCCGCGCGCGACCTCGGAGCTCCGAGCTTGCCCCAGATCGGCCCGCGCACCTCCTTTACGCGCCGGGCCAGCAGCCGCGCGCGCCGCAGCTCCGTCGGCTCCGCCCAGCGGGCGGTGCCATAGGCCGACAGATCCCGGCGCCATGCCAGAGCGACACCCCCGGTCACGCAAGCTCCCAAAACACCGAGCCCGACCAGCGCGCCGGTGCCAGTGTCCCCGGACCACGCGGCCGGAAGCGTCGGGAGGAGCCGGAACCAGGTCAGCGGATCGATCTGTGTCAGGTCACCCCCGAGGCGCCAGGTCACGAACGCGCCCGCCGCGAGGGCAGCCGGCAAGGCGCCGAGCAGCAGACCCATCAGGGAGCCGAACAGAAGATCCTGTCCGTGCCCGCGCATCAGCGGCTCCTGCCGTCATCGTCATCCTCGCGCGCCCGGCGCGGGGCGGACCGTCGCGGCGGGTCTTCGGGAAGATGCTCCGGCGCCACGGCGGAGCGGTCCGGACGCTCAACCTCCCGCGCCTTGGCCTCGGATGTCCCGCGCGACCTACGCGGAGTGATCTCGTTGCGCGGATCGCGCTCTTCTTCGCCGCGCGGATCGGTCCGCTCGTGCGCGCGCAAGCGCTCGACGGCTTCAGAGTAGATTTTCCCGACCCGATCCCGGAACTCCGCCAGCATCCTGTCCCGGCGCTCGGGATCCTCGCCTGGCTCCTTCGCGAGGCGCTCGCGACGTTCCTCCCGCTGATAATCGACGCCTAGACCCAGCGAAACGCTGGCGGCCCCATATCGGATCAGCGTCGCTTCCGGGTCCATCCCGTAGCGCCGGGCGACCTCCTCGACCGCGCGGTCCGCCTCGGCCTTGATCGCCACGGCCCGGGGATCGTCCTGCGACACGATCAGCCCGCGATAGCCTGAGTGCGCCGTCTCCGCGCCATAGGCCTGGAGCCTGAAGTCCTCCCGAACCAGCGGCGCCGCCTCGGCTTTCAATTCTCCGAGCCGACGCAGGAAAGCGCCGCGATCCGCCGGGTCCGGGATCTCCGCGAGTCTTTTGTCCAGGTTCCGGAAGTTCTCCCGGATCCGCTCCTGTTTCTCCGCGATGCTCCGGGCCATGTCCAATGCCTCCTTCGTTGTCAGATGCGACGCGGTCTCGCGGGCCGCGACGATCTCTTTGCCTTCCAGAAGAGTGTGCGCCGCTTCGGCGAGTTGATCCGCCAGCTCCGGCCGCGCCTCCCGGATCGTTTCCGCCGCCCCCTGATAGACGCGCGCATGTTCCAGCACCTCCGCCGCCGCCACGCGCGCCGTGGCCCAAGTGTGCGCGGGCGCCACGGGCGCGCGGCCCTCGGCCCGGGCCCTGCGATACTCCGCGTCGGGAACCGGTCGGTCATGCACCCCGCGCGCCAGCCGCGAGGTGCCGGTGAGGGCGATGCCCTCGCGCGCCGCCATCTCCACCTGGACTTCGCGCAGCCGATCGAAGGTGATCTCGCTGCGCGCCGATATCCGCAGCCAGTCGCCATGGTCAAGCCCGCGCCGCCCCACGACCACATGGATATGCGGATAGGCCGTGTCGGTGTGGAAGGCAGTGTAATAGTCCCAGCGCTCGCCGGTGGCGCCGCTGTCGAACAACTCCGCCGCCCAGGCCCAACCGGCCCGCTCGGCCGCCGCCGCGTCGGTGCCCGCGGGGAAGCTCACCACGAAATGCGACGTGCGGTCCGCCCCGCCCCGGCTCTGCTCGGGAACCCCCCAGGCGGCGGCGATCCCGGTCGCGTCCTGCGCGTCGAGCTCGATCCCGAAGTTGCTCTCCGAAGCCCGGAGCGGCACATCGCCGTTCCGGCTGAGATAATTCATCTGGGCCCGCAGCCCCTGCGCGCTGCTCGTGCCGCCGGAGCCGATCAGCTTCACGAGCGATTGCGGATTGGGCGCGAGCACGCCGCCGAGCGCGGCACGCCTGCGCCGCGCACCAAGGCGGCGCATCTCGCCATACCCCAGCCGCCGCGCGGCTCCGCCCCGGCCGAGCTCCAGATGCGCCCAGTCCTCGCCCATCACCGCGTCGACCGGATCGATATGAGCCGGTGCCATCGCACCGCGCCGGATCAGATCCGGGACCGAGACGACCGCCGTCATGCCCCCTCCCCGCTCACCTCGGCGGTCACGCGCGCGGTCTGGGTCTTCAGCCTGGCCAGCCCGTCCTCCCGCCGCGCCCCCAGATCGAGGATCCGCTGCAGGGCACCACGGGTCTCCAAGAGGACGCGCCCCAGCTCCGCGCGGCTCCTCAGGAAGGCCTGATAGTCCGGATCATGGGTCCGGTTCGCCGCGTGGGCGATCTGGTTGATGTTGGTGGCGATGCCGGCGAGTTGCCGGTTGAGCGCCCGAAGCTCCTCGACCGTCGACTGATCAACCTCCAGAAAGCCACCGATGCGCCGCGCGGCGATCCGCAGGGCCCGGTTCCGCTTGATCCCGAGCACCGCGATCTGGGCGTCGAACTCCGCCAGCTCGGCCTCGGTCAGCCGGACCGAGAGGGTTCGATCGGCGCGGGGGGTCTTCTTCGCTGTCTCCGGATCCTGCCATCGACCCCGGATCATGCGCCGGGCGGAGCGATCCGGAGAGGCACTCTCCGTCGGCGTTTCCGTTCGCGGGTCAGAGGTCTGATCGCTGGGTGGGGTGGGGTTCATTATCAAATGTTCTACATTTATATATATCCTGCCATATTCTTTATCCCACCATATTCTTTATCCCACCCCTCTTCTCTTTGTCCATGCCCCTTCGCAATCTTCAATCACAGGTCCCGGAAGGTCTTCCAGGAGGTCGTCGTGGCGGGTTTCCGGCCCGGTCTTCCGGCACAATCGCGGGATGGCAGTCTTGCAGAGCAGTAAACTTGTATTCTGGCTGTCTTGCCTAACCGCGGGATGGCGTAGTTGCAAAATTGCAGAATGACATTCCGGCACGCGGGCATCCTGACAAGAAGATGAAATGGCATGTTTGCAAACTGGCAGGATGTTGGAATAGGCCTCTTGTTCTCAGGCATGATAGTGAAGTTTCCTGATGGCAAAATGGCGTTCCTGTACACATGCAAGATGGCTTGCTCGCCAGATGGCAGCCTGGCTTTCCGGCATTTCGCGGAACTTGCCCGTGGGCATCATGACGAAATTGCCGGGTGGCGGAATGGAGCTCCGGCAAACAATCGAAATGGCTCTCTCGCGGAATGGCCTTCCCGCGAACGCGCGTGATCGCGGATGGGCGAAATGGCAAAGGGGCGTTCCAGTGGCATGGCCGAACGACGTGATGATCCGTTGGCTCGCGTCAACATGGTTAACAGGGAGACTGGCGAAGCGGGGGCTTTCGCCTTAGGAGGGCTCCGACGCAAAAACTGTCCTGCGCATCGACCGGGGATCCCGCCCGGACCGGGACAACCCTGGGAGGCGGGCCGCCATGAAGATGATCTCGTTCGTATCCTTCAAGGGCGGCGCCGGAAAAAGCACGGCGCTCATGGCCGTGGCCTCCGCCCTCGTCGCCGACGGTCACCGGATCGCGCTTCTCGAAGCCGACGAGAACCGACCGCTCGAAGGCTGGCGGAGGAACGCGCTCAAGCTTGGAACCTGGGACGATGCGAACTGCCGCCTGCTGATGGCCGACAGCTTCCCCGCGATGCAGGCCGCCTTCGCCTCGGCCACCGCCGAGAACCGCGCCTATGCCCTCGTCGATACCGCCGGGGGCGGCTCGGAGCTCAACACCATCGTCATCGCGCATTCGGAGCTCGTGATCATTCCGACCTCGCTCAATCTCATCGATCTCGACAATACCATCAACACGCTCCAGTTCATCGGCGAGCAGGTCGCGTCCCAGGCGGAAAAACCCATTGAGGCCCGGATCCTCCTCACGCGCTTTCCGCAGTCCGCGCTCAAGTCGCCCGAGCGCGCTAATCTCGAAGCCCTCGAACTGATGCCTCAGCTGACACGCCGCCTGCGCACCCGCTCGGCCTTCGCCGACCTGAAGTCGATGGGTCTCCTGCATCTCAATCTGGCGCGCCTCGCAGACGATCCAGGGAACCGCCTCGCAGCCGGCCATATCCGCGCGGCACTCGCCGAGGCCAGCGATCTGACTCGCGAGATCCTCGCGGAGGTCGCCTGATGGTCAAGGAACTCGTCCCCTTGGCGCGGAGCTACGACGACATGCGCCGCGCCCTGCGCGAGCGGAACGGGCCGACACCCCGGGAGGCAGAAGCGATTGGCGAGGTACCTCGCCGGGCAACGCCACCGGAAACACCCGCCGCGCCGGTAGCGATGATGGCGCCAATGGCCATGCCGGTGCCAGAGACCTCTTCCCTGCCCGCGTCGCTGACTTCTCCCCGCGCGCCCACTCTGAAATGCGTGATGCGCATTCCCTACCCGGCCCCGGGCACCAATCCGGGCTTCGACCGGATTGCCCGGATCTATGGCGAAAAAGAGGCGGTCCGCCTCGTCTTCGGCCGCGCCTTCGAGCGATGGATCGAGGGCTTCCCGCAAGCCGCCTCCACCATGTCGCCGACCGCCCGCTACCCGGTCACGAAGTCGAAAGTCTACAAGGCCGGTCGCGCCATCGAGGCGAGGATCATCGATGAGGTTCGCGCCCGTCTCGACCCCTACGGCCTGCGCAAGGTCGGATGGCTGGCCCAGGCCATCGGCCTCGCCGCGATGAGCGACGAGATGGACCGGCTCCGGAACGAGACGGCCACCGGAGAAAAGTCGGAAGCCTACCCACGGAAGTCAGAGAGGTGACTTTCGAAGAGTGATCAGGGTGTGTCGCGCGGAGGAGCATTAAACCGGACCCGTGTCCCACATGGCCAATGTCGATGCCAAGGGGCTGTCTGCCCCCGGCACCCCCTGAGGATATTTTTGTGACGAAACTGAGGGAAAAAGCCTTCGGACGAGCATGAGCGATCGTCGTGGCTCTCCCTCCCTCTTCACGCGGGGTGTCGAACATTCTCACCCTTCCCGCGCTCGAAAAACTTTAAATATGGGAAGTTGACGCCAAGCGCGGCATGTCCCTGCCTTGGCGGCGATTGATCTGGTCGACCAGCGCCGAAACGCGCTCGTCAGTCGTGGGTGCCACTCGACCGAGGCCAGTCAACAGGTTGCCCGGACAATCGGCGAGCAGGCTGACCTTATCCAGAGGGGGCCTGATGCCGTAGCAACAGCAAGCGACCGAGAGGTGAATGCCTTCCAAACGTGGCGCGGCAACGGTCATGTGGCGTTGGTTGACGGTTTGGAATTGGCCCCGTATGAGGATACGAAGCTCACCCACCCAGGTTCTCCCAGGCAGGCAAACGACCAACCTGGAGGGACGAATGGGAAAGACCGGGCTGATCTTACGCCTGCCGACGCTTGTGATCATGGCCGCGCCAGCGATGGCACAGGATACTTCCGCTCCGGAAACGTTGGAGTTGCCGACCCTCATGGTCCAGGCGCTTTCGGGAGATGAAATCGGTCTCGTTCCGGAGCGTACAACGCTCGGGGCCAAGATCGACACACCGGTGGAGTTCATTCCCCAGTCGATCTCCATCGTGACCGAGGAGGCGCTGGAACAGCGTGATCCGCAAACGTTGGAAGACTCCATCGCCTATGTGCCGGGCATCGTCCCGTCGCCCTGGGGCATGGACGCGCGCTTCTCGCAGTTCCTGATCCGCGGCTTCGACGTCGGCACCTATGGTGTGTTCCGGGACGGGTTGGGCCAGCGGGTCATCGGCTTCTCGGGCTTCAATATCGAGCCCTATACGCTCGAACGGGTCGAGGTGCTGCGCGGACCGAACGGCGTGCTTTACGGCGAGACCAACCCGGGCGGCATCGTCAATGCCATCACCAAGCGCCCGACCTTCGACAAGCTGCGCGATGGGTTTCTCACCTATGGTTCTTTCAACACCGTCGAGGGGGGATTTGACCTCGGTGGCGAACTCGGCACCAGCGGGACGCTCGCCTATCGGTTGACCGGCTTCTACCGCGACGGAGAGACCAGCCTGGAGAATTCACAGGATGACCGGATCCTGATCGCGCCCGCCCTGACCTGGCAGCCGAACGAAGACACGTCCTTCACCTTGCTGACCAATTTCCAGCGCGACAAGAATTCGCCGGGAGTTTACCTGCCGGTCGCCGGGGTCGAATATCCGGACGGGCCGGACAATCTGCCAGACTGGGCCTGGGACACCCTGCCGGAGGGCAACCATTTCGATGCCGATATCGACTCGGTCGGCTATATCTTCGATCACAAACTCGCGGATGGCGTCGTCCTGCATCAGAACTTCCGGTTCATGGAGCAGAGGACCGACTACCGGGACTTCTACTTCAACGGGATGATCGACGACACGACGATGTCCTACGCGGATTTCTCCGTGAACGAGACCGGCCGGATCGTGGCGCTCGACAATCAGGTCGAATTCAGCTTCGCCACTGGTCCGGTGCAAAATACCCTGCTGGTCGGGCTGGACTTCTACCAGTCGCGGGCGGATTCCAACTACGGCTACAACGGAAGTTACGAAATTTCACTTTCCGACCCGAATTTCGACTTCGATCGCCCCGACCCGGAGACCTATTACGATGGCGTCCAGACCATCGAACAGGCCGGGCTTTATTTCCACAACCAGGCGCAGATCAGCGACCGGCTGCTGGCCTCGTTCGGCCTGCGGCAAGCCTGGGTCGAGAACAGGTTCGATGACCACCTCGGTGACGACGACAGCAAGCAGCGGGACAGCAAGCTCGTCGGCGACATCGGCCTTGTCTATGAACTGCCGAATGGCCTGTTGCCCTATGCGAGCTATTCCACTGGCTTCGTGACAAATGTCGGGGCGGATTTCGAAGGTGACCTGCACAAGCCGACCGAAGCCGAACAGTTCGAATTCGGGACCCGCTACCGCCCACGCAACTTCGATGCTCTGTTCTCCGCGGCGGTTTTCCAGATCACAAAGACCAATGTGCTGACACTCGATCCCGAGCACAATGGCTTCTGGGTTCAGACCGGCGAGGTCCGTCATCGTGGTTTCGAGTTCGAAGCGGATGTGACGCTCGCCGGTGGCCTCTCCGCCGTCGGGACCTATACCTATATCGACGCGGAGATCACCTCGAGCAACGATGGCGACGAAGGCAATATCCCCGCGCAGGTCCCGGAACACGCGGCCTCGCTCTGGGCGAACTACGACATGCCCCAGGACCGGTTCGAGGGGCTGAGTTTCGGCGTGGGTGTGCGCTATGTCGGGGAGAGCTTCGGCGACTCGAGCAATGCGCGGACGACGCCGGCCTACACCACCTTCGACGCGGCCTTGCGCTATGGACGGGGAGCGATCGAGGGGGCGCTGAATGTGACGAACCTTTTCGACGAGGATTACTACGCCATCTGCTACTCGGGCGGTGGTTGCACGAAGGGCGCACCCCGTACCGTCCAGGCCTCCCTGAACTTTGCATTCTGAAGACGCCGCTCGCCGCGCGAACCCTTCCCGAAAAGATGAAAAACGCCCCTTCCGGGGCGCTTTTTTATCGGATCAAGCCGTTCAGGATCACCTGTCCTGATCCCGACTCCGCGCGGGCGTCCCGGGGTCAGCCCCCCGCGAAGGCGGTGTTCAGCCTGCTCCTGAACCGCTCGTGGAAGCCACGTTCCCCGATGATGTGAAGATGGTTCGTTCCCGCCACGATCTCGGCGGGCCCCGCGGTGTCCGTCCACTTCCGCCAGTCAATCAGGTTCAATCCGCGGCTCAGGGTGTCGGCGGCGCTGAACGAGGCGACCGGAACATCAAGCCATGTCATCCGGTGGCGACGGAACACCAGCGCATTGTCGATCAGGACCCAGAACGTATGCTCGCGGCTGGAAATCTCCGGTCCGTCGAAGGGCAGCGGCTCCGCCTCGTTCCCGATGAAGCGCAGGAACTGCTCGAAGCACTCCGGGTCCATCGCGGCGATCAACTGGTCCCACTGGGGACGCATCCGCGTACGGCCCAGCCAGTCTTCGAGCTCGGCCCGAAGGCGCACGCGCTCGCCGGGGCAGAACACCGGCGGAGCGCCGGGTGTGAAATCGGCGCCGAGGTCGCAGACATCGACCATGCCGATCAGCTTCAGGTCGATCTCGCCCACGAGTTGCCGCGCCGCTTCCCAGGCCAGAAGTCCGCCCCAGGACCAGCCGAGGAAGGCGCAAGGTCCCCCGGCGCTCTCCGCGCGGATATGGGCGGCATAGTCCGCGACCACGTCCTCCACCGAGACATTGAGCCGCTTCTCCTCGTTCAGCGAATGGCACAGGAACCCGGTCACGGGTTGATCCGGGCCAAGAAAGTCGGTCAGCCGCGCATATTCGCGCGTTGAGACCAGAAGGCCCGGGAAGCAGTAGAGCGGGGGTTTGCTCCCGCCCGCGCGCAGGGCGATGGCGCTCCGTCCGGTCTGGCCGCCGACCGAGATGCGCGCCGCGATCCCGCGCGCGGTCGGTGCATCGAAGAGATCGGCGATGGTCAGTGCCACCCCCGGCCAGCGTCGTCGCATCGCAGCGAGCGCCTTCAGCGCGATGAGCGACTTTCCCCCCATTGCAAAGAAGTCGTCGGTGACCCCCATCGTCGGCTGGTTGACCAGATCGCGCCAGATGGTGAGCACGCCCGTCTCGATCTCGCCCTCGGGCGGGACGCCGAGCGTCGGCCGGACGCGTGCGCCCGGCATCGGCAGGGCCGCCCGGTCGAGTTTGGCGTTCGGATTGGTCGGCATCCGCTCCAGCACGATCACCGCCTCGGGCAGCATGTGCCGGGGCAGTCGCGTTTCGAGCGCCGCCAGCAGCGCCTCGCCCGCGTCGAGCGCCGGGCCCACGACATAGGCGAGCAGCCGCTTCTCCGCGCCGTCGCCGCGCAGCAGAACCAGAGCCTCTGCGACACCGGGCTCGGCAAGCAGCGCCGATTCAATCTCGCCCGGCTCGATCCGGTAGCCGTTGATCTTGATCTGAAGGTCGGCGCGGCCAATGAAGTCGATCGTCCCGTCCTCGCGCCAGCGGCCGAGATCGCCGGTGCGGTAAAGGCGGGCACCGGTCACGCCATCCAGTTCCGGGCCAAAGGGATCGGGAATGAAGACATCCGCCGTTGTGTCCGGCCGCCCGACATAACCCCGCGCGACCCCTTTGCCGCCGAGATAGATCTCGCCGACCACGCCCGGTGGACAGGGCATCAGCTCTGCGTCGAGCACATAGGCGCGACGGTCGCCGACTGCCCGGCCGAGCGGCGCGTAGACGCCCTCGAAACGTGTCCCAGCCCGCACCTTCCATACCATCGGCGTCATGATGGTTTCAGTCGGGCCATACCCGTTGATCAGGATCTCCGCCCTGAGCGAGCGGCTGAGCAGATCGAAGGTCGATTGCGCCAACCCCTCGCCACCGAAGGAATAGAGCCGCATCGGTGGCGCGGACTCGGTTTCCTCCGCCCATTCCGCGAGCTGGCGCAGGTAGGTCGTCGGAATGGATGCGTTATCGCATCCATGCTCGCGCATCGCGCCCAGCGTCTGCTCCGGTGTCCAGAGCGGTCCGTCGGGGATAACGATCGACCCGCCCTTGAGAAGCGGCGCCATCCAGCGCTCGTGCCCGCCGTCGGAAGAGAAGGGCAGAAACGGCAGCTCCCGGCTGTCGGCGTGCATTTCATAGACGCGCCCGGTGGCCTGGTTGTGGTGGGAGAGCGGCCCGTGCTCGACCGCGACGCCCTTGGGTTTTCCGGTGGAGCCGGACGTATACATCATATAGGCGAGCTGGTCCGGATGGATTGTCACCGCGGGCGCGTCGGCGCGCGGTGGATCGGTGAGATCCTCCAGGCACAGCACCGAGGCCTTCAGCCCGGCTGGCAGGCGGTCGCGATAGCGCCCGCGCGTCAGAACCACACGCACCCCCGCGTCGGTCAGGATATGGTGGTTTCGCGCCGTCGGGTGATCGGGCTCGACCGGGATGTAGGCGCCGCCCGCCTTCAGTGTCGCGAGAATGGCCATCACAGCCTCGGCGCCGCGTTCGATCAGGATCGCGACCGGCACCTCCGCGCCGACACCGAGGGCGACGAGCCTGTGCGCGAGCGCATTCGCCCGTCCGTCGAGTTCCGCGTGGGTCCAGCGGTCGGCGCCACAGATGATGGCGATCCTGTCCGGGGTCCGGGCAGCGTGTTCCGCGATGAGTTCATGAGTTGCGCGCGGGTCATCTTCGACACTGTCCCGATAGGGCGCAGAAAGATCGGCCAGCTCATCGTGTGAAAGCAGCGGCGCGCGGCCCAGCGGCAGCTCCGGCTCGGCGAGACCGCGGGAGAGCAGCCGGGCCAGATGCAGGAGGAAGCGATCGACGACCGCCGCCTCGAACAACCCCGCCTCGGCGTCGGCGATCAGCCGCCAGCCACTCGATCCCTGCTCGGCGGTCAGGACCAGCTCTCCGGTGGCTGGAGGACGCGGCCGCGCCAGCCGGGACACCCCGTCCGGCAGCGCCCGCATCGGCCGGATGTGCAGGACGACGGCGCCGAGTGGATGGCTGTCCGCGCCAGCGTGCCGCAGCCGGTCCTGCGCCAGCGTGTCGGCGGGGAGTATGTGCGCCCGCGCCTCCGCGAGCGCGGCGGCGGCGGCTTCCATAGCCTCGCGGAACCCTTGACCGGGATCGGTGGCGAGGCAGAGCGGCAGGACCGTGCCCGCGCGCTCCCTTGCGCCGTCGCGCTCCTGTCCAAGGGCGAAACGGAGGTCTGCCTGCCCGGTATAGCGCGCGAGCAAGGCTCCGAGCGCGGCGCTGAGGGCCCGTTCCGCCCCTGCCTGGTCAAGCGCCGCGTTGAGGTCGGCTTCCAGCACGCGCTCGGCGAGACGGCGCTCCGGCCCCTCCACCGCGTCGTGACGCCGGGGCAGCCGGGCAATCCCGAAACCGTCGAGCCGCTCCTGCCAATAGGCAAGCCGCCGCGCACGTTCCTCGCGCGGCGGGGCGGGCGGCTCGGCAAGAACACGGCGCGCCGCTGTCTGGCCAAGCACACGGGAGAGCGCCGCCTCGATCGAGCCGAAGGTGGTGTCGTCGCCCAGAACCGGATGCAATGTCAGGGCGAGGATATGCCCGCCCTGCCTGTCGTGCCAGAGCTCGGCGCGCGCGGCGGCCCCGAGCGGGTCGGGTCGATGCCCTTCGGCGCGCCGGACCGCCTCGGGGAACCCGCCTGGCCCCCGCTCTTCCAGCCGGGTCGCACCATCGCCATGTCGGCGGGTCTCGCCCCCCGGCAGCACCTCGATCCGGGCGGTGAAAGCCGGGTGCGTGGCCAGCAGATCCTCGATCGCGGCAACCAGCCGGTCCCGGGAAAAGCGGGCGTCGAAACCGAGGATCAGCCGCTCGATTGCAAAGGGCGCAAGTTCGCCCACCTGATGATGGGCAAAGACGCGGCGCTCCAGCCCGGTCAGCGGCCGGGGGACGGGAAATGTCTGCCGCTTGTTCATGCCATCACCGCCTTCAATGCCTCGGGCCGCATGTCGGTCCAGGTTCTAGCGATATGCGCGAGGCACTCCGCGCGCGGGCCGGAATATCCCACCGGCTCCCAGCCCGCCGGCAGCGGATGACTGGCCGGGGCAACGGACTGGCGGCCTTCGTGATTGCGCAGCACGCGCCACTTGGCCTCGGGTCGTGTCGAATGTGGCATGTCGGTCTCCGTCAAAGCTCTCGGACACAAGACGAGCGGCGGACGCGGAAATTCACGTTCCGACAAAAATTTCCCCGATCGGGTGAATTTCGCCACCGCGCCATCGTCCTGTCTGTCAACGGAGGAGACTGCGATGGCGGAAATCGACCTGTCCGATCCCCGGCTGGGGCGGCTGATCTGGCGACTGGGCCTGCCCGCGATGGCGGGGCTGATGCTCAATGCCACGCACCAGGTGGTGGACGCCGCCTTCGTGGGTTGGCTCGGCGTCGACGAACTGGCGGTGCTGGCACTGCTCGCCCCGCTCGGAGGATTGACGGTCGCGGCCGGGGTCGGACTCGGTGTCGGCGCCGCGAGCGCGCTGGCCCGCGCCCTGGGCGCGGGTGAGCCGGAGGAAGCGCGGCGTATCGCCGGCACGGTCTTCGCGGCGGGTCTCGGCGCAGTGCTCCTCGCGGTCCTTGTGCTGTCGGCGCTACGCGAGCCGACACTCGGGCTCGTCGGAATGCCGGCTCCGCTCCTCGGTCCGGCGCGGAGCTACTATCCGGCGCTGCTGCTGACGCTCGGTTTCGGCATGATCCAGATCGTCTGCGATTTCCTCGCCATCGGGCGGGGAGATTCACGCTTCAGCCTCAAGACGCTGGCGCTCTGCTTCGGACTCAACATCCTGCTCGATCCGCTCTTCATCTTCGGTCTCGGGCTCGGCCTTCCGGGCGCGGCCTGGGCGACGCTGACCGCGCAACTCGTCACGCTCGCGGTCTGGGCCGCCTATTTCCGCGCACCCACCCGCCGTCCCCGCGCCGGGACGCTCGGACATCTGCGCCGGATTCTGCGCGTGGGCCTGCCCGAAACGGCGTCGGTCGCGATCACCACCTTCGGCATGATGGCAATCCTGCGCCTCGCCGCCGAACTGGGGGACGAGGCGACGCTGGCCGGGCTCGGCATCGCGCTGCGGTTGATGCTGGTCGTGACGCTGCCGCTTGAAGGATTCGCGATCGGCACGCAACCGCTGCTCGCCCATGCCTTCGGGGCGAACGACCCCGACCGCGCCGCCCGTGCGCTGCGCTGGCTTGTTGTGCTCGGCTGTGGCGTGAGCGCGGTGCTTGCGCTGACCTTCGTGCTCAACGCGGGGTCGCTCATCGGCCTGATGACCGGCGATCCGGCCGTCGCGGCGGCCGGAGTCACCGCGCTCCTCTGGCTCGCCCCGGCCCTGCCGGCAATGGCGCTTCGCATCGTCGCGCAGATCTGCCTCCAGGCGATGGCGCGCGCGTGGATGGCGGCGGTCCTCGGCCTCGCGCCGATGGGCTGGCTGCTCTGGCCTGCGCTCGCCGTCCTCACGCCCCGGCTTGGCATCGCCGCCCCGGCCCTCTCGATCACCCTCGCCGCCTTCGGCGCAGCCCTCCTCGCCGGGGCCGTGTTGCGCCGCGCCGCCTTTCGTCCCTCGCCCGTCGGAGCCTTTGGATGACTTCACTCCCCCTCGACCTGATCTCGCCCACGCGGCCCATCCCGCATGACGCCAGCGCACCGCCGATCTTCCAGGCTACCTCCTTCCTCTTCGACAGCTATGCCCAGATCGCCGATGTCTTTGCCGGCCGCTCCGACCGGTTCATCTATTCCCGCGGCGACAATCCCACGGTTTGCGAACTGGAAGGGCTGATCTCCCGGCTCGAAGGCACCGAGGCCGCGCGCGGCTTTTCCTCGGGCATGGCGGCGATCTGCGGCGCGGTGCTGCCCTTCGTGCGCGCGGGGGACCGGATCGTCGCGGTCGAACATCTCTATTCCGACGCCTACCGCCTGTTCGAGACGGTGCTCGCCCGGTTCGGCGTCGAGACCACCTATGTCGACGGGCGCGATACCGAAGCGATGATCGGCGCGCTGCCCGGGGCCCGGCTCGTCTATCTCGAAAGCCCGACCTCCTGGACCTTCCAGCTTCAGGATATCCGCGCCATCGCGGACGCGGCGCGACGACATGGCGTCCTCTCGGTGATCGACAACAGCTGGGCCACCCCCGTCTTCCAGCTTCCGGCCAGGCTCGGGGTCGATCTCATCGTCCATGCGGCTTCGAAATACCTTTCGGGCCACAGCGACACGCTGGGCGGTCTCGTCGCGGGGCCGCGCGCGTTGATCGAGCGGGTCGACCACGAGGCCACGCATCTTTTCGGGGGCCGGATGGCGCCGATGGACGCCTTTCTCGTGCTGCGCGGAATGCGCACGCTCGAGCTCCGGATGCGCCGACATATGGAGAGCGGCCTCGCCATCGCCCGGATGCTCAGCCTGCATCCGGCGGTAACGGCGGTGCATCATCCCGCTCTGCTCGACTCGCGACCCGAAGGGCTGACCGGCTTCGGTGGCCTCTTCGCCTTCGATCTTGCCGGGGAGGTGGATGTCGAACGCTTCTGCGACACGCTCCGACGCATCCGGATCGGGGTGAGCTGGGGCGGACCGGAGAGCCTGATCGTGCCGGGTCAGGCCGCTTGTGGCCTCGCGGGCGCGGCAAATTCCTTCCGCCGTTTCGGGGTCAGCCCGCGCACCATCCGGCTCACGGTCGGGTTGGAGCCCGCGGACGAACTCGCCGCGGACCTCCTCGGTGCGCTCGAACTGGCCCGACAGGTCGCGGCGTGAGCGCGCGCGTCCTCGCTTGTGGCGTGGCCGATCACAGCGGAACGCGCTGGTTCGACCTCGCCGATACCGCGACCGGCGCGATCCGGCGCCTGTTCCTCTGGGTGCCACCGGGCGAACCACCGGTGGTGGGTTGGCCTGTGCTCTGGCTGCTCGACGGCAACGCGGTGATCGGCACGGCGGTGGATGCGATGCGCGCGCAGGCGGCCTGGCCCGCGGGCACCAACATCGGCCGGGGCGCGCTGGTCGCGGTTGGCTATCCCACGGACGATGCTTATGACTCCCTCCGCCGCTCCTGGGATCTGGGGCCGCCGCCGGGCCGGATCTATCCGCCGTTTCACGACGGCGGTCCCGAGGTACGAACCGGAGGCGGGGCGGAAATGGCGCGCTTCCTGCTCGGGGACGCGCGGGCCTTCCTCGCGGAGCAACTGCCACTCGACCCCGGCCAACAGGCCCTGTTCGGCCATTCCCTCGGAGGGCTCTTCGCGCTCTGGCTGCTCTTTGACCGCCCGCACGCCTTCCGGAACTGGATCGCCGCGAGCCCGGCGATCACCTGGGAAGACAGCTTCCTTCTCGACCATCTCGCGCGGTTCGACCCCGCCGACCACGATCCGCGCGTACATCTCTCGGCCGGGGAATGGGAGGGTGCCGACCTCGCCCCGTTCCAGCGCCATGCTCCGGAGGCCGAGGCGCGCTACGCCGAGAAACGCCAAATCCGTACCGCCGCCGCGGCCGCCGAGATGGCCGAGGCGCTTGCCGCTCGCGGTGCGACCGCCGTCTACGAGACCTATCCCGACGAAACCCACATGTCGGTCCTGCCCGTGGCCGTGAACCGTGCCATCCGCTGGGCCTTTGCGATCGACCGCGGCGCTCTGGCGGACCGGCCGATGCGCATCGCTGTGTGAAAGGAGTTTTCATGCCTAAAGACATGCATCCCGCCGCCCCGCCGCTGGCCCGCCGCGATGGCGACCGCCTGCTGCTGAACGGAGCACCGCCGCTCGCGTTGACCGACCACGGGGACGGCTGGATCGACCTCGCAGCGCCCAGGGTAGCCGATCCCATCGTGAGTCTGGAGCTTGCGCTCGCGGGATTCGAGGCGCTCACCAATCAGGGCGGAGAAGTTGCGATCCGGCTCTCCGGCGCGGGCTGGACACCCCTGCTGCCGCGTCTTCTGGAGACCGGCGCGGCCTTGATGATCGGTGAGGTCCCAACGGTGCTGCCCGCCGCCTTCTGGCAGGTGGCCGACCGCTGGCTCGGCCATTCCCCGGCCCCCTGGCCAACGCTCTGGCGCGCGGGGCCGCATGGGCGCCATCCCCAGCGACCGCCCAAACCCGAGGGAGAGGTCTACCGCCGCCATATCCCCTGGCTTGGCCAGTGGTTCAGCCTGCGTGCCATGTCGATGGACGACCTTCCGACCTTTCATCGCTGGCAGAACGACCCCCGCGTCGCCGAATTTTTCGAGGAGTCCGGCGGCATCGAACAGCATCGCGGCTATGTCGCCCGCCTGCTCGCGGATCCGCATATGCTGCCGCTGATCGGCGCGGTCGACGGTCGCGATTTCGTCTATTTCGAGGTCTATTGGGCGCGGGAGAACCGGATCGGCGCACAGTATGACGCGGGCGCCTGGGATCGTGGATGGCATGTGCTGGTCGGGGAGCCCGACCTGCGGGGCGCGGACCATGTAACCGCCTGGATGCCCTCGCTCATGCATTACATGTTCCTCGCCGAGCCGCGCACCGAGGCGGTGGTGGGCGAGCCGAAGGCGAGTCACCAGCGCCAGTTGAACAACCTCGGCCGCTGTGGCTTCGGCCATCTGCGCGACTTCGACTTTCCGCACAAGCGCTCGACGCTGGTGCGGCTCGAGCGCCAGCATTTCTTCGAGGCCCGCGTCTGGGCGCGCCCGGAGACGGGACGCGGAACCCCCCTCGCCCTCTCTCCTGCGCGGCTTCTGACGGAAGGAGCATCCCGATGACCGAGACATACGACCTCGTCGGAGTGGGGTTCGGCCCGTCAAACCTTTCGCTCGCCGTCGCCCTGAAGGAGCGCGGGACCAGCCTTTGCGTCCGGTTCCTCGAAGCCCGGCCGGGTTTTGCCTGGCATCCGGACATGATGATCGCCGGGACCGACATGCAGGTGTCCTTTCTCAAGGACCTCGTTTCGCTGCGCAATCCGCGCAGCGCTTTCTCCTTCCTCAACTATCTCCACGAAAAGGGACGGCTCACGCGGTTCATCAATCGCAAGACGTTTTTCCCGAGCCGGGTCGAGTTCAACGACTATCTCGCCTGGGTCGCGGCCCAGCTCGACCTCTGTGCCTATGACCGACGAGTAACGGCGATCGAGCCCGTCAAAAGCGGCGGCTCCGTCACCGCGCTGCGCATCACAGCGGAGACCGCCACCGGTGAGGGCCACGTCTACACGGCGCGCGGCCTCGCGCTGGCTCCGGGCGGCGCTCCCCACTGGCCCGCGCCCTTCGCCGGGTTTCGCGGCTCCGCCCATGTCCTGCATGCATGCGACTATCTCTCGGGCATCGGTGCGCGGCTCCGCCCGGGCCTGCGGATCGCCATCATCGGCGGCGGTCAAAGCGGGGCCGAGATCTTCGCCGATCTGGCCACGCGCCCCGAAGCACCGGTCGTCGAGATGATCCTGCGCGGTGGCGCGCTCAGGCCATCGGACGACTCGCCCTTCATCAACGAGATCTTCGACCCCGCGCGTACCGACCGCTTCCACGCCCTTGCCCCCGAAACACGCGCGCACCGGCTGCGCGAGGCGGCACCGACCAATTATTCCGTGGTCGATCACGACCTGATCGCGCAGATCTACGGCATGCTGTACGAACAGAGCGTGGTCGGCGGGACCAGGCTCGCTATCCGCGCCGAGACATCCGTCCGCGCGGTCTTCGACAACAGCGCGGGTATCAATCTGACGCTCGATGGCAGCGGCGGCGCGGCGAGCGTTCGCTACGATCTCGTGATCCTCGCGACCGGATACCGTCGCCGGATCGACCGCGCATTGCTCGATGGCATAACCGACTGGTGGACCGGTGAACCGCCCACCCGCGACTACCGGCTGCCGATGGCCGAAGGCTTTTGTCCTGCGATCTTCGTGCAGGGTTACAGCGAGTCGACCCACGGCGTAAGCGATACGCTGCTCTCGGTCCTCGCTCTGCGCTCGGAAGAGATCGCTCGGGCAATCGAAGAATCGTGTCGGCGGCCGATGGCCAGCTTCGCAGCCGAATAGGCGGACCTTCGATGGGCGGCATTGCCCGGTCGCTCGCAATCCGAGTAATACGCTTTGCAAGCGCGGCACCGCTCTATATAAGGACAGCACGTCGACTCAGCATGTGCGCCAAGCAGACGGGTTCCCCTTTTCTCTTCGGGCGAGTTTCATGGCGCATGCTGACAAGTCCACCGCTTCGGCGGCGCGGGAGACGCTTTTGGCCCATCTGGTCGAGGAGCGCGAGCTCCTCCTCAGGGAGGCCACACGCATTCTCGGCTCACGCGACCGCGCCGAGGATGTGCTGCAGGACGCGGCGATCCGATGTCTGGAGAGCTCGGCGCTCCGTTGCGAGATCGACTGTCCTCGGGCCATGTTGCGCCGGATCGTGCGCAACCTCGCCCTCGATCAGGCGCGCAAACGCGGCCGCGAACCCGTGATGACCCTGCCCGCCGATGTCGAATTCGTCTGCGAGCGCCCCCGCCCCGACCAATCCGTCGAGGACCGGCAGTGCCTCGCCCGCATCCGGGCCGAAATGGACCGCCTGCCGCCGCTGCACCGGCGCATTCTGCTCGCCCATCGACTCGGGGACGAGCGCCAGAATCATATCGCGCGACGGGTCCAGCTGTCGCCCGCGCGGGTACATGCAATCATCACATCGGCGCATGAAGTCCTGCGTGCCTGCGCGGATTTCATAGCCTGACGAGCGGAAAGCGGTGCGCATTCAGACAGGCAGGATCATCCAGGTCAGGACGAAACCGTCGAACAGACGAAACCCGAGCGGCCTGAGCTCATCTTCCTCCAACCCATTACCGAGCCTCCGCGTCACGCGCAAAGTAAGGGTTTTCCCCGACAGAGCCACGAACTCCGCGGCGTCGAAGTCAAGCCGTTGGCCAACACGGGGATAGACCGCCTTGAAAAAGCTCTCCTTCGCGGAGAAGACGAGCGCCTCCGCCACGCCCGCCCTGACAGGCGCGCCGTCAAGCCGGGCGGCCTCCCTTCGCGACAGCGTCTCCTGGCGGATTGCCCGCCGTGCCTCATCGTCAGCAAAGCCCTCGACATCCACGCCGACATCCGCGCTCTCGCCGAGCATGAGCATGCAGACGCTGAGATCGCCCCAATGACTCAGGGAGCCGCGCTGCCCCGCTGGCCAAAGCAGGGCCCCTGAGGGATCGTGCCGGAAGATCACATCCGGCAGCCCCAGTTCGCGCCGAGCCGCGCCCATGACCCAACGGCGCATCGCGCCACGCTGCGAAGCCGGAGACACGGGCGGCTGCGCAACGCACCGATTGAATCGCCCGCCGACCACCACGCAGTTCCGACCCTCCAGCCACATGAGCAAATCAAGCGTCACGAGATCGGGTGACATGTCATGCTCCTTCCAGCGTGAATCAACCCGTGCTACCTCAATCCTGGGTTTGAGTAGAAACGGAACAGAAGATCTTGTCTCTTTGATTCTTATCAGAATTGATGCAGGCAGACGTGATCCCGTGAAAACCTTGGTCAAAAAGTTCGCTGTGTAGCCTGAGGCTCATCCGCCCATCACAATTGACCTGAACATTTGCCTGAAGCGGTTGTTCAACCAGCCGACTCATCAGATCAAGGACATGAGCCATGACAATGACACAGGGCTGCATTGGCATCCACCATTTATCGACCTGCGCTTCACGCCGGGTTCGCCCGTATCAATCCACCAATTGCGCAAGAGTCCCGAGGCAAGTCCGACGCGGAGAATTCTCGACATCACCCAAGCCCGCGGACGCGGGACTAGGTGAATGCCGGACGGAAAAGAAAAGAAACCTGTCGGGGCGGGGGTGAGCGGGCCGAAGGCGCGTTGAGCCCTGCCCTTCGCGTCTCGATCGCCGACCAGGCGATCTCCGCTTGCGGGCGGGATCAATTCGAAGCCAGCGGCCGCTCAGCAGCTACGTCGTTAGAGCCAGGCGCCCGCGCGAGCGATCCGTTGCTCGAATAGGCTAAGCCGCCGATCGACAGCTCAAGCTTCGTTGGGCGGCATGGGCAAGCGCTCTGCGCCGCAGGACCGCGTACCACTGGCGGCGGCAGGTCCGGAAATACCGTGCGCTTCCAGCTAAAGGTGGTCTCTCGGTACAGCCGAGAACGGCGATGATCGCCGACGGAAATGGATGCCTTGCGCGCCGGCGTGTGGCATCTTTTTTGGGCGCCCCAACCCACGAAGGCCGAGGCGCTGAAACCGTCTAGGCCGCTTGCATGTCCTTTGCTGCCTCCGCGGCTTTCGTGATCAGGAAATCAGCCGCTTTCTGACCCTCGGCGGCGGCGCGAAAAATCGCGCGCTTGTCCTCCCTGAGAGCCTTGAGCCAGCTTTCGACATAGGCCGCGCTCTGCTCGAAATCCGGTGTCAGGCCGAGATGGGCGCAGATGATCACATTGCCGATTTCCGCGATCAGCTCCTCGAACGCATAGGCCTTGCGATCCGCGAATTTCCCAAGCCGGTCGAGGCGGCGGCCATGGCCGGTCCAGTGAACCATCTCATGAGCGAGGGTGGCATAATATCCCCCCATCGAATGAAACGTCCGGACCGAGGGCATATGAACCCGGTCCGTCACCGGGTTGTAATAGGCACGCGGATCAGGGCTTGAGTCGATCACAGCGCCGGTCGCCGCGAAAAAGGCGTCCAAGGCGGCGTCCGGTTCGGTTCCGAGATCGCGCGGGGCCTCCGCCCGATGATAGTAGTCTTCCGGCAGGCCGTCGATCTGGTCCGCGTTGAAGACCGCGTAGAGCTTGGTATAGGGGATCGTACGGGGATCCTCGTTCGGCTTCTCGCTCTCTTTCTCGATGGTGCCGAACTTGATCACACTGACGGATTTCTCACCCTTGCGCACCTGTCCGCCAAGGGCCTGCGCCTGGCGATAGGTGAACCAGAACCGCGAGACATAGCCCTTCTCGTGGGCCTCGAGCCAAAGCAGAATGACATTGATGCCGCGATAAGGCTCGCCGCACGCGCGTGTGGGAAAGGCGGCCCCGCCCGCGTCGCCGGTCCAGGGCTTGCGCCACGGCGGAGTTCCCGCCTCGATGGCCTTGATGATGCGATCCGCGACCGTCTGTTACGCGTCGAATGTGCCAGCCATGCCGGTATCTCCTTTTGGGAATGGAGCGGCCGGGGTCCCTGCCCTGATCCGCCGATGGGCGGCGCTTCTCCGATCTGCCGATTGGAACTGCCCCGCAATTCCAACGAAGGCAGAGCGGGGTGGGCGCAGCCCGACCCGCGTCCGGGGGGCCGGGGGTCAACCGGGCGCAGGCGCCCTGGCGCGGCCCACAGCGAAGCGAGGACACGGGGGCACCGGAGCCGACAGCCGAAGGCTGGCGCT